>CAZKFL010000024.1:369-30200 GCA_964552055.1 uncultured bacterium
AGTGCTATTCGCACTAGATAAGCCCGAGGTAAATTTAAATATGGGCATTTACAACGAAGAAAAAACCAAGTTTTGAATCACGAGCAGTATAAAGCGAAGGAATCAGTTCTGATTCTTTTATGACCCCTTCCTTGCCGAACATCTAATGGATGATGGGGAAGACCCCAAGACATTCCTAAACAGTGGGAAGGATTTTACCATTTTGGGTTTTACGCCGATAGTGATATGGAAATCATACTCTTGTTTTGGCAATCCATATTTTTCTCTGATCTTATCAAGCTGCGGAGCATCCACAACAATGAAATACACTTCATCAATTTCTTTCCATCTGGGAGGATGAACTACCTGACATTTTTTAGGAACAAAGAAAACCATCTCTCCACACTCCTTCATATCCTTAATGCCATATTTTGCTGTCTCCTCAGGATACATAACGGTTATATGGGCACCAACTAAACCGGCATCTCCAAAGTAGGGAGGTTCTTGAAATCCGTCTTGTTGAATGAATGTGATCAGCGCGTGGACGTATTCATCATCTAGGTCAACGTACACAAATCCATTAGACCTTTTTAAAATTCCATAATTGGGTAAATTTTTATCTATGTAATTTAAAATTACAGGGCAAGAAGGAGCTGGAATTTCTTGAGCAAAAGAAGTCGCAAAAAGTATAATTAAAAAAAATTGCATGTATCCAAAAAAACGCATGTGCCCACCTTTAGCTTAGAGCCTTTATAATACCTATGATTGAGATGATTTGTTTGCTATACATTATTATTTGACCCTGATTGATTCCTTATCAGGGCACCGAAAATTAAAAAATAAAATTTAATAGTTAATTCCTTGACAATTGCTTTAAACTGCTTGAATTATTTTCTTGACTTATCTAATATTTTTGATTGCTAATAGCCTGTTTAATATCTCTGACCCTATGATTTGTTTGCTAAAATCCGCTAGAAATTCGTGAAAATTCTTCGTAATATTAAATAATATTGTGAAAAATTTTCACGATTTTATAGCGAATTTATAGCAGCAAAGCATCTCAATCATAGGTATTATACAGGCTCTAAGAAAAAATCAAACCTCAAAGAGTTTCCGTAAAATTTTGGCGCAAAAAAAGTTGATAGTAAGCCAAATAATAAAAATTTATATCAACCTATTTAAATTAAGAGTTTTTTATGCTTTCTCCATATGGTTCGACTGATGCCTCTCGGCTTGACCCCCCTAAATCTGGTCTAGTTCATTTAAAACATTTTGGTAAACTTGACTTAAAATTCAGTCTTTTTGATTCTAGAGAAATCCCAATGCGGGTATTAGAAATAGCTGCTTTTGCTTTTGACTGGTTTTGTCAACCCTCTTGCTTTCAAAAAATTTATCTTTCTGACCCTGGGTTTGTTGCATGCGCAAAAAATGGACCTGTAGAGCCACAAGACCTGCCTAAACAAGAACTTCCCCACTCCATCAGAAAGTTAAATTCATCCTCCTTCATTCTTACACTAGACAGAAAAGACCCAACCACACTGATAGGAGAAGGTGTTTATAAAAAAGTTAAAAAGGGATGGCTCATACATCTTGATGCAAGCTACCGAATATCCACCAAGAAAATTGGTTGCGCGAAGGATAAACATGATAAAACAAGCCGTTTTTTTATAAATTACCTTGATCTTCTACCTAAAGAGTTAAGAGGAATTGAATCTCAAAGTATATATTTTCATGAAACAAGCAAAGGAACCTATAAAAAATTCCACCATGCTCCCTTAGCTCTCTGCGATGCTTCCCAACTTCCACGTCTTCATAAAACACCCAGTTTCACTCAACTAGCTTTGCTTTTTTTGGATTTAACAACAGGGGCGATGAATCTTTTAAACTATAGCCTCCTTCATGGTGATTTAAAACCAGACAACATACTTATTTATCATCAAGATGGGAAATATTTTGCGAAGTTTTGCGATCTTAGTAGTGTTGGCAAAATTGGAGATCACATCAAAGAGCAAAATTTCAAATACCTTTCCTCTCTGCACAGATATATTTTATTTCGAAAAATCCTAGAAACGCATACAAATCCGTCAATTGAAGAAATCAAAGAAGCTTACTCAAGACACCTAGAATCAGCAGCTTTCACATCATCTTATGAGGCTATTCTACAAAGCTTAGGACTTGTTTTTGCAGATATTGCGCTTTCGTTACCAAAATCAAAAGGTAGCCCAGAAGAAATGGAATTGTTTTGGAGCATGATCTTTGAACTTACAGGGTTTAGAGCAGATTCCGAAAGTTTTACAAGCAGTGATTTTCATCAAAAAATGCATGAAAAAATTCTGAAATTAGCAGCGGAAGAAACCCCTCCTCCCCTGCCAAAAACATGTTTAATAGGAGTAAAGCGAAAATTAACTGATTTAGTATCAAAAAAACGCCCTATTCAGATTTCATTAGAAAAAACGTATGAAACAACTAGAGGTTTTTCAATGAGAATAGAAGGGGGAAGATACCCAAAAAAAGCCTTAGAGTTTGAATATATTCTTGCGCAGATCCTCAAACTTTTTAAACATGCAACCCTTGCTTCTACCAAAAAGATTTATTTTAATGATTCAGCAGCTTACATAAAACAGGCATCCGGATTAGATAACCCCTCCTGTCCCAATTCAATTAAGTGCCTCAGTGAAGGGAGATGGATTGTTATACTTAACAGAAAGTCTAAAACAACTTTAGAAGTGCAAGACTCTTTTATAAAGAAGAAATATGGATGGGAAATAACCTCTTCACGCCCTAATCAATTTATAGCTCAGCAAGTGGTTATTTGCACAGACATGCGTTCAAAAATGGAATCATGTGACAGATGGGCTATGGAACGATTGCGTGATTTAACCTGTGTCGAATGCCCAGGAGAGCGATTCTCATTTCAAACAAGTGATAATCATATTAAAGAGCTCCATATTGCACCTCCGGCAGGAATTAACGGTTTTGATTTTGCTCAAAGTCATGACAAAATAACATTTCCTCAATTTTTACAAATTTGCTCTGACACTTTAACAGGAATTGCAGAACTTCATGAAAATGACTTAATCTATGGAAATTTAAAGCCAAACAAAATTGTTATTTTCAATAATCCCATATCAGGAGATTATTCTGCAAAAATCAGCGCTTCTTCTACCTGCATGCCCTTGGGTAATATATGCTCCAAAGCAACACTAGATTACCTTTCCCCAAGAATTAGGCATTTAATAAATTCAGAAGTATCTACGAGCATTCCTGATCCAACATATGAGCAAATTCAGGATAAATATTATGAAAACCCCCTTTCTTTTAATATAATTATTACTCCAGAAGATGAAACAGCAACAGCTGGAATAATTCTTTCCGAATTAGCAGTTATAATGAAAAACACACTTTCCTCTACAACTTCAGAAAACCGAGATCATTTTTGGCGGATTATATCTAGTCTTATAGGGAGCATAATCGCTCCCACCTCATTTTCAACTGGGATGACTTTTTTTCAAAATCTAAATATACAAATTGCAAATACCTTCCGCACAGGGCCACCCCGAACCCCAACAATCTCATTAAGAGGAGCAGCCTCTGAAATTAAATCGATTTGCATTTAAAAAGCAGGCTTATAATTAGATAGTTATTAAGGGCTTTCTCCAGTGCCCGGGCCACCTGCACCTGCTGCTCCTCCACCGCCTGAGTGCCCTGCACCTGCTGCTCCTCCACCGCCAGCGCCGCCTTCGGCATGAGCTACTTTATCATCAGGAGAATCACATATGTTTTCAATCTCCCAAGATACCTGCTCAAGAAATTCCTCGGTAACATCAGAAGGATTACTATACGCTGCTAAGGGAATGACTTGCGCCGATTCAATTCTGAAGTGCGACAATACATTACATCAACCTTAGAACATCACGGTTCTCTATATATTCTTTCATAATATCATTTTTATAATGAGTGTGATAGGCTAAATATTGTTTATATATGCAAATAAGAGTTTTAAAAGGGCGAACCCTTTAAATGAAGGCGCTCCATTGGGGGTGCGGGGGGGAAAACCCCTGGCGGGGGGGTAGGGGGGGGAGTATCCCCCGCTTAAAAATAAATGCAACTACTAATCAACCATCAGAGCGCTAAACACCTCATTTGGAGTGCTATATTCCAAGATTTTTCTAGGCCTATTATTAAGCAACATCTCTACATCATCGAGTTTTTTTTGATCTTGATTTATAAAAGATTTACCTTTTGGAAAATATTGTCGAAGTAAACCATTTGTATGTTCATTTAATCCGCGCTCCCAGGAATGATACGGTTTTGCAAAGAAAAAATCTGCTTCTAAAAGTTTGCTTATTTGTTCATGATGAGCAAATTCTCTCCCATTGTCAGATGTAATAGTAAGCACATTATTTTTAATCGGATGTAGCTTTTTTATTAATGCATTACGAACTTCATCAGCAGTTTTATTTGGAGTTTTAATAATTTTAGTTAGTTTTGATTTCCTTTCCACCATCGTTACAATTACTTCTCCACCTTTACTTCCATTAATGGTATCAATTTCCCAATCGCCTAATCGACTTTTTTCTTCTACAATCGGAGGACGTTGATCTATATCAACCCTGTTATGAAGACATCCTTTACCTGATTTCCAAACATTTTTTCTATTAGACAATTTTCTGCGATGTCTTAGGTTTTTAAAGAGACTTCCTCCTTTACTCCAGTCTTGCCAAATGTGGTTATAAATTGCCTCATGACTAATGCTGGAAAGATTTGTGCTCTTTTTTATCCACCCTGATATTTGTTCAGGACTCCATTGAAGAGAAAGTTTTTCTTCAATAAGTTCAATTAGCTCTTTTGTCATTTTGTGTTTACGACTACTTGCTTGTTTGCGACGTTCTTTACTTTTATTATCAGCTTGTTTAGATCGATAACCTCTTTTTCCAGTATTTTTTTCTAACTCTCTGTATACGGTTGATCTATAGATACGCAATTCCTTAGCAATTTGTGCATTAGAATCTCCTCTTTGTTTTAAAATATAAATCTGGCATCGTTGTTCGTAAGCCAGGTGATGGTAGCTCTTGGGCATATGATCTCTTTAGTGTTGTGTTTCAAAAATTCACTATAGAGATTAAGCCATCATTTGGCCATTTGTTCTTGATCAAATTAAAAACTAATATAAGCTCATTCAATAGGCATGCTACTTAGAGAGGTTCCTCTTTCGGAGATCCTTTATAACAGAGCTTTCTAGTTTTTTAGTGTCGCACTTCAAACTTAAATTGGCCTTGTCCTAATTGATTATAAACCTTTTGGTCTCTTTTGCGAGACTCTCCTTCCTTCGCAAACTGCCTAGGAGTATAAATTCTATCAATTGTTAGATACCCTTCACTTCTCATAGTCCTATCTGTTCCTAAAAATGAGACAAAACAACAGCCCCCTTGAAAGTGTTTAAAAGCCAATCCACTGATTTTTAAAACCTGTCTTACTATAGATGTTGCTCCATAATTTGTAAGATTCCCATGATCTACCCCAAGATCAACATCAATACATTCACATAATTCTAAATAAGCATGTATATAGATTTTATGAATTAATTCAACAAATCTACGATAATTAATCTCATTTAAGCCCCATCCAATTTTTTCTTTAGGCTTCATATTCACGGTAAGACGAAGAATCCCATGTTTTTCATTATTAACTTTCATAGGGCCCGTAAAGATGGCAGAATACTTAGCAGCAAGCTGTCTATTAGCAAGATACAGTCCTTCTCCGCAAAGATATGGATTTGCTTTATCTTTTTTGAAAAATGAGATAATATCAGGGTCTTTTCTAGAAATACCCTCTCGAATTTTATCTAAACTTCGTGTGCCATGGAAGGGCCTAAATAACCCATCCTCAACAAGTGGAGTAAATCCATATTCTGGATCACTTACTAAATCTTCAAAGTTAATAATTTCAATTGCGCGAATTCCTGCAGAATTATCCCATCCAAAAATTGGCATTCTACCTAAAAAATCAAAGACTTTATCGCCCCAAACATCCTTAAGTCTTTTCTCAATTGCGCTAATTACGAAAGGAAAAATAAATGGCGTTCCTACGTATTTCTCTAAAGACATGTAATCTTTTTTATGAGAGCTCTGAAAAAAAATTTTTCCACTAGTTGTCCATCTAATTTTTTCAAGATCTTCAATCTTGTGAAAAAATTCGTTTATGATATCAATAGTTGGCATTAGTGTCTTATCTACAACACAAATCTTATCATAAATTAACTCAAACAGTAGCGCCAATACAAAAGGAAGTGGCATTTCTATTTCAGGGCCCTCTTTTTGCATGGCTTTAATTTCCTTAAGAATTTTAGGGTATTCCGATTCAAATATAGCCAATTCGTCTGCTTTATCACGCCGTTTAAGCCACTGCATAAAATATGCTGAACGTGTAAATTCTTCTTTTGGAATATTGAATCCTAGCCTTCTTGAAACAAACCGAAAAAAAAGAGCCTGAATTTTATCATCTAGAACACCACCAGGTTTATTTTGATTTTTACAAAAATTAAAAGCTAGTAAGTTTAATTGATCCTGAAAATGATAAACATACTTTGTTCCAATATTACTTATTAGAAGCTGAACTACTGTCTTTAAATACAAGTTGGTATTAAAAAACCTGTTGTATATACCTCCACCTTCGAAATATGAGCTTGAAAACCTGCTGCTAACTACTTCCATAAACCACCATTTTTACACTGACTATAAGTTAACTATGAATATTTACCAAAAAATTCACCACATTAAGTTCGAGAAAACCTGACCCTAATGGCTATTATACTTTCCCTTCGGAAGCCCCCCCTTGCCAATAAATAAAAGGTTTAGCTTGAATGCGATTTCCAATGAATCTTAAAGAAACTCCTATAGGAGTTCCTAGTAGCGCTAAAGCGGCAAGAATAATCGATTTTATTAATAAGAGTAGATTACGACCATTATTTATAGCCCAGCTTGAGTCAACGTGCATCTGTTTTGTAACGGATGTAAGTTTATAGTATTCATGGGCCTTGCAAAGGGGATCTGTCATAAGGGAAGCAACTCGAAAGCAAGCAGATGTAAAAGTTGTGACTGACATCATATTTAATTCATCCAGGATATTAAACACTAATTATACACAATTTCTACACAACAGTCTATTAATGAATAGGATAAATATTTTTCTTTACATCATAATAAACCTAACAGTTTTATTATGAGTAATTTACATAGACGCAGATTTCAAAATAATCATTATTATGAACTGACTCTAATCTAGACTCTGTATGGGCTAGACTTAAAGGGAGTCTTCAAGTCTAGCCATAAAGTATCATTAAGCAACTTTTAAACGGCGTTGTTCAAGAACAAGTTTATCTCGTCTAATCTGCAGAAGAACTAGAAATGCCATGTTTTCCTGGCAATCTGGCTTAACAGTACTTATTAATGCATCAAGTGCTACAATTTGATCTCTATAGGAATTATCCTGTACTACTCGGGCCAAAGGTTTTTCCAGAATTGATTGAATTTCTATGAAATCTGCCTCGTTTAGGAGATTTCGAGAACCTCTTGCAAGCCCGAGTGCATTTTTACCATCAACATATACCTCCAGCTTGCAATCTGGCCTAGCGACTAGTACACGGAGAATCTTTGGATAAAGATTCTGAGCGGCAATATGCAAAGGCGCATAACCTCCATTGTCAAGTATATTGATATCAGCACCTTTTTCGATCAATAATTCCATGCACAAAGAGTCTCCCTGCGTCACAAGTTTTCCACCTGAAGCTGCAAAGTGAGCAGATGTGCACAGATAATCATCCGGTTGGTTTAATGCATCCACAAGATTGACTTTTGTTGCTTGCTCAAAATTTTCAAAAAGCCACTCTAGAACCTTTGACTGTCTTGCTGCGCAAGCAGACATAAAAACATTGCGACCATCCTCATCAACCCTATCAAGATATGATGCAAATCTAGTTAAAGTGCCAATATCCCCACGTCTAGCTGCTGAGGCTAAATAATCTCCTATAGGAACATCGACACCTATAGCAGAATCTTTCTTCTTTCTTAAAGTTATATAAAGTTTGGGACCTTCTATTTTAGACCCAAACACAAGAGTTGGAACACTTGGGTCTATAACACTTCTAAGTTCATCTAGATTAATAGGCACATCAACAGCTGGTGGCAGACCTTTAAGCGCATTATTAAACGAATTTTTTATTAAAGAAGACGTAGTTTCAAGACGTACTAGATCATATGCAGTTTGACCCTCTTTATTTCCAATTGAAAATAAATAAGATCTAAGAGTTGGAGGAAGGCTACAAAGTAATGCTACAATATCTACAGCGTCTGATAGAAGCGCTAAATGAAGAGCTGTATTACCATCTGTATTTTTTAACTTTATGTCAGCACCCGCAAGTAGCAAAAGCTGCACGCACAAAACTCTTTGCGATTTATCAGAGCCTGCTGCTCCAGCCTTGCATGCCATCATAAGTGCAGTTTCATTAAGTTTGCGCTCTGTCTTATCAATTCCTCTTCTGCCGATTCCATGTTGGATGCACCACTTAAGGCTTTCAGCCAAGCCTTTTTGAGCTGCAATCTGTAAGCCGTTAAATCCTTTCTTTGATGTTATATGAGGGCTTCCAATAAAAGAATCAAGTTTATCAATACGATTTGACCTAATAGCAACAAAAAATTTTTTTAAAGATTCATGGGGTGATTCAAATTGCACTTCACCTACTTCTCTTTTAAAAGTTCCTGCTGCTGCTCCTGCGCACACACCCGCTCCTCCCGCTCCTCCCGCTCCTCCTGCTCCTCCTGCTCCTCCTGCTCCTCCTGCGCACGCTCCTGCTCCTCCTACGCACGCTCCTGCTCCGCCTGAAAACTCAAGATCTAAAGAAAGGACAGCTTGCATCGTGCACAAAGTAAGCGCCTGCATTCTAGATGAACCTACTGATTCCATAAACAACTCCTGTCATAATTTTAATTTTGTAAGTATCTTACTAATAACTTGATAAATTTACAATAGATTTTTCCTTATTGCATATACATGGAGAAAGATTCAAAAAATAACTAATCCTTTTAGATTTTGGCTGCTTAGGATCTTGGCTCAATCCAGCGGCCGTGTTTTTTTATAAGCTCAACGAGACGGTCATCAGCATCAGCAAAGTTAATGTCTTTTTCAACACAAACTTTACCCACATAAAGATCGATCATACCGGGTTTAGACCCAACATAGCCAAAGTCTGCATCTGCCATTTCACCGGGGCCATTTACAATACAACCCATGATAGCAATTTTTACTCCTGGAAGATGAGAGGTTCGCAAGCGAATTTTTTTAGAAACTTCTTGAAGATCAAACAACGTACGTCCGCAACTAGGACAAGAAATAAAATCTGTTTTTGAGGTTCTCATTCTGGCTGCCTGCAAAATATTGAAACTTAAGTTGCGAAGGAATTCAATATCATAAGGCCCCTCAATCAAAATGCCATCCCCAAGTCCATCACAGAAAAGGGCTCCATATTCAGCAGCAGCTTGAATAATTAAATCCTCTTTTGTACATTCGTACGCAAAGTTTAGAATCACAGGAATTTGAATCTTTCTTTTTTGAAGCCATTCGAAAAACTGCCTAGAATAATGCAGTCTGTTTGTGGTTGGAGAGAGAAATATAAGGGTTGGTTTAATCTCCTCTATACAATTCCACTGATTGCAGAGTTCATCTTTTATAATTACTGCGACTTGTGATTTTTTCATTAAAAAAGTAGCAAAGCGATCGTGATTACATTGTTGAATGTGCGTTAACAAAGCTTTCTCTAGCGGCAGTAAAGGCATCTCATTGGCTTCTGGATCCTTTGATAAAATACCAACTCCTAGATCTTTTAAGTCTTTTATCGTTTGGATGATTTGCGGCGAACTAAATTTTTCAGAAAGGACAATACAATCTGCAGTGGATGTTTTAAGTTTAGGGTGACCCATTTGCGTGTCGCACCCCAATTTCTTATAAAAATCAGGGTCTTTAAGATCATTTGATGAAGCGCCTGACATTACAGTACCATCACGATGCATAGAAAAGTTTTTTGGCAAAATCACTGAGCGCCGCTCAATTGCTTCAATATTGCGGTAATCTTCTATGAATGGCTCTACTCCTTGCCCCTCATAACATTTTGCGAAAGCAATTAGGCGCTTACAAGGATCAATTTCATTCCATGCATCTTCTGTTAAGGAAACCCGAATCGTGTCACCTATACCATCAAGAAGAAGAGAACCTATTCCCATAGCTGATTTGATTCGTCCATCCTCCCCCTCCCCGGCTTCGGTTACACCCAAATGAAGTGGATAGTCCCAACCAAGTGCCATCATTTCTGCTACCAAAAGCCTGTAAGCTAGAATCATGACTTGAGGGTTAGACGACTTCATAGAAAATATAAAATCGTGATAATCATTTTGACGGCAAACTCTAGCAAATTCCAAAGCTGATTCTACCATCCCTCTTGGAGTGTCCCCATAACGATTCATAATGCGATCGGAAAGAGAGCCGTGGTTAGTACCAATCCTCATGGAGCGCTTGAGCTTTTTGCACTTTTCTACTAAAGGAGTAAATTTTTCTTTAATTTTTTCTACTTCTTTTGCATAGGAATCCTCATCATACTCAATTGTTTTAAATGAGGCTCTTTTATCAACAAAATTGCCTGGATTCACCCGAACTTTATCGACAAAATCAACGACGCTCATAGCAGCTGCAGGAAAAAAATGTATATCAGCAACAAGAGGAATTGTATATCCCCGCTGAAGCAATCCATTTTTAATACCTTCGCAAGCAAGAGCCTCTTTGATTCCCTGGACAGTAACTCTGGCAATTTCACACCCAGCATCCGCGAGTCTAATAATCTGCTCGATCGTAGCTTCAATATCCCGGGTGTTTGATGTTGTCATTGATTGGATGCGGATAGGATTGTTTCCTCCAACCCCAATATTCCCCACCATGACTTCTCTTGTTTTCCAACGTTTGGTTTTATAGACAGAAGCACAGTATTTAATCATCAAAAACCTTTATTATTCACCTAATTTAGACGCTATCTTTGCATAAACTACACACAAATGATTAATTTAAAGCCTTTTAAATTCGCATCGATAACACTAACGCTTATGCAAATAAAAAGTGTCTCTACAGCTAAACCTATTAATTCAAAATTAATGAAGTATAAAATACCAATTATAACCTTTGTGCCTGTTTAATATCTATGATTACGAAGAATTTCCGTCATAAATTCAGTAATCAAAATTATAAAGTTTTTTACTTACCGATAGAGTGTTAAAAATAATTTAGGGTCTTAATCATACAAGAGATAAGTGGTTTGTAATTTACTTTCTTCGATGTCGATTTCTCATGTATAAGCATAGGAGCGCAACACCAGTGATTCCAATAATTGCTTGAGTCTGAAGCAGTCTAGCCTCTTCTCTCAAAGCAACTTCATTCAATTCATGACTGATTCCCCTTAAGTAGGAATGTAATTCATAATCTACGGGCAACCGCTTTTCACTTGAAATAAGGACATATCCATGGGTAGCATCCGACTTCAATTGATGAGTGGCCCTCAATCGAGGATACTCAACATCAATAACCCCTCTAACAGTATCTTTTCCAACATATTCCATATAGGGACTTTTATGAAAGAAACGCACTATACTTTTTTGGTTTCCCCTGACTGCTTCTGAAAATGCTTCTGAAAAAACATTTGCTGATTTGCTATGAACTACGTCTGAAATTCTTTTATCCGCTAGCAGTAGTTTTAGAAGATCCTCGTGACCATGAAAAGCAGCAGTTTTAATAGCGTGATCAATATGTCTAATTTCCGGGCATTTAAGAAGAAGCGGGACAATTTTTTGATGACCGTGCTCTGTCGCAATATTGATAGCATACTCAAGCATGACTTTGCCAGAAGCGTCTTTTTCTTTATTGCTGAGACGGTGTGGAATTAATTGTTCATCAAATAAGAGGAAATTAATGATATTCTCATTTCCCATAGCAATAGCCATTTTTAAAGCGATTCGCCATTCACTCGATGGGTCGCTACCCGGACCTAAAAGCAACAATTTTAGCTTTAGTAAGTCCCCATTAAATACGGCTGTTCTAATATCAGCTGCTCTCTTAAAAATCTCCTCACGCGTTAATCGCTTTCTACGAGGGCAAATTTCAGTTGCTTTAGCAACAAATTGATTGGCAGTTACATCCATAGAGATATCTGAATACGGCTCAAATAATCCTGGAAAGCATTCGCTTGAATCATCCCTAAGAGGATTTCTGAAGTATCTGCCTTCCTCTCTAAAAATTTCAGGTTGTCTTTGAGCGGGCGTAAATGCACCTCCAAAGATGGCTGCTGCAAGAAATGCCGCATTTGATTTGCTCGGCCCCCGATTATAACGCCCACTTTTGTGTCTCATTGGATCAGAAGTGAGTCCATGACGTCTATTATTATCAACGCGATGCATATATTGAATCCCTTTTTTTAACAAAAAATATAAAGAAATTGTGAATATATAGATAGTGATATTTTTACATACTCAATTGACTAACGGCTGCAACACAGATGAAGTACGAGAGACTTTAAGTTATCTCTTTTTTTTAAAATTTTTATAGAATATATTAAATATCGGTAAAGAAAATACGAGGTTTTACTCATGCTTTTAGTTGCTATTGATCGGTTTGATGGGATCATATATCCACTAGCGATTGCTGCATCAAAAATAATTTATTTGAATAATATAATCGTGTCAATTGTAGCAAAAGTCCTAGCATGCATTACTTCAATTTTTCGGACAAAAGCCCCACCTTCGCGTAAACAAATTGAAAGTAAATTGAGCACCCAGATCAATAAACCTAGAATCGCTAGAATATTAAGGAGCTTTACAATCAGTGTTGTACAATCTCAAATCAACTCTTGCGTTGAAATACTTCCTCTTATAAAAACGTACCAAACATTTAGAGATCAACTAAATCACCTGCAAAAAGAACAGACCTCATTAGCTTCAAAGTTTTATGGACCCAAAAGAAAAAAACGAAACAAACAATTAAGCGAAACATATACAACCGCTTTAGAGCGTTTAAAGTTAACATCGCTGGAACTTAAAAGTGATATTGATCTTGAGAAAGCTGATGAAGAGGCTATAAGAGTGACTGCAAAAATTGCTAATTTAAAAGAGAGACTACAAAAATTTACTTCGATCCCCTTAAGTAACCAAGAGAGCCCAGAAAGCCTTATGCTTAATCACATAACTATTCATGGAAATAAATTTTTGTCAGCTCTTTTTGCCGGTTTATTAAATAGTTTTCCTGGTTCTTTACTTGATTGGACCTGCAGTAGCAAATCTTACGAATTTACAGCAAGAATGAAAGGCGAACTAAAATTTAATGCACCAAAAACAGAAGGTGATGGCACTGTCAGCGGCTCCATTTTAAGAATTGGGCCTGTATTAAAAGGAAAACTTGTAAAAGCAGAAGGTGCTATCCATATCGAAACCGGATTTAAAGCAGACTGCATTTCATCACTTTTAAAAAGACCTATAAGCGCTTCCGTTTCAAAACTAAAATACATTGCCGTGAGTCATGAATTAGAGGTGACTGCAGGTGTGACAATTAGGCTTGGCCTAATCAATAAAACTTTTGGCGCTGCAAAAGCAAGGCCATTTGATTCAATAGTTGAAATTTGGAGCAATCCTGCAAATGTGATCAAAGATCCCTGCTAACAACCCACTTGACTCAGCAAATACCGAGATTAAGATAGAATGATTTGCGCAAAATAAAGAATTTAGGTATACAAGATAGATGCTTCAACAAATACTAGATCAAGCAGGAGAAGATGGTCACAAGCCAAAACCTTGCAAGATTCCAAGGCAGTGGTTTCCTGGCTTTTTTAGATGGCCACTAAGGGCTTTCTTGCTTCCCTTTGTTTTACTTGATGTGTTTACTCAATTTATTGCAAAAAAAATCATCAGACCACCTTATAAAAGGGTTGGTCACTGTAAAAAGCGGGGCAACTGTTGCAACTATATTCTGATTAAAAAATCTCGCGGGTTTTCATCAAAACTCGATCTTTTTTGGCATACTCAGATTAATGGTTTTTATCGAAGGGATGACAAACTTCATGAAATTGATGGGATGAAAATCTACGTCATGGGTTGTAGGTATCTAAAAAAAGACGGTACATGTGGCTCTTATCTCCTTCGCCCTATGATTTGTAGATCATGGCCGCGTATTGAGTATTTTGGGAAACCTCAAATTTTAAAAGGTTGCGGCTTTAAGGCTGAGCTGAAAAAATAATAATGAAGAACCGTTACTTGAATCTACTTTTGAGTTGTTTATCCTTGTTTTGCATTTCTTTGAATGCATCAGGGATTTCCTATCAATACACAAGTGATAAGAATTCAACTTCTATTCACATTCTTGTGGTAAATCCTCTAGAACATCTTATCATTCCGGTTAGAGCCTCAGGTGAGGATATTCAAAGAGAAACAGTTGAGACACTTGCTAAAAGATATGGGGCAATTGCTGCAATTAATGGGGGGTTTTGGAAAATTAATGGAAGTCCAGCAGGTGCATTAAAAATTAACAATGAATGGATGGGAACACCTGTTAAGCCAAGAGGCGCAATAGGTTGGTCAAGTGCAAATCAAAATATATTGATTGATAGAGTATTAACCAATTATCAAATGAATACATGTCCACCTGATTGCAGAATCGAGGTAATTCCCGCATTTAGTCCACCTTATACCAATGCTGAAGATTGGAACGGTCTTGAACATATTGTTGGAGGCACTCCTGTCTTGTTACAAAACAGACATCCGATTAAAGATTTTACTCAAGAACAAACAGTAGCTTCTTTTCTGATTAACAGACACGCAAGAACAGCTGTCGGATTTAGAGATAACGGTGATTGGGTATTCGTAGTTGTTGATTCAAAAATTTCAGGCGGAATGGATATAAATGAGTTATCAGAACTCATGCTTAGTTTAGGGTGCATTGAAGCATTAAATCTCGATGGGGGCGGCTCTTCAACTATGGTAATTGAGGGAGAGGTAGTCAATCAACCATGCGGCACAACTAAGCAGGATGGAAAATTCATCGAAGCTGTATCAGACGCTATTATAATTTTTTGAATATATAATTAAATAACAAATAAGTGAATTAAATAAGCTATTTATTTATAATAGACATCAACATGTTGCTAATAACAATAGGATCTATTATGAAAAAAAATATTAAAATTATCTCTATAATAAGCGCACTATTAGTTTCTTTGATTTTAGGGTTAAGTTTCACCTCTCTTCCCATTTTTAAAAATAAAGATGTAGTGGTTCGCGCAGCTGTTGATATAGGTTCTGGCGCCACAAAACTAAAAGTAGTTAAAATTAATTTGAAGACACAGAAAATTGAAAAAGTCCTTATAGACGAATCTTTCGCTGTCCAGTATCAAGAAAAACTTGAGAAATCAAAGGACAATACTTTTAGTGAAGAAGTTATGAAGGAAGGACTTGACGCTCTTAAGAAAAGTAAAGAAATTGCACAAAAATGGGGTGCTGAAAAAGTAGTTGCAGTTGCAACAGCATCGTTTAGAAAAGCTGCAAACGCAAAGGAATTTATTGAAGCAATTGATAAGGAAACAGGGATTAAAATTATTATTGTTGATCAAAATCTTGAAGGGACTTTAGGATTTGAAGCGACTGCAGCGCAAGTAGATGTATCTCCAGAGGATCTTATTGTTTGGGATATTGGTGGCGGAAGCTATCAATTCACAACATTAGATCAATCAGGAAAATTGGTCGTTCATCGAGGTCTTGATGCATCTGTTCCTTTTAAAAACAGAATAATCAAACACATAAAGCAAGAAAATCCGAATAAAATTCAAACGCCTAATCCCCTCACTCTCCCCCAAATTAAACATGCAGAATCACATGCTATCGAAATTTCAAAAAAAGTGAGCAATTTCTTTAAGGAAAAAATAGCGAATCCAAATACAAAAGTTATTGGTATCGGTAATATATTTGCCTACAGAATTTACCCTCTTCTTGACAAGCAAGACAAATTCACAAAAACTGAACTATCAGAGAAGGTTTACGCTCTTGACGGACTAAAAGATTCTGATTTAGGTAAAGGCGATTACACAAATGTTGCTGTAACAAATCCCATTCTTGTTTTAGGTTTTATGAATCAACTTGGGATTGATAAAATGCATGTAATGAATATTAACAATGCTGACGGAGCACTCCTTTACACCCCGTTTTGGGAAGAGGAAGCTCAGCCAATTTTAAATGCATAATTAAATACAATTTTTCAGAATTACATCTTCTGAGATGTATAAAATTCTGGTCCAGAGCGTATTGCGTTACTTGAACACACCTTAAGTAGGTGGAACAAAAAATTGCAATACGCTCTCTCTTAAAATATTAAAGAAATCAATCAATATTATATCAAAACCTCAAATTAAATTTTTCTATTGAACAAATATTGTTGCTTTTGGTAACACTTTACCATGCAAAAAATATTATTCAATCTTAAAGCCTATTATTTTATCCCCGCTTTCTTTCTACTACTGCTCTTACCTCCTTCATGGGGATCTTGTGAGGGCCTGCCTCTTTACTACTGGCAACAGAAAGATTTTGTCAATTTTGGTGACTATCTTTCTGTAAAAATTGTAGAGCGCATTCTTGGAGATCCTGTCACAATTTATAAAAAATCAGAAAAACCAATGCCAAAATTTCTTGCTTTGGGGTCTCTTCTATATTTTGCTAAAACAGGAGATCTTCTTTGGGGCACAGGCTCAAATCATAAGCAAACGGAAAAAAAGGACTATTCATTTACTGATCTTGATGTACGGGCAGTAAGAGGGCCTTTAACAAGAAACTTTATCCAAGATAACTTTGGAATTGAATGCCCTGAAGTGTATGGTGATCCGGCACTACTATTTCCTTATTTATTTCCGGAATTTAAAAAAAGGAAAAAGCCCAAAAGAGATTTTATTTTTATCCCACACATTTATGAAAGACATCTATTTTCTAAGGAAGAAATACCCTTTGTAGTCCATCCAACAGAACCCTGGGATGACGTTATTAAAAAAATTCTCGACAGCAAATGTGTTTTTTCAAGTTCTCTACATGGAATTATTTTAGCAGAGGCATATGGCATTCCGGCAAAGTATGTTCGGCTATCTGAAAAAGAACCGCTTTTTAAATATGAAGATTATTATTCTTCAACTGGCCGACCAAATTTTACGTTTGCTACGTCTTTAGATGAAGCGTTATCGATGAATTGTGAGCCTCCCATTCAATTTGATCCAGAGCCTTTATATGATTCATTCCCATTTGAATTTTGGCCGAATAATGAATTTCAAAGACCCTCATTTATTCTTCAGGAGCTAGATGATTAAACTGCTTTTTCTTGCATGTACATTGCAACTATATGCAAATAAACTAGAGAATTTAGATGAGAAAGCTCAAGACTTTATTCTCGAAGAAAAGCAAATTCATATTCCAGGCTATCCCCACGCCTTCAATCCTTCGATTGTTCGCTTCGAAAATGGCAGGCTTTTATTAAGTTTTAGAGCGCGCGATCCCCTAACCAAAACACCAAACATCATCGGATTTGTATGGTTAAATGAAGATTTTGAACCAGAAGATGAACCCACCTTGCTTACAATTTATGGTGGACGTCATTTAAAAGTGTCCAGAGCTCAAGACCCACGACTAATAAAAATTGGTGACTCATTTTATATCGCATATAACAATATTCTTAATGATACAGATTTAGACAAAAGAAGAATGCTTATTTCTAAGCTTCATTACAATGAAGGGAAATTCTATATCTTTAATCCAGAGCCAATACTAAGTTTTTCAGGAGACCCAAAAAACTGGATTGAAAAGAATTGGGCTCCTTTTGATTATAAAGGTGATATACATTTTTCCTATAGCCTTAATCCACACAGAGTTTTTAAGTTATCTCCTGATAGTACATCCTGTGAAACTCTATCCATTCATCATGCAAACATTGACTGGAAATGGGGAGAATTACGTGGAGGTACGCCAGCTCTTCTTGATGGAAAGAGCTACCTTGGTTTTTTTCATTCTTTTCTTGATATGAAAAGTGTCCAATCAAAAGGACAAAAAATTTCCCATTATTTTATGGGAGCCTATCGATTTCAACCTAACTACCCGTTTGCTTTGACTCATATTAGTAGGGAGCCTATCATTGGCACAACATTTTATAATCCACCAGAGT
This sequence comes from uncultured bacterium, assembly GCA_964552055.1. Taxonomy (GTDB): domain Bacteria; phylum Chlamydiota; class Chlamydiia; order Chlamydiales; family 2-12-FULL-49-11; genus VGMD01. The sequence continues at coordinate 18,616 of CAZKFL010000024.1, forward strand.
ATCCAACATGGAAACCGCTAAGAGCAATTTTTCCAGGCGGACTCATCTTTGACGATCAATATATATGGGTTGTGTATGGAAGACAGGATCATGAATGTTTTGTTGTAAAAATCGACAAAGAACGATTAATGAATAGTTTAGTACCGGTGAACCCATGAAATTTCTGATAGCTTTATGTCTTATAGTTTTTCTAAATGCTGATATTATTCATCTTGAAGAGTCTTCAGATCCTTTTGTTCTTGAATTAAAGCAAATCCATATTCCAGGACATCCAAATGCGTTTAATCCGTCTATAATCAGATGGCAAGGAAAGCTATTACTAAGTTTCAGAAATATCTCAAATCACAAAGACCCCTATAATTCATCTCAAATAGGATTAATTTGGCTAGATGAAAATTTCAATCCTGAAACTCCACCACAAATTTTAGTAATTTGCGAACATGATTCTATGAAATGCAAAAGAGCTGAAGATGCAAGGTTAATTGAAGTCGATGGCCATCTTTATATGGTATACTCTAACAATGAAGAGGAAGTAATTGCCAAAAGAAATTTTAGAGTATTTATAGCAGAGTTAAAAGAAGAAAATGGCCTTTTCTATCTAGTTAATAAAGACAAATTATCACAGTATGAAGGGGAAAATCAAAATTTACGTGAAAAAAACTGGACCCCTTTTACCTATCAAAATAACCTCCTTCTATCCTATAGCTTGAATCCACATCTCGTATTTAAGCCACTAATTGGAACCGAGAAATGTGAAACCATTAGTTCTTCTTATAAAACTCTTCCTGAATGGAAATGGGGGGAATTGCGCGGTGGAACGCAATCACTACAAATAGAAGATCAATATTTAACACTATTTCACACAGCGATTCGTATGTCTTCAGTCGAGTCTAGCGGAAAAGAGATGCTCCATTACTTTATGGGGGCTGCTACATATAAAACAAAGCCTCCTTTTGAAATGACAGCTATTTCTCCCACGCCAATTATTGGTAAAGGTTTTTTCAGCGGGAAAATATATCCACCTTTGTTTGGATCCTGGAGGGGAATTTTTCCTGGGGGCTTTGTTTTTGATAATAATTATATTTATGTTGTTTATGGGAGACAAAATTATGAACTTTGGATCGCTAAATTGGATAAAAAAGGCTTGCTTGATAGCCTTATTCCTACTGAAGAATGACTTATGCGGAATCGATCTAGAAAAAAGAGCACAAGATTTTGTTCTAAAAACAAAACAAATTGAAATTCCCGGCCACCCTTTTGCCTTTAATGCTTCAATTGTCCACTGGAGAGGTCATATTCTTCTTAGCTTTAGAGATTTTCCCACATGTTCAGAAGAACTTTTCTCTGATGTGCAATCTTCTAGCTTTTCGTGTGTAGGACTTGTCTTTCTGAATGATGATCTCACACTTGACGGCGACCCCCATATACTAGATCTCCCAGGCGCAACATTTGAAAGAGAAATTCTTGCGAGATCAGAAGATGCAAGACTTATCAATATTGATGAACGCCTCTATATTGTATACAGCGATAATCAGAATAAAGTGATAACTGAAGGAGGCTTTCGAATGCAAGTCGGGGAACTTGACTTTGATGGCAAAAGATTCAGCTTGAACAAAATCGAATCACTAACAGATTTTCCTGGACAGTCCCAAAAAAGACGAGAGAAAAACTGGGTTCCATTTGAATATAAGGGCAACTTACTCCTATCATATAGCTTACTCCCACATAAAGTATTAAGGCCCCTATTAGACGGATCAGAGTCATGTGATCTTGTTGCAACAACAAGGTCTAATATTTCCTGGAAATGGGGAGAATTACGCGGAGGGACGCCGGCACTTAAAATAGGATCTGAGTATCTTGCATTTTTTCATTCCTCAATCAATGTTGCAACAGATCATTCCGATGGAAAAACAATGCCCCACTACTTTATCGGAGCCTACACATTCGAAAAAGAGCCCCCTTTTCAAATTACTAAAATCAGCCCCGAGCCTATAATAGGAAAAAACTTCTATCATGGACGCAAATACCTGCCCTATTGGCATCCCGTTCGCGTGGTCTTTCCCTGTGGTTACATCTTTTATGAGGACCACATACTATTAGCTTATGGCAGACAAGACCACGAAATATGGATTGCTAAACTTGATAAAAAGGCCCTTCTAAAAAGTCTTCTCCCGCTCAATTAACAAGTGCTTTTCAAGTTTACCTGGTAAATCCTCACTGCTAATGCTAAAAACCTTTCTTACGTGTTCGCTATAATTTCTTGGGTCAATTGATTTTGGTGATAAAAAGCCTACAGCCTCACCAAAAATTTTACGAATTACATGAGTTTTTATAAGTAAATCTTCACCCATCTCTTCAGAGATGGCTTGTTTACTCGAATCAATTACCGTGATTATAACCCTTCTAACAAGTTGACCCCCTTGCAAAACACCCTTACTAATATGCTCATTAGCTAATGCTAGAAGCATCCAAATTGTTTTTTCATAAGCTTCTCTTTTGGTAAGCCCTATACTCTCTAAGACTTTCTTATCTGCAGTTATGAAATCGCCAATTTGCACTTCCGCAGGCCCTTTACCGTCTAGCGTTTCGTCTATTGGTGCTGCCTGATATGCTCCAATAGTATCATCTTTTGGAAAATATCCTTGCCCTATAGCCCCTCGTCCTAAAACCAAATCACCTGAAGCAATAACATAACCTGTATAATCTAACCGTCGAATATCTCTCTCTACAAGATGAGCAACTTCATCCAGACTCTTTCGAAAGCCACTTTCATATCCTTGGAAATTTAGCTCATTTGAAAACAAAGCATGAATTGCTGGAATATCCTCCATCCTCATCCTTCTAAGCGACAATTCGTCATACGCTACAAGAGGAGAATGCTCCCCACAACCTAACTTGACTAATTCAATTGCTCCTGATGTCATACCCATTCCCCCGTGCTAAAAATTGTTTGTAAAGATATCTTAAATAAACAAAACAAAAACTGCAAAGGAATTTTTTACAAGAAAGAACACTTTCTCTCACAACATTGCTCTATATCCTCACTATAGAGTCAGTTGCCCTTAATTTACTTTATAGCTAATATCACCACCCTGTAAATCAAGTTCGAGATCACATGCGCCGGGAATTTTTCCCGCCAAAATTTCTTTGGAAAGAAGTGTCACAACTGAGTGTTGGATAAGACGCTTGAGAGGCCTTGCTCCAAATAAAGGGTCATACCCTTCTTTTGCCAGGTGCGCAAGCACATTTTTCTTCCAGGAAAGATGGATGTGTCTCGATGTAAGTCTTTTTGCTATAAGGCGTAACTGGATCTCGACAATTGATTCCATCACTTCTTCTTTTAGGGGCATAAAGGGGAGGATTTCATCTAGACGATTGAGGAATTCAGGTCTAAAATGTCTGCGTAAAATAGGGTCGATTGTAGCAATAATATCTTCTTTTGTGGTGTGCTTGCTATTTTGGAGCTCTTCAGAGCCGATGTTTGACGTCATAATAAAAAGAGCGTTCTTACAGTTTACTTTTCTCCCTTTACTATCTGTTAGGCGGCCCTCATCAAAGACCTGAAGAAGGATATTAAACACATCGTGATCGGCTTTTTCAATTTCATCGAGTAACACAACTGTATAGGGCCTTCTTCGAATAGATTCTGTTAACTGTCCACCTTCATCATAGCCCACATATCCAGGTGGTGAGCCAATCAGTTTGGAAACGGAATGTTTTTCCATATACTCAGACATATCTAACCTGATCATCGCATCTTCTTGATCAAAGAGTTGCTCAGCTAGAGCCTTTGCAAGCTCTGTCTTACCAACGCCTGTTGGACCCACAAATAAGAAAACGCCAATTGGGCGCATGGGATCATTAAGACCTGCACGGGAAGCTCTGATTGCATCAGAAACAGATTTAATTGCGAAGGGCTGACCTACAACGCGCTTTGCAATCTCGTTTTCCAATGTAAGTAGCTTCTCTGCCTCGGAGGCAAGCATTCTCTGCACAGGAATTCCGGTCCATTTAGAGACAATCTGAGCAATTAAGTTTTCATCGACTTCTTCTTGTAAGAGCCTACCATCTTTTGAACTGAGCAGCAGTTGGGCATCTTGGATCTCTTTTTCAAGGGCAGGTATTTTTCCATAACGGAATTCAGCAACTTTATTGTAATCAGAAAATCTTTCGGCTTGTTCTTCTTGAAAACGCATCTTCTCCAAGGCATCTTTTTTATCCTTTAAAGAAAGAAGGAGTTTTTTCTCATTTTCCCATCTTGCATTTAACTTCCCTAATTCCTCTTTAATAAGAGCAATTTCCTTCTCACGTTTTTTCATCTCTTCTTCTGAGCTCGGACTTTTTTCTCTTTTAAGCCCCTCTACTTCAACAATCAAAGAAGATAACTCACGCTCTTTAATATCAATTGGAAGAGGCCTACTACCTAGCTGCATACGAATCAAACTCGCAGCCTCATCAATTAAATCAATTGCCTTATCTGGAAGATTTCTATCCGTAATATACCGAGTCGATAATGTCACCGCAGCATGAATTGCATCCTCAGTAATCTGCACGCCGTGATAAATCTCATATTTTTCACGAAGTCCACGTAAAATGGCAATTGAGTCCTCTTCCGTTGGTTCTCCGATAAAAATAGGCTGAAACCGCCTCTCGAGTGCAGCATCTTTTTCAATATACTTTTGAAATTCATTTAGCGTGGTAGCGCCAATACAGTGAAGCGATCCTCTTGCAAGGGCTGGCTTTAATAAATTTGCCGCGTCCATTGCGCCTTCCGTTGCACCGGCTCCGACAAGGGTATGAATCTCATCAATAAATAAAATGATGTCACCTTCTGCTTTTTCAACTTCAGACAAAACACCCTTCAAACGCTCTTCAAACTCACCACGATACTTAGCACCGGCAATCAGCCCCCCCATATCAAGGACCATCACCTGCTTACCTTTGAGTGCTTCTGGAATATCTTCTTGGATAATTCGCTGCGCTAAACCCTCAACAATTGCCGTTTTTCCAACTCCGGGCTCCCCAATAATCATCGGATTATTTTTCGTCCGTCTTAAGAGCACCTGAATCACCCTTCGAATCTCATCATCACGACCAATAACAGGATCAAGCTTCCCATCTCTGGCAAGTTTTGTATAGTTTTTGCAATACTTATCTAAAACCTTAACATTTTGCTCTGCAGTTTGGGAATCCATAGTTTGATCTCCTCTTAATCGTATAATTGTTTGTTCTAGCTGACTCTCAGAAATTTTAGATTTTTCCTTCCACCCCTTAAATGGCTCCCCACCTTTTCTCCAAAAAGCAAGAAGCACATGATCGCCACTAATATATGTATCTTTCCACTTTTTACAAATTGATTCAGCCTCATGAAGAATGGAACCAAGGGAGCCTCCAACTTTTGTTTCACCGGAATTTTCAAAGGTTGGCAGTCGCTTAATAGCAATTTCGACATCTCCCATTAAAGACAAAACATCAAAATTTATCTCTTTCAAAAGCACACGAAAATATCCATTCTCATCCTTGAGTAGCTCGATTAGAAAATGATTTTCGTCAACCTCAACTTGATTTCCACTCTTTGCATTACGCAAAGCAAGCTGCAAGGCATTCATCACCGATTCAGAAAAATTTTCCATATCACCTTCTTAAAAAATCACACCCATGATACCATTTTTTTCTATGTTTGTGTATTCCAAAAAAATATTCCAATTTCTTTCAGAAATTCAAGCAGTCATAAAGGAGGTTCTCCAAAAGGAAATTGGACTAAAAGTCCATGGGGAAAGGTTTTATGACAGCAAGAGGAGAAACTCCTACCCAATAAAGGTTGTTGTTTATAATCAAAAAAAAACTTTAGGCTATTTTGATCCTTATTTTTATGAGCTCGGATTTAATGAATGCTTGATGCTTGCAAGTAAGCAAACTCTCTATAACACAATTAAGCACGAACTCGCTCACTATATAACGTATATTACTCATGGCCCAAATGTTAGTTCACATGGCTCTGAATTTCATACACTTTGCAGCAAAATGCATTGGGGAAAAGAAATTTCAGCAGCAACTGCATGCCTCGAAAATGAAGAGGGGCATCTTCTTTCTGAAGAGAGCGCAATCTTTAGAAAGGTGCAAAAACTGATGGCACTCTCCTCGAGTAGCAATAAACATGAAGCTGAGAGCGCCCTCATAAAATCTAGACAGCTTTTATTAAAACATAATATGGATGTTACTTATATTGAAAACAGTAACGAAGAAAAAATGGTCGTAAAGCGCATTCTAAAAAGCAAACGAATCAATGCCAAGATGAGCGCGATTGGAAATATACTAGGAACCTTCTTTGTCTCTGCTCTATATAACAAATCGACTGAATTTACCTATCTAGAAATTCTCGGAACTCCCACTAATGTCGAAATTGCTAGCTATGTTGCAACCATATTGGAAACAGAATTAGAAAAACTTTGGGAGCAAACCAACCTTTCGGGAATCACACAAAAAAACTCATTTTTCCTAGGTGTTTCACACGGCTACTGCGACAAAATCGGAGCGCTTAAAAAAACTTATTCAATGGAAGACTCCAAGGCGTTAATGATCCTTGAAAATCAATTACTTGACGCTCAAGATAGGATCTACAATAATATTCGCAAAACAAAAAGCCAAAGCAGGTACTGCGCAGCGTCAGCAGCGGTTGGAGAGAAGATGGGATCAAACCTAAACATTAGACCTGGTGTACAGAATTCATCAAATGCCTCTGTCAAATTAATTCATTAGTGAGCTATATTGGGCCTATGCCACAAAAAAATTTAACTATTGGTATTGCCTTAGCAATTGGCGCCTGCTTTGTTTGGGGCCTGATTTTTATTGTCCCTTATTTTATGCCCGAATATTCTACACTCGAAATTGTCATTGGGAGATACTTATTTTATGGAACAGCTTCTCTCCTCATGTTTTGGCGTGCAAAATCGAGCGGGTATGGCAACTTCCCTAAAAGAATTTGGATCAAAGCCCTCTATTTTTGTTTAATTGCAACAATTGGTTACTATACTTTTTTGGTTCTAGCGGTAAGGTATTCGTCTCCAGCTATTTGCGCTCTAATTTTAGGTATTAGCCCCATAGCAATCGCATTTTATGGCAACTGGAAAAATAGAGAAACTACCTTTAAAAGCCTTATTCTCCCATCACTTCTTATACTACTCGGTCTTATCATCATTAACTATCCCGAATTTATAGAAAGCCCATCACCTATCTCCTACTCAATTGGGCTTACATGCAGCTTTGCATCACTTCTTGCCTGGAGCTGGTACGTAGTTGCAAACTCTAAATTTCTAAACAAACACGCAGAAGTCAGATCTAGTGATTGGGCAACCCTCATCGGCGTTTCCTCACTCTTTTGGGCCTTCATCCTAATGCTTGCATTGGCCCCATTTATTGAAACCCCTGTGGAATTGACCAAATACTTCATGCCAAAATTCCTACTTGGGAGCGCAACTCTCGGACTCCTTTGTTCATGGGTTGGGGCCTTCCTCTGGAATAAGGCAAGCCTTCACCTCCCCGTCTCCCTCGCAGGTCAGCTCACCATCTTTGAAACAATCTTTGGAGTCCTCTTCTTTTATCTTCTTACTATGACCCTCCCCTCCACAATTGAAGTTATTGGCATCATCATTCTCTTAGCCGCCATCATCTATGGCATCCGAAAATTTGCCCGTCGCAAATCCTTCACCGATCAAATCAAACCGCACTAATACCCCATATAGACATTTCGTCTTCTATACAATTAATTGCATTTTTTATAGCGATCGAGCAAAATTAAGGTATGAGATGTTTTGGCGAAGGACTAGGAAAGGAACTTTATGCAGAGTATCATGACTCTGAATGGGGTATTCCGGTGCATGATGATGTAAAGCTTTTTGAGATGCTTATTTTGGAAGGTGCACAGGCGGGACTTTCTTGGGAGACGATTTTAAAAAGGCGCGAAGGATATCGCAAGGCATTTCATCATTTTGATCCTAAAAAAGTTGCATTGATGACAGATGCCGAGTTAAATGGACTTATGCATGATGCAGGAATTATTCGAAATCGCCTGAAGATCTTTGCTGCCAGGCGAAATGCCATTGCTTTTTTAGATATTCAAGCTGAGTTTGGATCGTTTGATAGCTATTTGTGGCATTTTGTTAATAACACTCCCCTATTTAGCAAGTGCGCTTCTTTAAAAGAGCTTCCTGTAGAAACAAAAGAAAGCATCGCTCTTTCTAAAGACCTAAAAAAGCGGGGGATGACATTTGTCGGACCAACCATCATGTATGCCTATATGCAAGCTGTCGGCCTTGTAAACGACCACCTCACCTTTTGCCCTCTACACAAAACGGGCGTCCTAAGAGCCCGTTTAATACATACTTAGAACGCCCGAATTTATTTATGAGAAGTTTCGCTCTGCAAAAACTCCCATTGCTTGAAAGATGTATTCAGGCAGTTCAGAATTCATTTCAAACATAAACAGATTCGCATTCTTATCTTTAATGAAATCTCTTGATCGCAAATATTCTTCCTTTGTCGGCTCCTTGAGGTACAAATTAAATGTGTCCTTGGTTAGCCTTTGTACTTCAACACTATCATGAGCTAACCCTTTGTTCATTGCCTCCATCATTGCAAATAAATTTTGCTTTGTTTTTGCAACATAAACCAATCTATCTTCCTCACTCATAGAAGTTAATGTATTTATAGTAGATTCCATTAATTCCTTAGAAACCCTTTCCTCTACGTATTTTTTTGCAGCATCTGCTTTTTTCTTAAAATTTTCAAAATTATCAACGATTTGTTTATTAGTCATTTTTAAACCCTTATAATGATTTATTGTTATATCCACTGATTTTAATAATTTTTTATATCTATCAACTTCTTTTATTATTAATTGCTTTTGTGATGACAAAACTTCAACTTTACTCAAATTTTTTGAATCAATAATTGCTTGAATTTTCTTCAAACTTAATCCGATTTCCTTAAAATATAATATTTCCTGAAGCCTTAACATCTCCTCCATCCCATAAATTCTCCGGCCATTACCAACTCTCATCAAAGGAATCAGAAGTCCGATTTCATCATAATAATGAAGAGTCCGGACACTTACACCCGAAAGCTCCGCTAATTTTTCGACACTATATTCCAAAAAACACCTCACAATTTAAAAGTACCATCAGTATACAACCTAACGTAACGTTAGGTAAAAGAAAAAAACACGGCGATTAATTAAAATAAAAACTATTACAAAGTCTGGCTCTGTTTCCTAATTCCTAAGAATTTTTAGATAAATTTATGCTTAAAAAAAAGCGTCCGGGGAGAACCCCAGTCGCCCCCCCAAGGCCGATTCTAGCTTTGGCAAATCACATTTTGCTCGGGTTCGCGTAGAAAATACAGCCTCACCTCTGGCGATCCTTCGGACTCGCAAACTGTGATTTTCCTTTGCCATAATCAGCCGTAGGGCTACGGGCACATTTAAAAGTGCCCGTAGAAATAATCAAAGGGACCCAAACTTCGTTTGTGAAGAATAGTTTTTCATTTTGATGTTCATAGATGCCAATCTTTTAACCTGCCGATTGCAGGTTTTCAAGATCAGGGAAGGAGGGAGAGCCGTAGGCGAAAAGAAAAGATGATTAAATTCTTAAGTTGATAAAAAAAAAGACCCACAGGTAAAATTTTAAGTCGCCAAACAAAAATACAACCTGTGGGTGATTACATGAAATGTAACTGGTCTGAGTATAACAAAGCTCTAGAAAATCGCGGAAGTATTAATTTTTGGTTCTCTTCCGAGGCTATAAAAAAATGGCGAGCAGCGCCTAGCAGCAAAGCCGGAAGGCCTTTTAAATTTTCAGATGATGCGATTCTTCCACTCTTGATTTTGAAGTTCGTCTATCATCTTCCGTTTAGGCAGCTTGTGGGATTTTCAAAGTCTCTTATCGAAATGCTCCATCTTTCTATCGAAATTCCCCATTATAGCTGCATCAATAAACGAATGAAAAAACTTCAGATTCCTACTTATATCCTTTCTAAACGTGGCGTTCCAGATATTGTTTTTGATACAAGCGGGGTACGAATTTATCAATCAGGCGAATGGAAAAAAGAAAAATATGGCGGACGGCGCAGATGGAAAAAAATTCATCTCGGAATCAATCTTGAAACAAAAGAGATTATCTTTGCTAAAGCAACAAATGAACATACTCATGATCTTAGACATGTTAAGGATGTTCTGGATCGTGGTAATAGAAGAAAAGGCAAATTACTTATCGACGGCATAGCAGATACTCACGGTTTATATGACCTAGCAGCTGAGCACCAAAAAGATTTACTAACTCCACCTCGCAAGGGTGCTTGTCCTTTTACTGGAGCAAAATCAAGGCGTGAGCATATAAATTTGATTCGCCTCTTAGGCGGGGACGATGAGGCTAGAAGTATATGGGCTAAACTTACTGGATACAACCAAAGATCTCATGTAGAAGGAGCCTTTTCTAGATGGAAGCGAACTTTTGGTGAAAATCTAGGTTCGAGAGCGGATGCGACTATCAATTCTGAAGTTTATGTTAAGTCTTTAATATTAAACAAAATGATGAAACAGAATTATTCAAAATAAAAGGTTAGTTATAGATAGCAACAATGATTTTCTCCGAAAATCACGCTGCGACTTGATTATTTTGAATTAGGAAACAGAGTCACAAAGTCTTATCTTGGAACCTTGGGGGGTCAGGCACCGACTCATTTATAATTATAGAGTTATGTTATAATCGGCTATTTGATAATATTTTTATTATAAAATCAATTAGAACAAAAAGGGGAATTTATAATATGAGCGTAACATTGAACGTAAATAATAACAGTAGCCAATGGATAGGAATTGGTTTTGATAATATTGCTAATGGATGGCTTTTTGACTCTTTAACTTTTAATCCTAAGCCTTCGAATGATTTAAACATGCCACTGTGTTATAACTTAGCGCCGAACACAAATTATACTATTACTATTTCGCAAAATCTGCCACCAGATAACTGTTATTTTTATCAAATTCCTAATAATACGCAATCGCTTAATAGAGGTAGTATGACCAATCATATAAACCTTGTTCCTCCCTTTTCTGATGCTTTCTGGAGTGGTTCGATGACTTCTTGGCAAAGTGTGGTAATTCCGGGTCTTTATTTTACGGTTAAAGAAGGCTATAACGAATTGACTCTTACCATTAGTCCTTGCCCTAATGGGGAAATCAGCTTGCCTCATTCTCCCGGAGCAGGAATTGTATGTTGTCCAGAAGGTAACGCATGCGGTACTATCTGTTGCCCAGATGGTACAACCTGCTTCCAGCCTGGAAATTGCTTATAGGCAACTTGCCGAGAGAGTGCTTGGGACCTAATTTCTAGTTGGGGCTTTACTAATATAAAGCTCCACTCTATATAGAGGTCATGGATGAACTGGAAAAGATGGATGCTTACTGGCGGGCGGCAAATTATTTGTCGGTTGGGCAAATTTATCTACTCGATAATCCATTATTAAAAAGACCTTTGTTACAGTCTGATATTAAGCCAAGGTTACTTGGACACTGGGGAACCTGTCCGGGT
>CAZKFL010000025.1:0-30049 GCA_964552055.1 uncultured bacterium
CAGCTTGTTGTGAGGAGGCCTTCCACTTTGGAAAATTGATCATTTTGGCAATGTGGGCAGGTAAGCTTCTTATCTTTAATTATAACTGACTTCTCATTCAGAACATTCCAAGTTTTGCCTAATTGCTTTTTCTTTTTGATCAGTGTAATCACCCAGGGAAGAAATAATAGTGCCAAGTAGATAATAAAGACGGCTGCAGTGGCCATTGGGGAAGTATCGTTCATGGGTTTCCTTGTATTTGAAAGAAACTCCGGCTGGTGGGACCCTTACCCCCCGACCAATAGATTAACATTCTCGAAAAAGCCTTTCATTATCCGGCAAAATTGCGGCATTTTCCATTTTACGAAAAATACAAATAATGAAGGGGTCATGACTTCTTCACTGCTGAGTCGGATGGACCCGTCTATCATGGGATAGTAATAAATTTTTTCTTGACTTTGCGACGAGAATAGGCGATATCTATCAAGTATTTAAAAAAGAAGGGAGCATTAGGATAATGCGGGTATTTATTTTTATCACATTCTGTTGTTTCGGTTTCGCACAAATGCACGCAACGACTTATCAAAACCTTCTCGATTTCAATAATTCAAGCGCGCCTATGGGCTCCAGGCCTTATGGTTCTCTCATCGAAGTTAACGGCTTACTCTACGGGATGACATATTTGGGCGGTGCATACGGCGCCGGAGTTATCTTCTCTTATGATCCGGTAACGACTACCTATACTGACCTTCTCGATTTCCAGAATAGAATCTACCCTATGGGCGCCTATCCTATGGGCTCTCTCATCGAAGTGAATGGCTTACTATACGGGATGACAGCTGGGGGCGGTGCAGGCGGTGTATATGGGTACGGAGTTATCTTCTCTTATAATCCGGCAACTAGTACCTATACTGACCTTCTCGATTTCGATAATGGAAGCGACCCTATGGGCGCCTCTCCTAGTGGCTCTCTCATCGAAGTGAATGGCGTACTCTACGGGATGACAGTTGGGGGCGGTGCATATGGCGCCGGAGTTATCTTCTCTTATAATCCGGTAACTAATACCTATACTGACCTTCTCAATTTCAATGATGGAAGCGACCCTATGGGCGCCCAACCTGGTGGCTCTCTCATCGAAGTGAATGGCATACTCTACGGGATGACAACTGCGGGCGGTCTATATGGGTTCGGAGTTATCTTCTCTTATAATCCGGCAACCTATACCTATACTGACCTTCTCGATTTCGATAATGGAAGCGACCCTATGGGCGCCTATCCTAAGGGTTCTCTCATCGAAGTTAACGGCTTACTCTACGGGACAACATTTTTAGGTGGCGCACATGCGTACGGGGTTATCTTCTCTTATGATCCGGCAACCCATACCTATACTGACCTTCTCGATTTCAATAATTTAAACGCTCCTAAGGGCGCCAAACCTTATGGCTCCCTCATCGAAGTGAATGGCTTACTCTACGGGATGACAACTGAAGGCGGTGCAAGTGGCTTCGGAGTTATCTTCTCTTATGATCCGGCAACTAGTACCTATACTGACCTTCTCGATTTCAATAATTCAAGCGCGCCTATGGGCGCATATCCTTATGGCTCTCTCATCGAAGTGAATGACTTACTCTACGGGATGACATATAGGGGCGGTGCAAATAACTACGGAGTTATCTTCTCCTATGGTCCGATAACTACTCCCTTGAGTAGTCCCACGGATCTTACAGGTTATCAGAAAAAGAATGACGTCGGTTTAGAATATGAGTTATTCAATATCTTGAACTGGAAAGAGAGTCCATCAAGTGTGGCCGGTTATTATGTTTACCGCGAAAATGTAAGAATTGCTACTTTAAGCGCTTCTACTTTCCAGTATGAGGATCATAACAGGCAGAAAGGGATTCAAACTCTCTACTCAGTAACAGCTTTTGATGTACAGAGCAATGAAAGCAGCGCGATCACAATCATAGTTCCCTGATAAAAAAGGAGTTTTTACATGTACGTATGGATTTTTATTTTTCTGACTGCATTTGTCCATCAGTTGATTGGTATGGAGACTTATTCCGGAGCCAAGCAACCCGAAGAAGCAAATCAGACGGAGTGCGATCGTTACTTTCTCATGAAACGACCCATTCTTGAGATTAAGGGGGGATACTTCATTTTTGCTGATGCCAAGATGCGAAAAATCTACGATCAGGGAGGATTAGATGTGCAGGCCAGCTTGTCCTACCCCATCTTAAAAGAATGGCTCCAGATTTACGGCAGCGTGGAATGGCTGGGAAGAAATGGTAAAGCTTCAGGTTCGAAAACAAACTTTTGGGCACTTCCAATCAGCCTCGGGCTCAAACCCGTCCTTACAATCGCTTCTTTTGCGCAAGCATATTTTGCCATAGGTCCACGCTATGCCTATGCACATCAACACAACTTTTCTCCCTTTGTTGATAAGAATGTAAGTAAGAATTGTTTTGGAGGTTTCATCAATACAGGATTTAACTTTTTTCCCATTTCCCGTTTATTGGTAGATATTTTTGGGGAATATTCTTACGTGCGAAGTCATTTCAACGCCTCCAAACCCTATGTGTATGGAGAAACAGTCCAAGTGGGAGGCTTTGTAGTAGGCGCTGGCTTAGGCTATAGATTTTAAATTTCAAGAGTCAGTTCAAGGCTCAAGCCTGACATCCTTCACAGCTTGTTGTGAGGAGGCCTTCCACTTTGGAAAATTGATCATTTTGGCAATGTGGGCAGGTAAGCTTCTTATCTTTAATTATAACTGACTTCTCATTCAGAACATTCCAAGTTTTGCCTAATTGCTTTTTCTTTTTGATCAATGTAATCAGCCAGGGAAGAAATAATAGTGCCAAGTAGATAATAAAGACGGCTGCAGTGGCCATCGGTGAAGTATCGTTCATGGGTTTCCTTGGATTTGAAAGAAACTCCGGCTGGTGGGACCCTTACCCCCGACCAATAGATTAACAGTAAATTAAAAAGCAGCGCTCCACAATGCTCTGCATCGTGTAACGTCAGAAATAATAAGCTTTCAAAGGGTTTTTATGCAAGGTGGAAAGCTGTGACTTTTGGTGTCATTTTACCGGCAATTGGAGCAGGAATGGAGCAAAAACTATCTATTTACCAAGCTGATTTACTCCGATCATCCGGCCTAAATATTATAATTTTGATAACATTTGTGTAATCTGTATCAAAGAAGACAACTTAATCGGGATCAGACGTTGCATATCGCTATTTTAAGAGCTTTTTCTTTTATTATCTTAATGGTTAATTGCAATTTCATGACCCCGATTATCTGACCCCGATTAACTGTTTGAAAAGAAGGCTACATGAAAAACAACAGTCGCCTCTATACCCTATTCTTGCCCGCTTGTTAGCCTACTTGTTCCCACACTCGCTGAAGCAATCGCTCATATCGAAGCTCGGGGACCATATTTGCAAGAATTACTGCGATTTCTCCTCGAGATAGGTCATCTATTCTATCGACAAATATCGACCTAAGTGCTGTATTAAGTGGGATTGCCTCAATTTGCTCAGGCTTCCTCAATCTTCGCAAAAGCGCTGTTTGTCTAATGTTACAAACTCTATCTGCTGGAATTGCATCTATTCGTTCCTGATTAAATTCCCTTATGTAATCCCCACTTACACAATCTAGCATCTGATCTACTGTAAAATATAGAGCCTGATGCTCTAATATATGACTTAGACAATTTATTCGAATTTTTTGTATTTGATCTACTCTTCTTAATCTCTCAAGCAATTCGCTACATTCGATATCACTAACTCTATCTGCTGGAATTGCATCTACTTGCCCCTGACTCAAGACCTCAACTAAATCTTGACGACTAAGTCTTAAAATCTGTTCTATTGTTAAATAAGGCACTTGATGCCACGATATATAAAACATCAGACATTTTGGGATTGCCTGAATTTGTTCAGGCTTTCTTAATTGTACAATTAATAGATCGCTTTGAATATCGGCTAAAGCAGCTATTTGTTCAGGTATTAACTCATTTATAAAATTATACGCTTCTGGCTGTATAAAATCTCTGCGGGCCATCTCTAGGATTTGCTCTTTCGATAAATAAGGAACTTGCTCAGCACATATTTGGTACCCCCATTGATCAAAATTCTGGCACATCCTAAGATTCATCCAATCTACTGGTATCGCTTGTATTTGCTTTACCCCTCTTAATCTTTGAATTAACAAACTGCTTCGAATATCCCGAACTCTATCTACTGGAATTTCATCAATCTGCCCTTGATTCAGTGCTGCTATTGCCGCAGGGTCTTCAAAAACTACAATTTGCTCCATTCCTACTGACTGACAAAATAATATTTTAAATATGCAATTAACTAAATCTACAATCGCTTGAATTACCACTTGAACACATCTGCATAAACACGAGGATTTCTGTTCATCTTGAACAGACCGAGGCACAAAAACACCGTTATTGCCATTAACCCCTAACATCACAATTAATACCTCACTCCAAATCAAGTTACACTACATTATAAAGAAACTAGTTATTACAAACAATGTATACATAAAATTAAATCATTTTTTTATAACCATAATGGGATGGGGGTCAGGATGGGGGTCAGGCCTGACATTCTGACATTTGACTATGCAAAAGACTAGATGGCGTAGCGCGGTGATAAGAAACGGCGCGCTTTATTTGGGTTCAGATTTTTCTTCGGGTGAGAGAAACCACTGGACACTGTTGCATTTAGAGCAGACAAAGCAGGAGGCGCTGCGATTCCAAAAGGCGAAATGGAAAAATGTAACCCAGCTTGTTGTGAGGAGGCCTTCCACTTTGGAAAATTGATCATTTTGGCAATGTGGGCAGGTAAGCTTCTTATCTTTAATTATAACTGACTTCTCATTCAGAACATTCCAAGTTTTGCCTAATTGCTTTTTCTTTTTGATCAGTGTAATCACCCAGGGAAGAAATAATAGTGCCAAGTAGATAATAAAGACGGCTGCAGTGGCCATTGGGGAAGTATCGTTCATGGGTTTCCTTGTATTTGAAAGAAACTCCGGCTGGTGGGATCGAACCACCGACCAATAGATTAACAGTCTACTGCTCTACCGCTGAGCTAAGCCGGAATGTTTGAAAGGACTAATTGTGCACAATCGCGGATTTTCATACAATGGTTTTTATGCTTAATTTATTGTTGGATCCGCTGGTTCGTGCGGAAGAGCTTTGGGGAGAGGAGTTAAGAGGTTTTGGGTTGCCGGGTTGGGCGATGCCGAAATTTTTTGGGTCGCTGCCTAAAGGGGGGCGTTTTGGGGATTTTGAGTGCGTGGCGGCTAGGTGGCTGGAGGGAGCGAGGCTGTTTGGGTATCAGGGGTGCGTTCCTAGGGTTAACTCAACGGTTGTATTGTTTACGTGGGTGATGCCGGGGGGACTTGGGGATTGGGCAGCGCAGCTTGCAACGGCGGCAATTTTAAGAAAGGGATTACCTGATTTAAAAATTGAGCTTGTAACGCTTGTAGAAGCTACGGAATCGAGGTTTTTAAGGAGTCATGATTTTCCAAATCATATTATTATTTATAAGAATGAGGAGCCGGCTCACTTCTCTAACGCTTTATTAAAAAAGATGTCAGAGGCGTCTCTAATCTTACAAATTCCAACGCATTACCCTCATTTTAAGCTACTTATGGACGGTATTCGCAGGGTGTCTATAGGACAAATTCCCGTAACGGCGTCCATTGGTGAGTATGGATTTATTGATTCTGAGTGGTTTCATCCGGAAAGTGGCAATATTTGTATGGGCGTTCATCCGCTGGAACGGGGGATCTTGCTTCACACGGAGGTTTCTGCTGTTGACGCTTTGTCTGTGGCTCCCTTTTATTTTGCTTATTTGGGAAGTGAGCGAGGTTATGCGATCTATTTGCATGCATTGCTGACTCACAATAAAGGAACCTTAAGCGATATAACGCTTGTTGTCTGCAACTTACTCCCCTTACTGTCCGCGCTTAAAAATGGGGATTTTTCAGGCTATCAACTAAAAGAAATTATTGTCCATGACCATGAGCACAATACCGTGATTACGCTTCATGAAACAGGTAAGCGGCTCACAATAGAAGCTAAACATGGTTTATCTTCCGCTGATGTTCAAAAGTTGATGGTGTCTGCAGAAGATTTTGTTGGGTGCAGGGGTGATCGCTCGTTTTCTGAAGTCGTTACTCTTGAAAAATTTTTTTTCTATGATCCGCTTAATCACTCTCTCCCCTTCCTTCATGATCTAAAAGCGCTCGCATCTCATTACCTTCTCCCCTACCCATCATTAAGCACATATATTCAATTACTAAAAGACAATACTACCCCTCCCAAAATACTCGGACAAATAATTGGAGAATCACTTTCCGATCCTACTCTTTTGATTGGGATGAGGAAATTGCTCTATCTGTTAAGAACCGATTTTCTTTTTAATCCGACGCTGATAAACTATGTTAAATCAAAAATTTGTGAATACTACGACCCGAGTCTCAAAGAAAAAGAAGACCTATTTTTCAAAGAATTCGTGCAAGGCAATCATTCATTACAAGAGCTCCTATGCAAGAAGAACTAAACGGAATTATCGAAAAAATTGTCTTTACCAATGAGGAAAACGGCTATTCTGTAGTAAAATTGCAGGGAAAATTAAAAGATGAAATCCAAATTGTGGGTCATTTCTCATCGCTTCAATTAGGAGAAACCATATCCTGCAAAGGCAAATGGAGCTTTCACCCTAAATATGGCAAGCAATTTGATGTTGCATCTTACTCACTCACGATTCCAAATGATGCTCATAGCATCCAAAAATATTTAGAAGCAGGCAATATCAAGGGAATTGGCGCTGTTAATGCAAAGCGAATTGTTGACCAGTTTGGCGATAAAGCTCTTGAAATTATTGATAAAACACCTGAGCGCTTGAAAGAAATCGAAGGTTTTGGAAAAAAGAAAATCGCAAATATTGTGCTAAATTGGGGCGAACAAAAAGAGAGCAGAGACATCATGGTCTTTCTTCAAGGTCATGGCATTGGCCCCTCAATGGCAAAAAAAATCTATCGAAAATATGGCGAAAAATGTATCGAAACTGTGAAAAAAAATCCGTATTCAATGACATATGAAGTGATGGGAATTGGGTTTAAAACAGCAGATAGCATCGCAAAAAATTTTGGGATCGAAGCAAATAATCCGATGCGCGTTGAAGCAGGCATTGAATTTGTCTTGCGAGAGCTTGCTGACGAAGGACACGTCTGCTTTCCTGAAATTGCCATATTATCTCTTGCTAGTGAAAAACTAGGCGTTGATCAGGCAGATCTTAATAGAGCTCTCACATCTCTTGAAATTTCTGAGCGAATCATTCGAAAAAGACTTCCCACTTCTGAAGAAGAAGAGCTTTTTATCTGGCTACGGACCCTCTTTTTTGCTGAAATCGGCATTGCCAAACACTTAAAAAGACTTAAGCGCGCGCCTGCTACGATCAGAGACATGAAAATTGATAAAGCAGCAGAATGGGCTGAAAAAAAATTAGACATCAAATTTGCACCGGGACAAATTGATGCGTTAGAGAAAAGCTTTTCAGAAAAAGTCCATGTAATTACTGGGGGCCCCGGAACTGGAAAAAGCACCAT
Organism: uncultured bacterium; assembly: GCA_964552055.1. Lineage (GTDB taxonomy): Bacteria > Chlamydiota > Chlamydiia > Chlamydiales > 2-12-FULL-49-11 > VGMD01. The sequence continues at coordinate 7,610 of CAZKFL010000025.1, forward strand.
TACAAAAGCCATTCTCGCTGTACATGAAAAGTTAACAGAAAACATCCTTCTTTGCGCGCCCACTGGAAAAGCAGCCAAAAGACTGTCTGAAATCACCGGAAAAAAGGCGTCCACAATTCATATTATTTTAGAGTTTGATGCAACTTCCGGTACATTTCGAAAAAACGATAAAAATCAGCTCAAATGTGACCTCATGATTATCGATGAAGCAAGTATGATTGATACCTATCTCTTTTTTTCACTTCTGAAAGCGCTTCCTGATGGAGCAAAAGTTGTCTGTATCGGTGATATCGATCAACTTCCAAGCGTTGGCGCAGGTTCTGTATTGCGAGATATCATAGATTCCAGGGTAATACCCGTCTCTAGACTCTTCCAAATCTTTAGACAAGGAAAAGGATCTAAAATCATTGTCAATGCTCACAACATCAATAAAGGAATTTTTCCTGAAATAGACAATAATGAGGAAAACACCGACTTTCTCTTCTATGAAATCGAATCTCCTGAACTTCTTAGAGAAAAAATTGTTGAACTTGTTGCAAAAGAAATCCCTGCAAAATACGGCTTTAATCCCCTATCCGAAATCCAAGTTTTAGCCCCTATGCGAAAAGGAGCCATTGGCGTAGAGCAACTGAATAACGCTCTCCAACTAAGACTCAATCCTAGTCCAACGCTCATTAACCGAATGGGCCAGCCCTTAAAATCTCTCGACAAAATCATGCAGATCAAGAACAACTATACCAAAGGAATCTTTAACGGCGACGTCGGTTACATCGATGAAATCAATACGGAAGAACAATTTGCAATCATCATTTTTGATGGGAAGCCCGTCAAATACGAATTTAGCGAACTCATTGAAATCGTCCTTGCTTATGCAGCTTCCGTCCACAAATTCCAAGGTAGCGAATCTCCTTGCATCGTCATGCCTATTCACAACTCTCACTACATGCTTTTACAGCGCAACCTTCTCTATACGGGTATCACAAGGGCAAAAAAACTCGTAGTCCTCCTTGGAACCAAACAAGCAATTGCATTAGCAATCAAAAACGACAAAGTGGAAAAACGGCACACCGGCCTCTCCTACTTCCTCAGCGGCAACGCCTAGCAAACAGCTCACTTTAGTTCTTTTACTACGAAAGCATATTCAAAATTCATCAGCGCAGAGGCTTGGGCAAGGCCCAAGCAAGAGAGACGCTGAGATCGCAGAGAAATAATAAATAAAATTTTTATATGTTTTTTACTGACCCGATTTTTAACCCGATTGTTATAAAAATCAAATACCAAACTTACTTCTTCTCCGCGACCTCTGCGCCTCCGTATGCGCTAGCGCCTCTGCGCTGATAAATTTTGACAATTTGCAAGCAACTTTTCGCTTAAATTATCAAACAACCTAACAATATGTCTGTGTGCTCTGTGGTGAATATTTTATTTAGCAGTGAATTAGCCGATTTCGGATCCAAGTGGGGCGCTTGCCAATGCTGGTAGCTCCATAATTGTGCCATCACTGGCAGATAGGACCATACCGCGGCTTTCAACACCCATCAACTTAACTGGCTTGAAATTAAGGATCGCCATCACTTTTTTATTAAGAAGAGCTTCAGGATTATAGTGCTTGGCAATACCGGAAACGATGGTTCTTTTTTCAAATCCAAAATCAATTTCTAGCTTAAGAAGCTTACTACTTTTTGGAACAGGTTCTGCAGAAAGAATTTGGCCAACTCGAATGTCGAGTTTTTCAAAATCATCAAAGGTAACTTCTGATTTGACAGGAGTAGCTGGTGGCAAAGGCGCATTTTCCTCAAGTTTTGCTATTTCAGAGGCAATTTGCGTATCTTCGATTTTGGTAAAAAGGGTATGTGGTTCTAAAATATTTTTGCCATTTTCTAGTTCTTCTTTCATAATATTATCCCATGTATTTGATTCTAATGACGTTGTGAATCCAATGAGTTTTCTGATTTTCTCTGCCGTTTCAGGCATAATCGGGAAGCTTATCAGAGCAAGGGCCTTAATTGCCTGAAGTGAACAGTAAAGGGTCGTCTCAAGCTCCTCTTTCTTTTCTTTGTCTTTAATAAGAGCCCATGGTTTTTTATGGTCAAAGTAGACATTAGCAAGGGCTGAGAGTTCCATAATGCAAGCAGAAGCCTTTCGAAGTCTAAAGTGCTCGTATGAGTGTTTCGCATCCATAACAATTGATTCAATATTTGCTAAAAACTCTTTGTCAATTTCGCTTAAAGCGTGACATTTGGGAATCACTTTGTCCATGCGATCCCAAACAAAGGTAAGCGTTCTATGAATAAAGTTTCCAAACTTTCCTACTAACTCTGTGTTAACACGCATCTGAAAATCTTTAAATGTAAATTCAGAATCCTGAGCCTCAGGTGCATTTGCTGCTAAAGTATACCGAATCACTTCTGCAGGGTATCTTGTTAGAAAACCCTCTAAATCTATGTAAAAGCCAGACGTCTTACTAAACTTTTTCCCCTCAAGATTTAAAAACTCATTTGCAGGAAGTTCATCAACAAGCTTATAAGGCAGGTCTTGCCCCATGATCATTGCGGGAAAAATCACTGCATGAAAAACAATATTGTCTTTCCCAATAAACTGGACGTATTTCGTCTCTTTATCAAACCAAAAATCCTTCCAACCATCTTGATTTCCCTTTTCTGCAAAATATTCTGCAGTCCCTGAAATGTAACCGATTGGCGCATCAAACCAAACATAAAGCACCTTTCCTTCCGTATTTGGAAGAGGAATAGGCACTCCCCAATTCATGTCTCTTGTAATTGCCCTTTCTCGAAGATCTTTAATGTAGGGCTCGATAAAGTTTTTTACATTTGGCTTCCAATCTAGATTACTTAACCAATCCGTTAGACGTTCCTTAAATAAATCGCATTTCAAAAACCAGTGCATGGTTTGCTTTAAAGTAAGCGGTGATCCAGTTAGTTTTGATTTTGGGTTTTTTAGATCGGTTGATTCATAACTTGCGCCACATTTTGTGCACTCATCTCCTCTCGCCTCTTCAAAACCGCACTTAGGGCAGCAACCTACAACAAATCGATCGGCAAGGAACCTATCTTCTGCCTCAGAATAAAGCTGCATTGTCTCTTTAGTTTCAATGTAGCCGTTTTTCAAAAGTTGCAGAAAAAATTCTTGGACAAAGGGGGCATGGAATTTTGATGTAGTTCTTGAATAGTGATTAAATTGAATCCCAAGTTTTTGAAAAAGCTCAGAATTCACTTTGTGATAGATATCTACTTGCTCTTGTGGAGTTCTTTTAGCAAGTTCCGCACCATGAACAATTGCAGTTCCATATTCATCAGAACCACAAATAAAAAGCGTCTCAGCGCCGCTTAATCTGCAAAATCTTGCATAGCAATCCGCAGGCAAATAAGCCCCTGCCAAATGACCTAAATGAATAGATCCATTTGCATATGGCAAGGCCGCAGTGATTAAAACCTTATTTTTCATTATGATGAGTGCGCAATTTTAGCAAGTGTTTCAAAAATTTCACTAAGCTTCACTGCTTTTCCTGCAGCTATTTGCGCTTTGGCTAAATCAATGGCCCTCAATGCCAATGAAAAATTATCCGCATAAGACTTCATCAAGTATTCGTTTGTTAAATTTTGCTTTGGCTTATCCATGTTTAAGTCTCCTAAAACTTTCTGCGATAATGATACTCTTTATTACTTCGACTGCGACAGTAAATTCGTCATTTATAAGATTATAATCATAAAAAGATGCTTTTTCAAGTTCTATATTGGCTACCTGCATTCTTTTAGCTAGTTCCTCTTCATTATCTTCCATTCGGTGACGAATTCTTCTTTCAAGTTCTTCAAGAGAGGGAGGCGTAATGAAAATAGAAACACATTCTAACTCTTTCATCAGAGTTAATGCACCTTTTACATCGATAACAAGCAAAACATTTTCTCTTTCCCCCAGCTTTGAAATAGAAGAAGTTAAAGTGCCATATGAATGATCATAAGTTTTAGTGCATTCTAAAAATTCATTATTAGCTCTTTTTTTTTCAAATTCCTCTTCGCTTAAGAAGTAATAATCCCTTCCATTTACTTCCCCTTTTCTTGGCGCTCTTGTTGTACATGTAATCACACGCGCTACTTCACCTGGAAAAAAAGAAATCACCTCATTGACAAGCGTGGTCTTTCCCCCTCCTGATGGGGCGCTAATGATAAAAACCAATCCTTTACGAGGTCCCAATCTCATTCGATATTCTTTCCTTGCTGCCCAATTTTATCAATCTCAGATTTAATAGCAATCACGACATTCATCGCTTGTACGCTAGGTGATTTAGAACCCATGGTATTCGCTTCACGCATCATCTCTTGCATCAGAAAATCTATCGTCCTTCCAATTGGTTCTTTTGATGAAGTAAGAATTTTTTCTAATTGTGAAATATGAGAGCGCATCCGAACAATTTCTTCTGTTATATCCACTTTTTCAGAATAAATCATTACTTCACGAAGAGCTCTTTCCTTATCTTCAGGACCTAAGATCTTATAACTTTCTAATCTCTCTAAGATTTTTTTTCCAAAAAAGTCAGGTGCATCCACATTTTCTTTTTCAAGCATCTGGATATTTTTTGAGATCAAATCAAGGCGCATTAAAATATCTTTAACTAATGCCTCACCCTCTTTTTCTTTCATTTTAAGCAACATTTGCCAAAGAATATCCAAGCCATCATTCCACTCAGCTTCCCACTCATTCCCTTCATCACTTTTTGAAATATCAAACTCAAGAAGAGCTTTCAAAACACATTCAAAAGAAACTTTATAATCAGGATCTAAGGAAATTGCAATATCCGTCAAATACTCATGCATCCGATGACAAGCTTCTTTAGAAATTTTAAGGTCACTCCCCTTTTCAGGAAAAACTTTAACAAACGCATGACCCCTTTGGAGTAGCGCTCCTAATTTCTTACGAATAAAGCTCTCTTTTAAAGCAAGTTCACGTGGCAAAGATAACGAAAGCTCAGCACCTTTTTTATTGATTGTCTGGATTTCGATCAAGTACCCTGCAACTTTTCCCCTTGCAAAACCCGTCATGCTAAGTGTCATTAGAGTAACTCCCTTACAGGGGCAAAACTTCTCCTATGCACTTCAGATGGTCCGTACTTCTTCAATGCCGTCATATGTTCCTTTGTAGGATATCCTTTATGTTTTGCGAAATTATACTGAGGATAAAGAAGATGTAATTCCGCCATCAAATCATCCCTATACTCTTTCGCAATAATCGAAGCTGCCGCTATTGAACGAACTCTGCTATCACCCTTGACTATACATTTTTTTTGAATCTCAATCAAGGGTCCTAAATTTCCATCAATAAGAAGATAATCAGGTTTATGCTTCAACTTAAGAATTGCCTCTTTCATCGCTTCAAAAGTGGCCTGCAAAATATTAATTCGATCAATTTCCTGCGGGGAACTTACGCCAATGCCAAAATCAATATCTCTAGACGCTAAGAGCATTTCATAAACAGCACGCCTTTTCTTCGGCGTTAACTCCTTACTATCGGCAATGCCAGCAATTTGACAACTTTTAGGAATGTATACTGCCGCAGCAATCACAGGACCTGCCAAAGGGCCACGGCCTGCCTCATCAATACCGACCGGATACGAAAAACCAGCACTAAGCGCCTGGCTCTCAAATTCTTCCCACACTTCTCTGCCCTTTACCTTATGTTAACTACAAAAAAAAGACTCACCGCAGAGGCAAGAGAGAACGCTGAGATCACAGAGATAAATAAAAAAATTTAACTAATACTTTCAATTTTTCTCTGCGATTTCGGTTCTCTCCGCGTCTCTGCGGTGAACTATTATTCTAACTCTCTTCTGGTAGCGGCTGGGCTAAAGAGCCTTCAGCTGAGAAAACACCTTCAACTTTAGCTGCTTTTCCGAGTTTTCCTCTCAAGTAGTTCAATTTAGCTTTTCTTACTTTGCCTCGTCTTACCACTTCAACTTGTGTGATGTTAGGACTGCTATTTGCAAATATTTTTTCATTCGCATAGCCAAATGTTACTCGGCTAACAGTGAAAGATTCAGAAAGACCAGAGCCTCTTTTAGCAATTACAAGACCCGCGTAAATCTGAACACGCTCTTTCTCGCCTTCGATAATTTTAATATGAACTTTTACAGTATCGCCAATTCTAAATTGGGATAAATTTTTCTTTATGTACTTCTCTTCAATTTTCTTCATCAACGGATGCATTTTATCTCCTACTCAACTCTTAAAGCTTTTAATTTCTCTATCCCTTTAGTGCTACGCCACTTCTCAATTTCTTTGTGGTTTCCATTCACTAACACTTCCGGCACCATTTCCCCTTCAAACTCAAAAGGCCTTGTATACTGAGGCCCTTCAAATGTCTCACTTCCGTGAAATGAATCGTTATAAGGCCCTTCCGGATGCCCAATCACTCCCGGCAAAAATCTACTAACAGCATCAACAAAAACCATTGCCGCTGGCGCGCCACTCGTTAAGACATAGTCGCCAATACTGATCTCTTCATCTACTTCAAGATCGATAATTCTCTGATCGATCCCTTCATAATGTCCACAAAGTAAGATGATATGATTTTTAGTTTTTGCAAACTCCTCACACATCTTTGCTTTCAACACAGTTCCCTGCGGACTCAAATAAATCACGTATGAATCATCTCTCTTCACACTGCGAATAGCCTTTATCGTAGGCTCTGGCTTCATCACCATTCCAGGACCACCTCCATAAGGACGGTCATCTACGGTTTGATGCTTATCTTCTGCAAAATCTCTAATATTGATGCAATTAATATTAAGCAATCCCTTTTCTCTCGCTCTTTTTATCATGCTACATGCAAAAGGAGAGTCAAAATATTCAGGAAATAGACTTAAAATATCGATATGCATTTATTTTTTTAACGTCTTCAACACTTCAGGACAAATTCTTTCTAAAGCGGATAACGCTCTTTCAGATGGCAATACACCAACTTTAATCCAACGCTCAACCTCTTCCTTATTGATTACAAGCTCTTCAGATTTAGGGTTGTAATGACCTAAATTTGCTATGTACTTACCATCTCTGCGTGTTTTTCTGTCTGCTACAACAAGACGGAATGTTCTTCCATTCTTACAACCTTGCTGACGAAATCTCATGACCAAACCCATATAACTCCTTTCAAATAAAATTACGTTAAAGTCTACCAAATCCTAGGAAAAAAGTCATTCTTTTTATATTTGAAACTTATCTTGCATGGAAAACTTTTTTTTAAGCCCCGGCAAGTGCTTTGCAAATTTAAGAAGCTCTTTAAAACCTTTAATTAATTTATTGACATCATCAATTGTCGTTCCACTCCCCCTTGCTATTCTCCGCCTCCTAGATGGAACAAGCTCATCCTTTCCCATCCTCTCATTGACAGTCATCGACAAAATCATAGCCTCTAACTTTCCAAATTCTTTTTCAGACTGGTCAAGATCTGGCAAATCCCCCATACCAGGCATCATTTTCAAAATTCCTTTAAGCGATCCCATTTTGCGGATAGCTTTAAGCTGGTTTAAATAGTCATCAAATGTAAAGGTAGATTTTCGGAGTTTTTTTTCTAACGCTTCATTTTCTTCCGCATTAAATTGTTCCTCTGCTTTTTTGACAAGATTGATGATATCTCCCATTCCTAAAATTCGATCAGCCATTGAAGTTGGATTAAAAACACGAAAATCATCGACTTTTTCGCCAACCCCTTCAAAAAGTAGTGGCTTACCTGTAACTTCCCGAATCGATAAAGCTGCTCCTGCTCTTGTAGACCCATCAAGCATTGTCAAAATTGAGCCTGTAATTCCAATTTTTTCATCAAATTCTTTTGCTATTTTAACAGCGTCCTGCCCAGCCGCGCTGTTTGCAATAAAAATTACTTCATGGGGATCAACTATTTTCTTTACTTTCGCAAGCTCATCCATAAGATCTTCATCGATGTGTAATCTTCCTGCTGTATCAAAAATCATTAAATCATACTGAGTAAGTTTTAATGCCTCTTTAGCAACAACAATTGGATTTTTTTCATGCGGCAAAGAAAACACAGGCACATTGATAGATTTAGCTAAAGTCTCTAACTGCAAAATGGCAGCAGGCCTTTGAAGATCTAGTGCTACGAGGACCGGATTTCTTCCAAACTTTTCTTTAAGCATTTTAGCAAGCTTAGCTGCATGAGTCGTCTTTCCACTCCCCTGCAATCCACATAAAATAATTTTTGTTAAAGGTTTTTTCAACTGAAGCTCACTTTCAAGAGAGCCCATTAAACGAACTAACTCATCATGAACAATTTTTGTAAACTGATCTCCTGTAGAAACACCTTTTACATTTTCAGTTCCAAGAGCCTTTTCCTTAACTTTTTTGATGAACTCACTCACAACGCTATACCCAACGTCCGCATCAAGAAGAGCAAGCCTTACTGCTTTGACAGCTTCCGATATATTATTCTCAGTTAGCACCTTTTCGCGCGACAGCATTAAGGATAAGTCTTGAAATTTTTTTGTTAATGCCCCAAACATCTTATTTAATCTCCAAATCTTTTACTAATTCCATAATCATTTTCTTGTTTTTACTAAAAGGTCTCGGAAGATGCGCGCCGATATAACGAGAACCAAGATGGTCTTTATTATACTTCCAATTGATTTTATCGATATGCTTTCCTACCCCTAAATCTAGGCAATATACTCTTCCCGTTTCTTCATTCCATTTTTTTAATGCCGCAGTAAGGATCAGCTCATCCGTATTCCACCCATATCCATATCGCTCCCATTCTATAAGCTTATCTCGAACAACATCAAAATCGATATGATCAAGACCAAAAATTTCTCTGCAGACACTCCCTTTCATAGCATGATAACAAAGCGGGTAACGAAGCTCATCAACCTGGTAATTATTTCTATATACAGCAGAACAATTCCCCGGAACTTTCTTCACAGATTTTATAAAATAATCACGATTTATCGGCAATGTATCAATATCTGAAATGATAGAGACTTCATTTTCAAAAAAAGCAGGAGCCAAAATTCGAATGACCTGCGCTTGATAGGACGTCTTCATCCCAGGAATCGGTTCAAATCGAATCACCTCACCAATTCCTCTATCCACCTGCACACTTTCATCCGCGACTAAAAAAAGAGTTGGTTTTATTCCGATCAATTGCTTCCAAGCTTTTGCCATAAGTGGCCAAAATTCAAGATAATCTGGATTATCATCACTTGCTAAAATCACCCGATCGACCCGCATCGCAGAAAGCTCTACCTCTCTGAAAATCAATATAAGAAAAGAACAAAGATAGATCATCCTAATAGTCCAAAATAAAGTAGTGTTTCGGGTCTATCCCATTTTTATCGATCGCCGTAATTTCAAAAAATGAGCAAGTTGGCTGCAACCCCATTTTATATAAAATGGCAGCTATTGCAGATTGTTCGGGCCTTGGTGACAGGTAAGGATCTAATTCCTCTGCAGCTTTATACCAATTGGCAATTATCTCACGCCCTTTTTGTTGACTAAAATCAACACCAATCAAGCCTGACGCAACCTCCTGAATAGAAAGCATCTCCGCATCAGAAAGATTGAAAGATTGTTGCACTTTTTTTGAAGACCTTAATCTCAAAGAATCGCCATACAAAGCAGCCATAAAATACCCGTCTTTTTGTATAACATCAAATAGGTGCGCAAAATTCTTTAACGGCTTAAATGATGTATCCATCCATAGAACCCTCTTATAACCTAACTTTTCAACCTCTCTAAAAAGACAAACCTTGAAGGAATAAGGCACATGGATTAGCTTAAGCGACCCTCCTTTTACATCAGGAAACCCCCCAATTCGGTAAAGAAAATGCCCCTTAAACCCCGAATCTTTTAACCTTTTTGATAGTCTAGTAATTTTCTTGGAAAAATTCGAATTAAATGAGGCATAACAAATAATGCAATTTTCTCTATCCTCCTCGCTAGCACCTATGAATTCCTGATGCAAAGAGAAGTCGGTAACATGCTTTTTGTAAGAAAGAAAGTTAAAGTTTCTGGCACGTAAATCATACCTTAACCCATCATTTTGATGCCCAGAATCAAAGGTGTCGAGCCATTTCAGATATGGTCTATCACCTTTATTAATATAGTGTTGGATTTTTTTCCAATCAGATTTCGAAGGATTACAGATATCTTTTATTTCAGCATAAACGTCATCATAGTCAGCAGCGCATAAAGCAACACAAAAATGGCACAATAAAATAAAATTACGTTTCCAGAAAAACAAACCTGTCATGACCCGCCCAATCTTTAATAACTTCTTTCCTCTTCCAAAAAGGGTCAGAAAATAAGTCGACTACTTTTTTTCCTTGATCCTTTCCAATCTCAAAAAAAACTTTTCCGCCCTCATTTATATGCCCTTTTAAACTTATGCTCAAGCGAGAATAAAAATCTAAACCCTCTATCCCACCTACAAGAGCTAGTTTGGGCTCATAATCTTTTACAGACCCATCTAAATATTCATATTCAGAATCGGAAATATAGGGAGGATTACAAATCAAATAATCAATTGACTTATTTCCAAGAGGTAACAGAAGATCCCCTTCCAAACACTCAATATCAAGAGAGTTAAGCTTAGCATTCTTTTTTGCACACTCCAGAGCAAGAGGCGAAATATCAGATAAAATCACATGAATATCAGGCCTTGCCTTCTTGATAGCAAGCCCCAAACAACCACTTCCTGTACAAAGATCAAGGAGCGTACCGCCTTTATGACCTTTCAAGCGTTCCAGAGCATACAATACGAGAATTTCACTTTCTTGCCTGGGAATTAATACATTTTGATTGAGTTGAATTCTACAGTTATAAAACTCAACTTCTCCTAATCGATATGCTTCCGGCATCATAGCTATAAGACCCTCATATAGAATTTTTTCACCACAGAGAACACAGAGGCTACAGAGAATAAGAAAAAACATTCCGGAATTTCTTATCTCTAATGCGCGCAGCGCCTGTGTGATGCCTGTGTGCTCTGCGGTATATTCTTTACTTTATGTATTTGTTTCGAAGTTTTTCTGGTAGAAGAATGTCACTAAAGCATTAACCAAAGTATCAAGAGATCCCTCCATAACACGATCCAAATTATAAAGAGTCAGATCAATACGGTGATCGGTCACACGGTTTTGAGAAAAATTATAGGTACGTATGCGCTCTGATCTATCCCCTGTCCCCACTTGAGCTTGCCTGGTAGAGGCAATTTCTTCAGCCTTCTTTCTTCTCATTTCGTCCATAATTTTGGCTTTTAATAGACGCATCGCTTTCTCGCGATTTTTTATTTGAGATCTTTCTTGTTGACAGTGAACGACAACACCAGTTGGAAGGTGAGTGATTCGAACGGCAGAATCGGTAGTATTAACGTGCTGACCGCCAGCTCCAGAAGATTTATATGTGTCAATACGAAGATCTTTATCAGGAAGATCAACATCTTCTTCTTCATCAGGCTCAATCATTACGGCAACAGTAATTGTTGATGTATGAACTCTACCCTGCGCTTCTGTTTCTGGGACACGCTGCACTCTATGAGTACCCGCTTCATACTTCATTAATCGATAAACATTTTCACCGGAGAGAACGAATTGATACTCTTTAAAGCCTCCCATATCGGAAGCCATCGCTGAAAGAAGCTCTACATTCCACCCCTTAGATCCGGCGAAATAATTGTACATTCTTGCGCAATCACCCACGAAAATAGCGGCCTCATCTCCACCAGCTCCGCATCGAAGCTCAACAATACAACTTTTATCATCATTTGGATCGGGAGGAACAAGAAGTATCTCTACTTCTTTATTGATTTTTTCAATTTTAGGCTCAAGAGATAAGATTTCTTCTTCAAGAAATTGCAATACTTCAGGATCTTGCTCGCATTTTTTTAATTCTTTAGCGTCTACAAGATCCCGAGAAAGTCTATTTTCGAGTTCCCACAAATTTTTGAGATTCGTCAGATATTTATGCTTCGACGTTAATTCACGATATTTTTTCTTATCGCTTAAAACGCCTTGCAAACTTAAATCTGACTCTATCTTTGGCAATTCAGACAGAAGCTCTAAGACTTTGCTTTTCATTTAGTAGCAGTTTTAGCTTTTGTAACAGTCTTTTTAGCTTTAACAGCTTTTTCTTTTACAGCAGGCTCTTCTGCAACCACTTCTTTTGCCGGAGCAGAAAGAGGCTTAGCATAACGTTTGTTAAATTTGTCAACTCTACCTTCTGTATCAACAATACCTTGAGCGCCTGTATAGAATGGGTGCGACTTAGAGGTAATAGAAACTTTAAAACAGGGGTATACAGTTCCTTCAAATTCAATTGTGTCACGAGTGTTTACAGCGCTACGGCACAAAAATTTATCACCTGTACCTGTATCTAAGAAAACAACTTCTTTATACTCTGGATGAATCTCTTTTTTCATTGGCTTAAGTCCTTAGTCTAATATATAAAATTTGGAGACCATTGTACGCAAAGGCCCCTATTTTAAACAAGTGTTTTCAGACAAAGTAGCCTGCAAGGCCATCTGAACCGTCAAAATACCTGCTAAAACACCCTCTTCGTAGCGAAAATCGGGGTGCGATTCGAGCTCAGGAAAATCAAAGGGTTGCATTAAGTCATCCAATGCAATCCTTGGAATGACCTCTCTTGCTAACTTTAAAAGCTTTGCTTTCTGATAGGAAACAAGCTCTTCAAATAAATTTTCATAACTTTCCATCTTTATTCTCCTTTCTTCTTTTTTGAAAAAATGTCTGCAGAAGATCTTTTGCTTCTTCCGCCATCAATCCAGAAAATATTTCAGGCATATGAATCGGGTGCTTTAACGAAGAAAGATCAATAAGACCGCCTAGAGCGCCATGACGTTTATCAGAGCATCCCCAAATAATTCTTTTAACCCGAGAAAGAATCGAAGCACCAAAACACATCAAACAAGGCTCAACTGTCACATATAAAGTAGTCTCATTTAATCGAAAATCACCTATATTTTTAACAGCTTCTTTTATGCAAAGAATTTCAGCGTGACAAGTTGCATCTTTAAAAAACTCCACCTGATTATGACCAGCTGCCAATACTTTATTTTCAAACGTAAGAATAGCACCTATAGGGACTTCGTTTTGCAGAAAAGCAGCCTTTGCCTCAGCCAAAGCAAGGCTCATGAACCTTTTGTCTTCATCTGTAAATTCTCTCATGTTGATTTATTCTACGTTATATGCTAAAATCTTGCTAAACATTTTAAACTGGAGTCACCCACATGTCATTAGATAAAAGCACTAAAGAAGAAGTAACTAAAAAATTTCAGTTACACGATAAGGATACTGGTTCGGCCGACGTTCAAATTGCTCTTTTAACTGAGCGAATTGCTGACATCCAAGAACACCTAAAAAGAAGCCCAAAAGATCATTCTACAAGGCTTACTCTTTTAAAAGTCGTAGGTCATAGAAGAAAACTTTTAAGTTATTTAAATTCTACCGACACACACCGTTACCAACAATTAGTAAATAAATTAGGTCTACGTAAGTAATATTTTACTTAAACCGAATTATATTTTTTATTTTACCTCTACAGGAGACCTTACTTTATGAATAAAAACAGGCTAGCATTTACCGTCGCAGGCAAAGAGCTCGTATTTGAAACGGGCAAAATCGCAAGACAGGCCAATGGATCTGTTACATTAACTTGCGGAGACACTGTCATCCTTGCGACAGCTTGCGCCAATAAGTCGGCCTCTCCTGATATTGATTTCTTCCCCCTAAGAGTAGACTACCAAGAAAAATTTTCCTCAGCTGGAAAAACTCTTGGTGGTTTCCTAAAAAGAGAAGGCAAAGCTACAGAAAAAGATACGCTCACATCAAGATTGATCGACAGACCTCTTAGACCGCTTTTTCCGGACGGTTTTTTTAATGAAGTTCAAATCCTTACCTACGTTCTTTCTTATGATCCAAATGCTCAGCCTGATCCGCTAGCGCTTTGCGCAGCATCAGCAGCACTAACTGTTTCTGATATTCCTTTTCCAAAACCAGTTGGTGGCGTGAGAGTCGGAAGAGTAAACGGTCAATTTGTAATCAACCCAACTCTAGACGAGATGGGCAAATCAACACTTGATCTATTGATTGCAGGAACAGAAGATGCAATTCTTATGATTGAAGGTTATTGCGACTTTCTCACTGAAGAAGAAGTTTTAGCTGCAATTGACGAAGGGCACAAAGCGATTAAAGTAATCTGCGGGGCATTAGCTGACTGGAGAAATCTTGTTGGAAAAGAAAAATTTGTAGCGCCACTCATTTTACCACCAGCAGAACTTCTATCAACCATAGAAGAAATGATAAAATCTAAATTCGAAAAAGCGTTCTCTATTTCCGAAAAACAACTTCGAGAAGCCGAATTTGCAAAAATTGATGCAGAAATATATGCACACTTTGCTCCTGAATCAGGCGAAATTAAATATTCTTCCAAAGTTGTTAAAAGAGCGCTTAAAAACGTCTCTTCAAAACTAATGAGAATGCATATCATTGAATCTAAAAAACGTTGTGATGGCAGAAGTCTTACAGAGATTAGAAACATCTCTATCGAGACATCTATCCTCCCAAGAACGCACGGTAGCGCCCTTTTTACAAGAGGCGAAACGCAAGCTCTTGCAGTTTGTACACTCGGCGGCTCTTCAATGGGACAAAGATACGAAGACCTCGACAACAAAGACGGCCTTAGAAAGTTCTACCTTCAGTACAGCTTTCCACCCTTCTCTGTTGGAGAAGTTGGTGCAATGCGCGCTCCAGGCAGACGAGAAATTGGCCATGGAAAACTTGCTGAAAAATCTATCCAAGCAGTTCTTCCAACAGAAGCTGACAATTTCCCATACACAATCAGACTTGAGTCAAACATCACTGAATCAAACGGATCATCTTCAATGGCATCTGTTTGCGGTGGCTGTTTAGCACTAATGGATGCAGGCGTACCGATCAAGCGTCCAATCGCAGGTATTGCAATGGGTCTTCTTCTAGAAGAATCCAAATTTGCGATCCTTTCTGATATTCTTGGAATGGAAGATGCTCTTGGCGACATGGACTTCAAAATATCTGGAGACGGAAAAGGAATCACCGCCTTCCAAATGGATATCAAAGTTGAAGGAATTACCCTTGAAATTATGAAAGCCGCTCTCACTCAAGCAAAGGAAGGTCGAATTCATATCCTAAGCAAAATGATCGAAGCAATGCCAAAAGCAAAAACTAACCTCTCTCCATTTGCACCACGCATTGAATCCATCATTGTCAAGCCAAGCAAAATTGCCTCCATCATTGGTCCCGGCGGCAAAATGATCCGTTCAATCATTGAAGAATCAGGTGCTGAAATAGACATCAACGACGCAGGCGTAGTGAGCATTGCAGCAACCAGCGCTGAAAGCCTTAACAAGGCAAAAGAGCTCATTATGAACCTCATTGAAGAAGTTGAGGTCGGCAGAACTTACAAAAGTGCCATCAAATCTATCCAACCCTTCGGCGTCTTCGTAGGACTCCCAGGTGGAAAAGATGGTCTTTGTCACATCTCCGAATTTAGCCACGATCGCATCCAAAATATGGAAGATCATGCAAAAGAAGGCGATATCATTGATGTTAAAGTGCTTGAGATCAACGATCGCGGCCAAGTAAAACTCAGCCGCAAAGTCCTTTTAGCAAAATAAGTAAAATACAATTCCAGGCTCTCCTTAAAAAGAGAGCCTTTTTTATTCCACCATAATTAGATCAGCAAAAATCTTTAGAGCCTGACCTAAAACCTTCCACAGAACATCAAAAAAAATTAATTTTCTTATATAATTTTCTTCTTTGCGCTCCTTTACGTCTTTGCGCCTTTGCGTGAATTTATTTTAAAAGACTGATATCCAAAACATATTGCCATAGCTTGATCTTATAAAATAAAAAAATCACGCAAAGGCGCAAAGACACAAAGGAGCGCAAAGAAAAAAAAGTTTTTAATTTTATGTAATACAGCTATCCAATCATGTTTTTAGGACAGCTTCTTAGAGCCTGTTAAAAATCTATGATTGAGATGCTTTGTTGCTATAATCCGATCAGAGATATTAAATAAGCTCTTAGATAAACTTAAAGATCTAGACTTATGGTGCAAGAACAAGTTACAGGTCCTCTTGTAACGACTCGTTCTGCATTTAGTTTTGGCCTTTTTATAGACATCTTATTGATCATTTTAAGCATCCAGTCCATATTATCTCTGGTAACTTGCAGTTTATGTGAAATTTTCACCGACGCATTAACTATAACATCCTTATTACAAGCAATAACTTCAAAATTCTCAACACGATCATTTAACTTCTTCACAAAAACTTGCCTTCCCCCTTCTAAAGACCAATACTCACAACAGGACAGTTCATCACGCTCAAAGAGAGAATTTTTTTTTGCAAGGAAGTCATCTATTCTAGCCTTACGACTAACTTTTAAAGTTAATCTAACCAGCTGCGCAAAACACTTGACATCAGAATCTTTCTCCCAACTCATAGGAAATTCATTTGCGGCTAAATAACCCAGGGTCGCACTTAATGAAACAAAATCCAAATAATTACCTCCTCTTTTCTCATAAAGTATATGCTCATTCCAATTCAAAGCACCAGATTTTTCGAAGAAATATCTGGTCTTATGACACAGGAAATGACAACACCTAAATAATTTAATACACATTCTCCAGTAAATTCTGGTCTTTTTATAGGCATACTATTAATTACATACAAAAAGGGAGCTAAGTCATTTCCTTGAAGAATTGCTTTTTTTACCACTTTTATGAGCTCATTAACTTTAAAGGGATTTTCACAAGCAACAATCTCAAATTGAAGACCACTTTTTTTTCTTATAAAAAGATCCATTCCATTTTCTAAAACCCAATACTGGCAACTCACCAGTTCATCAGATTGAAAGTCATGATCATCTCGTTTAAGGTCTAATATCCTAGCAATCCGACTAGCTTTTAAAGTTGTTCTAACAAGTTCTGAAAACTCCCCAACGTCAAAATCGGAGGGCTCAAACGCCATTATTGGATCAATATCCAACAACTTTCCTCTTATTTCACCTAAGACCGTATCCATTTTCACCCTTCTTTTTTTTAAAAGTATAATTAAAGGAATAATTTAGATAAAGAGCGAATACTCAAGAAAGAATTTTAAATAAATTACAATTATTGAGCTTTTTTAAGAATGATTTACAATTTACAAATTTTCGAAACTATCCTATAATAAGTGCTCAATATAATAAGGATTTCTATTTATGACATTAGATTCAAGTTCATTTTCCTTAGATTTTTTGGGCGTTTTAGCAGAGGGTGGTATAGATCCCGACTTTATGGAAAGACTTTTTAGGTGCGCTGATGATCTTGGCGCACAGTACCGCGTTCCAGTGGGGCAAGGCAGCTTCACTGATTACCGCGCAATAGACAGGATAAGCCGTCTCGAAAAACATGTGCTTGTAGAAAGCAACCAATCCGCCGGCTATGGCGAATTTAATGAACGCAAAGCAGCAAAAGTTATAGATAAAATAAAAGAAAAAATCCATCTTTATTCCATTACTGATGGTATTACGCTGGATCCTAAAAGGTTAGCAAGCCCAAGAATACTTTCTGGAGGCACTTGCAGCGCAATGAGCTTACTTGTAGCTTCAAAGCTCTTAGAACTCCAAAAATCTACGCTTTCTTCATTTAAAGTTCTTGAAGACCACATGATTCATTTAATCAAGGAGCACGCATTCACCAGCAACAAAAATTTCCGAGCCATTCAAGCAGCCTTTAACACAATCATAGTACCCGAAACATGTGAAGTAACTCCTGCTGATAAAATCAAATTATTGGGAATACAGTTCGATATACGCGGAATTACACAATCAAAAATTTTCGACTCTTTCGCAGAAGACCCCTCCTCAAGCGAAGACATAAGAGGTTTTTTAGAACTAGACGGGGTTTATGTTGCTCGAGCTATTAAAGATGCCGATCCATTAAAAGAAGATGAGGTAATTAAGCAAGAATGCAAAGGCCATTCAACTGTTATCTTCAAACAAACAATTGAGACTGAATCCCGAATCTATTTTTATGATCCAAACGTTGGAATAAAAATCATTGATGCTACGAGGGAACTTGGAAAACAAATACAAAGTTTTCAACATATAATTGCTAGAACTTATCATCTCAGTAAGTTTCAAATGGTTAAGTTTGTTGAAGGACCTGCATAAAAACACTCCTTCTCTAATAGCCTGAATAACCACTTTAGCAGACTCTCTCCAAAGATCTTCGAATGAATTTCTATTTTTAAAACCTGCACCTACATGAAATTTACTTCATCGAAAATAGTTTTTTTAGAAGACCAAGATCACAAATAGAATTGGAAGGAATCTCGAAAAAATAAGGTAGCTGCCAAGCCTGTGTACGCTTTGCTTGCGCATTTACAGCAACATCCCATGGTGGATAGATTCTTATAGCGAGCTTTCCACGCCCTTTGTCACTTGAGAGAACTCCCTTTTCCAATAATATTTCTTTCGTAAAAACAAATTGACCTAACTGTCCTTCCCGGCGAACGCTAATCACAAATAAATCGATTGGATCA
This sequence comes from uncultured bacterium, assembly GCA_964552055.1. Lineage (GTDB taxonomy): Bacteria > Chlamydiota > Chlamydiia > Chlamydiales > 2-12-FULL-49-11 > VGMD01. The sequence continues at coordinate 26,213 of CAZKFL010000025.1, forward strand.
GCCTTATCAAAAGGAATAATTGGTCCCTTATTCAATCTTTTCCACAATGTAACAAACTGACCAACTTTAGTAGGGGTAATCTTGCCGGTTCTAAATTTAATCATCATTCCATTCATTTCAAAATCAAGCGCGCTATACTCCTGACTTTCAGCTTCTATAATAACTTTATCTATATTCAATCCTAGCAATGAATAAGCGGCATTCTGAGCTTCCCTAAGATCCGCATTCATATCCCTCATGTCTTTTAAAATCATCTTTCACTCCGGTCAGCACACTTTTTAAACTGAATTAGAATAATCCACCAATGATTTTAATGAAATGATAAGAATAGGATATACTGAGAGTGATTCAAAAATTGGGAATTTTCAAGTTAGAAATACCCAGATTTGAATTAGGCGAAGCAGCTACTGAGGGCGAGTGCTATTTGCACTAGATAAGCCTGAGGTAAATTTAAATATGGGTATTTATAGCGAAGAAAAAACCAATTTTTGAAACACGAGCAGTATATGGGTATACTGAATGGGGGTTTATATACGAATAAATTAAGGATAAAATTACAAGCTTACTTATAGAGAATCTTTGTAACCTGGAAAAATTCCTTTGCGATTGAGAGCTGCCTCCAAATCGATTATCGTCTTTGAAATTTGTTGTTTATTAGCTAGAGCGCCCATAACATTAACACCACTCTCTACTGCTCTACTAAATACAATTCGAGCTTCTTTCAGTTTTACCACGCCGTCATCGAAAAGTTCCTGAAGCTTCAAAATAGGTAGTGAATCTATGGGAATTGTGCCTTCACGATGAGAGCGACTGTAGGCTACTGTCATATCTTCCCATCCCCTAAAACCAGGTGACGCAGCTCCAATTCCTAGCGCTGATAGTTGCTGTTTTAGCTCTTTAAAGTAGCCCTCTGCTACCTCTATTGGCACCGCAGAAGGTCTAGGTGAGGACTTAAGGCACTTTTCAAAAGTAGTTGTCAAAAGGCCTCCACTATACTTTACTTTAATCAGATATCGCATGCCCGCCTCAAACTCCGGACGCGCTGTAATCACGGAATCACGTTGCCGAGACAATCCATCTTCACTATCATTAACAATAATTACTGAAATCATTAACCTTTTTGCTACCTCAGCAGTTAGGGCAATCTGACTACAAAGCGAGTCATTCTTGCTGGGAATACTCCATTTTAAATGACCACGTTCCAACATCTTATGACCTGGAGATGAAGCATATACATTTTCCTTAGGTCCAAACAAGACAATTTTTGAAAAATAAGAACCAGGCACATCATATGAATCACCCACAAAGGCAATATTAAATTTTATTCTTGAGCTTGATTCCATTATTTTTCCTCCAATTATTTTTCTTGATACTCAACTATACTTCAAGCTGAAATTTTAAGAAATTGTTAAAATATTTACTTAGAACGAACTAAGGCCCTGCTATCATCACTCGATTAAAATCCATACCCCTTCGTGGTAAGGGAAAAATTCGGCAAATTGAACCATTTTACTATCATAGGGCTCGAAGCGGTACATAGATTGTAGCTCATTAAGCATTTCTAAACCAAAATCCGCTAATATATACGCAGCTTCCAGATATTTTGCTGCATATGGATGGCGAGCTTTTTCTAATGATCCCATAGTTCCTGCAAAGTTGCTGCATACCATTTTCCATTCTTCCAGATCTAGCCTTCTTGCAAAAACTTTTTCTCCTGTAGTTTTATTGAGTAATACATGAGTACACAGCGAAAGATACCCAGCTGTCAATTGAGCTAAAAAACTTGAATTATTTCTATAGATAAAAGATTCTGGCGAGCCACTCCAGGGTGAATCGATAACTGTAACCAAAGAATCCTCTACCCATTCCCTGTTATTAAATAAAAATGCTGGCGGGACATCTTCTAAGTCAGTACCCCATATCCACTCATTCCATGATTGCTTATTAGGTGTTAAATAGTTTAATTCCCAAACTTCAAAATTATCTGTGATCAATATGTTTTGTGACGCAAATGGAAGAAATTTCCATATCTTCAACTCAGCTTCTTCACTGCAGATAAAACTAAAAAACACACATATTGCAATTAATTTCTTCACCCATTTCCTCCTCATACCAAGAAACTTCGTAAAGATTATCACTTTAGCACAATTCTTAACTAGAATATACTCGTGACATTTCAAAGTACCAGATTTTTCAAAGAAGAATCATTTCAGTTTGACTAGACCTAGCCGATTGAGCGAAATCTAAATAAAAGGATTATGCAAAGAAAAAGAGAGGCTTTGAATTGGAACGAGTATATAAGTAGCCAAAACTAATTGAAGGCTCCGTTCCGAAGATTGGAGCCTTGATGATTAAAGAACATTAGCTGCAATAGCTGCAAGCTTAGATCTTTCTGTTGATTGAAAGAAGATACTTCCGAATACGTCGTGCATTTTCATTCGTCCTATCAGATAGACAAGTCCATTTGAATCAACATCTAAATAGGGATTATCAATTTGTGATGGATCACCTAGGACAATGATTTTTGTATTGTCGCCAACGCGAGAAATAATTGTCTTGATTTCGTGGGGAGTTAAATTTTGCGCCTCATCAATAATTACGTAGGTGTTTGTAAAGGATCTACCGCGCATATAGGTGATTGCTTCTACTTGAAACTTTTCACTCTCAAGGACCCATTTCTTTGTTTCCATGGCATTATCAGAACCGGAAGCTTGACAGATATATTCGAGATTGTCAAAGAAGGGCGCAAGCCACGCTCTAAGTTTTTCTTCTTTTGTGCCAGGCAAAAAGCCAATATCACGACCAACAGGAATGATGGATCTCGCAATCATGATGCGTGAATAAACCCCCTCATCAAATACTTTTTTAAGTCCTGCTGCTAGCGCTAGAAGAGTTTTTCCCGTACCGGCGCCACCTGTAAATACTACGAGTTTAACATCATCCCTCATCAAAAGATCCATTGCGCACTTTTGCTCAACATTGCGCGGTTTAATTCCCCAAATGTCGTGAGCTGCTTTAATTAAAGGAACTAATGTTTTCGTTTTTACATCGACTCTACCAATTGCAGATGAATTTTCCACACTCTTCATGATAAGATATTCATTTGGAAAATGCTCACCTTCAGGCAAAGGCATAGATCCGTCTAAATAAAATTGGTCAATCTTGTTTTTTGTTAAGTCTACAAACTTCAATCCCTTATGAATTGTATCGTAATGCTCCCGAACTGTCTTATAATTTTGCGTCTCAATACCCGCCGTTTCAGCTAAAATCTTTGTAACAGGATCTTTGGAAACAAGAATAATTTTCTCACCTTCTTCTTGAAGCTGAAAAGCTATCGCCAAAAGTCTATGTCTATTTCGATCTGCCGTGAAATTAGATCCACTCCCCTTTTTCTTTTTATGCTCCTCATCCAGAATAATTCTGATATGAGAGCCATTTTCTAACTTAATCCCCTGACTTAAATTCCCCTTTTTTGATAACTGATCCATTAATCGCATCACGTACCTGGCGTTCTTACCAACCTCATTATTTAAAAGCTTTTTCTGATCAAGCTCCTCAATTACAACACTTGGCAAAACAATCGACTCATTTGGATAATGATTCATAGACTCCGGATCATGAAGCAAAACGCTAGCATCTATCACGAAAGATTTTTTAGACATGGGCACCCCTATATTATACCTATTTTTTGTCTTATCCCCCCTTTACCCATTTTTTTCAATGCTATTATTTAAAACTATTGAATCAGAAAAAAGAATCAGGTGGTGCAATAAAAGTTAGGCTATAAAATTAAACAATCAATAATTCCCTATTTTTAAAGCACGCGCTGCATATATA
>CAZKFL010000026.1:0-21888 GCA_964552055.1 uncultured bacterium
ACCTGTTTTATGGAGGCTTCATTTGATGTCAACTAAAAGATACGTGAACAAGAAGTTTGACATTCTGACATTTGGTATTTGGATGAAAAAAAAGACCCGCAAAAAATTTTGTGGGTCTTTAGTTATCTGGAGGTGGCTGGATGCGTTCAGAACTTTTGATTGGCGGAAAATTAGAGTAAAAACAGCGCAATATGCTCATATTTAATGGGATTTAGATGATTCGAGCGCTAGTTCAAATTGCTCTTTTAAGTAAAGGTGCAATGAAGGGATCATGCTGGAGATCCTGTGATTTAAAATATGCGAATTGTGGAATCAGAAGCATGACTCTGTCATTGATTGAGGTGTAGCATGGAATATTTACAAAACGAGCATAGCTTAAGTGTGTTTTTGGATTAGGAAATAGAGTTGTCATGAATTGAGAAAATAACATTCTAAGTTATTTAATATTAATATAATTTGATAAATAAAGAATGCTGTAATATAAATTTATGTTTATGATTACATAAATATAAATAAATGCAAATATTATGGAGACAAATTAAATGAGCATAACAATAAACAATCAATCAAATATGGATTTAATGATATTTTTTATTGGTCCTATAATAGCTAGTAGTTTGCGTTCACCACCACTTCTTCCTTCTAATTTAACGTTATTAAGTGACGGAATGACTTATGTATTAAAAAAAGGGCAAGGCGCTACTATACAAAGCGGATCTCTATATGATCGTTGGAATAACCGAATAGTGTAGGTTATGTTTGCCTCTGAAATGAACGATCCTAATTCTTTTGCTTGTGCGTTTGGTAATACCGCAAATCTAACTAGTTGCATTAGCCGCGGAGGCGCTGTCTATACGTTGAATACGGCGGGTGACACGATTACAATAACTAATGTGTAAGAGCTAAAAAATGATGGGGTCATATCTTCAATTTTGCTATTTGAAATATACGAATCGCAGAATCTCGGTATGACCCTGCCATATTATCATAGGTTAAAATGATTTCCATTTAAAAATTGGGTTTTAGTAATTGGTGTAAACGGCCTAATGTCGTTAATGAACAAGAAGCACCGACGTTCCGGTGTCTTACCTTGGGGGAGGAGGCAGAAAAACAATATTACTCTTCTCTTTATAAGCAATTGCCGGTGGATGCCCCAAAGTGGCTGCTTTGTCTAAATAATAATTAAGTCCAGTGCCCATAAATTGAAGAAAATAGGCAAAAGGATCCTTAGCTTTCTCAGCAATTTCAAGTATATATGGTCTTGCATATGAGTACGTAGCTCTACTAAAACACTCTAATGCATATTTCGAATTTTCATATAGTTTATATTGTAGAATCCCAAATGCTGTATATTTCCAAGGGTTTGTATCTGAAATATCAGTAGTTTCAGGATTGGCAAAATAAAGCAGAACTTCTGCTAATGCATTTCCCTTAGTAGCCAAGTCTCCAAGCGTTTCTAAAAAAGGGATAAAACAATCGAGATCTTTCTTAAGGATAAATATCGCATCCTCTAAAATATATTTCATTAACATTCCATCATTTAAATCTTTGGAATTTTCACGAATATAACTTACTATCAAGAAGGCCACTGCTTGTGGAGAAAATTCCTTAAAAAACTCACAAATTCCAGGAACTCCCCCTCCTCGACAAACGACGCTATACATCTGATCTGAGAGTTTCGCAAATCGTTCATCAACGTCAGCTGACCCGGTCAGCGCGACAACTTCTTTATCTATTAAATTAGGAGGAACGAGATAAAAGTGGCAATAAACCTCAACCTCTGGAGGTGGCCTACAAACATAAAGCCCTCCTTTATGAATAGCTTCAGAAGCTAAAACAGTCGCCTCAGGCATTTTTCTTCTGAATGCCGGAGCCATCTCTTGGGAACCTCTACAAACGTCGAGCACAATAGTCGCCTTTGGATGTAATTGCTTTAATGTTAATTCTGCAACTCCAGCTACAGTAAGATATGTGCTTCCAAACTGAATTCCCCCCACATTATGTGCGCCAATAATTAATAATTGAATTTTTCTACCGTCTAATGGAATCTTTCTTAATGAGTTATCAATATCCGCATCATCACAGACCACATGATATACATGGTATTTTCCATGGACCATTAAACTTTCATACATAAGGTGAGCTCTTCCCTCGGAAAGAGACTTCCCCTCCATAACTTCTGGCGAATCTATAATAACCGCTACACGGCTCGGATCAGGCAGGCTCCCTCGAGCAAAAGTAAGGAAATCATCAAGATAATGAGGCCTTTTAAATAATGAAATCGGGTGAAAACACATGACAATCTCCTATTTAGGCTATAAATTACAGCGCAATTGTACATTTATTAGATTATTCTCACAACTCTTTCAGATTGAGAACAGAACCCATTAAAATGGCTTTGCAGTGACTTTTAGGTAATAAAAGGTCCCTTTAGATAATTCTTTATGATTCAGGGGAAAGCCGATGTCATAGCTGATGCCGAGGGAGTAAGGACCGGTAAAACGAAAGCCGCATCCAGCTCCTGTAATGTAGGTGCTAGTACCGCCGTTGAATATGGCTCCGCCTGTATCCACAAATCCAACGAGCTGAAGGGCTTCCCTCCATTTTCTTTTCATCCAGAAAAAATTACGGTCCATAAATATGGGCAAGGGAAACCTTGTTTCAAAATTTGCATAGTAATCGCTGTCTCCTAAAGCAACTGATAAAGGGTAGCCTCGAACAGAATTCGATCCACCTATATATAGTTGTTGTGGCTGGGTTAATTTGCTTGGACTCCACTGGCCGGTAAAATGAAGGTAGAGCATCCACTCTCTATAAAGTTTTTGAATGCGATCATAGTCTAAATTAATTTGAAAAAACTGGCCTCCTCCGCCAATTCTAGAAGATTCCAGACTAACAGGGCTCAAACCTCCAAATAAATTGGGTATCCCTCCCCCCATTCTCACATTCAAATAATCTCTTCCTCCTCCCGAATTATAATGATCAAATAAAATGCCCCCTGTCAAAACACGCAACTTATCAAATGTTCCGCGTCAGGCCTGATATTCTGTTCCGCGTCATGTTCCGCGTCATGCCTGATATTCTGACATTTTTTTGGACATTGAAGGTGTAAGGGCTAGTGCGATAAATGTAAAGTATTGAGGAAGTGGATGGGGCAACCAGGACTTGAACCTGGGACCTGCGGATTATGAGTCCGACGCTCTAACCAACTGAGCTATTGCCCCAACTTGGGAAAGTTATGGATGAATTATATTGAAGTGTGAGGGAAATTGCAAGCGATTCTTTTGAGGAATCGCTTGTAATTAGTTTGTGATTAGAAACCGGCTCCGAATGAGAGTTCGGCTATTGGCCCCGGTTTGGAGTCGCCTCTGAAGTATTGGGGGATCACGGGTTGACTTAGGTTGAGTTCGATGAATGAGGTGAGAATGGTTGTTCTAAGTAATTCAAATCCGAGTGTTAAATGGGGAATGAGACCGGTAAATTTTTGATCTTGATAAGAGGTGTGATAGACATAATCGTATTCATCTGCTACAGTTTCGTATTTTTTATGGCTGCAGCCGCCCCAACCCATTCCTATTCCTGAGTATAGGCAGGAGTTTGTTTTTGGTGTGAAGTAGTAGAGGTAGGAAACTTTTGGTGTGGTCCAGGTGATGAAGCGCTCAGATTTTGCCCAGCCGGCTCCTTCGTTGTAGTTGAAGGAGATGTCAATGCCGGAGTGGCCAAAGGCTCTTCGGTAGCCGAGTCCAAAACCGGGGAAAAAATTTGCGCCGTGTTGTGTTTGCGCGTCTGCTGCGGCTCTTAGGTAAAATGAACCTTTGCGAACGGGGGATTCAATTGGCATTGCTTTTCTTATATAATCTCCTGCTGGTGGTAGAGGGGTTACATCTGCAAAGCAAAGTGCGCTAGCTAAAAGGAAAAAAGCAGTTAGTTGTTTTCTCATAAATTCACCTTTTGGGTTGTTGTGAAAAGAAAATTATATCTAATGTAGGTGATTTATTTCAAGGTGGTTAATTTTCTATGAGAAACCCGTCGTCGGCAGGTGGGTGATTGGGGCCGATTGCAAGTCTGTTTGTAAAGTATTTATAGTAAACAGATAGTGCTTGATTGTGGTTTTGGACAGAAAAGAAGATGTTTGAGGTCCATTCTGTGCCGTGGATGGTACCCATTTTGCGGTTCATTTGGTAGAGTGGGGTGATTTTTCCGCGCCAGTATTCAGGGGGGCCGAAGAGGAGAACAGGAGCTGCTGGCCTATTGCCGACTTGTGTGCGGAGAAGTTCCAGTGCGTGTTCAAAGTCAGTGCCAACGCCGCCTTGGCAAAAGATCGGAAAATCAAGGCCAAATTCGGATTGGCGGATGATGATTTGCTCTAGACTGTAGGTCATTTTTGCTTGGATATAGGGGTTCATAGGCTCTTCTTCTTCGCCTGCTTCATGGGGCTTTTGGAAGTCGACTGCGTGGCCGCAAGAGAGAAGATCGAGCTCATTTGCGATTTGGTTGCCCATCGACATGACGCCGGGTCCGCCTCCAGTACTAATTGCTATCGATGTTTCTGGATTTAACTTGTCGTGATCAAGCTCGTTTTGCATTTGCATAAGGCCTTTGAAAAGAAGTTTAAACTCTTCTCGATATTCGGATTCGCTAAGACGTGAGCCATAAATGCCAAAAAAAGTTGCCTTTTTAAAGTCTTTGACCTTGTGAACAGGGACAAACATTCCAAAGTCTTTGTCTGATCTTAACACGTATTTTAGGAGTAGTTGGGAGGTGAAATCGACCCAAAAAACATCTACTGAGGCCTTTGCTAGGTCTAGCAACAATGTTCTATCATCGTGTGAGAAATATTCGCCGTAACGCTGGGATGGCTTTTTGAAATAAATTGCTTTTAGGCAGCGGGTCACACGTTCGTTTAGTAAAAAGCTTTTGAGTAGAGGGGCTGGCAGGTAGGTGCTCAGCACAACTCCTTGACTTGTAATGTGTCCCTCTTGCATTGCTTTTACAATTGTATACATCGCCTGGGACTTGATAAAACTTTTTAAAACGGCCTGATCTTTTCGGTCTTCAGGAGGGACAATTAAATTTCCTTCGATGGGAAGATCTGATAAGAGCCAGCTTGATTCACATAGGTTTACAAGATGATCACCTTTAACAATAAAGGTGCAAGCTTGTTTGTCAGGTGCTGTATCAAAAGCTTGAAAAAGGGTTTCTGGTTTATCTAGACATTCGCGAAGAAGGTCTCGATCTGAAAAAAAGAAATACTCCCGGTATGATTCAAGTGTGTAAAACTCAAGGGGGATATGGTTGATCTCTTTATCGCTTGTTCCGTGAAATTCAAATATATTACCTGTTAATTCTGCTGGTTCTATAATGTCTGCAGATGCATGGCAAAATCCAGGTGGAAGCTCCTCATGAACGACCCTAGCAAAAAGTGTTCGAATGCTCATATTTATAGTTTTGATAAGAAGCATACCTCCGTCAGGAATTTTTTTTGGGGCATCTAGTGCCATTTGATGGAGAAATAGAGATGACCTAAAATGGGTGGCCGGATTTTTTAGCCCCTTAATAATGGTATTTAAAAAACCAAATACTGCTTCATCATAGACCCAAATTCCTGGCAAGAGGGGAATTTGAACAATTGTTCGGTTTTTTTCCTTTTCTTCAATAATGATTTCAGTTTTATATCCCTCTCCAATCACTAATAGGGGATTACCGAATTCATCTGATTTTCCAAGTAACCTATGTAGATAGTCAGCATTTCTGACTCGTCTTCTATCATCTGCTGCAAAAAGTTTTCCTAAATAGATACCATCTGTAAATAAACTTAATAGTTTTTCTCCAATGGGGTTAAACGCTTTAAGTTTTACAAGTACTTCGACTACACCAAGCTTTGGAGAAAAGTCAAAGGAGACGCCCCTGCCATCAACACCAAGCTGTGCAAAAGTGCTTTTTATATTAAATTGCACTAAATTGGGGTCTATATCGAATCCCTTAAAATAGGGTGAGATCTTTTCAATCAAAACTGTAGTCTCTAACTCGCTTTTGCTTATAACTTTGGTGTTCTTGCTTTTCCCATCTGGGGTGATCAAGTCAAACGGATGTGAGAATATATTCCTGGGCATAACTAAACTTAGCCTGGTTTGACTAATTTCCTGAAAGAAAAATTTGCTTTACCAATACGCTTACTATCAATGAACTCTAGTATTTCGCTTTTTTTGGTAATCTTAAGTTTGTAATAAAAAGGAGATCATATGTCTGAAGAATTATATCACCAATTATTAAACAGTTTAGTGGGCATTTGGGCTCAGGTATTTAATTTTACAACTATGCTACTCAGTGGTGGAACTTGGGCAGCGACAGAGAAAGTTGATGATAATGATATGCATGCAAGTGAAGTTGGGGTATTTTTTGAAAGTTTGACTCTTTTGCAGGTACAGCTTTTAACTCAGATTGAAAAGTTGCCTCCTGATGATTATGGAGATATTAAAGCAGGGCTAGAAGCAATGCAGGATAATTGGCAGTTAACTCCTGGCGAAAAAGATTTTCATCCGCTTTTAATTATTTCACTTTGCAGAGCCAGTATGGACACTGTGGATGATATCAGCAACATTTTGCAAACGCTTAGCAAAGGCAATTCTTCATGAAAAAATCCAAAAAAATTGAGAAGTTCTTAGCTGATTTAACTACATTAAAAAAAGATGTGGAGATTTTGAATCAGTTACCAATGGAAAAAAAAGAGAAGCAATTAGGAGTGGTTCTTAAAGAATTTGATACTACAAAAAAAGCATTTCATCAAATACCTATTGTAGAGTTATTTGAAATTGGCAGCGACATATCCACAATTCTAAAGTGCGATATTCTATTAGCATTGCCACTAAAAGAACTTGTGATTACTACAATCACATGTGTGGAGGGTTTCTTTTCTACAATTGATTTGATTAAAATTGAATATTACAAAAGAAATAAAAGGTAAGTTATGAACATTTTACCCTTTTTGGAATAAGTGCCTCAATTGCAGGTTGTCCGTATTCTTATTCTAATCTAAAAAAATCTTAAGTCATTGATTTCTATGTGTAAATAAAAAACATAGACGAAAAACTTGAAAATGATTATTCAATAAATAAATGTAAGGCATAAACCTTTTATGCCTTTTTGCACAATTTCTATTCAAACTTTCCACAATTTGTTTGTGCATATTTTTATTTCATAAAGAAAAGAAATTTTTCCCATACAAATGCCAATTTGCTATAGTGAGCAGTTTCAAAGGTGATATATGAAAACTATTGGCGTTCTTCCTAGAAGTTGTGGAATTCATAGTGGTGAATTTCATGCAGATGAGGTCACAGCATGTGCGCTTCTCATTCATTTTAAATTAATCGATAAAGATAAAATTATTCGGACACGCGAGATTGGTCATTTGGAAGCGTGTGATTTTGTTTGTGATGTGGGGGGGGAGTATGATCCTCTTCGTCGTAAATTTGATCACCATCAAGCTGATTATAAGGGTGAACTGAGTAGTGCTGGGATGATTTGGGAGTATCTTAAAGATCAAAAAATTATTTCTGATATTTATTTTAATTACTTGCATAGGGTTTTGATACGTGGAGTCGATGATATTGATAATGGTAGACTTCAGCCGATCTATGGTCTCTGTACGTTTTCTTCTGTTATTTCGGCATTTGTACCGGCCGAGCATGGGGTTATGTCAGAGCCTGAGTTAAACGATGGTTTTTACGAAGCTCTTGAGTTTGCTTTAGGTCATCTTGCAAGAGTTGAGAAAAAATTTTTGTATATGCAAAAGTGCAAGGAGACCGTACGTAGGGTAATGGAATCTATGCACGAATGTTTAATTTTTGAAAAAGCAATCCCTTGGCTTGAAGCGTTTTTTGAACTTGGAGGAGAGTCTCATGCAGCAGAATTTGTGATTATGCCATCGGGAAATCACTGGAAATTAAGGGGTGTCCCTCCTTCATTTCAAAAACAAATGGATGTAAGAAGACCACTTCCTCTTGCATGGGCAGGATTATTAAAAGACGATCTGCGTAGGGTAAGTGGTATTGAAGGGGCAATTTTTTGCCATAAAGGAAGATTTATTTCTGTTTGGCAAACAAAGGAGGATGCTTTAAAAGCCTTAAAAATGGTACTAGATCAAAGATGAATCGAGTAATTGCTATAAGTTTTTTGGTGGTACTTCCTTTTTTAGCTTCTGAAGAAAAGGAGTTCGCTAAAGGAATTACATCTTGTCTCCTAATTAAGGATTATGCTGCTGCAGTAAGTCTTGGAAGAGCAGCCATTGAAGCTCATCCTAAATCAACTCAAATTCAATCCCTTGTCATTCGCTCGCTCGCAGAAAATGGTGAAAGCTTAGAGGCTTTAAATCTGTTTCAAAAAGAATTTTCAAATAAAGCGTTAAAAGAAAATTTCTCACTTCTTGAAACAATTGCTTGGGCAACTCTAATACATGACGAAGAGAAAACAGAGATGGCGCGCGTTACATCGCTGATTGGAGCTTCTCTTACTCATGATTGCAGAACTGTAGATCTTATTATTGATGCTCTTGAGTCATCAAATGTCTTGCTTAGATCATTTGGATTAAGATTGGCACCTCAATTCAATGATCGAATTGTGCAAAAGAAGGTGCTTGATCTTTTACGAACTGAAAAAAATTGGTATGTTCGTGTCGAGCTTTTACAAACAGTTGGTTTTATGAGGCTTAAGGAGGCGACTACTTTTTTGAAGGAGATTGTTGCAAGTCCGTCTGTTACGCAAGAGGAAAAAATTTCTGCGATCCATGCGCTTGTTAATATCTATGAAGATGTTTCTGATAGAGATCTAGATTTATTACTTGCTGCTAAAAGATCAGGGCTTAGAGAGCTTGGAATTGCAATTATTGACCACTTTGATAAAAGAGATAAAATTCCGCTACTTATTCCTCTACTAAAAGATCCTTCTCCACATGTTAGAACTCTTGTCCTGGCCGTTTTAGGAACTATGGAAGTAGAAGAAGCTACTCTGTTTAAAGTCGAAAATGATTTAGATCTCCTGATGAAAGATCTTCATCCAGAAGTTGCTATTATGGCTTCCTGGTTAAAATTGAGACTCAATCCTATTGTTGGAATTGAGTCCCTTTTAAACTTTGTTCAAGGGACTGATTTAACCAGCGCTCGGTTTGCAGCTTCAGTGCTTGGATGTAGCGGAAAAAAGGGGGAGACTCTTCTTTCAAAGACTTTGGATAAAGTAAGTGATCCCTATGTGAGAGCAAATCTTGCCCTTGCTATGATAAAACAAAAAGTTGATCCAGCAAAAGCAGTTGAAACCTTGAAGAAGTTTTTTCTTGAGGTAGAAGAAGAGATTATGTGGCGGCCTGGAATCTATCCGATGTTTAACCAACTTGTTCCAAGCAATGTTCGGCATGTGACTCAAATTCCCAGATATCCCGCCCTAATGGACCATCTAACAAGACTTGATTTATTGAACATTTTATGTATTGCTGGATGTGAAGAGGCAAGCGCTTTAGTAAAAAAATTCTTGTCTAAACAAATGTGGGGAGTTGTAACTGGCGCATCTGTCCTTTTAATTGAGGAAGGCGATGGTGAGGCGCTTAATTTGATTCGTAAATTATTAGACGATGAAGATGAAGGAACACGTATTCAAGCAGCTCTCGCTTTAGCATTTTATGGCGGAGATCCAAAAGTTACGAAAATCTTAGAGAGCTCATACGGAAGAGTTGATTGGGATAGAAAGGTTCAAATTCTTGAAGCGCTTGGTTTTATAGGCAATAGGGATTCTATTCCATTCCTTTTAGAGATTATGAAAGAGCCATTTACATTACTAAGAACAATAGCCGCATCGAGTGTGATCCAATGTCTATACCACTAATCCAGAAAATATTACATGAAGAAGGGTTAGATGGCTGGCTCATCTATGATTTCCACGGAATGAATAAGATTTTTGCGAGAATTTTGGAATTGCCTGAAAATTTACATGTCACAAGAAAGGTTTATTACTGGATTCCCGTTTCAGGAGAGCCTTTGAAAATCGTTCATAAAATTGAAAAACATGTCTTGGACAAGGTTAGAGGGAAGCTGAAATTATACGCGCGTAGAGAAGAGTTAGAAGCGCTCCTCCAAATGATTTCAGGGAAAATTGCAATGGAAGCTTCAAAAGATATTCCCTATGTCTCATTTGTCGATGGAGGCACAATTGATTATCTTAGATCGCTCACGCAAATGGAAATTGTTTCGTCTGCTGTTTTGATTCAAAAACTTCTTTCGGTACTATCAAAAGATGCGATAGCAACTCATTTAAAGGCAGCCAAAGTTCTAGATCAAGTTGTAGGAGAAGCATTTCAATTCATTCAGAGAGATCTTCCTTATGAAAAAGATGTTAGTGATTTTATTCTAAAACGATTTCACGAAGAAGGTTGTATTACAAATCACCCTCCCATTGTAGCAAGAGGCCCCAATTCAGCAAATCCTCATTACGAAGTGATTGGAAGAGGTGATAAATTTCAGAGAGGCGATTTTATTTTAATTGATCTTTGGTGCAAATTCAATACTCCGGGCGCTGTTTATGCAGATATTACAAGGGTTGGTTGCTTAGGAAAGCCAACTAGCAAGATGAAAGAGGCATTCAAAGCAGTAAGAGAGGCTCAAGAGATTGGAGTAGCTCATATTAAGGAGGGTGCGCGCGGAGCAGACGTTGATACGGCCGCAAGAGCGCATCTTGAAAAAATGGGATACGGCGATTACGTCTTGCATAGACTTGGGCATAGCATCGATACAGATCTTCATGGTAGCGGTGCCAATCTAGACAGCTTTGAATCCTTTGATACAAGAAAGCTGCTCATTAACACCTGCTATTCTATAGAGCCAGCAGTCTATATTTCTGGTGAATTCGGTCTTCGTTTAGAGTTTGATGTTCTTCTAACTGAGATAGGTGTCCAAATCACTTGTGACACTCAAGAAGAAATCTACTCTCTCTAATTTACAATTTTTTTTAAGGAATGACAGAAAAGGTTATGACATCTGCAATTAGTAGAATAAGCCCAGGCTTAATACTTCAAAGGGAAACGCTCTATGAAGAGTATGTGAGATTAGGTAGATCTCTTGAGTCATTTTTTAATACACATTCTCCGGAAGATAATTTTGAAATTATTAAATTTCTTTTTGAATCTAAAATTGATATTGATGTGCCAGATGGTATGTGCACACCACTTCATCTTGCTTGTAATTATGGATATATACCTATAGTATCTTATCTTTTAAAATCTGGTGTTGACCGAAATGCAATTTTTCAAGGAATTGATAGTTCATGGAGCTCGCTTTATCTAGCAGCTCATAATGGCTTTATTACTATTGTCAAAATATTATTTGAAGAAAGAGGACTTTTAAATGAATTCTCTTTAGATAGTGTTTTGTCTATTGCTGTAGATAATGGAGATGTGGTAATGGTCTCATTTCTTATCGAGCAAGGTCTGAATATTAATGAATTTAACAGTAAGGGAAACTCAACTCCATTAATTCTTGCGAGTTTTAAGGGGTATCTTGAAATTCTAACCCTTCTTTTAAATAAGGGCGCCTCTATTGATCTCTGTTGCGAAAAAATTGGAGTAAATGCACTGATGGCCGCTGTAGAAAAGGGGTTTGTTGACATTGCGCAACTTCTTTTAGAGCGTAAAGCAGATCCCAATAGGATAAATTTAGTTACAAAAAAAACTCCATTATGGATGGCATTTAATAACGGCAATCTACCCATGATAGAACTTTTAATATCATTTGGCGCTAATATTAACTATCTACATCCGGAATTTTCCACATTGCTACACTCCTATGCTGCTGAAGCAGATACCACAAAAGTATCGCTTCTTATTGATCTTGGCTCAGATATATTTGCTTTTAATATGTTTGGACAAGCTCCAATTCACTATGCCTGTGCTTCAGGTAGTATCGAAATAGTCGAACTACTTTTAAATAAGGGTGTAGATGTGAACTTCCCTACTGCAGATAAATATAGAGAGCTGCCGATTGCCATTGCTAGTGAAGAAGGGTGCATTGGTATTGTCGAACTTTTATGGGAACGAGGCGCACTTATGGAGTGGTCTCAATTAATAACTATTCTTGATAACCACAGCGGAAAAATAAGTGTAAAGATCGCAGAAATGTGGTTTGATCGTCTTTTCGAAAGATATAAAGATCCTAATGCCATAATAACAAATATCTTTGCCTTTCCTCTCCCTCTTATTTCTGTTTTGCATTTAGGCTCTCAGTTTGGTCCTGCATCAGAGCATTATTCTGCATTATATAGAAGGTTATTAACTAAGGAAGGATTGGCTATTCCAGAGCTATTAGATAATAAGCTTTCAAGATCTGTTAGATTAGAAGATCTTGATAAAGAGTTGGGAGATTCTCTACGTTTAGTAAGTCGTTGGGATAGATATAACAAGAATCCCTGGAAGCTTCCCTTAGAAGAGGTTGAGCATATAAAATCAATTAAGAATCAGTGTAAGACTAGCCGTATTAAAGATGAATCTATAGTTAATTATAGAAAAATAGTTGCAATTTATGATCTTTGGGTAGCAAGGCACCCTCTTCTTTCTTATTTGCAATTAGCCAGTAGAGATTTTCGTGAAATTAGTGTTGATGAAGCATCCACTATAAAACCGTCTATTTGTATAGTCGCTTCACTTTTTAATCCTTACAAATTGGCTGGCCTCGAAGAAGTAGAAAGATATCTTCAAGCAAGTGCTTTAAAACGAAAAGAGGTGTGGCAATATCTAAGAAGTCAAGTCATTAGTGGTGCGTCGCAAATTACTGGCCCTCAGGAGTTAACATTTATTCATGGAACTACCTCAGCAACAATACCTGGTTTAAAAAAAAGAGGAGCGCTGCTTCCGCTTGGATTATTATTAAAAGATGATGTTCCATTTGCTGGTGAACTTTGCGGAACTCATATAGGGATCAATAAAGAACATATTTCGGGCATTACATTTTCCTCTACAGGTTCTCTTCTTCAACCTCAGTACTATGGCCTAACAACAGGGGTGAATGTTTTGGAATTTTATGCAAAAGGCTTAGCAGCAAAACATTTTAAGCATGAATTGCTTGCAGTTGAAAAGGCTTTTGCGCATATTACCTCTGCTCTGCTAGAAGTTTTGGATCAAAAAGGCGCAGAAATTCTAATCATCCATATTAAAAGACTTAAGAAGTTAGGGCATGGTGATGATCCTCGAATGATTGAGCTTTTAGAGCGTATCACTTCATTACCGGCTAATCCGTATTTAGAACAATTAGTTAAAGCTATTATGGATCCTGTAGTAGCATTCACTCCTGAAGAAAAATCTTTTATAGATAGGGCGGCTCCTATTGCATTCGCATCTTCAAAGGCAAGACCAGATGTTCGTCCACGGGGTATGCTCGAAAGTTTTGAATTTAATTCTCTTCCTATACAAAAGATCAATTATGCATTTACAACTTCCGATCAAATTCCATTTTTGCATGAAGCACTAAGTGGGATGGGAATTCAGGTTGAGTCACTTGAAACACTTAAGTTACTCTCATTTTTTTGTATGGCAAGAGGCACTTGGGTCGAAAATAAAATTTCTGAATTAACTCCAGTCATTGGTAAAGCGCAAGCAGAAGTGGCAGCTATTTTAGAAGGGTATATTCTTCCAAATTATGCAAAATTATTTCCTGAAAAACCTTCCTATATAGATAGATATGGAGTTCGTAGGGAGATTGCGTTACCCTATTTCGGAGAGGGAATTGTTTCCTATGAACATTATGTAGCGCAGGTAAATCTTCAAGCAACACTGCCTAGAAACATCCATGGACTAATGCATGCAGTTCGCGTTGCTATTGCCTCTCAAATGATCAATAATCTTCTTGGTCTTGATGAGCTTCCTGCTTGGATCATTGCTGCATGCGCTGCTCATGATATGGGAAGAGAAGATGAAGCCGAGGATTTTTGGGATGAAAAAAGCAGCGATTTGTTTTCCGCTATTATGTTTATTGCAACTCAAGGATCAGCTCAAACAGTAGCATATGGAAAGATTATTGCGAACAAAGATACCCAGGAACCATGTTATAAAACTCTGCCTGTACAAATATTACATGATGCGGATGTTTTAGAAATTCATCGAATTTATCTTTATAGCCCAGAAGCATTTGATAAAAGACATCTTTATTTTTTAACAAATGACAAAGTCCCTAAACCTGATGGAGAGGCAATTAATTTAGAGTGGCGAGAATTTATTCGTCTTACCGAAGACCCAGCACTAAAGTTCAGGCTTGAGTTTCAAGGAGATTCTTACTATCTAGAAGTGATGAAATTACTAGCAAAATATGTAAGTGAAGGGAAATTTCCTACGATTGGACGCTTTTTGGATAAAGAGCTAAGAGCTTGCAATAATTGGCGTTTAGGAGAGCTGTAAGTAGAGTTTGTCGAGGATGGCAGCTCTATCACTTGTGAGCTTCGAGAGCGCTGAAATTTTTGCGTGATCACCTTTTGTTGAGGCGTCTGCAAGAAGCGTATAGTCGCGATCTTGAAGCGCTTCTAGTTCGAGAATTTTCTTTTCCAGCTCTTTTGTTTCATTCTTGGTGGTGGGCTTTTTGGGCGCATCTTTAATTTTTTGTGGTTTTTCGGCTTTCTCTTCTTCCCAACCTTGTTTTTCAAGGAATTCAGTGTAGGAGCCGAGGAAAATCTCTTGCCTATTTTCGTGGCAGACGATGAGTTTGTCTAATTCGAGTCGTTTAAGGATGAGTTCTGAGTGGGTCACTATAATAAAGGTTTCGGGAAAATCGTTAAGTGCGTCAATGAGTGCTTCAACTGATTCGATATCAAGGTGATGTGTGGGCTCATCAAGAAGGAGGAGGTTGCAAGGATTAGCGATGATTTTGCCGAGTAAAACTCTGCTTTTTTCTCCGCCTGATAGGACGCCGATTTTTTTTGCAGAAAGATCGCCGCTGAATAGCATTTGACCCGCAATTGCTTTTACTTCAGCGTAGCTGAGCTTGATATTCGCAAGTTTAATCTCTTCTTCAATTGTTCTATCTTTATGAAGGCGCTCGATGTTGGTTTGACCAAAATAGCCAATTGCTACCTGCTCACCATAACTTACGGATCCTGATTGAGGCTTTAGATCAGTTGCAATAAGCCTGAGCAAAGTTGATTTTCCATTTCCGTTTTTTCCAATGATTGCAACTCTGTCGCCCTTCTCAAGAAAAAGAGAAAAGTCAGGGATCATAGGAGTATCTGTGTAAGAAAAAGAGACATTTTTTAATTCGCCTACTTTTTCGCCAGGAAGGGGTTTTACTCGAAATTCAAAATCAAGATTGTAGAGCGATTTAAGTGCTTCGAGAGCAGGAATCCTGTCGAGGGCCTTTTTTCTTGCTCCCGCCTGAGCCGCCTTGGAAGCGGAAGCTCCAAATCTATCAATAAAAGATTGGAGATGAGCTTTCTTTTTGTCTTGATTCATGCGCGTTTTTTCATGAATTTCTTCTTGCGCTGCAATTTGAGTAAAGAAATCGATGCTGCTTCCCGTTAGTTTGCGAGCTTTTTTTCGTAATATTCCGACTGTATGAGTCGTAATGCTATCCATAAATTCTCTGTCATGACAGACAATAATTAATTCACCCGGCCATCTCGCAAGAATTTTGCTTAAAAAACGCATGGAAAGAATATCGAGGTAGTTTGTTGGTTCATCAAGGAGAAGGCAATCTGGTTCTGACAAAAGAAGCTTTGCAAGATTTAAGCGGAGCTGGTAACCGCCAGAAAGGTCTACCGGTGATTTTTCAAATTGCTCTTCTGTAAAACCAAGGCCTAAAAGAATTTTTTCTGCTTTATAGACGTCGCATTGCTCATCAACTGGTAAGCCTAACACTGCTTCATCAACAACTGTGTGTGCTGTAAAACGGATGTGCTGCTCTAGCCATCCGATTCGGTAGCCTTTTACAATTCCAATAGTCCCTTTATCTTGCTTTTCAGCTCCCATTAAAAGGCGAAATAGAGTCGATTTACCCGAGCCATTTCGACCAATTAGGCCGATGCGCTCTTTTTTGCCGACAGTAAAAGAAACTCCTTCTAAAAGCGGAATCCCAGCATAGGATAAAGAAATGTTTTCAAGTTGAATCATGGAGGACTACTATACAGCCTGAGGCGGATTTAATGCAAATTTTTGACTGTATTCTTGAGTTAGATTGGGTATGCCTTGATCTTTTTCATCCGCAAAGAATTTTTTTCTCGTTATTTCAATGTCCCGAATGGTAAAAAACGATTCTCTTGGCTTAGCGCCTTTATGCCATTGATGGATATTTTGAAACTGAGAGGTGTCTTCTGGATGATTCCTAACGTGAGTTAAATAAGCTAAATGGATGTGAATTTTAAAAAATTCATCTTTAAACTGGTCGCGAGTTTCCTTAAGCTTATATAGCTGCATTTTAAAATTTAGCTTATCGTGATAGTGTGTTGGGCTTTTCTCACCTAAGCGTAATCTAGGATGCTGAGCCTTATATTCGATGTATTGAGTCTCAAATTGATCCATTTTTGTTTTTATGGACCTAAGTTCAGCTTTCTGGATATCTATGTAGGCCTGAATAGGGGATGCGTTGAAATTTTGATTATCAATGATTTTTTTAAAAAAAACAGACGCATCAAGATGAGATTTGGCAGATTGTACACAAGTTTGGACCTTATGGTATAGAGGGATTAATGTGATAGGAAGTAGGCCTATACAGCTGTACACATTAGAAATTGAAGTTGGCGAAAGAAAATAAAGGCCCACAACAAACAGGGCTATAAAAGCTACTACACTAACTGCGGCTATAACGTTATTTTTAGTGCTTTCGTAAGCATGTTCTTTTACCATATTATGGTAAAAATTTGCTGTATTTAAGACGTTTAATGATATTGATCTTTCCATGTAACCATTATAGCGGAATATGAGGAAAAATATCTAGAGAATTTCTTATACAAGATGTTGTAAAGCAATTTTTTGCATTTTTAGATAAAGGCTTCTTAATCCGTGCGCTCTTGTTGGCGAAAGTGATATAAATATATTTAAATCAGACAGAATTGTTGGGGGGTTTTTGAGTATGTGTTCGGGCGTCTCGTTATTATAAAGGTGCATAAGAATTGCTGCGAGGCCTTTTGAAATAAGCGCATCAGAATCACATTCAAACTGTAATGTATTGTTTATGAGTAGGGAGTTTAAGTAGAGTTTGCTTTGACATCCTTCGACTAGATTTTGAGTAGTTTTGAATAATGGGTCTAGTGGAGGAAGTTTTTTTCCAAGTGATATAATCAGCTCGTAACGCTCTTCTGGCGTCTTGCAGGCGTCAAAAATTTTTTTGATAGCTTCGTGTTTGTTTAAAGTGTTGTTCATTTTTCTTTAACAATAATAGGTGTTTTACTATTATGGTTCAACTGAATTGACTTAAGGCAGTATAGTATGTCGAAAAAAGAAGATATGATGGAGTTGGAAGGGGTTGTTAAGGACCTTTTGCCAAACATGACGTTTGTAGTGGAGCTCTCAAATGGAGTGAATATTCATGCACATTTGTGTGGAAAAATGCGTATGAGAAATATTCGTGTACTCGTTGGAGATAAGGTTACAGTAGAGATGTCATCATATGATTTAACTAAGGGTAGGATTACATACAGGCAGAAATGATAATTTTCTGAGAATGTTTCTTGCTTTTTTTTTGAAATAACGATATGCTCTTGGGCATTCTTTGTTTTAGGGGATAAGATTTAATTTGTTAGTATAAACAGGAAGAAAAAATTGCTCAGCCCAGGTAGCTCAGAGGTAGAGCACTTGCATGGTAAGCAAGGGGTCGCAGGTTCGATTCCTGTTTTGGGCAAGAAAAGAAATAATTTTTAAGGTCTATCGGAGGAAATTCTAAATGGCAAAAGAAACTTTTAAAAGGGATAAACCCCACGTCAATATCGGTACCATTGGACACGTCGACCATGGTAAAACTACATTGACTGCAGCTATTACTAAGGTTTTAGCTCAGAAGGGTGGAGCAAAATTTAGAGCGTACGACTCTATTGATAATGCTCCGGAAGAAAAAGCGCGTGGTATTACAATTAATGCCAGCCATGTTGAGTATGAGACGCCTAATAGGCACTACGCTCACGTTGACTGTCCAGGTCACGCTGACTATGTTAAGAACATGATTACTGGTGCGGCGCAGATGGATGGAGCGATCTTAGTGGTTGCTGCTACTGATGGTGCTATGCCGCAAACTAAAGAGCATATTCTTCTTGCTAAGCAAGTAGGTGTGCCAGCAATTGTTGTGTTTATCAACAAAGTAGACATGATTGCTAAAGGTGATGAAGAGCTTCTAGATCTAGTAGAAATGGAGATCGGTGAGCTTCTTGAGATCCAAGGTTATAAGAATGTGAAGATCGTTAGGGGTTCTGCTCTTAAGGCTCTTGAAGGCGATCCTGTATGGGAAAAAACAATTGAAGAGCTAATGCAAGCTGTTGATGATACAATTCCAACTCCTGCGCGTGAAGTTGACAAACCGTTCCTTATGCCAATTGAAGACGTTTTCTCCATCTCAGGAAGAGGAACTGTTATTACAGGCAGAATCGAGCGTGGTATTATTAAAATTAACGAAAAAGTTGAGCTTGTTGGTTTGAGACCTACAAAAGACACAGTTGTGACTGGTGTTGAGATGTTTAACAAAACTCTTGACGAAGGTCGTGCTGGTGAGAACGTAGGTATCCTTGTTCGTGGTATCGATAAGGCTGACGTTGAGCGTGGTATGGTGCTTTCAGCTCCTGGAGCTTCAAAAGCATTTACTAAGTTTGAAGGTGAAGTTTATATCCTTACTAAAGAAGAGGGCGGAAGACATAAGCCGTTCTTTGATGGATATCGTCCACAGTTCTATTTTAGAACAACTGACGTGACTGGAACATTGCATTTACCAGCAGGAACAGAAATGGTTATGCCTGGTGATAACATTCGTATTAGCGGTGAGCTAATTGCGCCTGTTGCAATGGAAGAAGGAATGCGTTTTGCAATCCGTGAAGGTGGCCGTACTATCGGTGCTGGAACAATTGCAAAAATTATTTCCTAGTTTTTTTTGGGTGAGAGGGCATGTTGTTTTCTCACCCTTTATTATATGGGTGTGTAGCTCAGTTGGTAGAGCGACGGTCTCCAAAGCCGTAGGTCGGGGGTTCGAAGCCCTCCGCACTCGCATAACGAAAAGGATATAAGGTGAAAGAAGAAACGATTACTTTAGTTCAGGAGACAGTGAGTCTAGTGAAAAGAGGTTATATTAGGGAGCTAAAAGAGGAACTTAAAAAGGTTTCTTGGACATCAAAAGATGAGCTCTTTCTTTCTACTAAAATTGTTGTGGGATCGACATTTGTTTTTGGATTTGGAGTATACTTGGTCGATTTAATTGTACAAGGAAGTTTAAACGGTTTACACAGCTTAGTTTTTAAGGTTATAGGTTAGGTCAATGAATCATAAGTGGTACATTCTACAAGTCTTATCTAATCGAGAGAAGAAGGCTAAAAGAACGATAGAAGAAAATCTTGAGCAAATGGGCATGAAAGATTTTATTTCGGAAATTCTTTTACCTACTGAAAATGTTCTCGACATAAAGAAAGGTGATCAAAAGGTTCAAGAGAAGCTAATTTGGCCTGGATATCTTTTGATAAAAATGAATTTAACTGACGAAAGTTGGCACTATGTAAAAGATATTAATGGTGTTGTCGACTTTTTAGGTGGAGGGGCACCAACACCTCTGTCTGATCAAGAAGTTGAAGCCGTGCTTAAAGATTTGAGAAAGAAAAAAGATGAAGTTGTTCATAAACATGATGTTCGTCCTGGTGATGCAGTGAAGATTATCGATGGTGTTTTTGTTAATTTCGCGGGAACTGTTACTGAGGTCTTCCAAGAGAAGGGTAGACTAAGTGTTCTCGTATCGATTTTCGGTCGCGATACACGTGTAGATGATCTTGAGTTTTGGCAAGTTGAAAAAAATGCAGTAGAATAAGGACATACGATGGCAAAGAAAAAGATATTAAAACTAATAAAGCTTCAGATTCCTGCGGGCAAGGCGAATCCTGCACCACCGATTGGGCCTGCGCTTGGATCTGCTGGCGTTAATATTATGGCGTTTTGCAAGGAATTTAATGCAAAAACACAAGGGGGAAGTGATATTCTGCCAACAGTTATTACTGTTTATGCGGACAAGTCATTTTCTTTTATTACTAAGCAACCACCGGTTGCTGAAATGATTAAGAAGGAAGCCGGAATTACTAAGGGTTCTAAGGTTCCAAACCGAGATAAGGTGGGGAAATTAACGAAAGAACAAGTAATGAATATTGTTAGAAGAAAAAAGCCGGATCTTCGATTGAGAGCAGGCGATGAAGAAGCTGCAGCTAGAATAGTTGCGGGAACTGCTAGATCTATGGGTGTAGAGGTTGAAGTATGAGATATAAATCAAAAAGATTAAGAGATGCTGTAAGTAAAATAGATCTTATGAAAAAGTATTCAACTCGTGATGCGATTGAATTACTAAAGACTATTCCTTTGACAAAGTTTGATCAAACGATGGAGCTTTCGTTGTCACTAAATGTTGATCCAAAAAAGGCAGATCAGCAAGTGAGAGGAACTGTTAGTTTACCACATGGTACTGGTAAAAAGTCTGTTATTCTTGTTTTCGCAAAAGGCGATAAAGAAAAAGAGGCTAGAGAAGCTGGTGCTGACTACGTTGGTTCGGAAGATTTAGCGGATAAAATTGCTGCTGGATGGGTAGACTTTACTGATGTTGTTGCAACGCCTGATATGATGAGGCTTGTAGGAAAACTTGGTAAGGTGCTTGGACCGAGAGGTTTGATGCCAACTCCAAAAGCTGGAACTGTTACCAATGATGTTGGAACAGCGATTAGAGATATAAAAGCCGGAAAGATTGAATTTAAAGTAGATAAAAATGGTAATTTAAACACCTTTTTTGGTAAAATCTCTTTCTCGATGGATCACTTAGTGGCAAATTTAGCAGCATTGCTTGATGCAATTGTTAAAGTTCGTCCCGTAAGTGTAAAAGGAAGTTTTATTAAATCAATTGCTATGTCAAGCACAATGGGGCCTGGACTAGAAGTTGAGCATCATGTTGTGCAAGCAGGATAAGGTATGTTAGCTGAAAAAGAAATATTTCTAGATGAAGTTAAGGGCAAAATAGATCCGTCTTTCGGATTTGTTTTAGCTAGCTATCGTGGTATTAATGCAAATGCTTTTGCAGGCTTTAGAAGTAAATTAGTTGAAGCCGGCGGAGATTTTTTTGTTATTAAAAAAAGAGTGTTTGTAAAAGCTGCCAAAGACTTGAATCTCCAGTACGAAGTAAAAGAATTGGAAGGTCATGTTGGGCTTGCATTTGCAAAGGATAATTTCCTTGCAATGACAAAGGCGCTTTATGCATTCAAAAGTGAACATGCTCAAGCGCTAAGCGTTATAGGCGGGCATTTTGAAGGGAAGAAGTGTTCTTCCAATGAAGTGGAGTTGATTTCTAAATTGCCATCGCTAAATGAAATGCGTGCGCAATTTGCAGGACTACTAGTAGCTCCGATGACGCAAACACTAGGACTCATCCAAGCTATGCTCTGCAGCGTCATTTACTGCTTGGATAACAAAGCTAAAAAAGAATTAATTTAAACTAAAAGAGGTAAAACCGTGAGTCAACAACTTGATCAGATTGTAGAAACATTAAGCCAACTTACCGTGCTTGATCTATCAAAACTAAAAACTATGTTAGAAGAAAAATGGGGCGTTCAAGCTGCTGCCGCAGCTGTTGCAATGCCAATGGTTGCAGCCGCAGGTGCAGCACCAGCAGTTGAAGAATCTACAGAAAAATTAAATCCAAAAGAAAGCTGAAGGCCACT
>CAZKFL010000026.1:21898-29769 GCA_964552055.1 uncultured bacterium
CTAGCTAACTTAAAGACAATGTTAGAAGAAAAATGGGGCGTTCAAGCAGCTGCAGCAGCAGTTGCTATGCCAATGGCAGCAGCAGCCGCAGCACCTGCAGTTGAAGAATCAACTGAATTTAACGTATACATTAAAGAGACACCAGCAGATAAGAAGATTGGTGTTATTAAAGCTGTACGTGAAGCAACAGGTCTTGGTCTTGGCGAAGCGAAAGCATTCGTTGAAGCTGGAGATGCTACTAAGCCAGTAAAAGAAAAAATTAAGAAAGCTGAAGCAGATGAGCTCAAGAAGAAACTTGAAGACGCTGGAGCAAAAGTAGAAGTAAAAGGTATGTAAGACATTTTTGTCTTCGTTTTAAAATAGAGCAGGGAGTTCTTTGTAAGAAGGACTTTCTGTTTTTTTGATTTTTTAAGTTAACAATCTTTGCTTTAGAGGGGACAGTATGTTGAAAAGGCCACCTAATCGGGTGAGTTTCAAGAAGCGTGAAGAAATCATCGATCTTCCTAACTTAATTGAAGTTCAGGTAAAGTCATATAGAGACTTTTTGCAAGCGGAAAAATTTCCACATGAACGTGAGAACATGGGTATGGAAGAGGTTTTTCGTGAGGTATTTCCAGTTAAAAGTTTTGATGAAAAAATCATACTAGAATACTTGTCATATAGTTTAGGAGTACCTAAATACACTCCAGATGAAAGTATTAGACGTGGAATTACGTATAATACTGCCTTAAAGGCAAAATTCAGATTAACAGACGAAACGGGTATTAAAGAAGAAGAAGTCTATATGGGCACTCTTCCTCTTATGACTGAAAGAGGTACGTTTGTTATTAATGGTGCCGAAAGAGTTATCGTTTCTCAGCTCCATAGATCTCCTGGTATTTGTTTTGAAGAAGAAATACATCCAAAAGGTAATGTTCTTTATTCTTTCCGAATTATTCCATATAGAGGTAGTTGGTTAGAAGCGGCATTTGATATCAATGACTTGATTTATGTCTATGTTGATAAGAAAAAGCGTAGACGAAAAGTTCTCGCTACATCGTTTATTAGAACTCTTGGTTACTCGACTGATGCTGATATTATCGAAGAGTTTTTTAGTACTCGAAAAATTAAAGTTAAGTCTGATAAGGATTTTGCAAAAATTGTTGGAAAAATTCTTGCTGAAGATGTCGTAGATGAAGAAAATGGTATAGTCTATGGAAAAGCTTCTGAGAAACTAACGACTGCAATGCTAAAGCGTATTCTTGATGCTGAAATACCAATGATTCGTGTTGCTGAAGATGCTGATGAAACAAGTCCTATTATCAGGATGCTTGCAAAAGATCCGACTGATTCATATGAGTCTGCATTAAAAGATGTTTATAGAAAAATGCGTCCAGGTGAGCCAGCGACTCTTTCTAATGCTAGATCTCTAATTATGAGACTTTTCTTTGATCCAAAACGTTACAATTTGGGTAAAGTTGGACGTTATAAATTAAATAAAAAATTAGAGTTAGATCTTTCTGATGAAGTTTTAAACCAAGTTGTTCTTCGTAAAGAAGATATTGTTCAAGCAATTAAGTATGTTATTCGCCTTAGACAAGGTGATGAAAAAGCTTATATTGATGATATTGACCACCTTGCTAATAGACGTGTCAGATCTGTTGGAGAATTAGTACAAAACCAATGTAGAATTGGATTTGTTCGTATGGAGAAAATCATTAAAGAGAGATTGAATCTCTTTGATTTTGCCTCAGATACATTGACTCCAGGAAAAGTGATTTCTGCAAAAGGTTTCCAATCGGTTATTAAAGACTTTTTTGGAAGATCTCAGTTATCACAATTTATGGATCAGACAAACCCTGTAGCAGAACTTACTCATAAACGAAGACTTTCGTCTCTCGGGCCCGGCGGTTTGAATAGAGAAAGAGCTGGATTTGAAGTGCGTGACGTTCATTCTAGTCACTATGGTCGAATTTGTCCGATTGAGACTCCAGAAGGTCCTAACATTGGATTGATTACATCTCTTTCAACGTTTGCTAAGATTAATGAGTTTGGTTTTATTGAAACTCCTTATCGCATTGTGAGAGAAGGTGTTGTTACAGAAGAAATTGAATACATGACTGCCGATCAGGAAGAAAGATGTATTATTGCACAGGCGTCAGCAATTCTTGACGAGCACAACATGTTTGTAGAAGACGTTACTTGGGCTAGATTTAACGCAGAGTCGTTAAAAATTGAAGCAAGTAAAGTTACTCACATGGATGTGTCTCCTAAGCAGCTTGTCTCAATTGTCACAGGACTCATTCCATTTCTTGAGCATGATGATGCTAACAGGGCTCTTATGGGCTCGAACATGCAACGTCAAGCTGTTCCTTTACTCATTGCAGATTCTCCAATTGTGGGAACTGGCGTTGAGCTTAGAGCGGCAAAAGACTCAGGAGCTGTAATCATTGTAGAAGAAGATGGAACAGTTGAGTATGTAGATGGTTTTCAAATCATTGTAGCGCTCAAATCCAATCCGTTGCAGAAAAAGACTTATGTATTGAAAAAATTCATGAGAACTAATGCGGGCACTTGTTTGAATCAAACTCCACTTGTAGGAGTAGGTGATAAGGTTGTTGCTGGCGATATTATTGCTGATGGCCCATCTACAGATCGTGGAGAAGTTGCATTAGGTAAGAACGTTGTTGTAGCTTTCATGCCTTGGTGTGGATATAACTACGAAGATGCGATTATTATATCTGAAAAATTGATTAAGGAAGATTTCTATACTTCAATTTATTTAGAAGAATTTGAATTGACTGCAAGAGACACTAAACTTGGAAAAGAAGAAATTACCAAAGATATTCCAAACGTATCTGAAGAGGCGCTTAGAAACCTTGGAGATGATGGAATTGTTCGTATCGGCGCTCATATAAAGCCGGGTGATATATTAGTTGGTAAAATTACTCCTAAGTCTGAGACAGAACTATCACCTGAAGAAAGACTTTTAAGAGCTATCTTTGGGGAAAAAGCGGCTGATGTGAAAGATGCCTCTTTAACGGCTCCTCCGGGAACTGAAGGTTTTGTAATGGATGTGAAGGTGTTTAGCAGACGCGACCGTCTATCAAAAACAGATGATGAAATGGTAGAAGAGCGTTCTCGTATTCAGGACATTCAAAAAGAATTTAAAGAGAAAGAAGATGAGCTTCAATTAGAGGTTCATGAAAAATTAGGTGCGCTTCTCCTTGATGATGTTGCCCCAGCTTCTATACTTCATAGAAAAACGGGAAATATCTTGATGAAGGACGGAGATGAAGTTACTCAAGAGCTTCTTGAAACAATTGAGCTTGAAAATCTTGAGGATTTGATTATTCCTTCATGTGAAGCGTATGATACAATGAAAGAAATTCTTTTAGAGCATAAGAATGCTCTAGAAGCTCTTGAATCACAATATAAGTCAGAGACTGAATTCATTCGTAAGGGTGATGTTGAGTTGGAGGCTGGTGTAATTCGTCAAGTTAAAGTCTATATTGCAACAAAGAGAAAGTTGCAAGTAGGTGATAAAATGGCTGGTAGACACGGTAACAAAGGGGTAGTTTCTAAATTAGTACCTGTAGCAGATATGCCTTATCTAGCTGATGGTTCTACTGTAGAAATTATTTTGAATCCACTTGGCGTACCTTCTAGGATGAACCTTGGTCAGATGCTTGAGACGCATTTAGGATATGCAGCGAGAAAAACAGGCGTTTATGTAAAAAGCCCTGTATTTGAAGGCTTTCCGGAAGAAGAAATTTGGAAAATGTGGGAGAAAGCTGGTCTTAGAAAAGATGGTAAGTCGTATCTTTATGATGGTAGAACTGGAGAGAGATTTGATAATCCTATAGTTGTAGGTATTATCTATATGCTCAAACTTTCTCACCTTGTAGACGATAAGATCCATGCGAGAGCTATTGGTCCTTACTCACTTGTTACCCAACAACCACTTGGAGGTAAAGCTCAGAAAGGTGGTCAGAGATTCGGGGAGATGGAAGTTTGGGCTCTAGAAGCTTATGGAGCAGCAAATCTTTTACAAGAGATGTTAACTGTAAAATCAGATGACGTCGCAGGAAGAACCCGTATATATGAATCGATAGTTAAAGGTGAGAACACGCTAAAAGCGGGAACTCCTGAATCGTTCAATGTACTTATTAAAGAGATGCAAGGCCTTTGCCTAAATATTACTGCAGAAACAGTTTTAGAAGGATAAATTTTAATCCGACATTGAGTGGATATCATGCGTGCTGAGACACAAGAGATTGCGTTTAGTTTCCATGATATCTGCTTAATGTGCGTTTACCCCTCTTTTGGAGAGTTTTAATGTCAGATATGCAACAACATGAAGAAGAATTTCACACAAAATATTTTGAAAACATTGGTATTCAAATTGCCTCTAGTGACGTCATTAGAGACAATTGGTCCCGTGGTGAGATTAAGAAGCCTGAAACTATAAATTATAGAACATTTAAGCCTGAAAAAGGCGGTCTTTTCTGTGAGAAAATTTTTGGTCCAACAAAAGACTGGGAATGTGCTTGCGGAAAGTATAAAAAAATTAAGCATAAGGGAATTGTATGCGACCGTTGTGGAGTTGAAGTTACTCTTTCAAAGGTAAGACGCGAGCGTATAGCTCATATTGATTTGGCAGTTCCTGTTGTCCATATCTGGTTTTTTAAGACACAGCCATCCCGCATTGGGAATATTTTGGGAATGTCTTCTGGAGATTTAGAACGAGTTATCTATTATGAAGAATATGTTGTTGTTGATCCTGGTCGCACAAGTCTTGAAAAAAAACAATTATTAAATGACGTAGAGCTTCGTGAAGCGCAAGAGAAATGGGGCCCAGATGCTTTTAAAGCTTTGATGGGTGGAGAAGCTGTAAGGCAACTTCTTGAGACGGAAGATATGCAGTCTACTATTGTTGAATTAAAAGACAAGCTTCGTAAGACAAAGTCTATTCAAGCTAGAATGAAGCTTGCTAAGAGATTGAAGATTATTGAAAGTTTTTCAGTTTCTGGCAATAGACCTGAATGGATGGTAATGACTGCAGCGCCAGTTATTCCGCCTGATTTAAGGCCTTTAGTTCCTCTAGATGGTGGTAGATTTGCTACATCAGATCTAAATGATCTTTACAGAAGAGTGATTAATCGAAATAACCGTTTGAAAGCGATTTTAAAATTAAAAACGCCTGATGTAATTATCCGAAATGAGAAAAGGATGTTGCAGGAAGCTGTTGACGCCTTATTTGATAATGGCCGTCACGGTCATCCAGTAATGGGTGCGGGTAACCGTCCTTTAAAATCTCTTTCAGAAATGTTGAAAGGTAAACAAGGTCGTTTTAGACAAAACTTACTTGGTAAAAGGGTTGACTATTCTGGTCGTTCGGTAATTGTTGTAGGGCCTGAATTAAAATTAAATCAATGTGGTCTTCCTAAGAAGATGGCGCTTGAGCTTTTTGAGCCATTTATTGTTAAGCGTTTAAAAGATCAAGGTTTTGTTTATACAATTCGATCTGCGAAGAAAATGATTCAAAGGGCTGATCCTCAAGTTTGGGATGTGCTTGAAGAAATCATTAAAGGGCATCCAGTTCTACTGAACCGTGCTCCGACATTGCACAGATTGGGTTTGCAAGCTTTTGAGCCTGTTCTAATCGAAGGTAAAGCGATCCGGATACACCCTCTTGTTTGTACAGCTTTTAACGCTGACTTTGATGGTGACCAGATGGCCGTTCACGTGCCTCTTTCCATAGAAGCTCAGATTGAAGCTAAAACATTGATGATGGCTCCAGACAACATATTCTTGCCATCATCTGGAAAACCTGTAGCTATTCCTAGTCAGGACATGATTTTAGGTTTGTACTATGTTATGTTTGACCCTGTATTTATCAGAGAAGAAAAGGGTGGAAAAACAAAAACATACGGCAGCTCAGAAGAAGTTCTTCTAGCTATGAAAGCTTCTGGCAGTTACAACTGGCAAGCAACCGATCTAAAAGATGGTGATAGAAAAGACGATTTAGGAAGAGGTATTCATATTCATGAGAAAATCAGAGTTCTGATTGACGGGAATATGATTGAGACAACTCCAGGTAGAGTTCTCTTTAATACGATAGTTCCTAAAGAGCTTGGTTTCCAAAACTATACTCTACGTAAAAAAACTTTAGGAGAGCTTGTTCTTCAGATTTACAAAACGGTAGGTCTTGAAAAAACAGTACGTTTCCTAGATGGTCTAAAAGATATTGGATTTGATCAAGCGACTAAATCTGGTATTTCGATGGGTGTTGCTGATGTGGTTATTCCATCAACTAAGAAAAAGCTTATTGAAGATGCGAATAAGAAAGCTCTTCTTGTAGTGAAGCAGTATGAGGATGGAATTATTACGGAAGGTGAAAGACACTCCAAGATTATTTCAATTTGGACTGAAGTTACTGAGGTGCTTTCAGATACATTGTATGACAGCATCATGAAGCCGTCGAAAGATAAGGAATTAAATCCTTTATTCTTGATGATTGACTCAGGCGCTCGTGGTAACAAATCTCAGTTAAGGCAGCTCGGTGCTCTTCGAGGTCTTATGGCTAAACCTTCAGGCGAAATTATTGAAAACCCGATTACGTCTAACTTTAGAGAAGGTTTAAGTGTTCTTGAATACTTTATTTCTTCACACGGAGCTCGTAAAGGTCTTGCAGATACTGCTCTTAAAACAGCTGACTCTGGTTACTTAACAAGAAGACTAGTCGATGTTTCTCAAGATGTTTTAGTCAATGAGGAAGATTGCGGTACTCTTAATGGAATTGAAATTGCTCCAATTAAGCAAGGTCAGGAAGAGCTTCTTTGCTTGAAAGACCGTATTTTTGGAAGAACTGTTTGTGAAGACGTATACATGCCAGGTGATAAGACTAAATTACTTGCTAAGTCAGGTGACATCCTAACAATTGAACAAGCTCTTGCAATTGACGATTCCGGTATCGAAAGTATCAGAATCCGTTCAGCACTTACATGCGAAACTCCGAGAGGGATTTGCTCTAAGTGTTATGGTGCAAATCTTGCAAATGGTAGGAAGGTAGCTCTTGGTGAAGCTGTTGGTATCATCGCTGCTCAATCAATTGGTGAGCCAGGTACTCAGCTTACAATGAGAACGTTCCACTTGGGCGGTATTGCGTCAGCTAATATCAATCCGGATCTTGTATCTGATTTTGACGGTCTGTTAGTCCATCAAGAAGTACGTACTGTTTGGGATGATGATGAGAAAGTTTGGCTTGTACTTAATAAGAATGGAGCTCTACATATTGTTAAAAACGATGGTAGAACTTTAGCTGAGTACAAAAAACTTTTATCTACAAAATCAATTGAGCCATTGAAATCGTTTGCTGTAGAACTTGGAACACAAATCTTTATCGAAGATGGTTCTAAGATTTCTAAGGGCGAAAAAATTGCTCATATGGAACAATATAGCTATCCAATTATTTGCGAAAGATCAGGTTATGTAAAATACGAAGATCTAGTAGAGGGTATCTCAACACAAAAAACTGTTAATAAACAAACAGGACAAACTGAAGTTGTTGTAAAACAACATCGTGGTGCTGAGCTTCATCCTCAAATGATTATGTATCATGATGCTGCTTGTACAGAAGTTGTTGGTTCATACCCAATTCCTTCAGGCGCTCACCTTTCTGTTGAAGATGGCGCATTTGTAAAAGCTGGTAAGCAACTTGCTAGATTGCCAAAAGGTGCTGTCAAGACTAAGGATATAACGGGCGGTCTTCCAAGAGTTGCAGAACTTTTTGAAGCAAGAAAGCCAAAAGATGCCGCTGAAATTGCTAAAATTGATGGCGTTGTTGACTTTAAGGGTGTTCAGAAGAACAAGAGAATTATTGTTGTTCG
>CAZKFL010000027.1:0-26982 GCA_964552055.1 uncultured bacterium
CGCTACGCCATCTAGTCTTTTGCATAGTCAAATGTCAGAATGTCAGGCCTGACCCTTGAACTAGTCTTTTGCATAGTCAAATGTCAGAATGTCAGGCCTGACCCTTGAACTAGTCATTTTTCTTGTCCTTGTTAAATTAAAATAAGAAAGATGACATATATTAAAATTTTGTCAAGAAAAAGATACGTGAACAAGAAGATGTCAGGCCTGACCCTTGAATCTGACCCTTGAACTCTTGAATAACCCTTTCACGGGAAAAGCACTGCCTATTATTCATTTTGAATATTTGAATTTTCATGTTATTGATAGTACAAATCCTAGTATTTATGCTAATTTGGTTAATGAAGTTGATTCGCTTTTTGATGCAGCCTATTTTGGGCAGTATCTTGGTGGAATTGATCCGAGAAATGAACCAATTGGTCCCGGTTATATTAATCCATATTGTAATAAACTCTTCCTTTTTGGAATACGCATGGGGGCCAGATGAAAAAAAATAGGTTGGTTCCATTTGCTTGCTTTAGAAGTAAAAAATTACGCATTAACAATTTGCACATTCATTTAAAGGTTTTATGCGATTTTTGTTCTCAATAATACAAAAGGCGTTATTTTTTATTATTGGAGTCGTGGCTTCTCAGTTATATGCTCAAAATCAGCAAAGAGAGAGCAGTGCGCCGTTTATTTCAGGGGATACATTTCGTTGTTTTGCAGACTATATATACGATGAAACAAGCACTATATCAAAGCCAAGAAGAGTCCAATATGGAGATATAATTTTTGTAAAAACAGATATGCTTAAAGAGTTTTTTATTAAGAAACATCCTTATATTACTAATCCCTATGTCCTTATTACCCACAACAGCGATTTGGCTGTTCCTGGGCGATTTGCAGGGATGCTAAGTGATTCAAAGATTCTTTCTTGGTATGGTCAAAATATAGAAGGTTATAAGCATCCTAAGTTAATACATCTTCCGATTGGACTTGCTAATCGCTCTTGGGAACATGGTTCAATTGAGAAAGTAAGTAAAATCAGGACACAGATGCAAAAAATTTCCAGAGACCAATTGGTTTATTTGAATATTTCTGTAGGTACGTATCCCAAAGAAAGAACTCAAGTTTATGAGATGTTTAAGGATAAAGCGTTTTGTTTAGATTCTGGATCAAAACCATTTGAAGAGTATCTGAAGGATCTTGCTTCTTGTAGATTTGTGCTATCACCTAGAGGAAATGGTATTGATTGTCATAGAACATGGGAAGCCTTATATCTAGGTTCTATACCAATTTTGAAAACATCGGATTTAGATCCGCTATATGAGGGGCTACCAGTAGTGATTGTTGAAGATTGGGGTCTGGTAACTGAGGAGTTTTTAGAGAAAGCTTATAATAAAATGTTACTAACTGATTATAATTTTGAAAAATTGGTGCCTGAGTATTGGTATAATGAATTTTCTAAGTATAAAAGGTCGCATGAATAAGAATTTCAATCTCTTGATTCCAATTTTTATATTATTTTTCACAATGGTATTTTGTGCTGAAAGCTATCATATGGTAGATAAGAATGCCATCCCCTTAGATATTAAATTAATGCGCCATCTGAATAAGTGATGGGGTCATAATTGGGTCATCCTTGCGTTGTTGCGTTTTCAAAAATAGACTAACTGGATATCCTATCTCATTTTTAATAGGGAGATTTAAAGATGGCAACAATGGTTTTCTATGAAAATCATGCAGCGACTTGATTATTTTGAATGAGGAAACAGAGCCATCCGATAGAATATAAATATTTTTTAACCCCGAGTCTCAATAAGATTGCTTAGATTATTTAATTACTTTTATTAAAAGGCTTTAAAATGTAAAATTAATCTAGTTGAAATTTAAATTATATTTTAATGTCATTAGATTCATCAAGTGTTATTCGTAAGAGCCTGGATCGCCCAATCTCCTTTACAGGGGGAAAAACCCGATATCTCGGAGGCTCTACAAAAACCTTAGGGGCTCAGTTTGCCCGGGAGGATGAAGGTTCCAAAAAGATAGTCCTGATTGTTTTTAAAATATTTTTTTATATATCCTCTCTGTCTAGATTTAAAAAATTTTATATTAATTCGTTCAATTTAGCCAAATATATTCAGAGTATAAGAATTAATTTAGCAGTAACTTTCTCTTTTAGTAGCTCTACGAAAAAATCGGGCTCTCAAAATCAAAGTTTGCAGCATCAAGATGAGGTTTTTCTTTCGTCTCCTCAGATACAAAGCCCTTTGATTCCCTCGCGCAAAGTTTCTCAAGAATTATTGAGCCTCTTTGAAAGATTATTCAATCAAGGACGTGGAGAAACTGAAAAAATCGATACTCTAAGCTCATTAGAGGATCTCTTTAATGCTCAAATAGAGAATCTTTCTGATACTAAAAGTGTAAGTAGATCTGGCTATTATTTTTCTTCTTGTTTTTCTTATTTGTGTGCCTCCAGCTTATATGAAGAATTTCAAAAGGAAGTTGGGACGCTTAGTGATGAGTATATCTTAACTTATATCCCAAAAATTCAGAGACTTCTTGATCAATGTGCAATGAAATATAACTTAAGCTCAACTAGAAATAAATATGTGCTCGAAATGCAACTGTTTTTTACCTTCTCTCCCTTTTTGCTTCGGTGTGGATTAAATGAAACCATTGCAAAAAATATTTTTTCTATAATCAAATCAATGCCAAATTTTTTAATAATGATTCCTATGGATCTTCTTAAAAAATGCATAGAGTCGTGTCCTGAACTTGCCACTGATGAGCATGCTATCTTTTCAATCATTCATCATAAAGTATCAGAAAATGTTAAAGATACCCATGAGCATAAATTAGTAAACATTGACAGAGATCTATTTGCTCTCTTCCTTTCAACAGCCAAGTCAAATAGAAATCTGAGGATTATATTTTTTCAACTTATAACGCATTCAATAATAGTTGATTCTGAATTTGACAAGCAACTCTATCACGGACTGATACTCAAAATGATACAAGTTCATCCGTTTTTGCTTACTGAAATAGTCCCAACATCAATAGCGTTTCAAAAAGACGGAAGGTTTATAGACCTATGTTTGGCTGTTTATAAAGAAAGACCTTTCAAATCTTATCAATTTTATTTGCCTACAGGTGACATCCAACATTATACGTCATTTGCTTATTCATCCGGGTCTACAGAATTAGATAAAAGTTTTTACAGACGATTAGCAGTAAAGGCGCATGAATCTGGGGCTGCCCTTACAAAGAAGCAGGCAAAAGTTATTGAAGAAGTTTTTCCAAGAGATTCGGAGGAATGGCGATATTTTGAAGAAAAGGGGTATTTTATAAAGCCCATTCGATTTGAACCGAATTTTAAAACATGGGATCCTTCTACGATTCGAGATTTAATTGTCTCAATAAATAGAGAATTAATGCAAGAAATTCGGCTTGGGAATTTGTCAGAAAAACGTATTAATTTCAAATTATTGATCGATTGTCATGATGTTAAAAAAGCAATAAAAGAAGTAATAAAAAATGGAGATATTACAACAGAATCTTTTCTTGAGGGATATAGGGAGTTTGTTATTCTTTATGATCAAATTATAGAGAAAACTTCTGTTTTCGCTTTTATTCGATTAATGAGCCAAGAATTTAGAGATCTGATCAAACAGCCCCATAAATTGCCTTCTGCGGAATTAAGGAAATTTATTTTGCTATCAGATAGGGATATTGACTGTAATTCGAGCTACATAGAAATGGAAGATATTATTCGAAGCTATCTAGAAAAAAACAAATCTATTATTAGTGAATCAAGAGCTAAAATTGGGGAAATTGCTTCCGCATTTTTTCAAAATCCGTTCTGGCAAAGGCATAATTATGCTCATCTTGCTATTCACGGAACAAAAATTGGAACGTTACAGCTAATAAAAAAAGCTCGAAAAGGGGAGCAATGTCTACGTTCGGCAGGCGATCTTTTAAAAAGAAATATCGCTCCGCTTGTTGGGCAACTTTCCGGCTCACATACTGTTTCAAATCTTCATCACCTTTCGTTTAGTCCACCATCCTACTTGATGAGCGACCCTCGCTGGGAACGCAGGAAATTAATATTTTCGGCAGCTAGCACATATTTTCAATCGATTGCTTATGCAAGAAATCTAGTAATCACCTTTAGCAGTTCTAAACTGCAAAGATTTGATCTAGAAGAAACATGGGAAAAATGCAGTGTATCTAAGTTAACTGAATTACTTTCCTCTGAAACTCAAGATTCACTGTTTCCCATAAATATCCTTCGAATACGAATGACTGATCCTGATGCGGATGTAAAGTTAGCTCCATATAAACAATTGATTGAAGAGGCAAGAACTGCTCAGGAAAAGCCGCTATTAGTAGACGATGTTTATCAAGCTTTGACCCAAATAATTCCTCTAACATTAACAGCTGAGGAGGTGGTTTTAGCGCAAGATACCACTCCTATTATTTTTGGTGTTCTAAATCAATACGATATGAAGCCGCCGCCACGAGATGGTGAAATTACTCTACCTACAGGACTTGAATTGGGAGGGCATAAAGATGTGCCTGTTGTTTTTACCGATTTAGAGTCAGTAGAGCGTGTTCGTAAATTTTGCATGAAAGATGGCATTGAAGTGGAGTCAATCGACACTCTTCTTTTTATCGATTTTCTAAATTCTCTTAATGAGTTCAAAATAAAAAAACTACCCAAAGACCCATTATCTGAAGATAACTTACAGCAGGTGATTAGCCAGACAGTTAAACTGTTTGCTGCGCCCTATTATGCAAGTCCATTCCCCGAAAAGCCAATAGCTCCAAAAGAGGATTCGACTACTAGTAAAATTGCTCATCAAGAAGAGTTGTCTCGTCCATTATTTAAGAGAAATGGAGGGTCATATGCCGAATACGCTGAGGGAATTATGAATGCAGAAGTTGCACCTGCACGTGAAACTCATGGCGTTATGCATATGCTTCGAACAGCACTATTTTCTCAAATATTTATGAATATAATAAATCCCGCTGCCTCAATAAAAACTCGATACCTTACTGCTATAGCAGCTGCTTTTCATGATAGTGCCAGACAGGACGAGGGGATTGATCGTTGGGATGAGATGAGTGCATGGGCTTTAAGAAGTTTTCTAAACGCCTATGCACAAGCTGGAGTTGTCAGAACAGACTTAGTCGCTCTATCTAAACATGATATTGAAATGTGTTATCATGCTCTAAGTTCTAAAGATCCTAAGGATGGCGAAGATTTTGTCTCGGATATTCAAAGAGCGGTTCATGATGCCGATTGTATGGAGATTGTGAGGACTCTATTTGATCTTTCACAATTTAAAAAAAATAAGCTTACTGTTTTCGAAGCAATGGAAGAAGTTGAGTTTGATCAAATCGTTAGTGAGGCTTATCTCTTTATTTTTGAAACTGAAACCCGACAAACTAAATGCTCCTATGAATATGAATCTCAAGATCCCTACTCAGATCTCGTTAAGTATTTAACCGATAATATAGATAAATATCCGTCACTTAATCACTACTTTTTCTTGCAATCACCGATAGATCGCTCGAAGATTGAATCTCAAAGAGCCTTTTGTGGAGTAGGATGTGGCGCCGGCTCAGGGAAATAAGAACTTTAGGTCTGTCTTCTCCTGTAATAGGGGTGGATGCTGCGCTCTGATTCTCTAGAATGTCAAGGGTTCAGACCTAGGGTGTTGAATTAAGCCCATTTTTTCTTCTGTGGTTTAAAATAATTCTGTCTACATATTTTAATTTTTCTTACACTATTCGCTCCTAAACATATCTTAAAAGGATTTATGATTCGAACCGGGTATATATTCGAACCGGGTATACAGTCATGTAGTTTCTGTTTCAAACCAGCTCGCTGCTGAAGTTTCAATGAGACGTCACGATTTTTTTGAGCTTTTAGGAGAGAAGTGGGATGCTTTTTCTGAGGAAGAGCAGGAGTTTTTACTCAACTCTAAGAATATTAGGTGTCATGCAAGTTATGAAGAGGATAGGTCTTGTGATAGTTCTTTTGCTACAGCTAGTAAAGTAGGTGAGCGAGCAATAGCTGGAGGAGCTTCAAGAGGAGGGGCCGGTGGACCAACAACGGTAGGGCTAAAAGGGGATGAAGGAATTGCTTGAACTGGAAAAATGGCTCTTGCAGTATCTCATTTCGATGAGCTGTATAGATTGATGGTTGGGTTGGCTGTAAAAATTCTAGAATGAGAGTCCTAGCCCTCGTTTCAGATAAATGCTAAATAAATGAATTGACGACTCTCGTTTGAGTTTGCTATTTTATTTCAATTTGGAGGAATTCCTTTATATGGGTAAAGTAGGACATTTTGTTTATAGAACAAAGACAATTTGGAGATCGTTCAAAGAAATTTATCAATTGCCTCAAGCAAAAATTGATGCATTTGTCGATTCTTTTGAAGTCTTTCATCACGATTTCAAAGATGAGAATAGATTAAAAGAGGCGTATGGAGAAAATTATTACGAAATTGTACACCAAAAAGTGAAAGACTACTATGCGGTTTTAAATTTGGTTGGATCTTTAGGCTGCGTAGAAAAAATGTATATACCTCCTATGATCGATCCTAAAAAGAGTATTGCTCAAAATCAAGAGCTTTTTGAAAAAAGAATGATGGACGATTTAAAAATCAAGCAAGGAGACAAGGTCCTTGATATTGGTTGTGGAAGGGGGCGAGTTGCAGCTCACATTGCAACAGTGACAAAAGCGAGAGTGACGGGAATTAATATTCAGGAAGATCAATTAAAGCATGGACGTCAGTTTGCAAAAGAAAAGCGCTTAGAGCACCTACTGGAATTTCAAAAAGGGGACTTGAATGATATTCCTTTCCCTTTTCATGATGAGACTTTTAATGCAATTTACCATATTCAGGTGTTTAGCTATTCAAAGGATTTATATAAGCTGATGAAAGAGCTTTATAGAATTTTAAAGCCGGGAGGGAGAGTTTCTTCTTGTGATTGGTTGACTTTGGAAGCTTATGATCCTAATAATAAAGAGCACGTTTTCATAGTTAATAAAATTAAGCCCCTTTTAGGAGCAATAGGGACCCCGTCTAAAGCGGAATACCTAGATGCATTTAAACAAGCTGGTTTTAAAATCATTAAGGCAGAAGCTGCGGCAACTGTAGGCAAAACAGACGAGCTTAATATCGAAAAAGCTTCTAAAGAGTTTACTGTTATTCATAAGCTTGTAAATGGTCTAGTAAAAGTTCGTATCCTACCAAAACATTTTAAAACAATACTAGAGCAGTTAAAAGATGCAGAGGTTTTTGCAGAAGTAGAGAGGAGAAAACTTGCAACAACCAACTATCATATTGTAGCAGAAAAAGTCTAATTTTTTATAAGGTGTGTATGCAGAAGTTTTTGATCTCTTTTAGTCTGTTTGTTGCGACACTTATTGGGCAAGATTATGTTGCAAAAGATTATAATTATTTGATCAATAAGATGCCTGAGATCCACCCCGAACTTTTACAGGTCCATTTCAAATTGTATGGGGGATATGTTGATCAAGTAAATCGTCTTAATCTTTTGTTAGAAGAGGAAAAGAAGGGGAGTATTGAAACTTCATTTACCTTTCAAGCTATCAAACGTCGGTATGGTTGGGAGTATGATGGCATGGTTCTTCACGAGCTCTATTTTGACAATTTAGGTGGAAATGAAAAATTAGATCAAGGCTCTTTTTTATATCAGAAGATTGTTCAGAAATTCGGCTCATACGATAATTGGATTCGAGATTTCAAGGCAACTGCTTTAACAAGAGGTGTCGGTTGGGTCGTTTTGTCCTGGGATTCAAAAAGAGATCTTCTTTTCAATGCCTGGATTACAGAACATGATACCGGTCCCTTATACAAATACACACCTCTTTTAGTAATTGATTTATGGGAACATGCCTACCTATCCCAATTTCAGCTAGACAGGGGCAAGTACCTAGATATCGTTTTCAAGTATATTGATTGGACTGAAGTTTCTAAAAGGCTTTAAGCCCGACTGCTACAGAAGATTTAAAGGTCTTATTCAACAGTGATTGCGTCATCATGAAGTGGAGAAGCTGTCTCAGAATAAAACACAACAAGCTAACCCATAAAAAATTAGAATATCGAGTTTATTTCATTAAAAGTTGACAGAATTCTATTTTTTCTCATAATGAGGGTATTAATTTAAAGAGAGTAAGAAAATTATGGAATCATTATCGCCCAGTGACAAGAGTTTTATCGATATTATTTCAGGTTGGGATGAATCTTCTCCATTACAAAATTTAGGGGGGAGATCACCGGAACTAATTACTAAAATAGCGATCGCTTCTACGCCGCATCATACTGAGGATGAATTGCTATTGTGTATTGATCGTGTTGAAGGGATCTCTAGTTTAAGCCATCAGACAGTTCAAAAAATTCAATCCTTAAAACAGTTGTTAACCTTAACTCATGAAGCATCGAGATCAGATTATGAATCTCATTTAGGATTAGCTGATTGGGATGCAGGGCCAGATACTCAAATAGCAAAAGACCGAATTATCGAATGTTTTATTAGGAAATCTAAATTTTTAGACCTCTCTGATTTGAAACTTACCTCTCTTCCTGAATGTGTAAAACACTTTACCCATCTTAATAAGTTTAGCTATTTCTCTGAATCAATATCTAAACCTCCTAGCTTAAGACTAATAGTGAAAATGAAAGAAATAAATTCTTTCCATAAAGATGTTTCTTTGGAAACCTGGACTTCAGAAGAAATTAATGCAGGTCTTGAAGAATTTCTTTCTGATTATGGACTTTATGACTATAAGTATTGCAGGTTCCCTTGTGCCGTAGGTGAGTATGAAGTTATAGCCTATTATGAAGAACAAGA
Source organism: uncultured bacterium (assembly GCA_964552055.1). Taxonomy (GTDB): domain Bacteria; phylum Chlamydiota; class Chlamydiia; order Chlamydiales; family 2-12-FULL-49-11; genus VGMD01. The sequence goes on from CAZKFL010000027.1 coordinate 8,872, forward strand.
AATGCTTATTAGATACCCTCAACTTGAGCTTTCTTATAAAGAAGACTATACGACCTATTTTCCTGCCGATGATTTTGATGCAGATTTTAGAAGGAGAGCACTTTCTCCCGTTGAGACGTATGAGGGCTATGAAACTTTTGGTGCGGGGGATACAAATTCTCAAGAAGACTGGTGGCCCACCTACTTTGATAGAGCTAGGGCCCCCACTCCTGAACGTAGAGCTGAACCTGCTTTACCAAAAATGTTGAGGTCTCTTTCAATAGACCAAATTTCAAGATTAGATCCCAAATATATACCTTTACTGCCGATAACATTAGCTAGTCACTTTAAATTACTTAGTCCCGAGCAATTTTCTAACTTAACAATATTCCAAATTAAGCACCTCAATTTTACAGAACTTTCCCAAGAACAAATTGATCTTATAGTAAATCCTGCAAACATCGGATCTTTGATTAATAATTCTGACTTTATTGCTAGAGTTTCTCCAGAATCGATCAATGCTTTTATCCATACTAAGTTGGATAATCAAAGTTGTTGGTGCGTGTTATTTTTAAGTAAGTTAACGCCAGTTCAAATTGCTGGGATCAACTTTAATGACCTTTCTTTAGAATTAATAACCAGCATTTTAAAACATAATGAAAAAAAACATCTAACTGAAGAACAAATTGATGTTTTATTAACTCCTGAAAGGATTCTTTTATTAGCAGAATTCACAGATCTAGTAGGAAAAGTAAGAGGGGATTTATTAAATGGTTTTTTAAAAAGCTTAACAGCCGATTCCTTTGAAGACTATTTTTCTAAAGAAAATCTTTTTATAAAAAATTTGTCCCCAGCTCAAATTAAAATGATCGATTTTTCAAGTTTAACTGAAGTCCAAAAAGGGTTAGTTCTTTCTCATATTGATCAAAATTCGTTAACTCAAGATCAAGCTGATAGTCTATTAACTATAAAAAGCATAGGACTCTCTCAATATTCTTGCGCATTTTTAGCCAAAATCAGTCTAGAAGCCCTACAGAGATTGCTAGAGTCTATAGAAACTCCTAGCGATCAAGATTACTCATTTTTGCGCTACTTGAATAATTATCCTAAAGAGAAATTTCGATCCATTCGGATTGAGGCTTTGTCTAGCAAACAAATCGACGTTCTTTTGCTCTATATAAACCCTTATAAGTTATCAGATGAACAAATTGACATCATATCAACAAGCGATAGAATATATGCATTACGACATTCTGCGGCCTTTATAGGACGGGTTGCCCCTCAAAAAATAATTACTTTACTTAAGTCTTTAAGGGAAGGGGATAGTAAAGAATCTGAGTTTTTAAAACATCTCACTGGTGAACAACTGGAACAAATTCGTTTTGATGAGTTAACTCCGTATCAAATTCGTATAGCAGCCGATGTAATTAATTTTCTCGCACTCACTCCCTATCAAATTCATTGTCTTAGCACTGTTGAGATTATCTATTCACTCCGAATGTACCCGATGTTCTTATATAGAGTCTCTGATGAACTTATAAATCGATTCTTTCAATCCGCTGAATTTAAAAGTATCGAAGACTACTCATTTATATCGAATTTAACTAAAGCTCAACTACTCTCTATTCCTTTTTACGAATTTCGCCAAGATCTAATTGATAAATTATCAACGCCTAGGGAAATAAAAGCATTAAAAGAGTCTTTAAGTTTTTTGCATAGAGTTAAACCAGAGTTTTTGAATCCATTTTTACAAACTCTAAATGAGTCTGATCCCCGTGATTTTCAATTTCTAGCAACTTTAACTGCAGCACAAATAAATCAAATAGATCCTAAATACTTACAATTTTTACCTGCTAGGAGATTCCAGGAACTTTCACAGCCAACTCTTATAACTCTTTTAGACTCTCCTCTTAAGGCCACAGTCGCTCTCGCTTCAGATATTTTAATTAGAAACCTTCGGAATGGAACTATTTCAGAAGATGGTCCTGAGGGTCAAAAAATACTCTCGAAATATATATTAAGCCACGATGACCCGTATAATTTAAAAAATCCATTTGTTGTCTATGCTAAAACTAAATTATCTCGAACTGCATCTGCAGAAATGACCCTCCCTATTCGTCCGATTGGAGGAATCGATGGAAAAGGTTTTTGTCTAAATTTTCAAGACATTAGAGCTACATCTGATGGATTAATTCAATCATGGACCTATAAAGAGTTAGAAGAGGCATTTTCTGCTCCTATGATTTCTACAGAGGAGATCCACTCTTGGTTTGCAAGTCTTGGCGCTCGGAAAGCTGAAATTGATGCATTTCTGGCTGAGTCCGGATTAAGAAGTCTTACTGATTTAGAAAAAATCTTATGCGACTACGACCAGTGTGGGAAATGGATAAAATCCGGAGCGCCTTCAGAGAGAGTTCCTGACCAAACAGTTCAATTTCATGCTTGTATGAGATCTCTTCTTGGGAGAGCAAGCAGTTCTCATCGAGTCGGTTCTGATATCTTAACTAATGAAGAGTTCGGACTCTTACAATTTGCAAATAGCTTTTGGAAATGTCCTGGTGGCCGAATTGAACAATTAAGAACTTTATTTGGAATGACAAAAGATATACTCCCTAAAACCTTTACAGAACGGTCAAAAGAAGTTCACGATGTGAATAAATATTTATACGATATCTATTCTGATTTAGTAACAAAACGTATCGAAAGAATCGGAAATACTCACGAGGGGCTATATATATTAAACAAAATTGGATTTCGAATAGGTCTGCAAAATCGAGACTTGGTATTTGATGATTCTACAGGTATGATTTCAACCGAGATGATCAACATGAGTACTGAAGAGCTTTTTGAAATGATAGTTCATTCGATTTCTTTAGACGACCTTGTGGATGCTGTTAATACTAAATTAAACCAAGATCTAGATGAGAAATCCCTTTTATTAGAAAAACTGAGTATTTCTCTCGGTAATGTATTTACTTCTCCTGAATCTGGAGGAATGTATTACAAATCAGAACTTCTTGTTGTTCCCGAAGGTTTGCCTCTAGTAACTCGTAAAGGAACTGTCGATGTTTTAAAGAAATTTTCGATCCTTAAAGAGTTTGATCATGAAAGTGGAATAGAACCCTATTTATCTTTGCCATTAAAATAAGTAAGTTAAGGCTGAGCTATTATACTCTTCGTGAATCAAAATTTTGATTCACAAATTTTTTTCTTAGCTGCATAATCGTGGCATGAATTTTTTGACAGAACTAGAACGGGACCAACTTAAACTTGAGCACAGACGAGAACGTGATGGTCGAGTACGTGATCGAATAAAAGCCGTACTTCTTCACGATGAGGGATGATCACCCAAAGAGATTGCAAGAGTTTTATTAATTTCAGATGAAGCTGTCCGTAATCACATTGATGAGTATAATGATTCGAACCGGGTATGCAATCATTGGCGATAGAAAAAAGTAATGTCTCGAAGGAGTATATAGCATTGTATATGAATAAAGATTCTAGCAGGGTGAGTCGTTGGTTATTAGAATTTAATGAACAATATATATAATCTGAAAAAATTCGATTAGAAGTCAAGGAAGCAGAAAACCTGGCATTCAATATTGAAAACGCAATAACGCAAGGATGACCCAATCACCATCATGAGTATGTAAAGTTAATTCACTCAATCAAAATACTGTCAAAAGACTTAGTTTTGATAGAGTTCAAAATGATCGATATTATATTTAAAAATATTAAGAATTATTCCGTTTTTTTCATACCATCTTTTTTGAATATACTTTGCGTGAGCAATACCGTCTTCAATAGATATATATGGATTTGCGCTTTTGCTGAAATATATTCCCATAACCATGTCTTGCTTGATAGTCGCTATAAATTCGTCACCACCTCTATGGATATCGTGCCAGGACGTGGGGCTTTTATGTGTGTAATTTCTTCTAAATTGATAATCTTTATATCTTCGGAAGTCTCCAAACGAATTAAAAAATTGAGGTCCACTAATTGAAGCGCTTTTTGAAATCACGGGGTATTTTTTGGGGCTTGTATCTGCCTGAGGAATAGTAACGTATTTTCTATCTCCATAACCTGAATTTTGAGAGGTTCCAATAAAAGGTATTAAGTGTTTTTTAGTTGGGTCATGGAATAGTGAGATTTCAGATGGTCGAACCGCCACAATTAGTCCTTCTGTTAGGAAGGGTGATATATAACCACTTGGGCAAAGCGATCTGTCCCTAAAGCCAAACGCTGTATTAATTTGGTTCCTGTCACATTCAGCCATCGTGCTTCCAGCGTAACGAGTGTTCCTGTTGCGCTCGTTTTTTGCTCCCCTTAAACACAACCACATTCCTGTTCTGTCAAGTACTTGAAAAACATTAAGAATATCTTTCTGAGGGGGAGTCTCACGTTTCACTTGTTTAATTTTCCTAAATAAGGAGCGCCTTCGAATTTCTATCGTAGAAATTTTAGGTGAAGTGGGAATGCGCCTTGCTAGACTCATGATAAGGGCTTCTCTTGTAGGTGGTTCTTTTTGGGAGAAGGGCCTTATTCTCTCTAGAGGGGAGGAATGAGAGGTTTGAGTTGTAGGGGCTTTTTCTACCAAGTGGAGCGGAGAGGTGGGTATCTCTAATCGAGACGGCCTAGAAGCGTCTTGTTTACCAATATGAGATTGCGGCAGACAGGACGTAAATATTTTTTTAAAGCTTGACCATTTTGAAGTGGGTTCAGGAAATTCTGTCTGAGTTTCAATTCTCGGTCTAGCCCAAAATTCTGTTGGACTTGAAGGGGCGGGAAAAACTCTATCTGATATTGCTCTAAGGCTCATAATTATTTGGTTTCTTACGAATTTTTTTGCAATTATAGTCAAACATGTGTTTATAATCAATTCTATAAATATCTGAGCTGGATTGTGATGGGGTCATCCTTGCGTTATTGCATTTTCAAGGATGACCCAATCACTAAGAATTTGGCTTGCTGGCTAACTACAAGTGCCTACACCAGGTGTGTCAGAATCAATACATGATTGACCTTCAAGGCAACACTGACCCCAACAAGGAATCTCACTATCGTTGCAACACTGACATTGATAGGGGTTGCTTCCCTGACAAGAACCTGACACTCCAATCGGACAGCAAATGCCTGATGACCAGCCATTTACACACAACTGACCCATAGGGCAACAATTACTAAAACCATTAGCATCCATACAACAGGTTTCACCATTTGTACACTTAAGAGCCTGATTACCATATGAAATAGGACATGTTTCAGATGCCGTAGGTCCAATTGTAATAATCCAATTACCATTATTATCAGGATCATTCTCTACTACTGAAATAAAATTAGTTTGAGGTAATTGAGTATCTAATGTAACGGTAATCGGATTTACATCTGTAGTAACCTCAAATGAAAAATGCTGAAAATAATTACTTGTATCGGAAAAATCTTTTAAGTAAAAAACATACACTGGGCCTACAGTAAAACCAAGCTCACCTTTAGTTTTTGAGGGAAGTAAATAAATACGAAGTTGATCCAGTGTGCTGTAAGAAAATCCATTGGCTACAGAAAAAGTATTAAATCCCTCCGTCATCGGAATCATAATACTAAAATCCGTAGCATTAATAATTGTTATACTCATCCATTGTAAATTAGGTTGAGACATTTTCCACCTACCTTTTTATAATATAATAACAAATAGATCATTAATTTATAATTCACTAACAATCAATAGGTGTGCCGAAAATAATTGAAGAATCTGTTTGATGAAAAATCCCGTTGATAGTTCATAATTTCATACATGAATTTTTTGAATGATCAAGAAAAGTTTAAATTAAAGACTCAACATAAACAAGAGAGCTAAGCGAATATCTGATCGGATTAAAGCTGTTCTCATTATTTGCTCTATGCTCCACTCCTACGGCAATTGCCGGTAAAACGACACCGAAACTGAGAGTTTTTGACGTTGCATAAAAACCGTTTGAGGGCTTATCATTTGAGCCGTTACAGGATGCAGAGCATTATGGAGCGCTGCTTTTTAATTTACTGTTAATCTATTGGTTGGTGTGCAGCCGCCCCACCAGCCGGAGAATTTTTATTGCACTAAGGATCTAACATGAGCAAAAATAAGATTTCACCCTACCTAAAACTGGCATCTCTTGCAGTATTTGTCCAGTGGCTGCTTGTTTTGGTCAGCTCTGATTTGTCTCAAGAGTCACTTCTTTGTGCCATTGGAAGTAGCGGAATGCTTTTTCTTTGGTGGATCGCTTCAAAAGCTAATCAATACAAGGAAAGAGGGGGCTTTTTTTCATTTATGATCTATGCCGCTCTGGTTGCAATCTTTTTAAGACAATTCGGAAAAACTTTAGACTTAGTTTCTCCTGTTAATCGATGGCTTATTATTATCCCTTCTTTGCTGCTTATAGGATACACTTTTGCCAAGGCCTTTCGAAGAAATAAAGTGATTAAACAGTAGTAGATGTTAAAACTTGATTCTATTAGTTTGGACCATATGATCATGCATAATCCCAGATTCATGGTAATTATTTTTTTGGTGATTCGAACCGGGTATGCAGTCATTACCCGATTATGTGTGAAAACATGGGCTCTTGGTGAATGATATTTACCAAGAAGGGTTTTATAAGTTGCAGACCTGTGATCAGCAGGTTATAAAAGGTCGGAATTATTTAGAATCGCAGGCATGACCCTTTCATAAGTTCGTCTACAGCGCTTCTGAAAAGAACCTCCCTATCATTCAAGGGGACCTTTTGCAAATTTCGTTTTTCACGCTTACTGGTAAGCATATCATTTACAATTGCAGGAAGTGCTTTGGGATCAGAAAATACGCGCCCAAACCCTCTATCTGTTAGAAGGTGAAGATTGGGTTTTTCCCAGGTCATGAGCCCTTTTGATATATCCATAATTGTGGGTAATCTCATTTGGATGGCCTCTTCCATAGTCGTAGGACCTGGTTTTGTGATTAAAAGGCTGGCACAAGAAAAATAATCCCATACATTTTCTATGTAACCTACTCCATAAATGGTTTTTATTGCTGCTTTGTGTATCTCATCCAACATTTTTTGATTTCTTCCGCACAAAACAACAATCTGCCTTCCTTTAGCCTGCAAACTTATTAAGTAAGAAATTGGAAAGAGCCCGCCTGCTCCGCCAAACATGATAAGAATCACTTTTTTTAGGCGATCCAATTTAAGCTTTTCTCTAATATCTTTTTTAGATTCCAAAGAGGGTTGAAACCTTCTTCTTAATGGCATACCGCAAATTCTAATATTTTCCGTCTTAACACCCCGATCTAAAAGCAATTTCGTCGTACCAGGCAGTTCACGACAAACAGTTATCAAATGCCTGGGTAATTGTTTGTTTTTTACCTTCCCGATCCAGTTTTCTAATGTATTATCCAAGGTCACAATTAAAACAGGAAGATGATGTTTTAATCCTAAACTGAGCACCCACTCATTGATCATGGGAGCTACAGAGATTAATAAAGAAATCTTTCGACCACTTAGGTAATTATTTACCTTTTGATCAGGTAAAATCCATGTAGGAAACATTCTAAGAAATATTGTAGCAATTGCCCCGGCTATCGATACTAGCTTCAAATTTCCTTTTGCAACAAAATGGTTGTACCAATCCGATGTGCTGCTTACCCCGGGAATCGATATTGCTTCTATGGGATAAATTACAGAAAAACAAAACCTTTCACCCATAGATTCTATAAGAGACTTAGTGGCAGACTGATGCGCGCTCCCTCCTTTACAAGAAAAAATCAGAGCTCTGGGAAGACGAACATCACCTATTTCCTCGATACCTAAACTTCTTTTTAAACCTATAGCGTCAATCATAATTAAATAGTATAACATTAATCAATATAACACGCATTGAAATAGATGATTTGAAGAGTTAAAAAATAATTATTGAGATTATTAATTTTTAAATTATTTGATGTGGTGAATGTCAAATTATACTCGATCCATTTCAAAGTACCAGATTTTGTTAATGAAGAATCATTTTAGTTTGATTAGTCATAGCTGATCGCGAATGAGGGCCCTGTTTGAGGACAGGCTCGATTGAGCGAAATCTAAATAAAAAGATTATGCAAGGAAAAAGAGGGGCTTTGAATTGAAACGAGTATATTGTTACTAAAATGAGGGTGATAAGAGATTGGTTTTAAGAATAAACTGGTGCTAAATGTCTGGTGTGTTGTAGAACAATGGAAACGTCTGTAAAAGGATATACTGAGAGTGGTTCAAAAATTGGGAATTTTCAAGCCAGAAATACCCAGACTTGAATTAAGCGAAGCAAATTTAAAGATGGGTATTTATGGCGATGAAAAAACCAATTTCTGAAACACGAGCAGTATAACTGATGAAAAGAATAATCAAGGTGATGGGTACGGCTTTTATCTTGGCTATTCCTATAGTTAGTCAGGCTCATACCATTGCTTATTCTCCCTCAATTTCTGGACAGCCCTTGATTTTTCACTTTAATTCATTGCAGCTATCTCAATTTTCAGCTGTCACATGGACGCAGATGCAAAACACTTTGTTAATTCAAAGCACTTACTCAAATCACTTTCAAGATTTGAGATATAGGAAGTGCTGCGGACAATGGAATGTCTGGGTTGAGGGCATGGGACAGTGGCTACATCAAGATGGAGTTTCTGAACAATATGGTTATAAAGATGTTGCAGGTGGGTTTACACTTGGAGCAGACAAATGCATTAAAGATTTCCTTGTGGGAGCTGCATTTAGTTATACCTATTCACACCTGAACTGGGACCAGTCTGCAGGCGATAACCATATCAATAGTTTCTATGGCGGACTTTATGGGAATTGGAATAACAATTTGGTGTATGTGAACACTTCTTTGCTAGGAGCATTTAGCCAGTATGACACAACGCGTCACTTTCCCTATAGAAAAACTAATCGTGATGCAAATTCTGATCATAATGGGGGAGAGTTATTAGTTGGTGTTGAATTAGGACCAATTTTCAGAAAACTATTTATTCAAACGGATCTTATTCCTTTTATTAGCGTTGATTACGTGTTTTTAGCACAACAAGGGTATAGTGAAACTGGTGCAGGGGGATCAAATCTTCATGTAAGTAGCCGTAATGATCAATTGTTTCAAACTCAGTTAGGGTTTGAATTTGTACGCCGGTTTCTTTGTAGGGGATGGATGATTGCTCCAAACTTAGCCTTAAGTTATGTCAACCAGTCACCTATTACAAATCGCTCTCTTGACGTTACTGTGATAAGTCTCTCTCATGAATTCACTGTGAAGGGATGGAGTTTTGAACGTAATTTAGGTGAACTCTCTTTTAGTTTGGATTTCTCAGATTGCAACGGAATGACAAGCTTTTCAGTTCGCTACGATGGTCAATATGGCGGAAATTATTGGACACAAACAGGTAGCCTTATGTTTAACTTGCATTTTTAAGAAACTTAACAAAAGTGAACCATATGAATAAATTGGTCTGTTTAATTTTTCCAATAATTACCGCCTGTACAGGTTTACAAGCAGAAAACTATCCTTTCCCAGTTTCTACAAATAATAGCTATGTCTATCCTACGGCGGGTGTTATCAAGCCTGATAACGTTACTCAATCTGTGATGAATTCAACAATTCAAACGTTTTATAATGAATGGAAAGAAAAATATCTTGCAACGGTGCCCTATGCACCAGACCAAATGTATGTTTTTTATAATGAAGATGGAGAATCGGATCCTGAAAATGCTGTAGCGGTCTCTGAGGGACAAGGATATGGAATGATTCTTTCTGCATATATGGGGGATCAAGAAAATTTCGATAGCTTATTTCGCTTTTGTCTTGCCTTTCCAAGTTCTATTACACCCAATTTCTTAATCGGTTGGCAACAAGTGGATGAAGATGGGATAATTGACTATTTTCCTGATGGGGGAGATCATTCGGCAACAGATGGAGATATGGATGTTGCCTACGCATTGCTTCTAGCTGACAAGCAATGGGGAAGTGATGGAGATATAAATTACTTAGCATACGCAAACATTATGATGTCGAGTATACTTTCTCAAGATGTCAATTCTAGTCAGTTAACCTTAAAGCTCGGTGACTGGGTAAAAAATAGCGATCAAAAATTCATCAAAGCAACGCGCTGTTCTGATTTTATATTAAATCATTTAAGATGTTTTGCAACAATTTCAGGGAACCCTAGCTGGCTATCGCTGATTGAAAAAACCTATTCAATCATTAATGAATTAACTACAAATTTTTCAAATACTACAGGTTTATTGCCTGATTTTGTTGAATTTAAATACAACGCTTATATGCCTGCAAGTCCTAATTTTTTAGAGAGAGAGGAGGATGGTGATTATAGTTGGAATTCCTGCCGAACACCCTGGCGTATTGCTACGGACTATATTTTATCAGGAGACACAAGAGCTTTAAACCAATTGACAATATTAAATAACTGGATTCGCGGCGCCGCTAGCAACCAAGCATATAATATTAATGCAGGCTATGAGCTTGATGGTACACTTTTGCCTGATGAAGAAGGTGACTTCTATGATGATTTATCATTTACAACGCCTTTTGGAGTGAGTGCGATGATTAATGCAGCGAATCAAACTTGGCTCAATCGTATATGGTCTTATACAGCCGACTATCCTACAAGCGAGGGAAACTATTTTTCTAATTCAATACGATTGCTTAGCTGGATCGTCATTTCCGGCAACTGGTGGACACCCATTAATTTACCTTAATTTTGAAAGGGTGAATCCTGACATTTGGCATGAGAACTTTTGTCTGAAAAATGTGCGGTTCCTTTCACCTCGTCACACCATATAGTTTTTGGAATAGCCAAAAGTCATGATCTCAGACTTAATCCTTTTATAATAATTTATGCAAGAAAAAATCTCTTAAACTTATTGATTTTGGTTGGTGTCAACCAAGAAATTGCTGTTATCAGCAAGAGACATATAAGGAGTATGCTGCTTTTGACGTCTTCCAAATGTATAGGTAAGGGCAATGCAAACGTTAGAAGCATAATTATTAGACGCATAACCGTTTTTGTTTCTGGCGCCCATATAGGCTGCATGTCCATTGATGCTTAAATAGTCTGTTAATGGAGCGCTAAGTCTTGCGCCTACAATAAAAGTTCCAGGTAGGCCCGTACTATACATTAACGATCTGATATAGGGCATACCAGCCCAAATCATTGCGTAAGCATTGTTTTTAAAATAGTGGCAATAAAAAAGGTTTGCTTGGCTAATTGCTCTAAACTTGAGAGGAATTTCTTGCGATTCTTTGTGAGCATTATTCGTAAAATAAGTTCCCCATATTCCGATCTCATTTCTTTGGATTGAATAGCCTGTTTGAAGTCGCACTTGAGAGAGATAGGGGTTTGTGGCGAATTCGCCGAAATTGACATTAAGCATGGCATCATAAGATGCGCCTATATTAAATCCTGAAGGACATCTGGTCTCTCTGGAAAGAGCGCCTGTCAAGAAGGCTTGTTGTTGTAGTCCTGAAGAGTTTTTAAAAGGTGTTGAACCTCTTCCCATCCAATCATAAAGTCCATAGCTGCCTCCAAAATGCATAAAGAAAGTATGGGTGAGGTCAGCTTTAAAATAGAGGCTTGTAAGGGCTCCCATATTGCCTTCCCAGCTTCCTTCAGGCAAGCTTCTAAAATCATCGAAGGCAAGAGTTAAATTTCCTTCAAGAGGGAACCAAGATGTGTGACAATCAGGTGCACATGCAGAAGGATCAGGTTTTACTTGCTCGGCCGCAAGAAGTGTAGAAATCAGAGTGAAAGAGACAAAAATTGTTGTACGCATAGACATAAAGTAAATTATTTTCTATAATTCAATCAATCTTTTTTTTAGAGGGCATTTGAAAAGTCTCTTCTTTTTCTTAAGTGTTATTTCCATTTACGCTAACGAGCCGCTCCTTTCAAACATTAGACAATTGACGTTTACTGCAATGGGTTTTGAGAAAGCCGGTGAAGCCTATTTTTCGCCTGACGGATTAGATGTAATTTTTCAAGCAGTACCAATAGGTGAAAAACATTACCAAATCTATGTGATGAATTTAGAAGAGGGTGTTCCTAAAATGGTTAGCACGGGAAAGGGGGCTTGTACATGCGGTTATTTTAGGCCTGATGGGGAAAAGATTATTTTTGCATCCAGTCATGAAGGTCCTAAAACAGAAGAGAAAACCGCTACAACTGAGAAATATACTTGGGATTTGACTCCATATATGAACATTTATGAAGCCAATCTTGATGGTTCAGATTTAAGGGCCTTAACGACCGGTCCTGCTTATCATGCAGAGTGTGGTTACTCTCCCGATGGTAAAGAGATTGTTTACGCAAGTAATGCTGATGGAAGTATGAACCTTTATAGATTAAAGGTAGATGATTTTAGCACTACACAGCTTACGTATACAGATTATTGTTATAATGGTGGTCCCTTTTTCTCACCAGATGGCGCGCAGATTGTGTTTAGAGCTGACCCTAAGAAAAAACATTTCTTGCAAATATTTTTGATTGATCGAGATGGTCTTTATCAAAGGCAATTAACAGATAATGGAGCTGTTAATTGGGCGCCCTATTGGCATCCAAATGGGAAGTGGATTGCTTATACGACATCTATTCACGGACATCATGCATATGAGATATATCTTATGGATATCGAGACAAAAAATGAGTATCGTGTTACTTACAATCCTAATTTTGATGGGCTACCTAGCTTTAGTTCAGATGGCAAAAAAATGCTTTGGACATCGAAGCGTGAAGAAAACACATGCCATGTTTTTATGGCTGATTTTATTGAGGAAAATTTATGATTAAATATGTATTAGCAACATTTGCTACGATTTATCTATGTGCGGGCAATCAAACAGATACAATCTCAACACCGCTTTCAGAAGATGGACTTCCATTTACTGTATCTGTTGAGCTTGCAGATTTTTCTCTTCCAGATGGCTTGCACTCCTTTGCTGTTGCTATTTATGAAGGTGAGTGGCTTTTAATTTCAGGGCGGACAAATGGTCTTCATGATGTTGATAACACAGATGGAGATGTAAATGAGAGTTTCCCTGTAGCTAATCAGAACACAAGAATTTATGTGGTTAATCCTAATACTAAAATAACTTACTCACGATCTTTGTACGATGTAAACTCAGGACTCACGCAAGAGCAGATTGATCTTCTTTCTGTAACAAATGCACTTTTTTATCACACACGCAACAGTAAAACACTCTATTTGGTCGGTGGGTATGGATATGATTCTGCAGCACAGGAGATGAATACAAAAACTTGGTTAACTGCAGTAGATGTTCCTAAAATGATTAAATGGGTTAAAAATGGTAGTGGAAAGACAGCGGCGTCATGTCTTCGTCAGGTGAGTCATCCTCTTTTACAAGTAACTGGGGGAGAGATGTGGCAAATAAATGCACATCAACCTTGTTTATTAGCATTTGGCCAAAACTTTGATGGAAATTATACTGCTGGCTCAACCGGAACATACACTCAACAGGTAAGACCTTTTCAAGTGATAGACAATGGAAAAGATATTTTTATTCAGCCTTTTAGTCAACCGTATCCAATTGATACTTATAGGCGCAGAGATTTGAACGTAGTTCCTATTATCAGAAAAAATGGGAAATCTTATGATCAAGCATTGACCACACTTTCTGGTGTATTCACCCTTGGAACCGGCAATGATGCCGGAGCTTGGACGATTCCTATTGAAATCTATGCAGATGGTTCTACGAAAACATTTGATCCCAGTGATCCAAATACATTTATGCAAGGGATGAATAATTATGCTTGTGCCAACATGGGCATGTATTCCAAGAAGGAAAACAACATGTACATACTCTTGTTTGGTGGGCTTAGCTATTTAATTATGAGCGACGGAGATCAGGCCTCATGTACAGCTTCTCCACCACCCGACGGAAATATTTTAACTTCTTGTTCAGCTTTACCATTTGTAAATGATATAACTACAGTTCGTATAGATGCTAGCGGCAACTATAGCCAATACCTTATGAGTGCAAAATTCCCCACTATTATAGCAGACTTTGGGAGTACTTCTGGAGGACCAATCTGGTTTGGAACCTCAGCTGCTTTTATGCCAGTTGAGAGTCTTCCGATGTACCCGAATAATGTGATTGCTTACGATAAAACAAGTTCATCATCATTTATAGCTGGATATATTGTAGGTGGTATTGGAAGTTCTCTTACAGACACTACGGGACTAGAAGACTCAATAGCTTCGCCTTATATTTTTCAGGTTGTGGTAACACCGAATCCTTAAGAAGGGGTCCATCGATTGAAAAAGGAGTCATTTGGTAGTATATGGATCGTGTTTCAATGATTGGTTTTTTCTTCGTCATAAAGCCCATCTTTGAAACCCTCTTAGCCATATTGCAGATCCAATTCAAAGCCCCTCTTTATCTTTGTATGAAGGGTCATGAAGGGTTCAGGCCTAACCTTTTCATGACCCTTTCATTTAAATAAGTGAGCTATTTCTTTTTAACAGAGCAGAAAATTAAGCATCCAGATCCAATTATAAATAGGATGATTCCTGTTCCACGGAGCCAATTAATGCTTACGTGAGCTTTTGCAATTGTTTGCTCACCTGAATTGATTGCGCTTTCTTTTGATTGCATTGCTTGCGCTCTTGCGTTTCTTCTAATTGGACCTAATACAGGCCTTCTTTGCTCTTGTATATTCTGTTCGGCTTCTGAAAGTTTTTGTTCTTTCGGAGCAACTTCATAGGATAAGTAACTGCCGTAGGCAAAGGCACATATACCTGAAACCAATAAAACTAAGCTCAATGCTTTTTTCATATGTAAAGACACTCCCTTTTTGTTATAATTAGCAAAAGGCATTATAAAAAGCACGTAAAAGAGTACTAAAAGGGTCAGACTTCACCCTTTCATAGGATTCTTGGTCTAATGGGAGCGGTCTTTGTGAGAAATGCGGGCTAGGTGCCTTCTGCTCTATTCACTAGTGTAGGTAGTAGATCTCCTAACATTTGATGTTTCAACACGTTTAATCATCAATCTAATCCGATTTTTTAGTCAACGTTCATAAAATGGTATGGACCCTCATTTATAGTTCTTCAATTAATCCCAAGAGTTTTGTGACTTGTGCTTGAACTGCGGGATCTCCATGTGCCTTAAACTCGTCTAAAGCTAGGGAGATTATTTTATTGTAGATTTTTTCCTTTTTTAGAATTGCTTCAAGAAGTCTAAAACCATTGAAAGTGATAAACCATTTTTTGCTTAAGATAGCACCTAATGCGACTTGAAGGATCTTTTCATCTTGTCCCTTTTCTGCGATTTTTTCTACCTGTAGAACCCATAGCTCAAAATAGAATCGATTAACAAGACCATCTTCACTAGCTTTTAAAATTTTTTTAAAAAAATCAATGCTTTCTATTAAAAATTCTCCCTTTTCTGATAATCGTTTTAATAGATCTTGCCAATGACGTGATGCTAAATTTTTTTGCAAGCCTTCTTCTATTAGAGCAAAAGCTTCTTCATACCCCTTTTCTTTATGAAACAATTCTTGGAAAATAAGTCGCCCTATTCCTTGATTTGCAGTTTGTTTACAAAACTTTTGTGCAAGGGCAAGGGCTTCATTGTGACCGAACCCCTGCTGCACGAGCTTTAAAAGAAGTTCCTTGCTGTGATAGTCAATTCCATCTTGCGTGAGATCTATTACTGCATCAAGAGCTTCTTGAAATCCGTATCCTTCATTTACAATGACTACGAAAAGATCCAGCCCTCGGTTACGCATATAGTGATTTGAATTTGAAACAAGATGCTTAGCAAAAAAAATGGATTCTTCAAAGGTATTTTTTTCTACTAAGAGTTTTTGTAAAAGTTTAAGTCCTTGATTCGCAATTTCATAAACTGGATTCATACAAGCTTCTTGTCCAATGCTTAAAAGTTCATGAAGTTCTATTTTGTCCCTTGAAACTGCTGCTAAAAAATTTAGTGCCTTTCGAGCTACACATTCATTTTCATTTTTTACTGCTGCATGGACAGCTTGAACGATTGTTTTGGAATATCCTTCCTTTTGTTCAAGGGGGAGTTTTGCAAATATATCAAATAGGAAAGTAAGAGTAGTGGGGTCATCTGAATGAGATTGAAGCGCCTCTTCTAGCGCAAACTTCATAGTTGGATCATAATATTGTTTGTCAAGAAGGTCTTCAAGAAGTGAGAGACCTCTTTGCGCTATGTCCAAAGAAAAGTGGTTACAAGCATTTTTTGCAGCGACAAATGCGGCATCATATTGGCCGTGTGTGATTACCTGCCCGAATAGGTCTAGTCCGAGTGCTATAATTTTTTCATTACGACTTAAGCAGGCAGTAGAAGCGGATGATATGGCCTCGTCGATTCCTAAACCTTTGTTCAATAAATGCCAAAAAAGGTGTCTTCCTCGATGAACTACAGTTCTATCTTCATGAATAATAGCTTGCCTTGCTATCGATACCATTTCTTCGTATCCTGATTTTCTAAAATCTTCTTTCCATGAAGCCGTAACCATTGCTTTATCAAGGAAAGGAATTGGATGGGGTGATAAACCTTCTTTAAAACCCAGGTCATTTTCAATAAGAAGAGCAAAGAGATCAATAACATTCTCATTGAAAGGAAGAGCCTCTCTTAGCGCAATGATTAGATCAGGATGAATAATGCCCTCATTAATAAGTTTATGAAAGAATGAATACGCATATTTGCGATTAGGCTCATCACCATTTCTTAAGCTATCTTTTGCCTTTGAAAGCGCTTTAAGATAAGCGTTATGCTCTCCTTCCCATCCTAATTGGTGAAAGGGAAGAAAGGCGAGAGAAGAACTTTCTACTGAGGCTTTTGCAAGTAACCTTATTTGTGGATCATCTTTCCAGCGTTCAAAACAAGCGTCAATTGCAAGAGAATATGTATGAAAATATTGGGCATGTATGAGCATAGCTTTAAATTCGTTAATCGCTTGTAAAAACTTTCCAGCGGGGATATTCCAAGCGAAAAAAAGTTCGCCTGAATTATGTTTTAAAGGTTTTGCAGCAGTGAATATTTCAGCGCGATGAAAAAGCTCTACCCAATCTGCAATTTCTGCCCATCTTGAGAATCCATCAACTGTAGTCGGACCTAAAATTGTCCCTTCCATTTTCAGTTGAGAAGATTCTAGATCGTAAATGAGATCGATTCTACCCGAATGGAAAGGGTAAAAAAGTGCATAACGGTGAGTGATCGTTTGAGCTGTATGAGCTACATCAGTTTTTATTTTTTTCACCATTCTAGAGTCTGTATAATAAGGGCTATTGTCAATCACTGTCACCCAACTTGCACCGTCCCATTGCTGGGTTCCCCAATCCGTTTTTTGATCCAAGATTTTCAATGCTTCTTTTAATGGTTCCGGAAGCTCTGGTTTTTTAAATGTATGTATAATATTTCTTATAAATTGTTCAAATCGCGAGAGCATTGATTCCGAGGTTGATAGAATGGGCGCGCATTCATAAGAAACTAGATCGCTATTGCTTTTGAACAAGTATTCATTAGAGCCTCTATAGCTTTCAGAGACATCTATACAAGATTTGGTGAATAGTTCTTCTCCTGCGACACTATCCATAGCAGGAAGTAATAACAGAGTAAAAAGTGCAATTAAAACAAGCCTGTTAGGTGGAATGCCTGTCGATTTTAGATGCGCTATCTGACGTTTCTGTGTAACCCCTAAAGAGTTTATGGGTAAAAATGAGAGTGAATGAGTTGCTGCCTTTGAAACAATCGTCTCTTGTGGATAAGGAATTTGAGGTTTACTGCGCTGGCTCCATGATTGACAAAAATATTTTGAAGTGCGGGGAGGCTCTTTATAGATCCCTCTGTTTGTGACGGCATTAAATCGTCCAGCTTTAGATGTTCTATGATAAGTTTCCAATTTCAACTCTTCCCCTAATTATTAAGACAAATATTTTAATTAAATATTTGAATTATGGCAAGTTATATACTGAGAGTGATTCAAAAATTGGGATTTTTCGGGGTTAGAAACCCCTGAATTTGAATTAAGCAAAGCTGTTGGCGAGGGCAAAGTGCTATTTGCACTAGAAGGGGCCCGCGTTAAAAAAAGTGTCC
>CAZKFL010000028.1:0-26119 GCA_964552055.1 uncultured bacterium
ATTTCCCATCCATGACTCTTCTGGAAGAAAAAGAATTGATGATTTTTGCTTTAAAAGAGGATCTCACTACGCTCCCTGAAGTTCTCTCTCTATTTAAAACGTGTCTAAATAAAATCTCCCTTCCTTTCTATCAAGGGGTATTAGAATACCTTCTCTTTAGCGAAAAAAGAATGGGCGTGACTCTCTCATTTTTTAAAAGTGGCGATCTAGTCATCCCTCTTCTGTTTCAGTTTATTGAAAAAGGGTATGATGAATTATTAAAACGGAGCCCTGCTACCCAAAGTGGAGCAGCAGCCCTATTTCATATCCACTTACGCCTATTTCAAATAGCCGTCCAAAACAAACAAGGTGATATAGACGGTCTGATCCGAGTTTGGGAACGCTTAATTGAGGCTGGTAGAATAAATCCAATTCTTGGAAATGCACTTGGAAAAGGAGTTCTAGCAGCCCTTTCATCCCTTGAATTCATAGCTTTGGATCTTGAAAAACATCCTAAAATCCTTGAGCTTCTCGTAACCACAGTACTTCAGTCGGCAATTCCCGGTGACTTTCCCCGGCGCCCATACTCAATCCTAAGTTTAGAGTACGGCTTTCAAGTGTTTAAATCGATGCTACGCAGATCTGCAAAACCTTTTGAAATTTTGGAAAGAGCCGCCTCTCAAATATTTGGAGAAGAAGAGGCAAAAGATTGTAAATGGGAGCTTGAAAAAGACAAACTTACACTAAAAACAATCTCTATTAACCTCAGTGACCAAACAATCGATGGAGGCGATGATTTCAGCATGCGTCTGATACCCAGAGATTTGCTGAGCGAGTCATTTGAAGAGCTATTTGGAGAGCGAAATTTTCTCTCCCATTTTAGAATGGAGGGAGCAACTAAAATTTATGCATTTAATTTTAGAGGAAATCCTTATGAATTACGCGATAAATCAATATATAAAAAATTTAACGGAATTTTTTATAAAAAAAGCTGTTTTCAAGGACTTCCAAGTGACCACTACTTTAGAAAAATGCATATTTTTTGGAAATTTGACAGTCAAATCATCATAGAAGATGAAACTACAGGCAAACCTGTTGCCATTGGAAGCAAAAGTGAAATCCACAGAATAGACGATCAGAACAATCTAACAAGCGATATTTTAGCCCTTTTTCATTACTCTGAGTTTTCATTTTTACACTCAGTTTTTAAAAGAGTGACAAGTCGAGGTAGTGTTCTTATATGGACAAATCCGGTCACAAATCAAATAACGCGAATTGATCTCCCCAATTTAAAACTCCATTTTTTTGTAGAAACAGAACCTGAGGAAAGAATCATCTCACAAGATTTTCCAGGGTTTTATGTCGCCCCTCATCAACATGTCACATTTTTAAACAATTTCTGCGGCGCTCTTATCCTTGAAAATAGCAAAGGTCAAAAAAAAGTGATTGTACCCACAGATCCCTTCTACCCGCCACAAAAATATCAACCTTATTCAGAAAGAGATCTTTTTCTTAATCTGAGTAATCTAAAAACCGAGTATCTTACATTCGACTTATCTTCTCCTACAACCTACCCAGAATTTTCACCAAAGCCTTCTAATCAAACCAAAATTATATGGCTTATTTCGCTATATCTACACACTCATGAATATAAGCGCGCTCTTGATCTTCTAACTGAAAGTACCCTTAGCACAAAAAGCTCTTTCTCAAAACTTGCTAAAACCATCTTAGAAAATAGCGTTTCTACTACAAAAAATGATATACATCCCCATGCCATTGCAATCAGAGTTAGACTCTATCTGTTGCTAGGCGATGCCTTTAAAAAGGATAATCAATATAATATTGAATATGATCTCTGTCTCTATGAAAATACTCTTCATTCAATGGGGCTATTTGCACTTTCAACAGCAGATCTCTTAACGCTTCGTGCTACAGTTAAACCCAATTTAGCCACTCCTTTTCCATCCGACCTAGGAGCAGATTGCTCATATGATACTCATGTTATACCTGATGAAATTCGAAAAGAGATTTTCAAAGCTTTCCAAAGTGGTGAACCTATTCCCATGCTTTCTTTATCTGCGCCAGGAGAAGATTTCATCCTCAATTTCTTAACATTTCATCAGATCATTGCAAGTGGGAATTTTGAAGAAATTCGCAAGCTTAAACCTCTTCTCTACCTTACCTATAATGATACGAATCCTCTCATTAAAACCTTAAGTAGAGTTTTGATAAAAAGTTTAGTCGATACTGGATCAACCATCCCTTTTGAAGAGATAGTACAGCTTTTTTCTGGGGAAGAAAATCACCTTTCTCAAAAATTTTCGAGTTACTTAAAAGATTTTGCACCGAACCTGTCTACATCTGATTGGCTTTCCCCCATTTCAAAAATGTATCATCCCCCTACTCATTATACTTGCCAAGGTGAAAAAACAGCTATTACTCCAAGAGATTATTTTCTTATCGATTCCTTTCGCCCCTTATTTCCTATCACACTCTCATTTACATCTACACCAATTGATTTTGGAGCTCTGGAGCAAGGGTTAACAAGCTTTGTACCCGTAAGTTTTGATGAAGATCGCAGGGCTATTGACGCCCTATCTAGTTTTGCAAAAGAAAGGCCATCTCTTTCTAGAATTAGAATCGGAGCTGAAAAACTACTTTCTGATTTAGATGCAAGTCCTACTACAAAAGAAGTAGTGACAGGTGAAATAGCCTCTACATTAGAAAGGTATGCAACGGAAATTGCAAAAAGAGAAACACTATTAAGTGCCATGGAAAGCAGCATTTTAAAAGAAGCAAATCACTTACATGAAGATAGACGGTTACACTTAGAATTTGGCCGGGATCTGAGATCTCCATTTGATATAGAAACTTTATTAATTGCTCTTGGCCGGGGCGATTTATCGATCATTCAAAATTGCAACCCCTCTTTAACTGAGGGTGAAATTAGTGAAATCATGCAGCGGGTATTTACTTATGCCCATTTAAAGGGAGATGTGCAGCAATTAAAAAGAGCGCATGAGTCTCTTCAAAAAGGCGCCTATGATGACTACCTAAGCCACGCCAGGGCGAAACGGTGTTATGCGCCTTCTGAATATCCAAAACTTCTTGTCTTTGAAGCTCTTTCGAATGTACTTCTTCGAGAAGAACAAAAACTTGCTCTTGTAGCCCTTACCGAAACAACTTCATGGACTTTGTTTGAAGCTCGAACAGGTTTTGGAAAATCTAAAGTTCTCCTTCCCCTTTGGCTCCTCCTAACTGCAAACGAGAGTCTTGCCATTTTTATTGCCCCTCAAACAATCTTTGATTCTCAAGAAGGGTACCTTCAATCTCTACTCAAAAAAGGATACCGCTTTTTTGGCGAGAGAATTGAATTCTCAAGAAGCTCTCCCTCAACAGAACTGGATATTCGCGAAATTGAGGGTAAATTACGTAGGGCAGAAGTCAATCGAAGACCCGTGTTTATGAGTGATCAGACAGCGCACAATTTGTTTGTCTTAAAAGCAAAGGAACTTGCAACAAGCGCCACAACTGATAATGGAGCCGCCATTGGAGCCTTTATTAGCCTTAAACAATATGTAAAAGAGAAAAAAGCCTTTATAGATGAGCCTCATAAAGTATTAGATGACGCATCTGAATTTAATTATTCCATTGGAATGCCAGTTACAGCAACTTCTGAACGAATCCTTTTAGAGATGCAAATCTATAAAGAACTAGTTTCCTGTACGCACGACCACTATCACCTTGAGTTTTGGGGTGAAAAAGACCTCCCTCCCTTAACTGACAAAATTTATCGCACGGATATTCTCCCTATGCTTTTAGATCGGCTTATTCAAACTGGGGCGCTTACTGCAAATTCGGTAGATATTGCATATCTACTTGGCGCTATGGATCTTGAGTCTCAAGAAAGGTATGAAGGAGAGCTTGCTACTAAGGGCGATGAGAACTCTCTTCTCATCCGAATTTTACACGATCAATTACATCACTTTCTCCCTCAAACCATTCAAAAAAACTCAAATGAACACTATGGCGTTGTTGATGTTGAATCTACTCGGATTGCTATTCCCCTTGAAGATGCGCGTAATCCCAAAGAAGGGAATGAATTTGTCTCTCTTGATCAAATGCTAAATTTTACCCTTCAAGCAAATTTAAAAATCCCATTTTCTTTTTCATTCATTGAATCGTATCTCCAAATGTTAGAGGCAGAAGCTACTGAAGAAGCAGATAAAAATGCAATTGCTTTAAACAAGACAAATGCCTACAGACAGTTTTGTCTGATCACAAGAACCATGACTCCACCCGCTCCTAATTTTGTTAGTCCAAAACCGCATGATATTGAACGGATTCATACTCACATAAATAGCAATCTTGAAGCTAAATTACAACTGATACGTCTTGAAATCCTTCCGCAAGTTCGTCATTTTCATGAAAAAGTCAGCAGTACACCGCATTTATTAATGAACTGCTTTGGCCAGGTTGTTGGCGCTTCCGGAACATTATCCATGGAACATTTTCCGCATCAGTTTGAAGTGATTGGAGATGAAAAAGCTGTTGCAAAAACACTTGCAACACTACTCAAAAGAAATGATCCAGTCTCAGAAATTGACTCCCTTGATCATCTTCATGAAATTTATCCGGATGCATCGGTAATCATAGAAGTTGGCGCAGCTCTTCGTCATTATCCAAGTCTAGAAGCCATTGCTTACGACCTTTTAGCGATGTACCCCAAATTTGGCGGGGTTGCCACATTTGATCAGCTTGGAAATCCAATTGTCCTTAAACAGGGTTCCAAGCAATTTATTGCTGAAGATTTTGCAGGAGTGCCAAGGGAAGCTTTATTTTGGATCTATGGACAAAAAGATATCACTGGTCGAGATGAAAAACTTCCAAAAGAGGCAGAGGCCATTGTCTTTGTCAATCAGCACACCACTCTAACCCAGCTTGTGCAAGGTGTGGGACGGATGCGCGGGATTCATACAGGGCAAATTGCAAAAATTGCCATCGATAAACAAAGTTCCGCGCGAATTAAAGATTCACTTGGTCTGCCACAAATTATGGAGCTCTCCTTAATCCATCTGATCCAATATTTTTCTGAAAAAGAAGATCTCAGTAGAGGTCTTGCTAATTTCCGCTCTCTTCCCCTTCAATTAAACGCGTTAGTCGAAGACTTTTTCTGGAAAGGTGCACTTAATGCACCCTTATTAAAAAGACCCCTTGAAATAACAAGAGCACTCCATGCTGCTCGCTCATATTTTTCAGAGTCAACAAAAGACGACCCTCTTTTACGTCAAAGTTTAACTCTAGAGCTAGTTGATAAAGAAGTTGCACTCAAACAAATAAAATCAGATTTTGATAGAAAAATTAAAGAAATAAAAACGCTTAGAGCTTGGACTCTCAGTTCTATTGATGAAACAGCAATGGAAACCGCTAGAAGTCATATAGAAACAAAAATGCGCTATCCCGAGAAAGTTCCGCTCCACCATGCAGCAAGCGGCACGCAAAGCACTGAAGTCACATCAGATCAAAGCGTTACACATCAAGTATCAGTGCTTGCTGACACCGCCGCAACAACTCAAGTAGAAACAGAGACAGAAACTGATACAATGAGCTTGCAACTTGCTTGGGCAAATACACTCAAAGGAAAATCGCCCGTACCTCACCTAGCCGAAATAGAACCTATTCCTATCGAAGAAATATTTTCCCATCCCCGACTAATAAAATTCCTCCCTCTCATCCACAGAGCCCCGCTCCACCTCTCCTTAAATTCTATCGTTACATTTTCTGGTGACTCCAAAAGCGCCCCCGGCTTTGTAAATGGATACATGAAACCACTTAACTATATAGCTAGACTCGAAGATGGCAGATTTGTCCTTATCGATACAGATGAGGCAAACACACTCCTAAAAGCACGTTCTGCCCCCCTTCTCTGGCTAATTGATGGGGGCCCACTCTTGCAAGCTGAAGGGACCGTTATTCCTATGGAATTATACTTTTGCGAAGTTCTCGCAAAACTGCTAAACGGCGATCTTAATTTTAATCGTCAGCAGGAGCAAATCTATACAGTCTGTTTTGTTCAAACAAATAAACCCCTTCTTGACGGGTTCATTCACGAAGTCTTAAAACCACTACACCCTCTCTTGAAAATTTGATTTTTCTTCAGCGAACAACTAAATCAAACACTGTTTTTACTGATAAAAATTAATTTAATCAGCAGATTAATGGTTTGAGTGCTAATTTTATTGACTAAAGTAGGTCACTATTTTATAATTGCAGGAAGAACTAAAGGTGTAGAGAACGTATGAAAATTAATTCTAGGATATTAAGTATTCCACCATTCATCTCCACTGCTTGGGAAAATGTTATTTCTCTTCAAGTTGAAGATGGTACTGGTAAATTGATTGTTTTTCTAAAAAACGGGGGCATTGTATCTATACCAGCTTTACCTGCTGAGATTATCAAAAGTACTTTCAATGCTCATGCAGATTATATTGAATCTTTGTCAAATCCTGCCCAACCATTGAAAAGTGGAACTGGATTGAGTTTTAATATGATGCCGAATGGAATGGCGCAAGAGATGCTTGGACCTGTTATGCAACACGATCCTAGTCAAAAAGAGAGTCCCGACTTACCTTCAGAAGTAATCAATAAAGTAGCAAGCGTTGCAAAAGCGTTAGCAGTTGATGTAGCCTCTTTTGCTATTCCCAATGATGAACCTCACTGCAACTGCCCTTACTGTCAAATCGCAAGAGCTATTCAGGGGAAATCTAATCCCAATAAAATTCCTGATGTTGATAACACTCTAAAAGAGACGGAATTCTTAGAAGGCAAGCTAGAGTTTCGCGAATGGGACATCAAGCAAGTAGGAAAAAAACTCTACGATGTAACTAATTCAAGCGATGCAGATGAGCATTTCCAGGTATTTCTTGGGAAACCTATTGGGTGTACATGTGGAAAACCAAACTGTGAGCACATCAAGGCCGTTCTTAAATCTTAGTATAAAGATTTAAGTTGCTAAGAAAAAGATAAATTCCTAAAATACGCTTTTTCATATCTGTATAGACGGAGAGGAGTTTTTGCTATGTTTTCAAAACGTTTAAGCTGTTGCTTATTTCTTCTTACAGTGGGCCATGTATCCGCTGAAGATAAGATTAACACAGGTGGTGTATCTGTTGCAAAAGAGCATCACGTGCCGCAAACAGCTCCTAGCAAACAAACCGCTATTAAGACAGCTGATCACTCCGAAGTTGATTCTAATTACAAAGCATTCACGGGAAAAATTGTTGGTGGCAATGTAAGAATGAGACTCAGTCCCGATGTAGACGCTCCGATTGTAAGAGAAGTTCTCAAAGGAGATTTAGTTGTAGTGCGCGGAGAGAAGGCAGATTTCTATTCAATTGAAGCGCCAAGCGACTTTAAAGTGTATATTTTTAGAAGCTTTGTTTTAGATAATGTTGTAGAAGGAAACAGAGTTCATGTAAGACTCTCCCCAGAACTGAATGCACCTGTTGTTGCGCTCATGAATTCTGGCGACAAAGTTAATGGCGTTATTAGCGAAAAAAACCACAAATGGCTAGAAATTTCCGTACCTAAAAATGTTCGCTTTTTCATTGCAAAAGAATACATTGAAAAAATTGGCGGCCCAGAACTCAAAGCCCTTCGCGACAAAAAACAAAATACAGTTCTCCAACTTATGGAATCAGCAGAACTCCTAAGTCAATCTGAAATGATGAAACCGTTTGAAGAAGTTGACTTTGAGCGCGTTTCTAGCTCCTTTACTACAATTACAAAAGAGTATAGCGACTTTCCTGAATACGCAGAAAAAGCTAGATCAAAACTCGCTCACCTACAAGAAATATATCTACAGAAAAAAATTGCTTATCTAGAAGCAAAAACTTCTAAAATGAGCAAAGAGCGCACATCACGAACTGACTATGTACCCGTTGCTGATATCAGCGAAGAGACACTCACACCAAGAGAGCGCATGAAAATCTGGGAGCGCGTAGAAGAATCTCTATTCCTTTCTTGGGGCGCAAGTCACCACAGAAAAACAATGGATGATTTCTACGAAGACCAAAAGCTTAAGACGGTTCGCATATCAGGCATTGTTGAAGCATACAATGATATCGTAAAAAACAAGCCCGGCAATTTCGTCCTCCGCGATAGAGACATGCCAAGAGCATACCTTTATAGCACATTCACTGACCTCCAAAACTACGTAGGCAAATACGTTACTCTAGTTGCTGTTCAAAGACCAAACAACAACTTCGCTTTCCCCGCCTACTTTGTCTTTGAAGCAGAGAAATAAGATCATTATAAAAACCACCTTATTAGTTTTTCTCACTAAGTTAAATCTAAGAAGGTGGCGATTTTTCCAATCTAGCTAATATTTTGGATTGAAACTTAGGCGCAGCATAGCCTAAACAATACCGTCGCTTACTTGCTGCCCTGTACCCCATATCTTCAGTTTGAAGATCATACGGAACAAATTTTAAAGCTTCAGGATTATTATCTATTGCAGTATCAATAATCACTGAATCTTTCAGAAGCTCCGGGTCAATATATTTTAGCGCTTTTCCATTAATACGGAGAATACTTAGAACAAAGTCTTTTTTATGCAGATCAAACGGAAGAAATTTTAATGCTTTTAGATTTTGAGAAATTGCAGTAATTACTACATGCTCATTTTCAAGAAAGGGACGGCTGATATGTTCTAATAATAATCCATCCCGAGCAAGCTCAGTTAAAATAATTTCCTCTGTCTGAAATTCCTTTGGCAAGATTTCTAGGATGCTAGGCTTAATTAGTCCATTATAATCAGCAATAGTGAAACAAGCAGCGAACATATTGTTAATTAATTTAATAGAATTAGTAAATCCCCTCTTATCAAAAAGTGTCGAAAATTCCAATTTCAATGAAGTCTCTTTCTGCACATCCTTTATAATAGTTAGATTTAATGCTGGACACATAATTTGTGCGAGTTGATCAATATATTTCCAACGATCATTTTCATTTCCACCAAATAACGAGCAAGTAATTTGAATTGTCTTGAGCACTCTATCATATTTTACAAGGAGTGTAGCACCATGATCTCTTAACGGAATTCCTAATTCAAAATTAATGAATTTCCCCTCAACAAAAATATCATTAAGTTTTCTAAATTCTGAATCTTCTTTTATAATTTCGTTTGCAAATGAGGCAAGATTGTCAGGCAATATTTCCTTTGTGAAGCCACATACAATTAATCTACGCGAAAGATCCTGTAACATTGTCTGATGGAGCAGGGTAAATTTATCCTCAAGACTTATTGCATGCACAATATCACTTATTGTAAAAGAACGAGCGACATTTTTAACATACTGAGCAAGAAGCTCTGAAACATCAAACCCAGGCGATATTTTCAATATTTCAGATGCATCCTCTTCTGAAATAGTTTCTAACGTTAAAGGAAGCCTGTAATCTGGTCGTATACTATCTCCATCTCGTCCCGCTAATTCACGTATACTCTCACTCATCATTCCATAAGGCCTAAGTAGTTGTAAAAAGTCCATTGCTTTAGCTTTATCTGAGACATAACTTTTTGATCCTGTACAAGATTTGATTATTTTGTCATAGCACTCGACAACCTGTTTAATCGACTGCGCAAGAATAAGTTTTCCATCAGAATTAGTTGATATAAATACTCTCTCAATACCATCATGGCAAAAACCAAGTTTTTCAATTCTTTTTGAAATTCTTTCTATATTTTTTTCTATATGCTTAGGATCTGACCACGCACTAATATTAACACTTTCCTCTAAGAGAAACTCCTGCAATTCATGTGCCTTCTTTAATGTAGGCCCTAAAGTTTCTTCAAGACTTGCAAAGCTTATAAAAAAGGAACTAATTTTTTCAATATCATGAGGATCTTCATCTAAGGCGAATTCCTCTAGTAAATAAGATATTGTAACATTCATAAACTCTGTAGCCGATCCTAAAGAATCTATTGATAGAAACAAGTCTCTAACACTTACTTTAAGTTCCTCTGAAATATCGTCAAGATGACTTATTACACTCATCCAAACTCCTTGCATTTTTTCATTTAAAATCAAATTTTTCATTTTGATAAATGGGATATTTTGAAGAGTCTCTTCACTATGCGGCTTTACTAATTCAAGACTCCCCTTTCTTTGACTGACAATATCACGAAGTGACCTAGAATAGGAAAAGCCACCGATGATTCCCTCTCCTGTTTGAAAAAGGCATGCTTCAACAAGCCTTACTGTGTAGAGCCTCCTTAAAGTTCTTGCTTCGCCAGATAGGGGATCTCTCTTCTTTATATCGAGGAGATTTTCAAGGACCATGATAAGCTCCATTCTACTTTTTGGAGTAATATCCACTTCTTGAATTTGACGGTAAATGCATTGAATTACTTGATTTAAAACAAGTTCCGCAACTTTAGGATCTTCTTCTGTTTTCATTTTCTCTAAGCACTCTCGCATCTGTTTTAATGTAGAAATTCGAGGCCCTACCTCTTCTCCCACATCCGCTTGTAATCTTGTAAGCTCTCTACGTATGAATCTTCCTCTCGAGGGTGAAGTTTCATGCATTTGCATATGCATCGCTTTTACTAAATTTGTTTCAATTAAGGAAAGTTGCATAGGCATCGGATGACAAAAATAGCCGAGATACTCTGCCCCAGATTTTGCAATCAAGCCTTGCTGCGGGTCTAAGGCGCAAGGAAACTCTATCTCGAACTTTTTATCTAGCTGTAGCACAGGCAGGCCAAGCGCGGTAAAAAACACAGCTTCGTGAGAGGTTTTAGGGGCATTTTCGTAAATAATAATTGCCTTTACTTCTCTTTGCGCATCTAATGAAAGTTTCTGATAGCGCTCCTTCGCTTCTGTAATTGTTCCGCACACCACAGCCTGATGTTTGTTTTCAATATTACGAACATAGCAGCCACCACTTACAATTGTTTCCCCTAAAAAATGCTCTCCTTCAACAATAACATAAGAAGGAGGCTTTTCAGGAGTTGCAATAACAAGCGGTCTATTTTGAACAGCTACAGGTATACCTCTTTCATCTGTAGTCACTTCAACATCCAATCTTTTTTCACCAAGAAAACTGACTAAACCTTTTGCAATGAGCTGTAAACGCTCTTCTTGATCCCCTGTTAATGCCGAATCTGTAACTTCCTTGCCCTTGCACGGAACAACTCTACATTCTATTGATCCAGAATCTGTACGTTCAGGTCTCATACGTGTCGTTTTTTTTCGGATAACATGGCGAATAGGCCCATGCGAAGCCATTGAAGTATCCGCTGGAACCGAAGCTGAAGTAATCCCTTCCGGATGACCAAGACCAGACGAAATCGTTATTCCATCTTCAGTAATCAGCATCACTGCCGAACTAGGCGTTTTACCACCAGCGCCAAGTCTTTCAGCGACTTCCTCTTGAATAAGAACGGGGACAAACGGGACTTTTGTTTTAACCGATTCATCCCCAAGAGCAATTCTTTGCGCAAATGACCCCTCACTAAAGTAGGAAGCAACAACCTTCCCTACATTTACGGAAACAGCACCTAATTCCTTCGGTGTAGACGAAATACTTAGATTACCACCCGGATTAGAAATTTTCCCATCTTCTTCCCCTGTGCTCCGGACAATCAAAAAATCAGACCCTCTAGATTCGATCCACTCTCTTAATCCCGGTACTTCTAGCGGATTCTCCTCGCTGCATGCACCCATAATCCCCGCTCGAATTCTTGCAAGCATTCCCTTCAATTCATCATCTAGAACACCCGAGGCGCTAAACGACTCTAAAAACCTACCATAATCTTCATGAAATTCTGGATATTTTTTTAAAATATGCTGCATAATAATATTGTGACTTAGAGGGTTAAATGGGGGCACTACAAACCCCAAAGCTTTAGCTAAGTGCTCTAATTGTACCAAATTGGCTGCTTTATAGCCAATTCCCCCATCTTTTCTTAAAGCAAGCTCATCTAGATCCACACGAATAATTGCTTTTGGCGCACTTATCGCCCCAAGGGCAACATCAGAAACCCTTAACTCTAGGCCTGTTAGATCAGGACTGCTTTGACCGCTAATTGACTCACTGCTCTCACTTCCAACACTTCTAGGACTTTCTCCCCCACCCGCGGGCTGCACCATAGACGACACGCTCCTGATATCAGGATCATGCATCCACCCCTATTATTTTCAATAATATTTAGGGGTCAAGCCATGGCTATTACCCATAAGTCCTATTAAAGCTTATACAGAGCAAGTCTTCAAGGCTTAACTCTTGTCAAATTTCATCAGCGCAGAGGCACTGATGAAATTTAACAATTTTGCTAATTGGAAAAGCCTTATGCAAAGAGTCTTCAGGGGACTTATGGATAATAGCATCCAATGCTAGGGCCCCAATCTTCTATTAAGGCTTAGTTGTTTGCGGGATCTCGGGGGATTTTCTCGACAAGGAGGGTGTCTTCGAGGGCAATGTCACCACTTGCGGCGCCAAATTCTTGGAGTTTACGAGCACTCACGAGGACCCGCTTTTCAAATGAACCCATAGCCTTATTGTAACTTTCAACGGAATTGGAGAGGGATTTACCTACCTGACTCCAATGTTTGGACATATCGCTCAGGCGTTTATAGAGCTCATGACCAACTTCGCTAATTTCTTTTGCATGTTTGGAAAAGGTGTCTTGTTTCCAGC
Source organism: uncultured bacterium (assembly GCA_964552055.1). Classification (GTDB taxonomy): domain Bacteria; phylum Chlamydiota; class Chlamydiia; order Chlamydiales; family 2-12-FULL-49-11; genus VGMD01. Next base: position 12,679 of record CAZKFL010000028.1, read on the forward strand.
CGTAGGAGATTGCCTTTAATAGACCAATTAGTGTTATAGGCGTCACAATGATAACACCTTGTGTTGCTGCAAGCTCAATAAGCGTTGGGTCACATTCGAGAGCTGCACTTAAGAAAACTTCAGTAGGCAAAAAGAGAATGACAAATTCGGGGGTTGGCTGAAACTGTTGCCAATAAGCTTTTTTGGAAAGGCTCTGAATATGTTGTCTTATATGTCTTGCGTGGTCCTTAAGTTTCTGTTCTTTTATCAGGGGATCCTCTGCGCCACTTGCCTCTAAAAATGCTTCGAAGGGGACCTTTGAATCGACAATCACTTGTTTATCACCAGGAAGCTTAATGATCATATCGGGGCGTACTATCTGATCATCCCCTCCTTTTACAGTTTGCTCAAAAAAATCGCATTGATTAACAAGTCCTGCTAGCTCAACAGCCCGTTTTAACTGTAGTTCGCCCCATAACCCCCTAATTTCAGGTTTCCTAAGAGCTTTAGCAAGATTAGCCGTTTCCTCCCGAATCCCCTTTAAAAGCTCCTTTTCTCCCCTGCGCTCCCTCTCAATAGCCCTCATATTGTCATCCAGCCTCAAAAGCGTCTCTTTGACAGGGTCTAGAATTTTAGACTCTCCTTCGGAGTGTAAAAATTTATTTTCACCCAAAAGCTCGGCCTCTCTAATTCTTGATTCCGTAAGCTCATTTTCAACCTTTTTCTTCTCCCAAAGCGTCCAAATCAATGGGATAGCCAGCAGCCAACCTAAATTAAAAAAATCCATATACACACCAATAATCCAATAATTTGGTATAATAGTAGCTATGAACGGTTTTCACTTAAATATCTATTTACTTTCATTTCTCTTACCATGGGGAGGAACTGCCTTTGCCGAATGGAAGGATGTCAGGGAGCCTGAGTTAAACGAATTAACAGAAAAATTTTTCTCGGTCGAAAAAGATCATTTTACCCTAAAGGAGCACTCCTCCCCAACTGATCTTGCTGAATCTGGTCAGGGTGACCCTGTTTTTATCGTTACAGACAAAAAAAACAGCCCCATCGGAGTTATTAAAACAATTTCTATAGAAGAATCGGATGGATTAAATAGTTATAAAGCAGAATTCACCGCATTAGATACTTTAAGTCACATTCCTTTTAAGACTTTTCATATCACAGAGCCAAAAGGAAGTGGTGAAATAGTTCTCGATGGTAAGAAAACAGGCCTTATAGCGGAAGAATTTGCGCCGGGCAACTCATTAAACTATTTTTTAAAAAAAATTGCGAATTCTAAGGGGAAAGAGCGAGAAGAGCTCATGAACCACCTATTAAGAGGTGTTGAAAAAACAGCTCTTGCAATGGCTGAGCTTCACAGGTACAAAACATTTGTAACGCCCGCGCACAATTATCTTATAAAATTTGATACAGATCGCCTTCCTGGACCATACGGTATCATTCACGGTGACACGCATCCGGGTAATATTTTTTATGATCCTAAAACAGATACTCTCTCATTTATTGATTTTGGCAGCACGCACTTAGAAAGGAAGGGAGCGCCCATCCTTCAAGATGTAGGAAATTTTCTCCTCACTTTAGAAATCTTTTCAGCTTATTATAAACTCTCCCCGTATGAAGCTGCTGATCTTGAAAACATCTTCATTACAACTTACAGATCACAAATACCCTATGCTACTGATAAGGCCATTGAATTTTACAAAAGATACTATATAAAGACTTTTCTAAATTCACCAAACTCTGATGCAGCTCAGTCTTCTCAGGCAAAATTTATTCAATCGTACTGTAATCAAATTGCCTAATTTTCTATAATAATGAGATGTCTAAAAAAACTGAATTTAAATACCTCCTTTTGTTAATAGTGATCTACATTGCAGCGTGCATTGAGACTGATATCTACTTGCCTGCATTTCCCGATATGATGCTCTTTTTTGCGGCGTCAGAAGGAGCAATTCAAAATTTACTGATTTGGAATTTTATCGGAATTTGCGTAGCAGGACCATTCTATGGACCAATTTCCGATGCTATTGGACGAAAAAAACCCCTCTTTATTGCGCTCGGACTTTTTTTTCTTGGAAGTATCATTACGGTTTTTGCTACATCTTTAAATCAAATGCTCATTGGCAGAGTTTTTCAAGGACTTGGCAGCGGCGGCTGTTTTACTCTCGGTACTGCAATTCTTTTTGATGCATTTCAGAAAGAAAAGGCAATCAAAGCTCTCAACCAAATTAATCTAATCATTCCACTCATCATGTCAATGGCGCCTATGCTTGGTGGCTACCTGAACCTCACATTTGGATTTCGCTCTAACTTCATTGCAATCGCCTTTTTTGTACTCATAAGCTTGATCCTCTCTCTTCTTTTCTTTGAAGAAACTCTTATTCCCGAAAAACGGTCTCCCTTAAAAATAAGCTCCATTCTAAGAGATTTTAAAATTGCGTTTTCCTCCAAACCGTTTTGGCAACTGACACTTGTTATGTGCGTTATGTTCTCAGCTTACATAGCCTTTCTTTCAGGCACAGCAATCCTATTTGTCGTAGAGTTTGGCATGAGTAAAGTGATATTCCCCTTTGTCCAAGGAGCAATTCTAGGTGGCTGGGTAATTGGCAGCTTAACACTTGATAGAGCTCTAAAAAACTGGGGAATCCCCACAATTAAAAAAGTAGGAGTCACCCTCTCTGCACTTTTTGGCCTGACCGCAGTCATCCTGGCCCTCATCTTCCCAAGAGACCCCTATCTACTAACTGCTGCCATGACTTTCTACGCATTCGGCGCAAACTGGGTAATCGGCCTCTACTTCCCCGAAGGAATGGAAATACTCCCCCACATTAAAGGAATCACTTCCAGCTTAATGACAAGCGCCCGCCTTCTCGTAGCATCCATCACAGTCAGCATCGTAGGAGCCACGTATAACGGAACAATCTACCCCCTATTAATTGTCATTGCTCTCACAGTTGCCATCATCGTCCCAACCCTCATCCTCTACGAGCGGCAAGTACTCAAATCTCTCCCCACCGAATAAGATTCTGCCCAAAATAAACTTCTCCGAGCTAAAAAAAATTGTCGGTGCAATAAAAGTTGGCTATAAAATTAAACAATCAATAATCCCCTATTTTTGAATCACACGCTGCATATATAATTCTTAAGATAAACCGGTTACGGCTACGCATGCGGATACGGTTACGACTTTCAAGACCGCATTCTACGATGCGGGAATCCTAAGGGACGGCTGCTCTCGCGCCGGCACCCAAACACGATTAATATTTGATCAACTGCCTGAAATAGCAGCCATTCCCGTAACCGCCTGCGTAACCGTAACCGGATTTAATTTTAAAATGTCTCAAATAGAAGCTTGTACCCTAACTTTTATTGCACCGCCAAAAAAATAACCACAGAGCTCTCTGGTTATTATTTAGTACTTGGCTATTATTTTTTGGGAGCAGGTTTTTTGCGTGACAACGTTCTCATAAAAGCCTTTATCAGCGAAAAGAATATATAGCCCCATGAGATGACCATTAGTAGAATTGATAGGCTGTAAAAAAGTCCGTAAAAGATACCAATTGCAATTACGCTACCAAGGAGAAGGTAACGGAAAGAAAAGGGTCTTTGGAGATGGACTGCTTTTTGAGAGGGAAATCTTATGCGACTAACCATTAGATAAGCAACTATGATTGTGATAGTTGACAAGATAATTGTTTGCATGACCTCTGATCTTGGAAAAATAATTTGCATGAGGGGAGAGTTTAAAAAGAGGTTAGGGGCAACGATTGCAAGTGCCGCTGCAGGAATTGGCAACCCGATAAAAACTTTTTTATCCTCTGCTTTTGCATGTTTTGCTCTTACGTTAAATCTTCCAAGTCTTAAGACTCCGCAAACGGTGTACAGCATTGCTGCAGCTAAGGCAAAAAAACTTAATAGAGAACCTTGCAAAAGAGCTAAAGACTTAAGTATAAGAACAGCTGGAGCAACACCAAAAGAAATAGCATCTGCCAAAGAGTCAAAAATAAGGCCGAATTCACTTTCTGCTTTAATCGCTCTTGCCAAAGCTCCATCCAAGACATCAGCAACTCCTGCTAAAATTAGGACCAAAGTCATTTGGTGCAGGAATTCATAAGTACCTATTCCTGTCATATTTGCTTTGAAAATAATATAAAGACCGCAGGCCAAACCAAATGCAGTCACAAAATTCGGAATAAAATTGATCTTTTTCATACCTTTCTTATACACAACTTCCTAAATATATACAACACACCGATTTCAATATTAATATCAACAAATTATAAGCAATCATAATTCCACAATCTAGTATTATCTAATAGAATAATTAGGTAATAATTATAATGAAAAATTCAATAAAATCACTAAGACCTAAGGCCAATAGTCTTATAGATCTACCAACATTTTTACACTCTAAAGACCCTCTTAAAAATCAAGTTCTTGGAAATTCAATTTCAGAACTAATGGAAAATGAATCATTCCCGGCGCCTGTTCAAAAGTTTTTCGAGCTACCGAAATTCAAAGAACTTATTGAAAGACTTAGAGAAGGAACGTTAGATGGCGAGCTTCTTGAATCAAAAGAAATTCATTCATTACAATTGTTATTAGAGTCATTCCATAAATTAGTTCATCTCGATTTTGATTTTGAAGAAATTGAACATCCTGTAGTTCAAGCTAAGGTATTGGAACAGAATATCCAAGACTATCTCAGCTGCATCGTATTATTTTTTCCGTATGATGGGAAGATTATTAATGAAATTCTTACCGATCTTTTTCAAACGGTTCACTTTTTCACAGACAAACTTAAAAGCACAATATTAGAAAATGAGACTTTCTTTAGCGATCAACTTAATCTATTTATGCATTCAGAAGTTATTTCACTTATGCTACAGCTTGATAGATCAAATTTTTTAAACTTAACAATGGAAGAATGGTATCCAATTGCAATTGAATTAAATATAGATGCAAAATTAGGCGCAAAAAAAAGCGAGCTTTCAAGCTTAGCAAAAGGGAATGCCCATAAAATCATCAATCAACTCCAAACTATCATTGCAGACATGAGTCACATTTACTTACGAAATCCTCCGGAAGATCTTGCTGATAGCATTAAAACGAGTATTCTTACCGCGCTTTCTGAATATGGAGATTTAGAGAAGCTTTCTGGCCAAAAAGTAAATGAGCTTTTCTATCTTGAATTCTGGAAAGAAACCTACGCGATTATACTTACAAAAGAAAACGGATACTTAACTAAACTTAGATCCCTCTCTAATCTTCTTATGCCTTTAAAAATGAGCTTATTTGAGTTGATTAATGATTATGGCTTTGTTTTGCCGACACCCTTTTCAGCTTACTTTAAATTGATAGTGCAACCTTCCGAATTTATTCTATCTATTTTGGGCAGAGCCAATTTAATTGGCGCTGAACTTTCTATTGGATTCTTTAACACGCAATATGAATATCTCAATGAAATATTAAGCTCCCCTGATCACGAAAAAGTTCCCTACAGTTGCAAAGAGAAATTAGATCTTCTTTTACCGACACTTATATCCTTTTTAGAAACCTATTATAAAGCAAAACCGATGACTTCCCTTACGAATCTTAAAAAGCAGCTAGAAAATTTATATAAAGGGCCTGCTGCACTTCAAACTTATTCAACCGAAGAAATCAATCACGAAATCTCCTTAGCATTAAATGAATTTATCTCACCTGAAAATCCCCCTCTTGCAAGACTCGAATCAACTTTACATAAAATTACGAGCGAACTTCGAGTCATCCTAAATGAAGTAAATTCTAGCACCATAGAACATCGAGTTTTAAAGGAAAAATTATTTTCTTTAGAAAATGTCGATCTCCCCTCTTTTGCTGAAACATGGCATACACTCGGTGAGGTTCTAGGCCTTATATTTATTTACCTGTCACAACACGAAAATGGGTTCCTAGAAAATCTTGAAAAATCACTGAAAAATCTTTTTTCTGCTCATTTTTTTAGAGCCTTATTTGAAGAAAAGTAAGAGCATTGAACTGCTAGTCAAGCTCAGAATCAGCCCATCCATTTATTTCTTTTTTCACAAGAAAAAACATCTCGTTTTTTTTCTAGACTTTTAGGTTGCAAATACAATATGTAGTGTCATAATATAGATAAGAGCACAACATATAGTATTTTTTGAAGGGAGAGCATACAATGAAAACTAAATTAAATGAAGCAATTGCAGGGGAGCTACTTGAACAGGTTTCTGTTAAACTTACCTTGGTAAAACGAAATGGAAGTATTGTTCCATTTGATACAAACCGAATCAAAAAAGCAATTGAGCTTGCTTTTAGAGACACAAAAAAGACACCTCTTCCACTTGATCTACCTTCAGGACTGAGCCAAATCATTGATAGACTAGCAACATCGGTAGTAGAAAGAGCTTTAGAGCTTGGAAAAAAAGGCGTTTCATTAACAGTTGAAGGCATACAAGATATCGTTGAAGTGACGCTCATGAAAAATGGATACCATGATGTTGCAAGAGACTATATTATTTATAGAGATAGTCACAAAGCTGCTAGAGAATCACAACCTTCAAACATACGAATTATGAGAAAAGACGGCAGCACAAAAGTGCGCTTTAGTCCTATGAAAGTTTCCTCTACATTTGAATCCATCTTTAGAGAGATAGCAAAGCTGCCAGATGGCCCTCTACCTTTAGATCTTATTGTTTCAATTAATGAACTTACTGAAAAAGTCGTAAGCAAAGTAGTAGAAGCCCATCTTGAATCTCGAATTTTATCATTAAATGACCTCTCTGACCTTTTTGAAGAAATACTAATGCTGAGCGGCTTTTTCAAAGAGTCAAAACATTATATTTTAATTCGAAAAGAAAAAGATGATAAAGACAATGCATCATTTACTAGAGGAATACCACATACTGGAAGTCGAAAAGTAAATATCATTTCTGATGAAGGCAAGACAATTTCCCTTTCTGAAATCGATATTAAAAATCGCCTCTCCTACGCTTGTAGAGGACTTAGCGGGATTTCTGTTGAAGATTTACTAGAAGCCACCCTCATGAACTTTTATGATGGCATTAAAGAAAGCGAAGTTGATACCGCAATGATTATGGCAACAAGAGCCCACGTTGAAGTTGATCCTGCCTACTCTTTTGTTACAGCAAGACTTCTCCTTGATAAGCTTTATCGAGAAGTATTAGAAGTTTCATCACTTGACTCCTCTCTTGAAAAAACACATAAATCCTACTTTATCACATATATTAAAAACGGAATTTCTCTTGAAAGACTCTCGCCTGAACTTCTAAACTTCGATCTAGAAGCGCTCGCTAATGCAATGGATCTATCACGTGATGATAAATTCCAATACCTTGGACTACAAACTCTTTATGACAGATACTTCATTCACAATGCGGAACGAAGAATGGAGACCCCACAAATTTTTTGGATGCGCGTTGCCATGGGACTTTGCATCAATGAAAAAGAGAAAACTGCCCGTACAATTGAATTCTATACAATTCTTTCAGAACTTAACTATACACCAGGTACTCCTACTCTTTTCAACTCTGGCACAATGCACTCACAACTAAGCTCTTGCTACCTCTCTACAGTAAACGATGATCTTGTTCATATATTCAAAGTAATCTCTGATGATGCCCAACTCTCTAAATGGGCCGGAGGCCTTGGTAATGACTGGACCTCTGTCAGAGCAACAGGTTCTTTGATTAAAGGCACAAACGGCAGATCACAAGGCGTAATCCCCTTCTTAAAAGTTGCTAATGACACTGCCGTAGCAGTCAATCAAGGCGGAAAGAGAAAAGGCGCATTATGCTCTTACTTAGAAACTTGGCACCTTGATATTGAAGACTTTTTAGAACTTAGAAAAAATACGGGTGATGAAAGAAGACGTACTCATGATATGAATACAGCAAACTGGATTCCTGATCTATTTATGAAAAGGGTTCAGGAAAACGGTCAGTGGACACTATTTACACCGAGTGAAACACCTGACCTTCACGATTTATATGGCGCTGCATTTGAAAAGCGATATGTTGAATATGAAAAAATGGTAGCTGACGGAAAACCTATCCTTAGCAAGAAGGTGGAAGCTGTATCTCTTTGGCGCAAAATGATTAGCATGCTTTTTGAGACGGGCCATCCTTGGATTACCTTTAAGGATCCATCTAATATTAGATCTCCACAAGATCATGCAGGGGTTGTTCATAGCTCTAACTTATGCACAGAAATTCTTCTCAATACCTCGAAGGAAGAAGTGGCTGTTTGCAATATTGGTTCAGTGAACCTAGTCGAACACTTTGATGGTGTTGCACTAGATGAGGTGAAACTTGCAAAAACTGTAAGAACAGCAATTCGCATGTTAGATAACGTAATTGATGTGAATTTCTATCCAATACCTGAAGCTGAAAAGGCTAATAAAAGACACAGAGCTATTGGAATTGGTCTTATGGGCTTTCAAGACATTCTCTATATGAAAGGAATTAGCTATGCAAGCCATGAAGCAATAGAGCTTGCAGACAAAACCATGGAGATGATTTCTTACTACGCAATACTTGCATCATCAGAACTTGCTAAAGAGCGCGGTACATACGCCTCTTATGAGGGTTCTAAGTGGTCTAGAGGATTGCTTCCAATTGACACAATTGACATTCTTGAGAAAGAACGCGGTCAAAAAGTTGATATGGATCGAAATACAACAATGAATTGGGATATCGTTAGAGAGCATGTGAAAAAACATGGAATGAGAAATTGCAACACGATGGCGATTGCCCCAACAGCAACCATTGCAAATATTATTGGTGTCACTTCCTCAGTTGAACCGACATACAAAAACCTTTATGTAAAATCAAATCTATCCGGTGAATTTACCGTTCCAAATAGCTACCTTATCGTCAAACTTAAGGAGCTTGGACTTTGGGATCCGGAAATGCTTGATGATCTTAAATATTATGACGGCTCACTTGAAGAAATTGAGAGAATACCAAAGCACATTAAGGAACAGTTTCTCACAGCCTTTGAAGTTGATCCTGATTGGGTCTTAGAGTGCGGTTCTAGACGTCAAAAGTGGATTGATATGGGACAATCTCTTAACCTATATTTGGCTGAGCCAAGCGGTAAGAAGCTTCATGACATGTACATGAAAGCTTGGAGTAAAGGTCTTAAAACAACCTATTATCTTAGAACTCTCAGCGCAACACAGATTGAAAAATCGACAACCGATATCAATAAGCGCGGCATCCAACCAAGATGGATGAAAAATAGTTCAGCCTCAGCAAACATTCAAATTACAAGAGAACCTGCAAAACCTAAAGCTTGCACTTTAGGTGGCGAAGGTTGTGAAAGTTGTCAATAAAAAGGGATGGTGAAAACATGACAGCAGTAGTAGAAGAGAAAGAAGAAGCTAAGCAAAAAAGAGTCAATGTACAACAAAAAAGACTCATTAATTGCACGAAAGTCGACGTCAATCAGCTCATGCCCTTGAAATACAAATGGGCATGGGAGCACTATCTTAATGGCTGCGCAAACCATTGGATGCCAACAGAAGTTCCTATGGCTAAAGATATTGAGACATGGAAATCAAATGCTCTTTCAGAAGCTGAAAGACTTGTTATCATGAGAAACTTAGGATTTTTTGCAACTGCAGAAAGTCTAGTAGGAAACAATATTGTGCTCGCAATCTTCAAACACATTACAAATCCTGAGGCAAGACAGTACCTCTTAAGACAATCATTTGAAGAAGCAATCCATACACACACATTCCATTACATCGTTGAATCACTAGCCCTTGATCCGGGTGAAGTATTTAACATGTATAATGAAATAGGCGTGATCCATGAAAAAGACCAGTTCCAAATGGATCTCACAAAATCAATACTAGAAGAAGGCTTCACAACAGAAACCTTCGAAGGTGCCCAGAAGTTTTTAGAAAACCTCATCGGCTACTACATCATCATGGAAGGAATATTTTTCTATAGCGGCTTTGCTATGATTCTCTCCCTCCAACGCCAAAACAAAATGGTCGGAATTGGCGAGCAATTCCAATACATCCTTCGCGATGAAACCATTCACTTAAACTTCGGAATTGATCTCATCAATACGATCAAAGAAGAAAATCCAGAGCTTTGGACAAATGACTTCCAAGATCACATCTATGATCTCATTGACCAAGCTACAAAACTTGAATACGCCTACGCCAAGTCATGCCTACCAAAAGGCATACTCGGTCTAACAGCCCCCATGTTCGAAGACTACGTCGGCTACATCGCAGACCGCCGTCTCGAGCGAATCGGCCTCCAGGCCCGTTATAACAAGAAAAATCCCTTCCCCTGGATGTCAGAAGTCATTGATCTTGGCAAAGAAAAAAACTTCTTTGAAACAAGAGTCAACGAATACCAGTCCTCATCAAACTTGACCTGGTAACTACAATAATAGGGCCAAATCTCAACGGTTTGGCCCCTTTTCTTATTGACATTAAATACGATATCACGTTAATTTAGTTACTTTCAAAACCATCAAGAGTTTGTAAATGCTTAGTTCCATCTCTAGATCCGCTCAATTTATTTCTACTGAATGGAATAAGGATGGAAAGCACAGGTTCCTAGGAAGCGCTACCGCAGGATATCTACTGAACATAAAACTTACTACAGCTATTGGAATCGGAATGACGGGCTACGTCCTCGGCGAAGTTATTTCACGAATCTATCGCAGCTGTTTTGAAAAAGATCCAGAAGCATTTAAAATAGATTTTTTTACTACAGATGACGCCGCTTATATGAAATATATACACTCACGAGAAAACAGAGTTCTTCAGATAAAAACAATTACCCCCCTTATTTTTAATATTTCATTAACAGGAATTCCCGGAACGTACCTATCCATCACCACTCTTGCGCTTAGTCTTCTTTATGCAGCAATCAATTAATCAATTATTCCTGCAATTATATCGTATTGCATAAGACGCAATTCTTCATCACCCCAAGTATAGAGAACTAGAATAAGTTTACAAGCCGGTAAACTTTCTCCAAAACATGAGATTGAAAAAAAATGGATAAATTAGTCAAATTGGATTAACCTCTAATTAAAATCAAACTTAGAGGTACGTATGAATTTTTCTTGGGAACTTAGCATTGCTATTGTTACAGTCATAAATATTTGTTTGGGGATGTTTTGGTATTCGCCTCTTTTTCTTGGAAAAGTGTGGGCAAGGGCGCATCAATTTGATTTAAGAAAATTAAAAGCAGGAGTTTGGCATTACGTCGGAAGCATTTTAGTCTCTCTTGTACAAGCTACTATTTTGGCTTTCATAATTCACCAATTTGACATTGCTACCTGGAAAAGTGGAATGCTATTTGGCGTTTGTCTATGGCTCGGTCTCGTACTTCCCTCCCATTTTTCAGGTGTCATATGGGCTAAAAAACCAATTCTTGTATACTTAATCGATACCACCTACCTCTTCTGCAGCATCGTTATGATGACTACCCTTGTAACCTATCTACACGAATAAGAAAAATTTTAGCCGGCGAAAACCTTTGCTTTTTATAGATTTTCGCCACTTATACGACTATACGCGGCGAAAAGCTGCATAAATATTGATTTTTCGCCGCTTATAATGCTATACTTGGCGAAAAGTGAGGTCTTCATGGAAAAATTCAATGTTATCGGAAGGACAGAAGAGTTAACGATCCTTCAAGGAGTTCTTGAAGCAACTGAGGCTCAATTTGTTGCTGTTTACGGAAGACGCAGGATTGGAAAAACATATCTAATTAGTGAATTTTTTAAGAATAAAGGAGTCTATTTTGAAATTACAGGCATGAAGGATGGCGAATTAAAAGACCAATTATTTCAATTTACCTATGAATTTTCAAGAAGATTTAATGATGGGGATAGAATCCCCGCACCAGAATCATGGTCTGAGGCCTTCACTCTTTTAAATGATGCTATTGAACGAGTTTCAAAGAAGGAAAAAATCATCTTATTTTTTGATGAAATCCCTTGGCTTGCATCAAAAAAATCAAAGTTTTTGCCGGCGCTTGAACATTTCTGGAATAGATATCTATCTCGAAATCCAAATATAATATTAGTGATTTGCGGATCTTCGGCTTCATGGATCATTAAAAACATCATTAACAATAAAGGTGGTCTACATGGTAGAGTGACAAAGAAAATACGCTTACTCCCTTTTTCTCTGTCGGAAACAGAAACCTATCTTTTATCTAAAAATATTAAACTCGAACGAAAGCAAATTACTGATCTTTACTTAGCAATAGGGGGCGTTCCAAAATACCTATCTTATGTAAAGAGAGGGCAATCTGCCGTTCAAACTATTAATGACCTATGTTTTTCTCCAAATGGGGACCTAAACGGTGAATTTAATAATCTGTACAAATCACTTTTTGAAAATTACGAACGCCATATCCTTATCGTATCAGCTCTATCAAAAGCTACTTACGGACTTACAAAAGATGAGCTTTTGCAAAAAACGAAGTTATCATCCGGCGGTTCATCCAGCAAATTGATTCAAGAACTCATTGATGCCGGTTTTATTACCTACCTCCCCTCCTTTATGACAAAAAAATCGATGGGAATTTACAGGCTCATTGACGAATATTCCCACTTCTATCTCACATGGATGGAAGGAACTAAAGATGAACAGTTTTGGATAAAAAAACAAGGGACACCGAAGTGGTATTCATGGTGTGGCTACGCATTTGAATCACTCTGCCTAAAACACGTTCTCAACATAAAAAAAGCGCTTGGTATATCCGGTCTTTGCACAACAGAGTCTGAATGGCACTCCAAAGAGGGACAAATAGATCTCATTATTTCAAGAGATGACAGATGCATAAATCTTCTTGAGTTAAAATATTGTGAGTCCGAATTCCTCATTGATAAATCCTACGCATCCGCCCTTCAAAACAAGAAAAACATTTTTAAACAAGAAACTACCACAAAAAAAACGCTATTTACTACCCTAGTTACTACTTTTGGCATAAAGAAAAATTCCTACTCCCTATCAGTTGTAGATAATGAACTCACAATCAATGATCTTTTTTAATGGAGGTGAAGTGTCTGAATTGCAGTTTGTCATTGATGCTTATACAGAGAGACGGGGCGAGCCAGCAATGCTTAAAATCCATTGCACAAATTGTGAGAGCCACCTTATTACCTATCAGAAAGATGGTCCAGGCCCCTTCCTTAGATGCTACTTTGACAGAATTCATCCCCCTTGCAGGGAAGTAGCGCCCTCTCATTTTACCTGCTCTCATTGCAATGCACTTATCGGGAAGCAAGGCATTTATGAAAAAGAAAATCGATTGGCCTATTTCTTGGTAGAAGGCAGTTTTGCACTAGATAATGCGGGCTAGCCCGCATTTCTCACAAACACTCGGAAAAGTCGGTCAAGATGTTACCTCAGATTTTTGAAAATTATTGCGAGAATATTATC
>CAZKFL010000029.1:0-25857 GCA_964552055.1 uncultured bacterium
ATCTGCATCGGATCTGTAAAAACAGAGTCCTGCTTCGATAGCGCTAACGCTTCTGCAAATAAAAAGTGTCTCTTCCGCTAAACCTATCAATTCAAAATTAAGGAACTATACCAATCAAGAGTTTTCTTAAGACCATCTTCAAGTGTAGTTTGGGATTTCCAACCAAGTGCATTAATTTTATCGACATTAAGTAATTTTTTTGGAGTCCCATCTGGCTTAGATGAATCATATACTATTTCACCTTCAAAACCGGTAACGTTTTTGATAAGCATTGCTAGATCCGCTATAGAAATGTCTTTGCCTGTTCCAATATTTACTATCTCAACACCCTCGTAATGATTCATTAAAAAAACAAGGGCATTTGCTAGATCGTCAACATAAAGGAATTCTCGAAATGGAGTTCCTGTTCCCCAAATGGTGACACTACTCGCATTATTTTTTTTAGCTGAAACAAATTTAGAAAGAAGAGCCGGAAGAACATGTGAGTTTTGGAGATCAAAATTGTCATTAATGCCATAGAGATTTGTTGGCATGCATGAAATAAATTTTGCACCATATTGTTTGTTATAATATTCACATAATTTAAGGCCAGTAATTTTAGCAATCGCGTAGGCCTCATTTGATTTTTCAAGAGGTCCACTTAATAGATATTCCTCACAGATGGGCTGCTCGCAATCTCTTGGATATATGCAGGATGAACCAAGAAAAAGAAGTTTTTTTACTTGGTGCTTATAAGCTGCATGTATTACATTTGCAGAAATCATAAGGTTATTATAAATAAATTCTGCTGGAGAGCTCATATTGGCAACAATACCACCAACTTTTGCTGCAGCTAATATTACATACTCAGGTTTTTCTTCTTCAAAAAACGCGTCTACAGCCAACTGATTACACAAGTCTAATTCTCGTGAAGATCTAAAAATCACATTTGTATACCCATCCTTTTCAAGCTCTCGAAGAATTGCAGATCCAACAAGTCCATTATGTCCTGCGACATAAATTTTCGAGCTAAACTCCATTGCATACAATGATGAAATCATTGAAATCATAAAACAAAAACGTAAACAATTCATTTTTCACCTTTTTTTAAGCACCCTATATGATCGTATTTTAAAAATTTATCCATTGAAAGAACTATACAACCAAATAGAAAAATTGATAACATGAATTAAAAATTTACCCGCTAGACTGAGGAAAAGATGCATCGAATCCTTTTATTTATTACAATGATTAGCACACTACTTTGCGATGAAGTTATTGTTCATCTGGAAACAGATACAGGTGGCGTAACTAATGTGTATTTAGCTAGCATTAGACCAATTGCAACTCCGTATGAAGAGGCCGTTAACGAGACATTGCGAAATGATTTGTCATTGTATGACAAATTCCAATTATTAGAAATTAATGAATCTATGCAATTTACTGCGCACAATGAAGATCCATTAGTTGCTTTTCAAACAGCAACCTGGAGAAAATTGAATACCAGATTTGTCATTGTTCCAAAAATTGAAAAGAACACTCTGCAAATTCAAATATTTGATGTAAATACAGCAACTCTTAAAACGCTCTCCCCAATTGTTCTTACACAAAATATTTCTAAGGATTTGCATAACATTCATAAAGCCTCTGATTTAATTCATAAATTAGCTTTTGGCACACCAGGAATTGCTTCAAAACGCATTCTATATTCCTGTCAGATGAAAGGAGAAAATGAACAGCCGGACACATGGCGCTCTGATATTTGGGAAATGGATTATGACGGACGCAATCAAAAGCAAATCACTCAAGAAGAAAGCTATTGCATTACACCTGCATTTGTTCCAAATCCCCATCACCCAGAAAATTATGCATTTCTATATGTCACATACAAACAAGGACCACCACGCATATATATCTCTGCAAGAAATAGACTGAAAGGGGTTCCTCTAATTCCACTTAGAGGCAATCAACTTTTACCAACCTTATCCCTTACTCAAGATAAAATTGCATTTATCTCGGATGCAAGCGGTAGAGCGGACCTGTTTATACAACCTTACCATTCTGAAAAAGGAGCTATCGGCAAACCTTACCAACTATACTCATTTCCAAGTAGCGTGCAAGCTTCTCCTACATTTCATCCCGATGGTACAAAATTAGCTTTTGTTTCTGATAAAAATGGAACGCCAAAAATATACTTAATTGATGCTCACGACTCTGAAACTAATCGAAAGACACCTGAGCCTAAACTTCTTTCAAAAGCTACTCATGATAGCACATCACCTAGTTGGTCACCTGATGGGAAGAAAATTGCGTTTAGCGCAAAAATAAATGGAGTTCGGCAAATTTGGATTTATGATATAGAAAAAGGAGAGGAGAAACAATTAACTACTGGATTATGCGATAAGGAAAATCCCTCATGGGCTCCAGATAGTACGCATTTAGTTTATAATACAACCTCTCCCACACACGATATATATATGACCAGCCTGAATAACCCAACTCCCGTGCGCCTTACAAATGGTCCGGGAATTAAACATTATCCTGTATTTGAGCCATAAGGAAAAGAATGAAACAGTTTAAATTTATAAGTTTACTAGCCATTTCTTTAATGACAACAGGGTGTACTACATCACTTGCAACTCTGTGGGAGAATACAAAGACCGGCATTAGAGGAGCAACTTATGCAAGCAGAGCGCTTATTACAAAGGATCCAAGCTCAAGACTAGTCTCTTCGACAGCAGAATTTTTTGGATCATTAGAAGCTGAATTTATTCCGCTCTCTGATCAAGATATGCAGTCATTTACTTTATCCCAAGCAAAGGAAGTTCCAGGAATCCCAGGCGGTAAGATACCTGGCATTAATTCATTTCATGCACCTTCAAAAACATTAGCTGCAACATTTACTAAAATTTATTTTAACACAGATCAGCACACACCAAAAGACAAAGACAATCTTGCTGCAATTCATAGAATGGCGACATTCCTTAAAAAGCACCCCTCCGTTTATATATTTATTGAGGGACACACAGACGAAAGAGCTCCAGAAGCTTACAACCTTTCCCTTGGGACAAAGCGTAGCAACTGCGTAAGAAATCTTTTGATCAAGGAAGGTGTGAATCCTGAGCAATTATTTACTATCAGCTACGGAAAAGAGCGCCCTGAATCAATTGGTCATTCAGAAAAAACCTGGTCTAAAAATAGAAGAGTTGCGTTCAAACTTTATGATAGAGAAGGTAAATTGTGAGACGTCTATTATATCTACCTTTTTTATTCTCTATTGGATGTAGCACAATGGGGAGCGGCCCAAAATCTGATAAATATCAAATGGAAATGACCCTTCATAAAACAAGAGCTGATCTTGAGGAAGCAAAACACGATCTTCATTCACTCAAAATGGAATTCTCTATTTTAGATGGAAAAATGGTTAACCATGAAGACCAAATGGCTGCCCTTAAAAATGATACGTTTGATCTCCATCAAACTAAGCTTGAAAGCTGCCATGGTCAGATAGTTGGTCTAGAACGAAAATTTTCGATTTTGGAAACAAAACTCGAATCAGTTTCGGAGCAGTTGCAGAAATTTGCCTCAATGACAAATGAATTAACTAAAGCGCTAGCCCAAGGAAAAGAAAAGATTAATGAGCTTGAAAGATCTCTTGCAAAAGAGACTAAATCATCCTCTGATCTTGCTAAAAAAATGACGCTAGCTCTTGAGCAAAACGCCCATGGAACTGATTAGCAAAAAGGTTCAATATGTTAGGGATGTTGGATTCGGGTGTAGGTGGCCTCTCTGTGTGGAAGGAATTAAAAAGAATTTCTCCAAAAAGTGGCGTCCTATATTTTGCAGATAGCGCACGAGTTCCCTATGGGAATCTTACTAAAGAAAAAATATTTATTTATGCAAAGGAATCTATTGATCATTTAATTGATCTAGGGGCAACCTCTATAGCAATTGCATGTCATACAATTGCAACTAATGTAGGGCCATTACTAAAACACTCCACAAAAGTTCCTATTCTCGATATTGCTTCTCACTCCCTACCATTGCTTAAAAAATTTAATAACACAACACTTATAGGGACTAAAGCTACAGTTAATTCAGGTTATTATCAAAGAGCTCTTGGTGAAAAAATACAAGCAGCTTTTGCTTGCGGGGACTTAGTCCCTATGATCGAAAGTGGTGTTATTGATGTAGATATCGTAAAAGCCTCTTTAAAAGCAATTGATCCAAACTCAGAGGCACTTTTTTTAGCTTGCACCCATTTCCCTCTAATCAAGGAATTTATACACTCAATATTGCCAAATATGCTTCTTATCGATCCAGCAGAAAGCTTTGCAAGGGAAATACTTTGCTATACAAATGAAAAACCAGACGAGTTTTTTACAACCGGTGATCCTGCTCATTTTCATAGATCTGCGTCAAATTTCTGCCAAATGCAAAAAGTTCCTTCCCCTTTACTGATAAAATCTTTATACTCAACTCTACTTTCTTAATTATAGATGAGGCAAAAGCTTTTTATGAGTCAAAAAAAACGTATTTTATTAATTGAAGACGAAGAAGATATAGCAGCACTAATCAAGCTTCAAGCTGAAATCAGTGGTTATAAACTTCATGTAGAAGTAGATGGAATTAATGGATTTAGAGCGGTAGAAAGGGAAAAACCCGATCTAGTGGTGTTAGATCTTATGCTTCCTGGAATGAACGGATACGATCTTTGTAGGAAAATTAAGGCGACTTCAGAGCTAAGACACATCCCTATTATCATTCTTTCTGCGAAAAGCGAAGAGCTTGATGTCCTTCTTGGACTTGAACTCGGTGCTGATGACTATGTGGCTAAGCCCTTCTCACCTAAAATTTTAATTTCACGCATCAAAGCAGTATTACGTCGTGGAAAAGATAATGAGAAAACACCAAAAATCATTAACTTTGCAGAGTTTACTCTAGAAGTCGATCGTTATATCCTTCGTAAGAATGAGAAAACAATCGCTCTCACTCTCTCTGAGTTTGGCATACTAAAAAGACTTCTTCTCAATAAAGGCAAAGTCCTTACACGTAACCAACTTCTTGATGATATTCACAATGATGACGCGTTTGTTGTAGACCGCAATATTGACGTCCACGTTGCAGCACTCCGAAGGAAACTCGGACCCGGCTTTGAATGGATCGATACAGTTCGCGGCGTTGGCTACCGTTTCAAATTAAGCCTTACTGAAAACGAAGCTCCTGATGACTTTCTTGTTGAAGAGGAAGAAGAGATTTCATCACTTGTCTAAAAGAATTTATTATCCTTCGCTTACTACTAGCGAAGGATAATTCCGAAGCAGACGAATAGCAATTGGCTTAACTAGCCCGGCAAGTGTATAACTTAAAGTTTGAGCAACAATTAGATTTTGACTAAGAATCGTAGTTGCAATCATTGATATCATAAATATAAAACCTGTATATTGATCTGCTCTCTTAATCACCAAATGTGTTGAACGCGGCCCATTATTTAGAAAAATTCTATGGCATACAGAGTTGAGTGAAGATCCCGTATCTGAAATTGGCCTGTTTGGATAATAGGCAAAAACCTTCATAGCTAAAGCATGAAAACTTATTACAGCCCCCTTAAGAAAAAATGAAGAAGACAAAGCATACATTTTCATTGAAATCAGGGAAAAACTAACAATACCTACCACGGGAGATTTCCATGTTCCATACCCACATATTTTTGAAGGAATATAAAAAATATTACGAATCGGAGAAATATGTATGATACCCCCAGAAAACTCTCCTATTAGGAGAGCAAACCAATCCCACTGATTTGGACTCTTTAAAAGAAAATCTACTGCATATCGAGAAATAGTCACACAGTTTGTAAAATTGAACTCTCTTGGAGCAGTAAGTTCTGCAATACTCATGTCGGATATTCCCAATTATTTAATCTTTATAAGCATACTAGATTACTTAGTCAATTACCAGTAAATTATCCGACTACTATAAATAAAAACTTTAATGATTGTATTTTAATTACGAATATGTTTTTTATAAGGGATAAACAAATAATTATTTAAAAGGCGGGTTTTATGAAAAGGTCAATTACAATCCTAAGTGCCTTATTTATCATAACATCATGCTCGCATAAGAGTGACATTCCCACAAAACCAATAGATTCTAATTATTCTCAAAAACAAGGACTCTCCATTCCAGATGAAGACCTCCAATTACTCATGGAACATGGCCCCCAAATTTTGAAAAAAATTAAAGACCCAATGCCGATGAGTATCGATGATATTATTTCTATGCAACAATTAGGTTTTACATCGGACATCCTTATAAGAATCATCAATCACACAGGAAGCAAATTCGAATTGACAACAGCTGACGTGTTAAGACTGCAGGCAGAAGGGGTGCCATTCAAGGTAATTAATTATATGATAAGGACTTAAATGAATAGATATATTGCCATACCTCTTATTTGTTTAAGCTTTTTAAGCTGCGAAACTAAGGCTGGTACCGGAGCATTACTCGGTGGTGGTGGTGGAGCAATTATAGGTGGAGCACTAGGCGGCGGCACAGGAGCATTAATTGGAGCTGGCGCTGGAGCAGTTGGTGGTGCAATTATTGGAGCAACACTTGATGCCTCTGATAGAGACAAATTAAATGATAGCACAAGAAAGCGTTATGATAGCGGTGAGCCATTAACTGTAGACGATGTGATCGCGATGTATAAAGCCGGCATTTCGGAAGATAAAATCATTGGCGCAATAAATGGCAATGGAACCTATCAATTAACCTCTGATGATGTACGTAAATTAAAAAATGTAGGGGTCTCACAAAATGTAATTAAGTCGATGAGAGAAAACTCTATATATGACAGGTAAAAGAAAGAACAAAAAAATTTTGATTGAGATTATGTACGCTTTGGATAATTCTGTAATGAAAAACTTCAATTTTTGGGACTTTTGAAATGGCTACCTTTTACCAGACTCAAGCGACAGAAACGTATCCTATTCAAGAATATGCTGATAGCATTGAAAAAGAAGGTTCCCTTTTATTCTCTAAATTTAGACAACTTTTAAATTCGTATACCTTTTTTCATATCTCATTTTTTTTAATTGCGTTAGTAGAGGTAGCAATTCTCTCCATTTCGATTTTTAATTACAAAGAATCTGTAGCCTTTATTATCACTCTTGGAAGCCTAATACTTACACTATTTTCCTATTTTATTCTTGGATACTATTTCCAAGGTAAAAAAGGAGAGCAACTCCAAGAACTTAAAACGCAATTTTATCAAGCTTGTAGAAAACATATAATTCCAACACTGCCCGATGATGAAGTTCATCTCGCAATTGCTAAGTGCTCTTTTCAACTTAGCTCATCGATCGGACAAAAACGGATATATGCACTTTCATTACCCCCATTTGAATTTGTTAAAGATTTCCTCTTAAAAAGCAGATTTATATTTCATTACAAAGATGTCTTAATGTTTCAAGAGTTACTAATTCAACTATCTTTGGATGAGTATATTGAGGTTTTAAAATCAGAGCCAACTAATCTCGCAATCCACACCTCATTAGCAAATGTCTATATGATGTTATCAAAAATTTATCAAAGAGTACCTGAACTTTCATCCTATCTCTCAGATAGAATTTTTAAAAAATTAGGACTCGAAGAGAAAGTTGAGCTGGCAATTAAAAGTGCGATTGAAGAGCTTAAGATTTTAGATGATCTTGCGCCTAATGATCCCTGGACTCATGCCCAACTAGCATGCTCTTATCATCAATTAGAAAGATGGGATGAGGAACTCTGTGAATATGAGATTTTGGCAAGACTCCGCGCAAAAGACAAAGAAATTTTGCTCCGTTTAGGAATTTTATATTTTAAACTCGGGAAAACAGCAAAAGGCCTTCTTACTTACGAATCCCTCCGCAAAATCGATGCACAATACGGTGGCCACTTAATCTCCCACTACAGCCGCCTATCCCTCACCACCTAATAATAAGAACTCACCGCAGAGCCGCAGAGATCGCAGAGGACAAGAGAGGCGTCTTTCTTTTTTTTTCTTCTTCTCTGTGACCTCTGCTTTCTCGGCGTCTCTGCGGTGAATCTTTCCTTTTTAGGGCATCAATTTAAAATTTCATTTGTTCTATAAGAAAGGACTTGTATAATCACTTTAAAAAATTATTGGTGAGGATATGTCTTTTTTTGATTCAAAAATTCGCTTTATACTAAGTGTTGCATCTTTAACTTTGGTGTCTCAATTGCAGACTCCTTTAAATGGAGCTCAAACAACCTATTCTGTAGATGATAAAGAAGAGGCATTCCTTGTTAGAAGGATTGCTGAATTCTGGAAAGACCAAGATTACAACGTTGTGAAAGCACAAATTATTAGTTTTTTGGAAAAACATCCAAAAAGCAAGATCTGTGATCATCTTCGCGGCGTCCTAGCTGACCTCTATCTTCAAGAAAATGCATATGAAGATGCGCTTTCACTTTATAGTCAAATTCAGACAAATGCGATTCTTGAAAAAATTGTACTCAATAAGCTTCAGTGCATGTATGAACTCAATCTTTTTGATTCGATGATTCAATCTGGAACCCCCTTTCTTACAAAATCTATTCCTGAACTTGAAGTAAGAAAGGATGAATTTCGCTTTCTTATGGCGGAAGCATATTTTAGAAGTAGCATTTCAAACGAAAATAGTGCGAAAAAACTAGAGTCTTTCACTAAAGCCGAACCTCTTTATGAGGGAATTATCAATTCTTCCTTCAATGATCCCGCAATGTTTGCTCTCGCTGAAATTTATAAGACCAAAAATAACCATCCCAAAGCAGCAGCTATCTATCTAGAGCTTGCAAATCGCCATGCGGATAAAAAAGAAGATCTTTTATTTCATGCAGCTCTTTCCGAAGCAGAATTTGATCGAACTGCCGCAATCTCTACTTTTGGTGAAATTATTGCAAGAAATGGCTCAAAAGCTAAGGATGCTTCGCTAAATCGCTTAATATTGCTCTTCCAAGACGATCGTTTTGATGATGTAATTGCAACTTATCCAAAAATGATTCAAGGTGTTGCAGGCGAAAAAGAGTCTGTAATTAACTACATGATTGGACGAAGCTATTTTGCAAAGGAAGATTATGATAATTCATCTACCTGGCTAAAAAAATATATTCTTTCCTCTGTTGATCCAACATTAGAGTTAAGAAACGCACTCTTAATGCAGCTCAATTCTGCGCAGGCATTAAAAAATGAAGTTCTTTATCACGAAACAATGACACTACTACAAACAGTATTTCCAAAGGATGCAGAACTTCCACAAGCACTATTTGTTCATGCAATGATGCTTAAAGATCAAAAGGACTTTAAAGGTGCTGAAGCAAAATTAGATGATATCATTCAAAATCATCCAAATTTTGATAGTCCTGAGTCTTTATTGCTTGAGTATAGCATTATCACTCACAACAATGAAAATTTTGAGAGATCACGCGATACTCTTTCTCAATTTTTAAAGAAATTTCCAGATAGTTCATTTGCTCCTTCTGCTTGGAAGTATTTTCTATCAAGTGGCCTTGGTCTTCTTAAGCAAAAAGAAGCTGGAGAGAATGTTCTGTATTCCAGAGAACAATTCTATGATGACTTAAAGAAAATTCTTGCTCAGAAAGATACTTTATCCCCTTCTGAAAAACAAGAGTGCTTATTTTTACAGGGTAAAATGGGTTATGAGTTAGCAAAGTACAATGAAGCACTCACAACTCTACATACTTACCTTACTACTTATGATGGAGATGCAACTTTACCTGAAGCGCATTTACTTACAGCGCTTTGTCACAATAAACTAAAGGGAGATTCAAAGCTATTCTGTGAGCATGCCGAAGCTGCTCTTAAGGGAAATCCGAATCTTACAAATAAATCTTCCATTCACCTTGAACTATATAATGTATATCTAGCAACAATTGCTGGATCCAAATCAGGAGGAGCGCATAACGAGCTTTATGATCTTGCTGCAGAACATCTATACCAAGCTCTACAAGCTAATGATCTTTCCTTAAAATTAGAAAACAAACTTTGGCTTGCAAATTACTACTATGATAAAGCTGTAACTTTACCTCAAGTATATGAGTTAGATGGAACACTTCCAGCATCAGAAATGCAACCAGTTTATTCTCGCTCAAGGTCAATTTTAGAAAGCATTCTTACAAAAGAGAGCTCCTCACAATTGATCAATGTAGATAAGGATCACACTTATCTTGAGTGGGAAGTTCTTAAGCTAGCAAATCTTTCTGGCCGTGAAGGTCATTTAGATAAAAAGATTGAATTACTCAGAGGTCTTATTGAAGAGCAAACGGCTCATCCTGAATGGAACTGGAAGCTTCAAAAAGAAGCTCTCTTAGAACTTGCTAAGTCTTATGACCTTACAAAGCAATACGAAAACTCATTTGATACCTATAAATTTATTGTGGATCACTTTAAGAATGAATCATCTTTTGCATCTGAGTATGCAACACTGCACGCTGCAAGGCTGAAGTTTGCAACTTTAAAAAGTGATCAGAAAAAAGAAGATCATCCTGAAGTTCTAAAAATTTTAGGTGATCTTAAAGAACTTCAAATTAGAAAATCACCTGCTTCAGAGCCGCTTCATCTAGAATCTGCTTTAGAATACGCTTGGATTAGGGCGCAAGTTGCGAATGAAAATGACAGAGCGTTTAGATACCTATTTTTCCTCAATCGTATTAAAGAGGATTTTAATGATCTAGACGATCCGATGGTTGTTAGTTATCAAAAAGGACTAAAAGAAAACCCTGAGAAAGCAAAACTTTATGCTGCATACAATCAATTTTTGGATGCTGAAATAGAGCGTTGCAATGCAATATTTGCATTAAAAGAAGGAAAGACTGCAGAAGCTGAGACATGCAGTGAAATTGCTAAAAAAATCCTTTGGTCATTTATGAAAGAGTCTGAATCTTCCTACTATTTGAAGATTCGATCAGAGGAAAGTTTAAGTGCATTAAAAAAATCAAAAATCACTTAATCGCGAGTAACATTTGAAGCAGTTTTGTTACATTACTATTCTTTGCGCATCTCTAACAGCTAGGGGTCTTGATCTAATCGATGAAGACCTCTTAAGCTTACGAGTGTCTGTGCCCGTAGATAATCTTGTTACACAATTTAATTTCTTTACCTATCAAAGAGCTCCCAATTCTGAAGTTAAGCAGTTCTCCTACCCTTCATTTAAACTAAATCCTCCCAAAATTGAAGTGATGAAAATGGAAGCGCACTTAACCCCACTAGCTTCATTTTTAGACCAAAACAAAACCTCTTTTACCTATTTATCAGATCACTCTCGTATAAAATTCACTCTTCCTTTCAGTAATTCTTTTTCCTACTCTCTACCGATTTCTAACATTAAATCTTTGCATTTTCATTCATTACCATCTAATGATAAAAAAAATTCTCTCATTTTTGAAGGAGAACTTGAATTTACAATCACTCCACCAAGCTGCAATTTAACTTATTTTAAATGTGGACCTTCCCCAGTTGATCGAAAAATAATCCACAAATTATCAGAAATACATTGGCTGTATAAAAGCCCCGTAGAGACCCTAATATATTCAAAAAAGTTAAATAGTGTTTCTCCTGTGTTAAATGACTACTTTCCTGAATGCTTACTAGACCCATTAGAATTTATCACGCCGAACAGTAAAAATAAGTCATCGAGCGCTAAACCTGTACTGAAAAAGCAACTTTCCCTTCCTGAGCCAGTGAAAGTTTTAACAAAACTTGATTTAACCAATTCCAACTATCATTTCACTGACAATTTTACCTATTCACAAAATTCTGTATCTTTTTTTTTATCTCCACCCACTCTATTAGCTAAACCACATTTCCCTTTTCTGTATGCAATGGAGCTTCCAATTGTAAAAGCAAATTCTCCATCCATTGCAAACATCACAGACCATTCCCCACGGATGAAAAGATCCCCTACATCTAATTTAGCAATATATACATACAATTCAAATTTGATTTCCGATATCCAAATTCATACTGAATACTTTGAAAAATCCCTTTATCTTTTTAACTGTATGCCGCGAAAGTTGCACTACAAATGCAGCGAGATCCCCCCTTTAAAAATTGCTCAGAAGCCACTAATTTTTAGAGCGTATTCTTCAAAAATCATATCACCGCAGATTCATTCCTATACTTTTACAACAAGGCCACATCAGGAGCTATCCCCGTCTATAATTGGAATCAATTCAACTTATCAATTCTCTAAAAAACTGCTATCACCAAAATTAGAGAAAAGGTCATCTAAAGAAACATTCCCTTCCTATGCAATTCCCCCTATTGCATTTTCCGTTTCCTCTTTTCCCTTAGTTATCGAAAAAGAGCCTACCACCTACTTATCTGTATTAAAAATCCCATCTCCTCTAACAAAAGAGCGTAGCCTCAAAAATCCTTATCAAATATCAAATCCCTTACCGAAAAAAAATAGTACTGAAGCGCTATATACTAACTCAAATCGAATTGATTTAACTAAAATCGAGCTGAATTATTCATGTGTAATCCCCACAGCACATATTGAAAAAATAGCAATTCATCTAAAACCTTCAACTTTGCCTTCAAAATCAAAATCTCAATTATATCGTGCCTATATTGCTTGGAATTTTCCTAAATTACCAAAAGCAAATCTTTCCTCACTACCTCTTCCAAAAGACTTGCCATTTGCCGTTTCAAAAGAGAATTCAAATTTGAATTCATTTAAGGCTATGAGTAGAGTTTGTCTAACTCTTCAATCTATGAACCACACTTCCAAACTTCAGGCAGAGCCTAATAAAATAGCTAAAACTCAGTTGCAAACAATTATCCCTCCCGTAGCAGCAAAGAGTTTTATTCCTTATAATTTAAAAGATAACACCTTAGATATTCTTTTTGCTCTCTATGCAGATAAAGCGCCTTCATTTAAACAAACAATCTTTAATAATCCGGAAATTATTATAGCTGCTTTTCAGGAAAACATAACAGAAAAGGAAATAGCCCCCTCATTAACAACTACATGCTCTTTTGACTTTCCATTAAAATTAACGTATCAAATTCCACTCATTCAAAGCTCTGCCGCTTTTAAGGAATTCGTGAATAAGGAATTTGTCCTCTTAGATTCACGCATCCCCCCAAAAGAAGGAGTATTTCCAGAAACTCAATTCTTAAGTGCTGGGATTGCATCTACATCTATGAATGTCGATACATTGGAGCCTAACTTTAGAGTTTATACAGCAGAAACTGCACCTATTATTGTTACAAACGATGTATCGATAACACCACCAAGAATACCCTGCTCCTCAATTATTGATATCCCCTTAATGGCTACATTGTTAATACCTCCAATTCCCTTCAATGATCTCTGCGTACCTCTTCATTCAATTACCGAATTTTCGAGTTTTGCATTTATTAAGGAAGAAGCATTAATGCAAAATCGAAGATCAAGATATACTTTTGAAAGCCTTGCTGAATTGCCCTCTCTAGAGTTTCTACAAACCTATTCGCTATCAGATGAATATAAAGTAGACGCACATATCCTCGCAAAAATGGACAGAAAAGGGTATGCTTTCTCTCTACAAATTTCCCCCTATGACAAGGGCATTACTCCATCTATACCGAACCATGTCTACTTTATTCTTGATAAAAGCACTACAATTGAAAACCACCGCTTTGAAGCCTTTAAAAATGGTTTAATACAATCAATTAACCATCTAGGTAATGACACATCATTTAATATCATCACGTTTGATCAAAACTATGAGAGGATTAGTTTAAATGACTTAGCCCCCACAAAGTCATCAATTCAATATGTAAAAAAATGCCTTGAAAAAGTGTCACAGAAATCAACTTCTTCCTTTTCTGCACTCATCTCGGCACTTGAAGACATTCAAAAGCAAGCAGCCACACTTGATGAGCCTCACACAGTTATCCTTCTTACAAATGGTCATTTCTTAAAAAATTTCCGTATCAACCGAGAATCACTTTACAAAATATTCCATACCCCTAGCGATAATTTCTCCATCTTTACAGCAGCTATTAGCGATAATAACAACAGTTTTATGCTTGAATCACTTGCAAAACTCGGTAGAGGTGAATTTCTCTACTCACAAACTCATTCCGCCTTTCCGAGAAAACTTTCCCTTCTCATGAAACGACTCCAAAAACCCATAGCAACAGACCTTTCCATCTACTCCGTAGATCCAGATCAAAAAATCCATTTTGCTCAAAACCCTCATTCGTCACCGCTCCTTTTCGCAAACAAACCCTACACCATTTATGGCACTACCGAAAAACTTGAAAACATTCAAGTGATTATCCAGGCAAAATCAGGTGGAAAATGGATCAATATTGTCAAAAAAATCGATCTTTCTAAAGCTGAAAAAGGAAAAGCAATTGATAAAGAACTCGCATCCAGACAAGCGCTCACTCACCTCATGAACTTTATCTTCACAAATGATCAAACAGAACTCCTACAAGCTAAGGAAATTATAAAACCATTCGATCTCAAATGGCCCATCAGCTAAATAACAATATTAGAGATTTAAAAGGAAACTCCTATCTCCAACAGATTTACTTAACTCATAAATTATGAATATGTTAAAATCATTTGATATTAAATTCACACTATTAGAAAAAGAGTACTTCAGCTTATAAAGAATTAATTTGAACCCAACTAACTACAAAATATTTGTCGCAGTAATTTAACTATAGAGGTCTTTATGCATGAAATCTGCCTAAGCAAGGAATATTTAACGGATCACACTAACCCACCAGAAGATTTAGCACCCTATTTTGATAGTCTAGTAATAGGTTCTGAATGTGCCTTGGATGTTAATAAAATTATTGATATTGCAGAGCTTGCACTTCGAAGTGCATTTTTCGCCTCTTATCTTTATTTAGACAAAAGAACTGAAAGTGACCGAGCATAT
Source organism: uncultured bacterium (assembly GCA_964552055.1). Classification (GTDB taxonomy): domain Bacteria; phylum Chlamydiota; class Chlamydiia; order Chlamydiales; family 2-12-FULL-49-11; genus VGMD01. The sequence goes on from CAZKFL010000029.1 coordinate 14,926, forward strand.
TTACAAGCTGGTCTTACAGGCTTAAGCGAGCAAAATATATACTTCTCAATATTTGCAGAACACACCCCCATGACATATTTGACATCAGACGATGTTCTTAGAGCTTGTTTAGTATAGTAATTTAAAGTGAAAATTTCATATTGATTAAAAGATTGCTTTAAATTTTTATAAACTGAATGTGGCGCTGAAGCAGGACCTTGTTTTTACAAGTCCGATGCAAGCGGATAAAAAGATAAAGATGATCTTGACACAAATGTGAAATTTAAATTTTAAATGACTATATAATTAGTTACATGATTGAACATCCATTATCGCCGCCATCCGAACTAAGTTCAGACTCACAATTAGCAAGTCTTCGTTCTGCAGAATGCAATCTTGATTCAACTGATCTTACAGTCTCTTCAAGAATAGTTACCCTTCCTTCAAGAGCGTCAACACGAGCTCTTTCCTTCTCTAGGTCAGCAATAGTCCGGGTAAGGCAATTTCTTAATCCAATGATAATCTCTTCATAAATCTCTTGAATGCTTGCAAGAGCTTCTGTCCATCTCACTTCACCTGCAGCCAAAGACACTTTTATTGCACCTACATGTTCCGCTGTGCGCTCTTCAGTGGTTCGTATAACTACCTTAAAGCGCTCCTCTTCGCGCAGAAGAGTTACAAGCTTTCGTTCTTCACACTCGAGCTCAAGCGCTCTGTCTGTTAAATCAATATAGAGGCGCCGGGCCTTATTTTGAGAAAGTGCTAGCACTTCATTTTTATCTAATAAGCCTTCGCACTTTTCAAATTCAATACCTTCGCTCTCAAATAGATCTCTTTGCCAATCTATTAATTCACAAGCAAATGCATTCTCTACCCCCCTTTCAAGTTCAGCATCCTCATCAAAAGGGGAAAAGCCATCAAAAAGGTATTGAATGTGATTAAACATCCAGCTTTCCCAAACTTTACCATTTGCCATTATAGGACGCTCCAAAGGAGCATGATCTATCGGATTAATAGCAAACCTTCGAAACTCATGAACTCTAGCAGCCAGTAGACCAAGAAAATCCTCTGTTTCCCTGCTTTCGATAATGAGCTGATACACCTCTCCATACCATTTTGCACACTTAAGCGATAGACTATCAGTAACGACTAAAGGACTCTCTAAAAGATCTAAAAAATAATCAAGTCTTTCAGTCCGCGTAAGCGCACCTCTTAAATGCAAAGAATGAACAGGTGGCCGAGCTACAGATGATGCAGTGGCTGTTACAGTTGCTGAAACTTCTGAAAGACGCATCATAAAAATTCCTTTTAGTATAATTTCATCTCTTCACGCAGGTGATATAAATACTCTTCACATTGCTTATTAAAATGAGCTCGTTTTTCTTCCGTAAAACCAAAATAATCACAATAGATACGAGCAACCTCTTTTACTGTTGAGGCCACATTTTTAAGTGTTGTTTCAACGGCAGCACCTAATCGCTCACTTGCATGAAGTATAAGCTCTACAGTAGAGGCTGAGCTAGCAAGAGTTGGTCCTTCATATGCTGATGCTAATTTCCAAGCCTCATGCTGATCGGGAGTAAAAACCGTTATCTCTTTAAATCTAGGCAAAACATGTTTTGCGCCTGTTCCTAAAAGCATGGAAGCTGCAAGAGGAACTGCGAGTGGAACTTCAAGCGCAGCCCCACATGATAATTCTACAAAGCCAAGGCACTCAGAGACAGCTTGAGTAACAAGGCCATCCATAATATCCTCCGAACCTAAAAATGTGCATGCACGAGAAAATGCAGAGTTTTTTAAATTGGGGATAAAATACGTTGCCACTTTATGAGCCTGCTTAATAGTTTTTATCTCTTGCTTTGGCATCACATCTGCAAACGCAGCCTCCATAATTGCTGATTCAAAATGTCCCCTTGAGCTTTTTACAGTCATAGCTTGAAAAAAAGTTTCTTCACCTTTTAGCAGAGCTTGCTGCCTTTCAAATACCCTTTGACTTTTTTCAGCCGATACAAGAATCCTACTCAGATGTCTTGTTAATCCTGAAGTAACTTTTACCCATTCTTCACAAGAAACTGCTCTATCTCGCAAACTATGCACTAATACAAGTATTTCACTTTTTTTCTGGCGGAATTCTAACTGAACTCTTTCTTTGATTCTTGGATCTATGTCCATAAGATTAAGTTCTTCTTCCATCTTATCCCATTGCAGGACATAAGTGTCATCATATGTAACTGGTTTTGAATCAATCAGTGCTGTCATCGAAAATTTCCTTTGAATAATTATATTTCTGTTCCGTACATAGCGGCTTCATAAATCGCCTCTATGTGAGCATCTGAATAATGCTTCCGATCCAAATGGCTAACAGCTTCCTCAGTTTTGCTTAGTATTTTCTGCGCCTTTTCAAATTGGGCATGCTCATCTTTTGCAGTGGTTACAATATTTCGTAAAGCTAATGTTAAATCGGAAACTTGGACTAACCAAACATCAAAAGGCATGTATTCACGCATACTAGTAATTAGTTCGAAAGCTTCAGCTCTGCATAATCTAAATGCGCTCATAGCAACAAGTTTGCTATGACTGAGAGATTTGAGTCCTAACGTCATATCTTTAGCATCTTCAGTAAGTTCTTTCTCAAGCGCATCCCACTCAGATATATATAATGATTCTGTATCTAAAAACCTATTATCAATAGTGTCCATTTTGATTCCTTATCTTAAAAATACATTTTTAGACCAATAACAGTACCGCCGCCAGCAACACTTGCAATCATCAAGCCTGTTGCATGCGAGGCTACAGCTTTCCCGACAATTTCTGCTACTTGACCCCAGAGATTATCCTCTGCCTTGGCTTTTCTCTCTTCAATTGCTTTTTCTACGGATGAGATTCTTTCTTCTAAAAGCGCTGCCGCTTTTTCCGATTCAGTCACCCCTTTCCAGATATCATCAACTCTAGTATCAAGACTTTCAAGACGCGCTTTTAGTTCAGCAGTACGATCACTCCACGCAGTTTCTTCAATGGCTAATTCGGCTTTAAGTGCTTCACCGCGCTCTTTTACAGCTTCACCTCTTGCAAGTTCTAAGCGCTCCCTTTCTTCTATTCTTGAGTCAATTGCCCCTAAAGACGCATCTACAAAACTTCTAGTTTCTGCAATGATTGCGGCTTTTGCCTCTTCTTTTACAGCCATCTCAACAAGCACTTGTCTTTCTCTTTCGCGAACAATTAGCCGCATTTTTTCTAAGCGCTCGGCTTTAAGAAGAGTTGTCGGTAAAGTTGGTAATCTATTCTCTAATTTTAACTGTTTATATTTTGCGGAAATTTCGGTAGGCGGCACAACTCTGATGTGGTGTTTTTTGAGCCACTGAAGCGCTCCTTCTGCAATAAGGTGACGATCAATCACAAAGAGTCTCTCAGAGTCATGCTTTACAGGAGATCGACCCTTTCTAAATTCAGTCTGATCACTTAGCCTGCAAAAAAGGTCTCTTTCTCCATAGACATACTCGTCATTGCCAAGATACGATCTTTTTTCTACGCCTTGTAAGATGTCCTGCAATTCTCCTTCAAATAATACAATACGTTCTTCTAGACGATCTTTTACTTTAAGCGCCTCAACAAAACGTTTGTGCCAAAAATCAATTCGCTTTGTCAAACGATCTGTGAACGGCATTTTTAATAACTCATTAAAAACAGTTAGCTCTGCTCGTATTTTTGTTCTAAGTGTGTGTTCAACAAAATGTGGTCTATTTAGTGCTACAGTGGCTTCCATAAGCTGCTCCTATTTGCCTTATAACATCCACAACAGGTGTTTCAGAAGGAGTTCTCTTAAGCTTCACATCAAGCTCTCCTAAAGTCTTTGATAGATCAGCTTTTAGCACTTGATTGATCCGAATGAGTCTCTTACCCTCTTCAATATGCGCTTCACATTTTTGACTTTGTTCCATCAAATCCTTATAAGTAAGTTTTGATGCTTCTATGCGCCGTCTTGCAGGTTCACTAATATCCGGAGCGCTCTCCATTTCAAATACAACCGCTTCTCCATCTTCACTTCTTTGCGCAAAGGCTCGTTCAACTACGCTTTGCACTCTCAAAGTTCTTGCCTCAAAATCAGATAAAGCTCTCGCCTTTAATGCAGCTTCAATCTTATCATCGGTCATGCCCATTTCATGCAATTCTATATATCGAAAAAAACCATCAACTCCCTTAAGTGAATCAGCCATCAGTACCTAATCACAACTAGAGCTTTCTCAGCTCTATCTAATGCCGGTGCTAGCCTTTTTTCAATTCCCTCTAATTGCTTGCCCGCTTCTGTTAATCTTTTAGCAGCGCCAGCAAACGCCTCTGTAACGGCAATCTCATCATCATTAAGAACTTCAAATCTCTTAGTAGTCTCTTCTATAGCCCCAAGCCGGTCCCTATGAAATTCTCTTGATTCCTCCATAACACTTTCTATTCCAGTCTCCATGCGCCTTGTTAGACCAACAGCTGCAGCCACTAAGACCTGTCGCCCCTCTAAAAAACCCTCTTCTGTTCCCTCAACCCGTGCAATCAAAGCGCGTCGTTTTCTATCAATTGCTTCCGCCCTTGCCACATCTGCGCCAAGCGAAATCAAAGTTTCTTCCCATTCAAAAAGCTTATCTTGAAGCCTCTCTCCCCACCGCTCAATTGCCGGGCGTACACCATATAAAACAATAACACCAAGCACTAAATTCAGATCACTATCTAATCTTACCATTCCACTTGCAATAGCTTGCCGTTCACTATCATTAAACAAATCAGACATAACCATTTCATCCAGCACTCTTTTCTCTGAACTACCCTCTAAGCGAACTGTAGGTAAAGCTACTTCAATTTTTGTGATTGTTACAGTAGTCATTCTTTCTCTTTATTTTTTTGTAAGAACATATCATTTAATACAAATTAAACAAAAAAGGTTAATAATATACAACGCCGCCAATGCTACAATCACCATAATTTACGCTATGACTATGTCTTCCTAAATCATGACGCAAACTCCCTATCTGCGCGCTCAACGCTGCAATTTTTTCATCCAATATTTTTTGGATTTTTTCTAATTCAGATGCAAGCGCTATTCTTGCAAGGCCTTCAACTTGCTGCGTATCAACAACTGCTTTTATCGATACCGTCTGAACATGATCTGAAGCTGAAAGAGCTGCAATATCTCTTCTAGTAGAGGCCTCATTAGTCATCACAAGCGATTCAAGAGCTCCCAACCTAACTATTATTGCTGCATTAGATTCCATCATTACTTTCAAAACATCTTCAAAACGACTCTCACTAGCAGACCTTGCGAGAGAAACTCTTGATCTTGACGCTGATCTTGCACTATCAACTGATGTTACTACTACTGTTGCTTCCATATATTTCCATTTTTTTAATTGAATTCGCTATATCTAATCTTTTAGAGGAAGATTAGATTGCGGGAGAGTCCTACCACCCGACTCATGATAACCTGGAGCTGCAGGAATATGATAATGTTGATTAAATATAGCTTGAAGCTGAGCGATGATTTTGTGAATATTTAAAACTTCAAGATTGATTTGCTTTTCAAGCTGTGCGATCCGTTCTGTTGTTTGGCGCTCACGAATTGCAATCGATTCTTTCAATCCGAAAATTTCCAATCTATGTTCTTCTTTGAGAGCTTGTATATCACGAGTTATTGATACCTCGTGCGCAATCATTCGGGTTTCAATAACTCCTAATTGAACAGTTAATTTTGACATAGCCTCCGTCATCAAATGAAGATGCGCTACGAACCGACTCTCCACAGAAGCCCTTGCGGAACCGACTCTTTCTCTAGACACTGATCTTGCTTTCTCAACAGTGCTTGTCGCTTGCATCACTTTTGTAGGTAATGCTTGAATCATAGATTTATTCCTGGATTAAATAGTTGCAGAGAAAATATTAACAGACTGCAAACCATTAAAGCAATTCAAACTAAGAATAGTATACCAAACGAAATTCAAAAATGGGGAGTTTTTCGAAGTTGGCACCTCAGGTTTAAATTAGACGCAGCTAGTGCCGAGGCCGCGTCCTATTGGACACTAAAAGGGGCCCGCGTTAAAAAAACTTTCAACAGAAAGTTTTTAGAGGAAGATGAGGCAAATTTAAAAATGAGGATGTCGGCAATGAAAAAACCAATTTTTGAGTTGCGTTCGGTATACCTAAAGATTGCTATAAATATTTGTCCAAATAGCTCGAAGTGAATTGTTATGGGTAATAGAAAGCCTTACTTTTAGATATTCGGCTCTATCTTGATCTGCTAATCCATAGATACTAAAACTTAAAGAAAGGATCAAGTCAACTATGGTTCTAAAAAAAAGCTCTGTAATTTGAAAGAATAAAACCCAAAGACGTTTATTTAAGCGTGTTGAGGAGGTGAATGGAGTGTCATTAATTAAAGGAGGAAAAAGTATTAGAACGGTTTTATCAGTTAATATGATCTTGTTTAAAGGGATTTGCTTAAGTGAATGAAAGGATTTCTGAAGAGCTTTTTCAATATGGTTTAATTTAGCAAGGCTGAGTAATGGTAGAGCTGTCTTTGTGTCAGAATCTTCTGAATCTTCTATATTCAGGCGAATGGTAACAAAATCATGTTGCATATCTATTATATTACACTGCTTCTAGCAATAGCATAGTATGAGAGAAAAGTATTAAGCGGCAGATAGGCTGCATGTTCAGTCGACCCTCTAAATACTGAGTTTAAATTGATAGGAATTTCATCTATTGAAACATAGATTGCACTTGGATTAGGGCAAGTAAATGGCTCAGAAAATTCAAGAATACTTATCAATCAGTCATCTCCATCAATTTTATTTGGCTTTTTTATAGAATCTAAATATTTGATCATTCATCTTTAAAGTTTCCACAAGGCGCAGACTCCACTCTCAGTTCTTCCATGATATTTAATGTTATGAACATGATTATTAAATCCAATAAAAAACTTATAATGCCATCCGCCAAGAAACGAATCGCTACCATCTTCAGCTTGTTCAACACAACCTATTGATGGACTAAAATGAGGGAATCTATCACTTGTACAAATCCATTCTCCTGAATCAATATAATGCATAAATATCACAATAGAAGCAGATAATAAATCTGGCAATTGATATGGAATTTGGGTAGTGTTGGAGAGCCAACTAATAAGGCCTTGTTTCTCATCATAACTTCTTTCATAACTTGCAGGAAGAATATTTTTAGTCATAAGGATCCAATGAGTGCTAGTTACACTCATATCTACAACATCTCCTAAATCCTCTCGTAAAGCCCCTCTTTTTGCCGATTTGTTACTATATCCTGTAGCATGCTCTGAAGCTTTTTGGGCCCTCGCAAGCTGATTAAGTAATTCTATTGTCAAAGACTCTCCGTTGATTGTCTTAGGAATAAGTGTCAGCACATGTGTATCTTTTATCTTTTTATTAGGCCAAATCGGACAAGGAGCATTAATAACACCAATGATATTAGAGGGGAGCGGCGGCACTTCTCCAATTTCTCCAAAATATTTTTCCCATTCTTGTTTACCAAAAAAACTGATATTTCTCTTCAATACAGCATCTGACGTTGCAGATATAAAATAATCTTTACTAACTTGACGACAACGTCTGAGAGATGTTTCATCTAAAAATGAAAAGACACTACTATAACCTGAACTTAACCATAACAACTTATTATCAGATCTATGCATGTCAAAACTTGCTTGTTGTTCGATTTCTTCTTTCTGAATAAATAGACTTTTTACTCCATCATGAATTCTAGATCCAATTTCATTTCCAGAGCCATTCATAATGGGAATACCTATCCGAAAATAGTCTCCCTTCTTTTTCAAAAGTTTTTTTATAGTTTTAGAAGAGCGGGCATTCATATACCCCAAAGTGATAATAATAGCCAAAGCCCCGAAAATCACTCGTCCAAAGCGCTTTAAGCATGAAAAATAGCGCGTTGCTTTTGAAGTTACAAAAAAAAGAGGGCCTAAATAATTGTGATCTGGAACCTCTCCTTTATCATTAACAATCAAACCAATACCCTTTCCAGTAAGACGCGCTGAACTCCAATTCCTTCCAAAATGCTCACGGATATATTGCCAATCAGGGATCCCTTGGGCTATTATTGAGGCAATTTCAGATTCCCGAATAGGAACTATCCCCGGGGGTGGCATATACGAAGTGTTATTAAAAATTTTAAACCCAGGCATACATAATCTTTTTTTATCACAATTATAACATAATTGGTTGCTTACAGTCCATGGCGTTTTAATATGGCTCTGCTTCCTAATTCAAAAGCAGCATCCAAAAGATCTGCATAACAATTTTTTAATACCACATCATTTCCAAATGTAGGAATTCTACCTAAATCAGCATACAGAAGTTCAATATCCATACCACACATCTCTTTATATACTAATCGCGTTTCAAAACTTGGGTTTTTCTTCGTCATAAATTCCCATCTTGGAATCTCTCTCAGTATAACATTGTATTGATTATATTATTAGCAAGACTTACACTATCTTAATGAAAATATCACATGGAATGCTTATTTGTGCTCTCGCAATTTTTTGTATTGCCGGTGCCCATATTAATGCAAGCGCACAAAATTATGAGGAGAATCAAGTTATGTCATCTATCACAGCCGTTGATGTATGCGAAATGGGCCCTATTTATGATGAAGCTGCTGGTTACAAGTATTCGCTACCTCAAAGCGTATTGGAGGGGTTTTTATCGGGGAAAGCATTTGATCATCCTAAAGTCTATTCTGCAGACGAAAGCGTAAGATTACATGATGATATCAATGAGATCTATCAAGCAATTCTTGCAAGAGGTCCTGAAAAAGATAATCTTGCAGTGATGACAGCGGGCGCGCCCGGATCTGGAAAAACATTTATGATGCGCCAAATTTTGGCAGAATCTAGAAGTGTTGGCACAGATTATGCTTATGTTTGCCCAGATGATGTTTGCTTGAAGTCTCAAAGCAGAACTTATGGTGCGGATATTGTAAGCAGTGGTGATTCTAAAGAGGCAAGGCTTGCTGCATACAACAAATGGAGACCCGGATCAAATGCTGCAACTCATCTGATTTTAGGTAATTTGATTCGTGAGAAATTTGCATTTTATTTTGGAACTACTTCAACTGGTCCTGCTACAGGAAAATTCTTTGATTTTCTTAAAAAGCAAGGTTATCAGATTAAATTAATCCATATATCAGCTCCAGATGATGTTCGTTGGGCATCAATTCAAGAGCGCGATAAAACCTTTATCCAAACAACTGAGACCGATGTCTGCGAAAAAGGATTGCTATTACCCCAACGTATTATGGATACCTATCTTGCATATGCAGATGCAATTGACTTCTACTATCGAGATGGAGTTCATGCAGACGCTGAGCTATCTGCAATATGGACTCGGAATATAGATTGTACAGAAGCATTGGGGACCCTACAAATAGTTTCATCTCCTAAATATGAACAAATTAAAGCCATTCATAATGCGGCTACTGAAGTTTTATTTAGACCTGAACTTCAATGGGAATTAACAGTCGAAAAAAATTCTAAGATTCTTGTAATGAATTGATGAAAATAAATGACTGATATATTGAGAAGGATTCAAAAATAGGTATTTCTGAATGGAGATTTCGGCATTTTTGAATAAGCCTCAATATAAAGATCAACTTGATAAAATCTAAATACTTGGTCTATTCTTTCTAAATCTTTGTGAGAAAAATCAAGTGAAATTTTTTAGATCGTGCATTTGTTTGCTGCTAGTTTTTACAACTCCTGTAAGTTTCATTGATTGCCGTGAACATCACCATAAAAAGCACAAACATCATTCGAGACAGAGATCAAAAACAATTGCGCAGGAAAAGGGGCTGAATGATCTGCATCTTTGGACTTATGATGAGATTCTAAGGCTTTTGGATGAAGTTGAGTCGGGGAAAATTGAAAAAAAGTGCAGCAGGGATGATTGCAGAAAAATAGATCGCTTCTTAGCGCTATTAGCTAAGGAAGGGCAGGCTTCTGAAAATCCCTGCCTTGATAGGGATATTGCAGAATTAATTCCGGAGCATTCTACTCCCTCTGAAAATATTTCATCTGGTGGTATAAGTGGCTGTATTGCATCTATAAGCCCTTCATTTGCTTCCTATTTTTCGTGGAAGGCCATAAAAGCAACAAGCTCTCATAAAAGTAGCTGGAAAAAAACTAAGAATTTTGTGCACAAGCACAGAAAAGAAATCATTATTGGCATTGCTGTTGTTGTAGTCGTTGTAGTTGTTGTTACAGTTGTTGTGATGACATCGGGTACAGCCGCATCTGCCGCAACTTCTGCAGGAGGAGCTGCTCTTGGCGCGCTTGAGCGTGCAAGAAAAAATGATCCTCCCTCTCAATCAGTGATGCGGGAAGTGCTTGATGAAAATTTAGAATCTATCAGAGGTCTTGCAACTGAACCCCAAGATGCAGTACTAAGTGAAACAGCAAGAGATTTAGGTTCCATTTCCGCACATAATAGTTTAAGAGAACTAACAAGCACGCTTGATAATGACTTTGAACATGAAGTTATTGATCATGGATTTTCAACCAATTTTACCTCGTATTATGCAAATGGGCAGCAAGCCTATAAAGACTATGAATGTTATGCTCACCAAGAGCAAGAATCTAGCTACGAGTTTAATAAAAGTTTTGCCAAAAGCCTTCCCTACGGAATTCGTGACTCAGGAGAAAACCTTCTTGAATTTACAAAAGATATAACTATACACCCCATTCAAACAAGCATCCAAATTTATAGCTCAATGAAACAGCTCGGCGAGCTCGCGAAGTCAGGCGAATGGAAAGATATTAGCCAAACTTTAACCCGCATTTCTCACAAACACTCGGGAAAGTCGGTCGAGATGTCACCTCAGATTTTTGAAAATTATTGCGAGAATATTATCTCTATCGATAAAGCGAGC
>CAZKFL010000030.1:0-25257 GCA_964552055.1 uncultured bacterium
GCAAAGAAAAAGATGTATCTGACAGATAAACCTATCGAAGCAAATTTAAAGGACTTTACAATTCGGATTAGTCATTACAAAAAAGAACTGTAAATGTTTTGTCTTCCTCCCTATCGGGAGGAGGAAGACAAAGCGTTGGCAAGACGGTCAAGAGATAGTCAGAGTTTTTTTTGCTTTCAAAAGCGTCTACTTCCATTTTGCTAATTTTACCGTTTGGTTGTACTGTTATTGTTAGTTTAACAGGTCCCTTTTCAGGTAAAATTAAAGCGCTTTGAAAAATACCACATACCGATTCTAAATACGCAGGTTTTTCACTTACAATAGGCGGTTGAGCTACCTGTTTAGTTAACCTTTGGTCGATTTTTTTTAATACTTGCTTTGATGATTTTGGGAGTGGTTTTGCTGCAGGTTTTGGTTTAGATTTTAAAACAGCTTTTTTTACCGGAGGAGGTTTTATTATTTTGTTTTCTACTTTTGTAATGTCACTTGCAGAAATGGGCTTTTGCGTGATGACTTTTGGAGTAATGTGCTTTGTGACAATAAGGAGCTTTTTTTTAGGGGGCTTTTGTGAAATAGTTGTGGTTGAAAGAAAAATAAGAAAAATGCAGTGAATAAAGGTAACTAGAGTCCAGATTTTTGTCTTTTGAGATACTTTCTTCATTCTGTTTTTAATACCACGTCTAGCTCTTCAAAGCCAATAGATTCAACGAGGTTTTTAATTTTTTGATAGGTTCCAAAAGAGGCGTCTTTATCTTGATAAAGTTGAGGAATTTCATGTGGATTGCCTAAGTAATATTGGCTGAGTGCAATTTTTAGATCAGAAAAGGAAATAGAATGCGTTCCAAGCCAAAGCGAATTGTCTTTTTGCACATAAATTTTGATTTGGGAGCTATCATTAAGAGCTGATAGTTCTTGTTTGTTATCAGATGAAGCGGCAAGTTGCAATCGATCAAAATCAAGAAGCGGGGCAATTAAAATAAAAAACACTAAAATTAAAAATAAAACATCGAGTAAAGGAGTTAAGTTAATTAATTCTGCCTCATCCGAATTCTCTCTAAATAAAACACGTCTTTTCATGGGGATACTTGTCTATATTGCAATTCTACTGTTGAGACAAGCAGATTGCTAAAGTCTTCCATTTCTATTTGAAAGCCGCGAAGAGAGTTTTTCAGGTAGCTGTGTGCAATAAGTGCTGGGATTGCAATCACAAGTCCAATGACAGTTGTTGCTAGCGCCATTGAAAGTCCGGATAAAATCAATGTATTGGAATGGACAGCGCCTCCCTTTTGCATTTCGGCAAGGCAGATTAAAATGCCCCAGACAGTTCCTAATATCCCTATGAATGGAGCAAGAGAAACGGCTGTAGATAAAATAAAAAGGTTTTTTTCAAGCTTTTTAGACTCTTTGCATATTGTGTTTATTGTAAAGGCTTCGATGAGGTTAATATCTGCTTCAGATAAAAAGACACTTTCCCTTTTAGTAAAAAAAATATTTTTTTCTAAAAGCTCTACAGTTTTCTCTTTGAGTGCAAAATAGATGCTCGTAAAGGGGTTTTTATCTGAAAGTTCATTGATAGGGACTTGAAGTACTTGAGATTTTTTTTGCCTAATCATTTCTTGCATCTTACTCGCAGCTTTGCGACACTTTTGAAATAAAAGGGCTTTTTGAATCAAGACAAACCAAATCACAAAAGAAAGAGCAAATAGAGAGATAAAAATCAGTTTGCCAAAACTATCTGATTCAGCATAAGCTTGAAATATGACATTTGCACCAAATATAATCATAGGTTAATTGATACATGAAAAAAGAGCCGTTTGTCAAGATCGATTCGCATGCTCACATCACTTCAGATGAACTATACCCTGATGTTGATGGCATTATAGAGCGCGCTACTCTAGCATCTGTTGCTAACATCATCAATATTAATACGGATCGCATAACGCTAGAAAGGGCGCTAGAATTGAAAAAAAAGTACCCTCATCAAATTTTTAATACGGTCTCTACCACACCTCATGATGTCGAAAAAGAAGGCGAAGAGAATTTTCCCTATTTTGAAAAAGTGATTCGAGCAAAAGAAGTCATTGCAATTGGAGAAGTCGGACTCGATTATCATTATGAACATTCAAATCGCGATGTTCAAAAGGAATTTCTAAAACGGTACTTCGATCTTGCAATTGATGTAAATCTACCTGTCGTTATTCATTGTCGCGGTGATGATGCTTTTACTGATCTCTTTAAATTCCCTCAAAATATCAAGGCAGTGCTCCATTGTTTTACCGGAAATCTGTCTCAAGCCCAAATTGCCATAGATCGTGGCTGGTACATATCAATCAGTGGTATTGCCACATTTAAAAAAAGTGACCATCTTCGCGAGGTCATAAAATCTCTTCCTATAAATCGATTGCTTATCGAAACAGACGCGCCTTATCTTGCCCCCCAATCAAAGAGAGGACAAATGAACGAGCCCGCTAACGTTTTGGAAGTTGCAGAAACAATAGCAAATGTAAAAAACATTTCTCTAGAAGAAGTATGCAAAGAGACCACGCATAATGCTAAATCTTTCTTTAACATATTTGCACCCTAATGTATCATGCCCGAAAGGAGCTAAAGGAGATGGCCATGGCAATTCAGAGTATAAAGGTACCGAGTGAGTTTTTGTTTAGACGCTTGCATTCATTAATGGGGTTTTGGTTTCTGCTTTTTTTAATGGAGCATTTATTTACAAATTCCCAAATGGCACTATTTTTTACTAATGGAGATTTGTGGTTTGTAAAAAGTGTCGATTTTCTACAAAATCTTCCGTATTTAAATGTGATTGAAATTGGTCTCTTGGGCGTTCCTATTGCCTATCACGCGATTTGGGGTGTCATGTATATGTTAAAAGGAAGGTCTAATGCATTTCATTCTGATGGAAGTACGCCGCATATTAAGACAGGGAGAAATAAGGCTTATACCATGCAAAGACTAAGCGCGTGGATTTTATTAATTGGAATTGTCCTACATGTGGTTCAAATGAGAATTGTTAGTTACCCTGTAAAATATCAAAATCAGTTTTACCTCCCCATGCAGTTAGATTCAGGGTTATATCCACTGGCCAATCGTTTAGGTGTCGAGCTTTATAGCGAGGGCGCTATTGTTAAAGAGAAAGGGAAACAGGCTGAAATTGATCATAAAATAAAACTTATCGAAGCAAGAGTTCAAGAAAGAGGTGAATCCCAAGCAAATTCAGGTGAGTATGATGATGAGATGGGAATGATTACTCAAAGTTTACAAAAAAATCAATTCTTAAAAGATCATTTAAAAGGGCTTGAAAGCAAACAATTAAAGCAAGGTCAGGTGATGACTGTTTCTAAAAGTTTTGGTAATTTAGAACTTTTAAGTGTAAGAGAAACATTTCGTAATCCTCTTATGTGCGCTTTCTACACGATATTTGTTCTAGCAGCGGTATTTCATGGATTTAATGGTCTTTGGACTTTTTTAATTACATGGGGACTTATTCTTTCTAAGAAATCCCAATCACAAGGCGTCACAGTATGTATAGGTCTTATGTTTGTCTTGGGACTTTTGGGAATGCTTTCGATTTGGGGCACCTATTTCCTAGGATAAATCTATGGCAGCATCAAGAGAAGTAATTGTTGTGGGAGGTGGGCTTGCAGGGCTTAGTGCTGCCATGCGTCTTGCTGAACTCGGTGTCAAAGTAAAGCTAATTTCTGTTGTTAAAGTAAAAAGATCACACTCAGTGTGCGCGCAAGGCGGAATTAATGTCGCAGTAAATTTGATGGGAGAAGAAGATTCTCCTGAAATTCATGCTTACGACACAATTAAGGGCGGCGATTTTCTAGCTGACCAACCGCCTGTTGTCGAGATGTGCTATAATGGACCCGGGATTATTCGGATGCTTGATCGAATGGGCGTTCCATTTAATAGAAAGTCTGATGGGAGTCTTGATTTTAGAAGATTTGGCGGAACTCTTTACAAGAGGACAGCATTTGCTGGTGCATCAACTGGGCAACAACTTCTTTATGCTCTTGATGAGCAAGTTCGCCGTTTTGAAATGTTAGGTTTAATTGAAAAGTACGAACATCATGAATTTTTAAGATCTGTTGTCGATGATAATGGGATTTGTAGAGGTGCAGTCATCATGGACCTTTATAATTTAAAACTTACGACATTTAAGGCGGATGCGGTACTGATTGCTACGGGTGGCCTTGGAGTTATATTTAAATATTCTACAAATTCAACAATTTGCACAAGCGCTGCAAATGGTAGGCTTTATCGCCAAGGTGTAAATATTGCAAACCCCGAGTTTATACAAATTCATCCAACTGCTATTCCTGGAAATGATAAGCTCAGGCTTATGTCAGAATCAGCAAGAGGTGAGGGTGGTAGAGTTTGGGTGCCTGGTAATTCAGCAAAAAAGATACTGAATCCAAAAGGTGAGGAAGTCGTTTGTGGAATAACAGGTGAGCCGTGGTATTTTCTTGAAGAGTTTTACCCTGCGTTTGGTAATTTGGCACCAAGAGATATTGCTTCAAGAGAGATGATAAAAGTTTGTGATGCTGGACTTGGAATTGAAGGAAAGAAGCAGGTTTATCTTGATGTAACTCACTTAAATGAGAAAACCTTACATAAATTAGATGCGATTTTAGATATCTACCAAAAATTTACAGGTGATGATCCAAGAGTAGTCCCGATGAAGATTTTTCCTGCTGTCCATTATACTATGGGTGGTCTTTGGGTTGACTTTCCTGCAACAGGAGATGCAGATCGCTTTTTACGCTATCGTCATATGACAAACATGACTGGGTTATTTGCTGCTGGTGAATGCGACTTTCAGTATCATGGCGCAAATAGGCTTGGTGCAAACTCCCTTCTTTCTTGCATATACAGTGGTATGGTAGCAGCTAATGAAATGCACCGCTATGTAGATGATAGTAATTTAAAGACGGAAGATCTAAAAGGAAGATTTTTTGAAGAAGCTGAAGCTAAAGAGCTTGCATCTAAACAGGATCTTTTACTTAGAAACGGTAATGAGAATGTTCATGCTCTTCATGATGAACTTGCAGATATAATGGTCTCGAACTGTACAGTACAACGAAGTAATCCTGGTCTAAAAGAGGCGATGGATAAAATACATGAACTTCAAGATCGGTTTAAACGCATTTCACTTGATGATAGAGGATCGAACTTAAATCAAACCTTTCAATTCGCCAATCAATTTGGCCCGATGCTTGATGTTGCAATGACAATTGCCAAAGGTGCTCTTTTAAGAGATGAATCGAGAGGCGCGCATGCTAAGAAAGAGTATCCAGAAAGAGATGATGCTAATTTTTTAAAAACAACCATTGCTTCATATGATTGTAAGGGAGGAGAGCCAAAAATTTCTTATCTTGCTGTTGACATTAGATACTTATCTCCCATAAAAAGAGATTATACATCAGCCAAACGAATAAAACCTGAATTGCAGAATCTTCCCAAAAAAATTCCTATGGCTACTGAGAGAGATTATGGAAGATAGTAAATTCATCTTAAGAGTGTATCGGGGAGTTCCAGAAAAACAGTTCTGGGAGGAATTTGAACTCGATCGTAAGCCTGGATTAAATATCATTTCAGCTCTAATGGAAATTCAAAAAAATCCCGTTACCAAAGAAGGGAAAAAAGTAGAACCCATTGTTTGGGAAATGGCCTGTTTAGAAGAAGTTTGTGGCTCCTGCTCCATGATTATTAACAAAATCCCTAGGCAGGCATGTACTGCGCTGATAGAAAATCTCATTGAGGAAAACGGCAGCCGGGTCATTACGCTTGCTCCTTTTTCAAAATTTCCTCTGATCAGAGATCTTGTAGTTAGCAGGGACGCTATGTTTGAAAGCTTAAAAAAAATTAAGGGATGGATCCCGGTAGAAGAGCTTCACTCACCTGAATTCGGGCCAAAAATCTCTCCGGCTAAACAGGAAGCAATGTACGTTGAATCTACTTGCATGACATGCGGCTGCTGCCTTGAGGCTTGCCCACAAATTAATAGAAATTCTCAATTTATCGGTCCCGCAGCCATTAACCAAGTGAAATTATTTAATGCGAATCCTGTAGGAGCTGTTTTGAAAAGCGATCGTCTCCAAGTTCTTATGGAAAGAGGGGGTATTTCCGAATGCGGTAATGCGCAAAACTGCATCGCCGTTTGTCCTAAAAAAATCCCCCTCACTCAATCGATTGCTCAAATTGGTTCAGATGTAACTAAGGAATTCATAAAAATCAGTGTTGGTTTGCCGGAACAATAGAGGGTAAATCGACGGGGTCTTGCATAAATTTTGCGAAAACAGTCATGCCAAGAGCAGCAACTGTTGTGATTTTGCTAAGAGTCCCTATATATGGAATGGTAATTTGACTGGATATAAACCATGTAATTGCCCATTTGGCAATATCGACTTTAGATACGCTGTTTTGCTCAATATCTCGAAAGGCAGTAGAAATTCTCATTACATCCCGAAATACAGGTAAACAATACCACATAGCTTTGCGATCGACTATATCCTCGCAAGGTTTGTCGATAAAGGAAAAGTAATTTACTGCGGCTGATCTTACATGTTCCATTTAACACTCCAAATTAAAGTTTTTTAAACTATACAATATAGCTCATTTCTTTAACAACACTTTATAATAGAACCTGAGTTGAGCGTCGATGTGAAGCAAAAGTTGGGATCATTGAATCTAAATTTACCGTGTAAAATGTGGAAAAATAGGTGATGATTCTTGTTTTAAATTCTTCTTTGGATAGATGCGGAGCAAGCGGTGTAAGGAAGTCGCAGTGAGTTCTGCCTTGTCTATAGAGCGGTTCTTTTGGAGGATGAAGAAGATAGTTCATGTTTGAAGGAGTAAAGTCATGAACAAAAGATGTGTGATGAAGAAATCGATTTTTCTTAATGTATTGCGCGTTACCGCCAATTTTTTTCTCATTAAGAGTGAAATCATTTCCTAAAATAGTAAAATTACTAAGATTGAGAGCTGATTTTAATGCGTAGCCTGCCCAATTTAATATGGATGTAGGGTAGAGCTCAAAATCATGTAGATCTTTTTGAAAAATGAAGGTAACAAAGAGGGTGTTTTCGTCTACAATCACGGTTCCGCCACCAGTAAATCTTTGGATAATCGGAATCTGGTCTTTAGAGGAAAGTTCTAAATTCACTACTTCCTCTTTTTTTGAGGAAATTCCCATAATGATCGCTCTTGGTGATCCACTATTAAGAAGTATGAAATTTTCCTCAGAAGTTTTAAGAAGCCCTTCCTCTATATGGAGTTGCTCTAGGATGGGAAGATTATCAAAAGTTAATATATTGATTGTCATTTTGAAGTAATTGAGGTGATATCACTTGTTTTTACAATTTTATATTTAAGTCCTTGAACAGTTTTTAGGGAAAATAGCATTAAGTAGCCCCCTGGCAAAACTTCAACATCAGAGACATCAAGAATTTGAGAATTATCACGTAAAATGAAAATAATGTCTGCTAGTTTTTTAGATTTAAGAGATACGAAAGCATCATGCCAATCCTTGGATACAACTTTAGGATCAACAATCATGACATCTGATGTGCCATTGTTTCCATGCCCATTTCCAGGAACACTATTTGCTGCTAAGTTATTTGAGATGTCTTTAAAGACCCCTGCATTTGTAGTCGCCTCCTCTTGCTTAAAATTTTTACCTATTGTTTCAGAATAGAGTGGACCTGGGTCATCCGCATAAATAGTAGAAAGTATAAGAAAACTAAGTAGATATTTCAATTGTGGTCCCCTTTTTTTGGGCATCAAGAAGAGCATTTTTTGCATCCTTAATCATATCGTGGATATTTGCATAAGGAGGTTTTTTTTGGCTACTAATTCCAATTGAAATTGTTATGTGCATAGTATGAATGATTACATCTCTTAATGTTTCTGCGATAAATACGGCATCTTGCTTAGGTGTTTGATCTAAGATGAGTAAGTATTTACCCATACCTAGAGAAAAAAGGGGGTGTGACTTTTTAATCACCCGTCTTATTGTTTCAGTCACGTGTCTTTCCGTGAATTCATGTTTATCATTGAATTCAACGGCAACTGCTAAAAGAGATATAGGTCTTTTTTCTTTTAGTGTTTTATAAATTGGATCTAAGAGATTCTTATTTAAAAGGGGACGGAGTCTAAGATCATTATCAGAAAAGCAAGGAGTAATGCTTAAACTAATTACATCAATTTTATCTTCAATTGAATTATAATGACTTGCGTTTTTGATTTGATGGATTAAATCTTCTTTATCTAGAGGTTCTTGAATGATTCCATTAACGCCTACCTCAGTTAATTTCTTTAGATAAGGTATTTTTAAGTTCCCTGAAATCACTAATAAAGGGGTTCGGTGAAAGTTTTTTTGTTGGCGAACTTTTAAGCAAATAGTAATTAGCGAGTCCGCAAATTGACTATCATCAATGATTATAATATTTGGTTTTGTTTTCTCCATTTCAGAAATGCTTGTTTCTGAAGGTCTAACGACTGTTTCAAATTCAAGTAAATGATGACGGAAATAGATTGGATAGTAAGATGAATCCGTAATCAGCAATATAACAGGTTTTTGCCCTTCTATTTCAGCAACCATTTGATTATGATGAGTTTAGTGTTTTATAGGGTGTCCACACCCTTACATCTCGATATAAGCTTAAAATCAAATAATAATAGATGTTTTTTTCATCTTCCAAGTTCCGGTGCCTGGCACCGGAACTTGGAAGATGAATGGGGGTGGGTCAAAGATGGGGCAAAAAAGTGTGTTATTTTTTGAGGGCAACGAGGAGCATGGAGATGTCGGCAGTGGTTACCCCTTCTAGCCTTGAGGCTTGACCTAAGTTCTCAGGGGTGATTTTTTTTAGACGGTTTCTTGCCTCTGTCCCTATGCTGAGTACGCTTGAGTAATCAAAATCACGGGGAATTTTAATAGGATCTAGTGTTTGAAGTTTCTCAATCTCTTTGGCTTGACGGGTTATATATCCTTCGTACTTGATGAGAATTTCTATTTGTTTGTTTAAATCTTCTCCATAATCTACAAAGTGTTCAGGCATTTCTAGGAGTAGATCCGCATACGTAGTCTCAGGTCTACATAGAAGGGCAGAAAGGGGGACGACTCTTCCATCCACATGTTTTCGCGTTGTTTTTAATCGGTGAGATTCAGTTTCAAGTGCAGTTTTGCTCTGAACAAGCTTATTATACGCCTCTTCTGATAGCACGCCAAATTGATAAGCATATTCAGATAGACGAAGATCCGCATTGTCTTGTCTTAAAAGAAGTCTATGCTCGGCTCTGCTTGTGAACATCCGATAGGGTTCTTCAAGTGTTTTAGAGATAATTTCCTCTATAAGAACGCCAATATATGCTTCTGATCTTTTTAGGATAAATGCAGGTTTTCCTTGTATTTTTAAGGAGGCGTTGATTCCTGCCATAAGTCCTTGTGCGGCAGCTTCCTCGTAACCGGTTGTTCCGTTTATTTGACCTGCAAAATATAGGCCCTGAATCGATTTAGTTTCAAGAGTCATTTGAAGTTGGCCGCTCTTAACATAGTCGTATTCAATAGCATATGCTGGTCTTGTGATTTCTGCCTTTTCAAGCCCGGGAATAGAGCGGATCATTTCTAATTGAACGTCAAAAGGAAGAGAGGTCGAGATTCCATTGATATAATATTCATTGGTGGAAATTCCTTCTGGTTCCAAAAATATTTGGTGACGATCGCGTTCACCGAACCTAACTACCTTATCTTCAAAAGAAGGGCAATATCTAGGGCCAACCCCTGTAATTGCTCCCGAATACATTGCAGAACGCTTAATATGTTTAAGCGCAATTTCTTTTGTAGGGATCGTTGTGTAGGTTATATAGCAAGAGACTTGAGGCAAAATTCGCTTCTCTTTATTGAAAGAAAAAAAGACATCGTCTTCACCTGGCTGCTCTTCCATAACAGAAAAATCAATAGATCTTTTATTGACTCTTGGAGGAGTCCCTGTTTTTAATCTTCCTAGCTCAAATCCTAAATCTTTCAGGTGATCAGAAAGGCCGATAGAAGCTTTATCACCGGCTCTTCCTCCTGAAAAGTTGATATCCCCAATGTGAATAAGACCTTTCATAAATGTGCCGGCAGAAAGAATAACGCTCTTCCCTTTAAAGGCAATGCCTTCTTGCGTTTCCACGCCAACAACACACGACTCTTCAATGATTAAACGACTTGTTGTTGCCTGAAGCAGAAAAAGGTTTTCCGTGTTTTGCAAAACCTTTGTCATTTCAATGCTGTAAGCAAGTTTGTCAGATTGCGCTCTTGGAGACCATACTGCAGGACCTCTTGAGCGATTTAACATTCGAAATTGGATGCCTGTGCGATCGGCAATTTTTCCCATAATCCCACCAAGAGCATCAATTTCTCGTACAATATGGCCTTTGGCAGTTCCGCCAATAGCTGGATTGCAGCTCATTTTTGCGATGGCATCAAGATTTATTGTTAAAAGGAGCGTGCGCATTCCCATGCGCGCTGCAATATAGGCAGCTTCACAACCGGCGTGACCAGCTCCAACAACGATAACGTCAAATTCTTCGGGATAGGACCACATGGACCCTTACGACTTCTTATGGCGATTAGCGCGACTTCTTTTCTTACGCTTATGCTTATTCATTTTAAGTTTACGTTTTTTCTTTACTGAAGACATGAATACCTCTCAATTACAGCAAACACTCTACCAAATATCTTCCTTAAAGTCTATGCAAAAAAAATATTTGCTGCAGTGCCGCAGAGATAAAAGAGAAGAAAGTTCTAATATTTTGGAGTCTGGGTACTTTGGGGTAAATAAAGAGGAAGAATCGGTTACGGTTAAAGAGGCGGTTACGGGAATGGCTGCTGCTTCACACAGGCGAGTAAATAAAATAATATTTTGCTAGTTCGGCGCATAGCAGCCGCCCTTTAGGATTCCCGCATCGCAGATTGCGGTCTCGGGAGTCGTAACCGTAATCGCGTAACCGTAACCGGTTTTTTAATTTTCTTGATGTTAACAGCAAAATAGTAGGAGCCAATAGGTTCTATGCTTGCCATTCCCTGTGAACTCTGTGGTGAATATTTTTATATTAGTTGGGGGTAAAGGCCGAGAAGGCGTCTTCGGATTCAGGGGAATCTGATGTATTATCACGAGTCAGGTTGTTGAATTTTGCAAATTTTTTGCGGAAGGCTAGTTCCACGTCACCAATGCCACCATGACGGTTTTTCGCGACTACAATTTCTGCAAGACCTGGTTTGTCGTTAGAGTTATAATACTCTCTCCTGAACACAAACATCACAATGTCAGCATCTTGCTCAATTGATCCGGATTCTCTAAGGTCGCTTAACATAGGTCTGTGGCCCGCTCGATCCTCTACTTTTCGTGATAGCTGGGATAAGCAAAGGATGGGAATCATGAGCTCTCTTGCGAGATTCTTTAGCATTCGGGAAATTTCAGAGATTTCATTTTGTCTGTTATCTACGCTAAAGTGCCCCTTTGATCCAGAAAGAAGTTGCAAATAGTCAATTACTAGAAATTGAATATCAAATACTTCTTTTAATCTTCTGGCTCGGGCTCTTAAATCAGTGATTTTAAGGCCTGGTTGGTCGTCAATAATTAATGTTTGTGTCTGCATTCGGCCAACTGTTTCAACAACGCGTTGGTACTCCATGCCGTCGAGAGATCCTGTTTTTATTCTTTCAGATTCAACTTCGGAAAGAGAGCAAATCATCCTGTGCAACAATTCGTCAGCAGTCATTTCAAGTGAGAAAATACCCACAGCAAGATTTCTTTCAAAAACAAGATACTCAGCAATATTAACTGCAAGCGCTGTTTTTCCCATTGAAGGACGCGCAGCTAAAATAATTAAATTAGCTTTGTTAAATCCATTGATTACCTTATCAAGGTCTGTAAAGCCAGTTGGCAGCCCTGTAACGATAGGTTCATTTGGATCTCTTGTATGGAAGGCTTCCTGCTTTAGCTGGAGATCTTTTAGATAAGGCATCTTGATTTCGCCTTTCATTCCAGAAAGAAGCTCTTTTAAATGTACACCAAGAGAAGGATTTGCCTTTTGACTGATTTTAAAAAAATACGATTGAGCTTCATCTAGGCAGGAATAAACATCTTCAGGTTCTTCAAGCGCCTTTTTCTCAATTACTTTAGAAGATTCAATCATCTGTCTAAGAACTGATTTCTTTCGTATGATCTCAACATATTCTTCAACATAAGCGGAAGTGCCCGCGTACTGAACAAGCTGCATTAAATAAGAGATTCCACCTGCAAGCTCTAGCTTTCCGATTCGTTTAAGTTCTTCCGAAATCAAATGGACATCAGCTGGCTTTTCTTGTGAAAAGGCCTGTTTAAGTCCTTTGAATACGATCTGATGCTCTGAATGATAAAAATCTGAATCTTCAAGACCGTCAGCGCCTACTGATAGCGCATTTGAGCTTGTGAGCATACATCCAAGAACCATCATCTCAGATTCTTTAGAATTAGGAGGTGTCGTGTAGATGCCCTTTTCTGCCATACAACTCATTGGAGATTTCGGAAAGAGAGGGATTTGAACCCTCGATACCCGTTAATAGAGTATGCATCCTTAGCAGGGATGTGCCTTCAGCCGCTCAGCCATCTTTCCAATAAAAAGGACATTATAATAGGAAACTCTATTTCTACACAATAAAAGGATGAAAAAAATGATTTTGTCCTATAGAATATCTTTTTAAATGATTAACAATAAGGAAAAATATATGATAACACCACCTATTAGATCCGGAGAAATACCCTGTCCACCACCGCCTAGTCAGCGAGGTCGTACGGAAATATTTAATTATGGTACGATGAGTTGGGAGAGTGTGAAAGCTAGAAAGCCTCATGATGATCCTTTGTCAAGAAGTGGATCTCCCCTTCCGCTTAATGTAGTTAATTTAGTTCTTGACGATAACTTTTTTTTAGGAGAAGGAGATTTCTTATTTCCAGATACTGAAGCTGTACTAGATCTAAAATGTAAGCATATTGTTTTAATTGAGCCTAAAGATGAGTCTGCTATAGATCCTCCAAAAATTGCTTCCTTTAGAGATAGAGAAGCTAAAAGAAGAGTTCTTGAAGCTGAAGATTGTATGGCAATAGGATTACCAATGGATAGAGATGCTGCAGACTATTTAGCAGAGAAAATGAAACTTTGCGCACTTATAGTTCCTGTGCCAGTTGGATCTAAGCGAACTAATTTGCAAAGTAAAGAGTAATTTTAGGCTGAGTTCATTATTCAAGTAAAGCTGTAAAGGGAAGGGGACGTCCGTTAAGGGCGTTCCAATAAGATGTGTGCACGGATCCATCAGGATTTTCAATTGTAATACAATAGATCGGTAAATATACTGCTAGAGTGCTGCGGACTGCGAAGTCTTGACCAAATGCCGCTTCCGTAATTCTTCTAATTTGGGTATGACTAAAGCGTTTGCTGAGTCTTTCTGACGAATTACAGGATTTGGTAACAAGTCTATCATCAACGAAGGTTTCAGGTTTTACTGCAAGTCTTGGTTTTTGAAGATGTAAACGGTACATTGAACCTGATTGAACAACAATTTTTTTTCGTCTGCAGGTTTCAAGCCAGTTTCCAAGAATATCATTTTCGACATGGAGCGCTTTTAAAATCGTCTCTCTATCTAGAACCCCACCTCGCTCTGCTAAAGCTTTGATGACTCGAAATTCGTTTTTTTCCACATAGGCATTAATACAATCTGCAAAACCATGAGTCTTTTCCCAGTGATTTGTGTTAAGCACCATTTCGCCATCGAGAAGATCCCATAAAATAAGTCCTTCTCCCGTCTGATTTTCTGCATTGGTATATTTTACTTCCATTAAGAGATACGGAGAAAATTTCATGCTCGGCTCTAAAAATTTATGCCGATCATCCTTGAGAAGAGTTTTGCGATTCATTTCCATAATTTGCTGTGCTGTAAATCTCGCTTCCAGTGTGTGGAACGACCCATTATTAATATAATCAAGGACGCGCCCTTTCAGTTCAGGGTGGTTTGTATTCACCCAATATCCGCCATATCCGAGAGCCGCTAAAGTAAGTAGTGTGGAAATAATTCTCATATGTCTGTCACCATACCGAAAAGTATAAGGAATTTCAAGTTTTTATGCGAACATGTGTTAGAATTAGTTTACATAAATAAAAAAGAAATAAAAATATGGAAAAAATAAAAATAACGCTCAGCGATGGAAGTGAATACAGCAAGTTCTTTGAGTCAAATAACTTGCGTGATCAATTTGTAGCTAAAATTGAGCTTTTTGAAGGACTTTTTCTCGATTTTTTCTTAGATGATAAAATCGTAAAAATTAATCCCAAGTTCATCATAAAGATGGAATTTTAAGAAATTCATCTATATTTCGGTTGAGAATGTCGATAGCGCCTTGCCAGAAGTCTTCTTTTTGAAGGTCCACTCCTAGGTGTTTTTTGGCGAGATCTTCCATTTCCATGCTTCCGCTATCTTCAAGTAGTGCGATATATCTCTCTTCAAAATTATTATTCAGAAGAACGTTATAAGTTCCTAAGCTAAAAAGATATCCAAAAGTGTAGGGCCAGTTGTAAAAAGTTGCATCTGTGAAATAGAAGTGCATTTTATAGCACCAGAAGTGAGGAAGATAAGTATCTAGCGCGCCGGAGTATGCTTTGGTTTGAGATGCAACCATAAGTTCATTAATTTCATCAGGGGTAAGAAATCCCTTTTTTCGTTTTTCATGAAAACCTGTTTCAAAAAGGAACCTGCTGTGAATATTCATGTTAAAGGCAAGATAGCTAGTGATTTTATCATCAAGAAGAAGAAGCTTTTGCTTGGGGGTAGTTGCTGATTTTAGAGCGCTATCTGCGACAATCATTTCACACATAGTTGAAGCGGCTTCTGCAATATTCATTGGATAGGCCTGAGATAAAGGGGGTTTATTTCGCAGCACATGAGAGTGATACGCATGACCTAATTCGTGAGCAAGAGTACTTTGGCTGTCAAATGTATCTGTATAAGTCATAAGGATGCGCGATTCTTTTAGAAGGGGAATCCCGGTACAAAAACCGCCTGCCCTTTTTTTCGATCCCTGTTTTGCATCAACCCAACCATTTTTTAATGCATTTTCTGCAAACGCTGCCATTTTTGGGGAGACTTTATTAAACTGCTCTATAATATTTTTGCAGCCCACTTCCCATGGAATTTTTGATTCTTCAAGCGTCCCAAGAGGCGCGTCAATATCGCACCAGGAAAGTTTTTTAAGGCCTAAAAGCTTTGCTTTATGCTCTAAATACTTAACAAGCGGCGCTTTGTTTTTCGAGACCACGTCCCACATCGTATGTAAGGTTTTCTCTTGCAATCTGTTTTTTGCGAGCGTTTCATGTAAGTAGTTCTTCCAATTTCTTTGCTTATAAAGAGTGAGCCTATAATCGACGATGTTATTCAGAATTTGGGCAAATATGGACTCATGTTTAGTGAGTTCTGTTTCCATACTATCAAATGCTTCTTTTCGGACAGACCTTTCTGAGTTTGAAAAAAGCTTTTCTAACTTGCTTAAGTTTAGTTCGGTGTCCTTCATTTTAAAGGAGAGTCCACCCATAAATGTATAATACAATGTGGAATAGGCAGAATGGCCAGAAATTGAGAGCTCATTTACTAAAAGCTCCTTCTCTAAGGACATCTTCTCTTTTGCAAGACGTCTCATCTCTTTCAATCCAAAGGCGATTTCAAATTCTTTTTCCAAAAGTTTTTCAAACTCTTTATCTGAAAGGGAGAGAAGGAGCGCGTCAATTTTTTGTGAGGAACTTTCAAGCTCTGCTGCAATCGAATTAAACTTTGCTTCCGCTTGGATAGCTCTAGCATCTGAAGTGTCTATAGATGAAAGGCATACAATCAATGAGCCCGCCTCATGCGTTTCGTCTAAAAGTTCTTGATACGGTTTGCATACATCCGGAAGTGTTAAGGGTAGCTTCTGAATTCTTGCTAAAAGAGCGTCCAAATTTTTATTAATTGCATCATAAGATGTCCCCGATCCATGTAGGACTTGATCGAGATTCCACGTTTGTTTATATTCCATAGATAAAACTTACCTTAAGGGATTTTTAAGTGCCAGCAAAAATAAGAGTATTACCAGAAAACGTGATTAATCAAATTGCTGCTGGGGAAATTATTGAAAATCCTGCTTCTTTGATCAAAGAATTAATTGAAAATTCTCTTGATGCAGGGTCTACTAAAATCTCCGTTGAAATTGTGGGTGGTGGCCATTTATTGATTGAAGTGACTGATAATGGTTCTGGCATGGCAAAAGATGACGCTATTTTATGTTTTGAACGTCATGCAACATCAAAAATTTCTGAGTTCACTGATCTTTTAACCTTAAAAAGCATGGGATTTAGAGGTGAAGCGCTTGCTTCCATTGCAGCTGTTTCAAAGCTAGAGTTAGAAACTTCCGAGAAAGATGCTATTGGAACTAAAGTGATTTGTCATGGAGGCAAAATATTTCGTGCGGATCCTTTTTCTAGAAATCAAGGAACTACGATCCGCGTTGCTGATCTTTTCTATAATACACCAGCGCGAAAAAAATTTCAAAAAGCAGCTACCCAAGCAACACAAGATATTGTAAAAATGATTACGAGGGTCGCTCTTGCTCATTCAGATGTCGCTTTTATCCTAACTTCCAACGGCAAAGATTTAGTTAGAACATCAGCTAAAAGCGAAAAAAGGATTGAAGAAGTTTTAGGAAAGGGATTTTTGTATGATACAAAGGAAATCTTTTGGGAAAAAGAGGGTTATAAAATTACAGGTATTGTTGGCTCTCCTCAGAATGTGAAATCGAATCGATTACAGCAATATTTACTAATTAATAAAAGACCTGTCATTTCGCAGTTAGTTGAAAGGGCTATCCAAAGCGGATTTGGAACACGTATTGGCACAAGAGATTATCCGCTCTTTGTTCTTTCTATGGAAATCCCTCCAGAAAAAATAGATGTTAATGTTCATCCGCAAAAGATTTTTGTGCGGTTTTGTGAAGAAGAAAAAGTTCATCAATTTGTAAAGTCCGCTATCGAACGGAGTTTTTTTGAAGAGCCAAAAAAAATTATAATCCCCAAGTTTGATCCTCCAAGCCTGAGTTTTAAGCAAGATCCAATCGTTTATAAACCCAGAGTTCAGATTAATGAAGAACTTCTGATTAAAGACGATGCTGAAGTTATTGGATTTTATGAAGACATCGCAATTGTTAGGATGCCGCAATCACTTCCGTATTTTCCTGAAGAGAAACTCATGTTTGTCGATACAGCAAAACTCGATGCTAAAGTAGAGTTTCAGAGAATTTTAAATCGACTTAGAGAGGAGAAACAGCCTGAAATGGAAAACCTCCTTTTCCCAGAAGTTCTTAAATTCTCAGGGGCAGAGGAAGAAGCGATACTAAGGCACCAAACTTTGCTACAAAATTGCGGGATAGCAATCAGGCCTTTTGGAAATAAAACATTTATGATAGATGCGCTTGCACCTATGTTTTCAGCTGATACTGTGAAAAAGATTCTTGATCTCCTCCTTACAGAATTCCATAAAGAATTTACCCTAGAAAGCGTAGCGAAAGTAGTGATCAACTTTAGACCCCCAAAAATATATAGTAAAGAGGCGCTTACTTACCTTTTGCAAGAGGTGTTAAAAATGGAAGATCCATTTTATGCTCCTAACGGCAAATTAATTATGGTCCCATTTAACAAGGAGGAGCTTTTTGAAAGTCGGATTCGGACAAGATAGTCACCGTTTTGAACCCCAAAAGGGAACTAAAATTTGCAAGATCGGAGGCGTTGAATTCCTCGATATTCCAGGTCTCGATGCTGACTCAGATGGTGATGTCGTTTATCATGCGATCTGCAACGCAATCACATCAATCACCCACGTTCACATCCTAGGCGATCTTGCCATTAAAATGTGCAGATCAGGCATTACTGACAGTAAAGAGTACCTACTAGAAGCTAAGAAAACCTTAAAAGGGCAAAAAATTGTCCATATCGCCCTCGCAATAACAGGTAAGCAGCCAAGACTTCAGTCATCGCTTACCAAAATGCGCGCACATATCGCAGAGCTTCTTGAACTAGAAATGGATCAAGTTGGAATTACATGTACTTCGGGCAACAACCTAGATGATTGCGGCCGCGGACTTGGTGTATCATGCGCCTGCATATTATACTGCTCATGATTCTATACTCGTCACATTTCAAAGCACCAGATTTTTCTAAGAAGAATCATTTTAGTTTGATTAGGCATAGCCGATCGCGAATGAGGGCCCTGCTTGAATTCTATTACTCTGAAGTAGGCGGCGTTGGAATAAGAGAATGAAGATGTTCACCGAATATTTCAATAATATTTTTAATAAAAGGTCTTACGTGTTTGATGTTAATTTTGTAAACACCTACTAACGTAGTAAGAAATTTTTCCGCGTCTCCTGGTTTGTATAAATTGAGATGAGTGTAAAACAAAGGAATCAAAAAGCCATATTTTCTTAAAAACATATCAAATATCGGAAATTTAGAATCGCAACTTTTGTATACCTCATCCTCAAGTTTTGGCCAAAACGAAGATCGTACAATTTTAGCCGGTATTAATATCCTTAGTTCATTGTATTTCAGCAAAACAGTAGCAAAAAATGTATTAATTTTATCTTTTTCGGACGCCCCATATACCTTTAGATATAGATTATAGAATGATATAAGGTAACTCCCTTTTTGAAGTTCATTAAGATCAGTTTCAGTCCAACCTAAATATTTTGTACGAGCAGTGTCTGAAGATGCTGACAGCGGATCTAAAGGAATTCCGTCTGTTCCTGGTTTCTTTCTTTTTTTTTCTTGGGTAGTCGCAGAGCTTCTGTCAAAATGGTGAGATGCTGTTAAATCCATTGCTTTTGAAGAGCCTCCACCTCCCCCAGAAAAAGGAGCTAGAAGAATTTTTGAAGGATGTCCACTTGCGTGAGTAGGAGGGGCTTCTAAATCCAAATAAGATGGGGCGGCATCACCGCAAAGAAAATCTAAAGCTGCGCTGATGCCTTCGCCATCCCTTTCCCCATCAGTAACAGAGCCAACTGTTAGCCCAAATAAAGTTGTTAAATCCGCATAGGCTGTAGGTGATGTTGCATCGAAAGGAGTATCATTAGAACCTAAAGTTATTCCTTCGATGCCTACGCCTTCGCTTTTGGAGGCAGCGTCAACTGTTTTCTTAAATATATCTTTCATATCACGATCTGTGAGCCCTCTTAACAATTCATCATCATCAACTACATTACCATGAATGTCTAAGGAATTAATAAGATGTATTTGAGGAGGACTTGATGTAAGATGAATCATATAAACGCTTTAATTTAATTATAATGTAAAAATCTTAATGAAATTGCCTATTTTTGTAAATAAATTTAGACATCACTGACTCATCTATATACCGTATAATAGAAGTCCGGTGGACTTAAATTGGCTTGGGTACTAATCTAATTGCTCCGCTATCATATGCAAAAACGGGGAGATTAGGTTTCTGCTTACAAATTAATTGGTATATTTCTTTTAATTTAGCTGTTTCTTGCTCAAATTCGGGTCTGACGATAATGCCAATAATTGCGTCCTGTTTCTTTTCTTCAGTGTTTGGTTGTATTGTCAGTTCAGGATATATCATTAATGATCCGCGGCCCAAAGCCTTTCTTTCTTCATTAAGACAAGATAGATTTGTTGAAAGAGCAGAATTGATGCGGCCATTAGCTGCAAAATTTTGACGTCTGCTCACTCCTGTACTGCTGCTAATTGCCTTTGTAATGTAAAGTTTATCAGGGTTGTAAATAAGTCCAAAGTCACCCTTAGCAACTACAGGCAAGATTATAGGAATGTCTTTTACTAAAAGAGTTGCTGAGAGAGGGGCGCTACCTCTAGAAAAACCTAAGCCGAATTCATGGGTAAGAAATAAATCTGGCGGATAGACTGTGAGATGAGTTATGTCGTTAGCTTGACAGCCACCGAGCATACGAATTACGATTCCGCCAGCTGTCTCTTCATATTGATTCATTACAATTAGAGCATTTTCCAAATATGAATTAGCGGAAACCATTTGTTTAAAACCTATACTGCTAGTAATGTCAAATAAATTTGAGATGTAATTAAAAATTACTTTAGCAATTGATTTGATAGGTGATATAATTGCATATGCAACATCAGAAAGCTTACAAAATGCCATCGAAAATATGCTTGGTAGGGGGGTTAATGCAGCTTTTGGTCTAATAGTAAGTGTCATAAATGCCTTAGCGTAAATATAGATTATAGGTTACTGATTAGTAAATATCAAGTTGGAGGCGCTTTTCGTGGCGGAGTTGTTTAAGGAAGGCTTTTGCGGTGTCTTCTGAGAGCTTACCTTCTGTTTCGGCAATGTAATGGAGCGCTTTTTGGACATCCTTTGCCATGGCTTTTGCGTCGCCACAAATGTAGATGGATGCGTTTTCATTTTTGATCCAGGACCAGAGTTCGGTTTTGTCTTTTAGCATTAAATCTTGAACATAGACTTTTTCGGTAGAGTCTCTTGAAAATGCGAGACTTAGTTTTAGAAAGCCTCTTTCTGCGTATTGGGTAAGTTCGTCTCCGTAATGAAAGTCAAATTCCTTTTGACGATCACCGGTAAATAGCCAGTTTTTTCCCGGAGCGTTTGTTGCTTCGCGCTCTTGCAGAAAGCCACGAAGTGATGCAAGTCCTGTTCCAGGACCAATCATGATGATAGGAGTAGAGGAGTCTTCAGGGAGATAGAAATTGTGATTCTGTTGAAGGAATAATCTAACTGGGGTTCCTGGGGCGCTTTGCTTGAAAAAACTTGCGGTAATGCTTTCTTTTTCGCGTCCTGCATCCAAATAGGAGAAAGAGGCAACCATAAAATGTGCATATTCGCCGACTTTTTTCATAGAAGAAGCAATTGAGTAATATCTAGGAAGCATGGGAGGGATAATATCAACTAATTCTTGAAGAGGAATGGATGGATGCCAGAATGCAGTCAAAAATGTCGCTAAATTGTTTGCTACTGTAAAGGCGTGGCTTTTTTCCTTGTTATCTAAAAGTTCGTTAACAATTGTCTGGGGATTATACTTTTGAATCAGTCTAAAATAATCGGATGTGATTCTAGAAAGGTTTGCATGTTTCCGGATAAATTCTTCAAAGGTAATAATATGGCCGGATTTTGTGTGAATCATAAAACTTTTACAGGAGGTGCCAATTGATATAAAAACCTCAGAAACATAGGGATCTAAATTTTCGGGCAATATGCCAAAGCTAGATCCGACTTCATACGTGATATCGGAGTTGCGTAAATCACATACAATATGCAAAATTTCTTTAGAGGACCCTGTTTTTGTCACATGTGAGCACTCTACTATTGGTGCTAGATATGGATTCTGACGATCATATGGGGTTGTAACTTTTTTTGATTCAGAAGGTAAGGTCATAGGCATGAAAAAAATATGGGTTATTATTTTGGTTTCAAGTTTTTTATTTACTTCTTGTAGTGAGCGGGGAAACGATCGCGGCTATATTATGGGTGATTCGGTTGAACAAAAAGACTCACGTCAGACAATTATACCATAACCCTTCTTTTTACGCTGCAGGGGATGTCACTACACTGGTAATCAATGTGTTGCAACACTTTTTTGTCCAGGTTTCTTGGAGTTTTTCCATTTTTTTATTGGAAATTCCGCCTAAAAACTCAATGGATTTAAGGAGTCTAGCTCTTGATTTATGCTCCCCTAGGATTTCAAACGAGTCAAACAGAGGTGGCCCTTGGTGTTTTCCCATAAACGTAGCAAAAAGAAGAGGGATAATCACATTTTTAAAATGGACACCAAATACTTCAGCCAGATGCTTAGAGGCGATTTCAAGCCCAGATCTCGTCCACTGTTCAAGTTCGTCTAACTTCCAAATCAGCGTTTGAAGAATTTGAGCTGCTTCTTCAGCTTTTAGTCCCTTTGGAGCAAATAGAGCTTCTGTATATTTTAGATGGTTGATGAAGAAAAAGTCACATAAGTCAATAAAATCGCCGAATGTTTTTATGCGAGTGTGCACAAGTGGCATCAGTTTTGCCATAAATGCATCATTAAATCCCCAATCCCTAATTCTTCCCCAAAGATCTTCAACTTTAACAGAGTTGATCAGATACTGCTGATTCATCCACTCAAGTTTTTTAATATCAAAAACAGCTCCCGATACTCCGACTCTCTTAATATCAAAGCTTTGAATTACATCATCTAAAGTGTAAATTTCTTTATCGCCAGGCATACTGTATCCCATCAATGTGAGGAAATTTCGAAGTGCTTCAGGAAGATAGCCGCTATCGCGATAATAGTAGGCGGAAGTAGGATTCTTTCTCTTTGAAAGTTTCTTCCCGTCGACTCCTAGTAAAAGGGGCATATGGGCAAAAATAGGGGGAGTCCAACCAAAAGCTTCATAAAGAAGAATGTGCTTCGGTGTGGAGCTAATCCATTCATCGCCTCGGATTACGTGCGAAATTCTCATCTCATGGTCATCAACAACATTTGCTAAATGATAAGTCGGGAAAAGATCTGATTTTAATAATACTTGGTCATCGACATCGCTACAAGGTGTTGAAATTCGACCTTTAATGGCGTCTTGAAATACAATCTCACCACTTAAAGGCACTTTTAGTCTAATTACGAAAGGCTTTCCGCTAGCTTCAAAAGCCGCAATCTCTTCAGGGCTTAAATTTCTGTGCCGTCTGTCATATCCACCCCGTCCGCCTGTTTTCTGGCTGACTAGGCGCATCTCGTTTAATTCCTCAGGCGTTGTAAAGCACTTATATGCCTTTCCTTGTCGCAATAACTCAAAACATGCTTTTTGATAAAGTTCGGTCCTTTCTGACTGTCTGTAAGATCCGCAAGGACCTCCCACATCAGGACCCTCATCCCAGGAAATACCAAGCCACTTTAATGATTCGAAAATGCTCGTCTCGAATTCCCTTCTACTTCTTGTTTGATCCGTATCTTCAATTCTAAGTAAAAACTTGCCGCCATGATGTCTAGCAAAAATCAAATTAAAGAGTGCCATATACATGGTTCCAATGTGTGGATGACCAGTCGGCGAAGGTGCAATACGAGTACGAACTTCCATAGGTGAAGAGAATATCACCTCCAGCAATTGTTTTCAAGACACGCGTTTTATTTATTAGAGAGGATGATTAGCTCTTTCATGATATTCATTGCCTCTTCGAGCTGGAGGTCATTAGCGCCAATTAGATCAAAATTAAGCTCGTGGTACTCTGCTCCTCGAATTTCAGTAAGAAAATTTTGATAATTAGCGCTTTTTTGAATCCGTGATTGAGAATGGGTTGCAAGTTCGGGGGTGATGGGGGTGAGTAAGCAAGATTGCTTTTGGACGGTTTTCCCGAGCATTTTTTTAAGCCTTACTCGATATAGGGGGTGAACATCTGATAGGTCATCCTCAAAGAGAGGGATGATCGTGTCGTTTTCAAGGGGATATTTTGAGTGCTTTTCGCCGATTTCCATAAAAGCTAGAATGCCAGGAACTTCGATATTTGCTTTAACCCCAACCAATTGAGGTGTTCCTCCGCCAACGGTGTAATATGCACCTCTTGTGACTTTATATTCACCTTGAGGATTGATTTTATCTGGGTTGCTGCTCTCAAGAGTGAAGGTTTGATAAGACCCTTTTCCATAGGTCGTATCGTCTCCCACTATAAGAGCTCTACCATAGTCGGCAAGGGCAAGGGCAACAATTTCAGAAGCGGAGGCGCTTGTCTTATTTGTGAGTATGATTAAAGGTCCAGCCCAAGTAATCTCATCATTGAGATTGCGCAGCCTTTGAATTCCGCCCGTATGATCTTTAATAGAGGCTACTACACCTTTATCAATGAATAGTCCTGTTACATCAACTGCTTGAGGTAGAAGCCCTCCAGAATTGTGTCGCAGGTCAAGAATGACTCCTTGAAGCTTATAATTTGCCTTCATTTCATCTAAGGCGTTCTTTAAATCGATGTAAGAGGAGTGCTTAGGGTCTTGGTAAAATGAATGAAGGGCAATGTAACCAATAACTCCACTTCCAAATGGTTCAATTCTCGAAGAAAACCTACTTTCGGTAAGAACAATTTCATCCCGAACGATGATCAGCTCAAACTTTTCATCCTTAGAAGATTGCGTTTCTCTTACAAGAGTTAGGATAACAGATGAGCCCTGAGGGCCCCTTATAAGTTCCACAGCTTCAGTGATATCCATTCCAGCGATCGGTTCATGATTGACTGCAATGATTTTATCCCCAACTTTGAGCTCGCCTGAGTTGCTGGCGGGGCCGCCTTCAACAATTTGAACAACGGTAAAGCCATTTAGATCATCCCTTAGTTGCGCGCCTATTCCAAAAAGTCGTTGTTGGACTTGGATCAGAAACTGCTTAGCTTCTCCTGGGGTAAAATACGCAGTGTGTGAGTCTAGTGAGCAGGCAAGAGCTTTTAGAAAGCAAGAAAGCATCTGTTTATTTTGTTCCGCCTTGGAGGTGCATGTAAATTCTTTTTCTCTTAGAAGGCGTCTTTTTGCAATTCGCTGAAAAAAGATATCAGATTGTTCTTGAGTTGCCAATTTTTCTGCAGATTCTTTCTGTAAAGCTCTTATCTTAAGCAATCTAGCTGTGAGTTCAGCCTCACTTGATGCCCAATCTGCATCTTGCAAGTCTTTTGACTTTATGCCTACGGGGAGAGGAAGAGTTTCAATGCGAGTCTCTAGGGTATTTCTTCGGTCAACTGTAGTCATAAATATCTCATATATAGTAAGATAAGTGCGAAACTGTTGTTTTTTGTATTCCTCAACCATTTGCCTGGAGAGATCCTCTGAGGGATTAAGATACATACTAATATCTTCTTTGGTCAGGTAGCATTTTATAGGATCTAACTCATCTAAGTAATTTATTAGGACTCTGTTAGCAATTTCTTGGGTAAATTCTTTGTGTCTAGCATGGGCTTTAAAAATTTCTTCTGCTTTTAAGTGAGCTTCATGAGCAGATATATTAGGGGGAGCTACTGCAAAAATGCAGGTCTTGGTGAATAGCGCAAAAACTAATAACTTGTTTTTTAAAGTGTCCATCTGTCCTATAATAACCTAAAATTTATCTTTTAGCTTCTTAAAATTTTTATTTAACATATAGCAAGTTTATTTTCGAATTAAACTTAAAAATGATAAAAAACCCCTGTCT
>CAZKFL010000030.1:25267-25578 GCA_964552055.1 uncultured bacterium
AATCTTAATAAATCACGTCTGTAGGCCATTTTTGATTGCTATCAATTCATTTTTATGTCACAATAACTTATCTTAAAGGGCGATAACATCGCAACAAACCAATAAATCGGGGTTAATAAGAACTGTCTAGTTAGATAAATAATTAAGGCAGGTCGCCCGGATAAAAGTGGATGAGGAGGAGATATAATGGGTATAACAGATGATCTATCAATAGAGGTAGGAGTACAATCTGAGCAAGCAAAGAAAAAACGAGTTGTATCCATAACTGAGGCTGCTAGGCTCAATAATGTGACTCGGCAAGCGATTTATGT
>CAZKFL010000031.1:0-25280 GCA_964552055.1 uncultured bacterium
CGTTTTTTATAAAACAAAATTCTCCGCAAAAAAAAGAGAAAATTAGCAAGGATAGAATGGTGGAAGGATAAGAAAAATAAATTTGTATCTCTCCTATAATTAGAATGTTTTTTTATTCTTCCATCATTCTATCCTTGCTAAAAAAGATATGGGTAATAGGATGCGGTGTGCTCTGCGTCTCTGCGGCGGATCTTTTTACCTAGATTCGAAGATTTTGAGTAGGCGCTCGAATTCTCGTTTAGTTTCACCTTGCGGTTTTTGTTCTGACTGGAGGCTTGCGTTTTTTCCGGTGGTCTCTTTTAGGAGATTATAAAAATCAGACGAGTCGATAGATGCAATTTTTAAGTTTTTTGCAGCATTTGCGAGAGCTCTATCGGATGTGACAAGGCGGTATCTTGCAGGATTTTTTACAATTGATAAGTATTCAAGGATGTAGAGGTCTCCCTCAAGATGGATCGGAGCGTGGGCGATTTCAAGATGAGCGAGCGAACTTTTAGTGGGGTAGTCTCTTGCATGGCCTGGATTACTATCAAAAATAAGAATTCCCTTAAGTCCAAGAACACCCATCCATTCGTCAAGAAAGTGAATAAAATCTGCTTTGCTTTTCTCTGAAAATTTTGAAGGGCGCCTTGCTTTAAAGAGAAGGTTATATGCGTCTATGACGTAGAAGTAACCTTTAATAGCTCGCTCTCAATGTAAGGGATCAGTTTGTCGAAAGCTTTTCTACGATGGGAAATGCGGTTTTTAATGTCTTCTTCTAATTCTGCAAATGTTTTATTGTAGTCGTGTTTAACAAAAAGAGGATCGTAACCAAACCCGCCTCTTCCTTTTGATTCCGGAAGAATATGACCTTCGCAAACACCGCGGATCGTTTTTATGATTCCTTCAGGACTTGCAAATGACAGCGCACACTCAAAGTAGGCAAATCTTGAATCACCTTCTAGAAACTTCATTTTTTCAATAAGCATATCTCGATTCTCTTTATCTGTTGCGTCAGCACCTGCATAGCGACGGCTGAATATGCCCGGCTCTCCATTCAATGCAGGAACAACAAGACCGCTATCATCAGCAATTACGTAGTGACCTGTTTCTTTTGCAGCATGTAAAGCCTTTAGGTCTGCGATCTCGGAAAATGAACTTCCTACCTCTAGTGGGGCTTCATAGTCAGGAAAATCTTTTAGAGAAAAAATTTCCATATCTTTAAAATATGCGCGGATCATCGCTTTCAATTCTAAAATCTTATGAAAATTAGCAGTAGCTATTACAAGTTCCATGATCCTCAAACAATATCACTAACTCCAAATAAGATCTATGACTAAAGAAAGCTTTTTATTGAAAGCACTTTCCATTCTTGATCTTGAAGTTTGCAAGTATTCCCAATACAAAGGCCTATAAGATCTTTTGCAAGTTTTGATTGAGATGAGAGAACGTTTTTCTCTGGGTCTGTGTCCCATGGGCCAAGAAGTGTATAAGTTGCTCTTTCACCGCTGCTATTTCCTAGCTCAACTACTGTTCCAACATTAATTGAATCTGTCTGGATATCGTCTTTTGTGAGAACGCGCATTTGCTTATATTGGTCTGAGAGAAATTTAAGCTCGCTTTGAAGTCTTGCTCGCTTTTCTTGGGCAAATTTGTATTCGCTGTTTTCACGAAGATCGCCATGTGAACGCGCAACTTCAATTTCCTTTGCATTTGTAAGTATTTCTACAGTTGCAATTTGTTCGATCCGCTCTTTAATTTTACGGTATCCATCTGCTGTTGTCCAAACGGTGTGCTCTTCATCGAGTGGTTCTTTACGAAGCTCTGAAAGAGAAGGGTGAACTACTTCGGCAAGAGAGTGAAGAATTTTAAGATCGTGATCTGAGAGTGTCATGCATTTTGAGGATAGCAGGAGGATTTCCTTAATTGTTTCGATATCGGAATGTTCGAAAATTCTACGAACATTTGCATATCTTCCAGAAGTAAGAAATGAATGCATTTTTTTTATGAGGTCTTTGTGTGAGTGGGAGGTTTCTAGTTTGTGGAGGAGCACAAAGAATGATTCAAAAAATGAGTTATGACCTTGTTGATTTGCAAATGGGTAATTTTGGTCAGGGGATAATATTTTTTGAAAATACCAGAGAAAGGCATTTGGTGAAAGCATCGGATTTTGGATGAGTGTTGTCAATTTAGACTGTAGAAGGCTTTCTTGCTTACTATTCATGAGCTCTTCAAGGATGTAATCTCTTAGAGGATTTTGATCAATTGTTAAAAGTATTTCTGAAAATACCCCTTGCCATTCAGATCTGACTTTTTTTAGTTCAATTAAGAATCTCTTTTTATGTGCAAGCACATTGATTTGAGATACCATTCTTTCAGGATTTGGATATTTTGCTATCAGCTCAGCTAATTCTTTTGCCTTTTCATGACCTAAATCTTGCAAGATAAATAAAATCCCTAGCTCTTCTGTGTCAGTAACTTCTTTTTTAGCAAGAACTTCTGTTAGGTTTGATTTAAGAGCTTCTTTAAAGGGTTCGTTTTTTGTTGCCTGTGGAAAATCTCTTAAGAAGGAGTAAATTAACTCAATCAATACAGGGGTTTCTGGCTTTTCTGCTAGAGCTTTTAAGATTTTTTCTTCGTGAGGAACTTCTGTTGTTCGTAATTTAAAGCATTCTTTTTGATTTTCAGGAGCTTCAATGAACGTATCTTTTTTTAACTTTGTACGAGTAAGTTGCCACCATTTTGCCCAATCATCTTCTGGAATTACAACATCACAAAGTTCATCTTTGATTTCTAAAGCTGTTTTAGGACCTAAATCTTTCAAAAGCATTCTAATAGTTTCAAGTGGATTTGCTCTTGCGAAGGCTTCAAAGGCTTCGGCATCACCAAACCGTCTTGCTAGAAAATGGTCGTTTGCTACAGGAAGAAGAGTTTTAAATGCATTGGCAAAGCTGATCTCCTTATTACCTGATACATTATCAAACTCCAAAGTGATTTGTTCTCTAAGCATAGACACATCAATCACTTCGCCGATTCCCCAGCCGCCTGTATGCAAGAAGAAATTCCGTACTTTCATGTGCGCCAAAAGTTCAAAATTTGCTATTGCTGAAGGAAATGATTTTCTTTCTCTTAGACCTACAAGTTTAATTTTTTGTTGGAATGAAGGGTCATTTTTGTAACGCTCCTCAAGATAGCTATAAGCAAATTCAGCTAAAGTTGGATCATTACTTGTTTGTAGATCGAAAATAAGTTTAATACAATCGTGTCTAAGTTCATTTTTAGGAAGGCTCTGCCAAAGTGGTAATATGTCTGCTACGTATCTTCCAAAAGAGGGTGCTAAAGGGGACTTTTTCACTTCCTGAAGAGTCAACTTCAATTCTGCGGCATCAATTTCATCACTAAGGCAATATTCTTGCCATAAAGCGATAAAAGAAGGTAAGTCGTTATTTAAAATATGATTTTGAAATTGCTTAAAGTATTCCATTCAGATCCCTCTCCAAGTCTTTCCAGGGGAGTATAACTGGAATTTTCTCGAAACGCAACCCAAAAAATCACCTTTCTTCATCTTGATTTTTGAAGACAGGCGGTATACACTGGAATAATAGGTGGCTTATGATTGAAGATTACGAAGAATTTACTGAAACAGAAAGAAAAATCCTTGATAAATACGTGACGAGCACTGTTAGTAATGTGTTTGCAATCAGGAATTTGCCCGAAGTAATTAAGGGGGCCTTATTTTCCAAATACTCTAGATCGAGTCTTGGGCTAAGGCAGCTTTTGCTTAAAGAGTTTGTGGGTGGCGAAGAGGCACAATTTGATGCAATTGCAAATGATCAGGCAATGAATGCTCAAAATGAGGCCGTTGCAAAAGCGCAAAGCTTTTATGATCGAATTTTAGATGGATACGGTGATGACTCAATTGGTGAGCTAGGCGGAGCGCATCTTGCTATTGAAAATATTTCTATGCTCGCTGCAAAAGTTATAGAGGATTGCCGCATTGGTGGATCACCATTAGAAAAATCGACTAGATATATTTACTTTGATCAAAAGCGAGACGGAGAATTTCTTTTTGTTCGAGAGCCTATTTTAATGACCTCTGCTTTTAAAGAAGAGTATATTTCTGTATGTAATAGGCTGTTTGAAGTGTACGGAGAGCTAATTCCAGAGCTTACTGAAATCATGGAAAACAAATTTCCAAACGATTCAAGTGTTTCAAGGTCAGCTTATATGGCTGCGATTCGGGCTAAGGTGCTCGATTGTTTAAGAGGGTTGCTGCCTGCAAGCGCTCTGACGAACATGGGTTTTTTTGGTAATGGTCGTTTCTGTGAGGGTCTATTGCAAAAGCTTCAATCAGAACAGCTTGCTGAACTTCAAGAAGTTGGAAAAAGAGCTTCAAATGAGCTTTCGAAAGTTATCCCTTCTTTTGTAAGGAGGGGAGATTCAAGTCACCGTCACTTCCAAATGATGCAACAATTTAAAGATAAGATGGGAAGTGGACTTAAGGAAATCGCAAAATCTTACGATTCATTAAAAAGTGAAAGAAGGGGAGTAGAACTTGTTGATTACGACCCTGATAGTATTTATCGAGTCGCTGCTGCACTTTTATTTCCCTACACAAACAGCTCGCTTCCTGAACTAGAGAGGAAGCTAATGGTTTTGCCAAAGGATGAGGTGGAACAAATTCTGGAAGCTGCGGCAAGTAGCAGAGAAAATAGACGGCATAAATCTCCAAGAGCATTGGAACGAGCTTCTTTTACATTTGAAATCACTGCAGATTTCGGAAGTTACAGAGATTTGCAAAGACACCGAATTCTTACACAGGACAGACAGCTATTAACATGTAATTTAGGTTATTATATAGCAGATGATTTGATTGGAACGGGAATGGAAAAAAAATATCGCGATGCAATGGATATGGCAAAAAATTTATATGATAAAATTGCAAGAGATTTGCCAGAGGAGGCGCAGTATGTCGTTCCAATGGCTTTTAATATTCGTTGGTATTTTCATATTAATCTAAGATCACTTCAATGGCTTACTGAACTTAGGTCAACTCCACAGGGTCACCCATCGTATAGAAGAGTTGCGCAGGCAATGGCACATCAAGTGTTTGAAGTGATGCCCGAATACAAGCGGTTCTTCAAGTTTGTTGATTTTGATGGCTATGACTTGGGAAGGCTTGGTCAAGAGATTCGAAATGAAAGACGAGTGGAAAGTAGATGAGCTCTGAGAAACAAGGAAGTGTCTTTGGAGGCATTTTACTGATTGGAGGGTGCTGTATTGGCGCAGGAATGCTCGGGTTACCTATACTTACAGGTCTTGTCGGGTTTTTTCCCTCTTTAATTTTATTTGCAATCACAGCCTTTTTTATGACGATGACGGGCCTTATGCTTGTGGAGGTAAACGGCTGGTTTTCCGGCAGAACCAATTTTATTACGATGATTTCGGATCTTTTAGGCCCGATTGGAAAAA
The DNA here is from genome assembly GCA_964552055.1 of uncultured bacterium. GTDB lineage: Bacteria > Chlamydiota > Chlamydiia > Chlamydiales > 2-12-FULL-49-11 > VGMD01. The sequence goes on from CAZKFL010000031.1 coordinate 5,452, forward strand.
TTGCCTGCTGGTTTTTATACCTATTTCTTTTTTATGCTTTATTAGTAGCCTACTTGGCAGATAGCTCTCATCTTGTTACAACATTTTTCAAAAGCATAGGAATCTCCTTTCCAATTTGGGTGGGAAGCCTATTTTTTGTCCTTTTTTTTGGTTGGATTGTCTATTTTGGTACTAGATCTGTTGATCTCGTGAATAGATTTTTAATGGCCGGAAAGATTACAGTATATATAGCCCTTCTTGTTTTTGGACTTGGTTATGTCGAAGTGAAGCTCCTCAAGGAAGTGCATTTAGAATACGCATTCGCTGCATTGCCTATACTTGTCATTTCTTTTGGTTTCCATAATCTTATTCCTACTCTCTCTCATTACCTAGGGGGAGATACTAAGCGAATCAGAAAATCCATTATTGGGGGAGTGCTGTTCACTTTGACAATCTATTTATTCTGGCAGCTTATTGCGCTCGGATCTCTTCCTATAGAAGGGAAGGGGGGAATTCTTGAAAGCTACAAACTAGGTCTAGACGCAGCTCAAGCCTTAAAAAACTATGTTAGCGCTCCATGGCTCGGAAATCTTGCGGGGATTCTTGCTTTTATAGCGATTTTGACCTCGTTTTTGACGCAAACCCTTAGTCTTGTGCACTTTCTGTCTGATGGATTGAAAATTGCTCATAAGGGTCGGGAAAACATCTGGATCTGCCTTGCCACCCTCGTCCCTCCTCTTGTTTTTGCAATCCTTTACCCTACCATTTTTTACCAGGCTCTTGGCTTTGCAGGCGGTGTATGCGCGGTCATTCTATTTGGAATCTTTCCAGTTCTTATGATCTGGCGCGGAAGATATCAAAGAAATACTCCTTCAAAATACCAAGTCATTGGTGGTAAACCACTTCTGACTGTTATTTTTCTAATAGCTTTAACCATATTGACTTATCAGCTGCACACTATGGTTTAGTGGCTTGCATTAAAATTTATAATTATGTTATAATAGTTGATATGGAAGTAGGACTGAACCATAGTAGATCTATATGTGTCGATATTGGACTTACAGCTGGTGCAGCTGCCGTAAGTTCATTAGTTCCTGCGGGCCCCTTTAAATATCTATACACAACCGAACTGCTACAATCAAGTGTATCTTCACTCACAGGGCCACAAGAGACAATAAGCGAATTTGATAATTACCTGTATCATAGCGTCTTGCTTTTGCTATTTAAAGGATTGCTTGGAGCTTCTCCGCTTAACAGCGAGTTTATATTAACATCCTTAAGTTCCCCTCTAATACAGAGAAGTATCGTTAATTCACCTCAATTTCAAAGAGCAAAATTGTCAATTGCTATTAAATTACTTAGAGCAATCGGTGATCAAAAAAAAAGCATTGGAAAAAGTATTGCCATTCGGTGGCTAAAATCATATCTATTAGCTACCCCTGCTGCGTGTTTATTAAGAAATATTAACTTTGGTTCAACACCTGCAGAAATGGTCACTGTATTTAAGCATGAAGCTATTGACCTCTATCGTAAAAAGCGTGATGAATCTCTTTATTTGACAAGTGAGATAACCGATCAAGTGCGCGCATTAGCTCATGGTCAAATTGATAAAGATGGGCTAGATGACCTTATGATGGGTTCATTTAAGTTAATGGAAGAATTCGGTCTTGAACAGCCGAAACAATGCGCTCTCTCTTTAAGTGTGCATGGCCTAGCGTATGTCGTTGGGACTGTTTCTCTAAATACTATTGCGACCCCACTTGCCATTATTGCAAACAGTTCAAAATACCCAAGTCTACGTGAAGTAACAATTCGCGCAATTGGTACAGTTGCCGCTATTTCAATAAAAGGCATTGTTCCGCTTATTGTTACAGAAGGAATTGTTGCTTTCATTCCGCGCGCGTCTTCTGATTCAGGTGAGATCGAAATTGTCCCAAAAGCAACCCGTATAGTGAAAAATACCTACGACTTGGTTCGAAGAGAATTAAGGACAGAATATGGCATTTCGCAAAAAACAATTAATAAATCAGAAAGATTAGCGCTCCAAACGCTTATCGGATCTGCAATGCTTGTTCTTAGACCCACATTGTCCCCAAGTATTCACGCATTTACAAATCTTCATTTGATAAATACATTAGTTCCTTCTAGAAAAATTGAAGTTATCGATGCAATGTTTGTTCAAAGTATCTTGGCAGTTGGCTTGACTACAATCGATGCTTTAGGAGGCGGATCAGCTGCTGTAAGAATCAGTGTAAATTCAGTTGCAATTATATTAAATCATCCATTTTTGATGAAAAAAATGATCGACAATGATGTCATTAAAGCGGGATCAAAATACATTCAAGATAAAGTTCCTGGCGCTCTTGTTAGAAATTCTTACAACCAAGCTTTGTCTGTATCCTCCATATTAGCTCCCTGCTCAAATCTAATAGAAAGAGGCGTAGTTATTCTTAAAATTGCAAAAATCGCGCATGTATCTAAAATAGTAATTGATGATCTTGGTGGGGTTGAAAGAATTAGAGATGGCTTTCGTCAAGCAGCCACATCCTCAATGAAATTCTATCTGAACTATACAGTCGTTAATCTTGCAAGTTCTGTGCTTGGATTTCCGGGCAGTGCCATTGCAGTGGGAGTAACAACCTCAGGTAGTAAACTTTCAAAAGCGATTTCTGCAGGAACTGCTGGCGCTATTTACTATTCAACAGGTAGTTCAGTTCTCACATCATTAGCAGTTACAGTAGTGCAAGCACTGGGTGAATTCACCATTCCAGCTACTCTGACTGCGAGAGTTAGAGGCTTCTTTCGTCAATAGAGATGAGATTAACCATTATTTTTTATAAATAATACCGATTGGAATTAATTGAGCGCGGCTTGAAACGATCGCCATGCACTTTTAACGCTTTCGACTGTAACTATTAGGGTAATGCCTTCAAAAATGCGCATAGCAGGAGCTTCTTCACTAGCGTTTTCGCAGATTAGAGATGTTAGGCCAAAGAAAACTGCCGCACAACTATAGCCAATACCGTTTGCAAAATTTTTTTGATTTGGATTTAATGCATTATATTGATTATGTATAGCGTTTATCATAAATATATTATGTACCTCCCTTGATTAAAAGTCAATTAAAATTTTCTAAGCTATAACGATCGCAATTCAAAAAAATCTATTTTGATTCAGATAAAATTGAAAAATACCGAATTGCAACCCCTGTCAAAGCTACTATTCCTGCTGAGCATGTAATTATTGTAATTCCCTTAGCCTTTTTGGTAAATTTGAATATCGTGCTGTGAGCTTCGACATTTGCTTTTCCGATGAGAATATTCGTAGCCCGCCTTAATAATAAATCTTCATAAGCAAACATCGCCGGATCTTTGCTTAGCTTTAAGCATTCCATTGCAGCAGCTGTTTCTCTTTGGTTAACTAATAGAGCTGCTTGATATTCTGTATTGTTTCATATAAAAAATTTGTTAAACTATCCATTTTAAACAGCTTCTTAGTAAAATCACAGGTAAAACATTTTTTTATACCGAACGAAATTCAAAAATCTTCTAGGAGTTCCAGAGAGCGGTAGTGGCGGATTTCGTCACGAAATCTGGCAGCCTCTTCGAAATTGTATTCTTTTGCTGCGTCCATCATGAGTTTCTCAAGTTCGCGAATTTTTTTAGTAAGCGCCTTGGCAGTAAGTTTGATGGGAATGGATTCATCGGGGGTTTCAATGATACCGAATGATTCGAGAAGTGAGAGAGCTTTTTTGCGAATAGTTGTCTGGGGTGTGATGCCATGAGCTTTATTGTATTCTTCTTGGATTTTGCGCCGTTTTTGTGTGATTTCGATGCAAGCAGCAATTGATTTGGTCATTTTATCTGCATAGAGAATAACTCTGCCATTTGCGTTTCGAGCAGCTCTACCAGATGTTTGGATAAGAGAAGTTTCGCTTCTCAGAAATCCTTCTTTATCGGCATCTAGAATGGTAACAAGTGAGACTTCTGGAATGTCAAGTCCTTCTCTTAAAAGGTTGATTCCGACTAAAACATCAAATTTTCCATCCCGGAGCTCTTTAATAATTTGAATTCTTTCTAGGGTGTCTATGTCAGAATGAAGGTATTTTGCCTTGACGCCTACTTCTTTTAGGTAGTTAGAAAGGTCTTCAGAAAGTTTTTTTGTGAGAGTTGTAACAAGAATTCGCCCGCCTTTTGCAATCTCTTTTTGAATCTCTTCCATACAATCATCTACTTGAAATTCTGCCTTGCGAATTTCGCAGATAGGATCAAGAAGACCTGTGGGCCTGATAATCTGATGGACAAGTTCCCCTTCAGACTCTTCCACTTCCCAGGGATTTGGTGTTGCAGAGACGTAAATAACGTGATTTAATTTTTCATAGAATTCTTCAAATTTCAGAGGGCGATTATCAAAGGCAGAAGGGAGTCTAAAACCGTAATTAATGAGCGTTTCCTTACGGGCCCTGTCACCGTTATACATAGCTCTAACTTGAGGGACGGATTGATGCGATTCATCAATAAAAAATAAAAAATCTTTCGGAAAGTAATCAATCAATGTTGGTGGAGAATCGCCAGCCTTTCTGTCGCTAAAGTGGCGCGAATAATTTTCAATCCCCTTACAAAAGCCGATTTCTTTGATCATTTCCAGATCATACTTAGTTCTTTCGCGGATACGTTGCTCTTCAATTAGAGCGTTTTTTTCTTTAAAAAATTCTATCCGTTCTTCAAGCTCTTTTTGGATGGTTTCAATGGCTTGGCTTCGAATATCATCAGGAGTTACATGGTGAGATCCTGGATAGATAGAAAGTGTAGTTAATACTTTTTTCACCTTGCCTGTCAACGGATCAATTTCGCTCATTCGTTCGATCTCATCACCCCAAAATTCAATGCGGTAGGCAAGTTCGCTTTCGTAAGCTGGGACAATTTCTATAATGTCACCACGTACTCTAAATGTTCCTCGAGCAAGTTCCATATCATTTCGAGTGTAGTGCAATTTTATTAGGTGAATCAAAAAGTCATCTCGTAAAACTTTTTCTCCTTTATCAACTTTCAAAATCATTTTTGCATAGTTTTCTGGAGATCCAAGACCATAAATACAAGAAACAGAAGCAACGATAATTACATCTTGCCGCTCTAGTAGAGCTCTTGTTGCAGAGAGCCGCATTCTGTCAATTTGGTCATTGATCGCCAAATCTTTTTCAATATAGGTATCAGTCCTTGGAATGTAAGCTTCAGGTTGATAGTAGTCGTAATACGAAACAAAATATTCAACTGCATTTTCAGGAAAAAACGTTTTAAATTCTTGGTAGAGCTGCGCTGCTAAAGTCTTATTATGAGCGAGAATCAGAGTGGGTCTTTGAACTGCCTGAATTACATTTGCCATTGTAAAGGTTTTGCCAGAACCAGTGATGCCCAGTAAAACTTGCGCGCTCTTGCCAGCAAGAACACCTTTAGTGAGGGCCTCAATTGCATTGGGTTGATCGCCTTTCGGCTCAAAATCCGTTTCTAGCTTAAACATATATTAAGTCCTCAAAAAAGAAAAATTCCCCAACACTTGAATAGCTCGATTGTATATTTCTGATAATACACAAGTTAAAATTCTTGCGTTTCTTTGCGACTTTGCGTCTTTGCGTGAATCTTTGAAATCGGTTTAATTGCATCAGAAAATTACAATATGCTTTAGAATTCATTTTGTTAAAAAATAATTCATGCAAAGACGCAAAGTCGCAAAGAAACGCAAAGATAAACATTTTTTAAGTGACCTTTTGCTTATTAGCAATAATTTCGTATTTTTTCTGGTCTGTGGTGAATCCCTTTTTTATCATGAAAATATTGATGTTGCAATAATAAGAAGGGCAAATAGCATGGTAAGTGTGAGAAGGATTCTGCCTTTCGCTGTTTTTAAGTACTTGGGCGATTTTAGATTCCACGCCATTGCAGCAGGGAGAATGATGAGAAGAATGGCTACAAATGCGCCAGCGTATTCAAGAGCCATGAGAAACCCCCGTTTATAGGAGAAGACAAAAATGAGGGGAGGGACAAATGTGAGCAAAATTGCAAGGAGTCTACCTTCCCAGCTTTTTTTAATTTTAAGGCCATCTGTAAGGAAGTCTGCAAGGCTCAAGCTGACTCCAAGAAAGGAAGTTACAATAGCAAAGAAAGAAAACGCATATGCACCGATTTTTACTAGTGGTGATTTAATGATGTTTGCAATCGGTCCTGTTGCAGGAATTCCTTGTGCCCACGCTTCTGCAAGTCCATTTGGTCCGTCAAGAGGAACTGACCCAAGAACAAGAAATTGCCAGATTGCATTGATAACAAATGCTAATAAACTGCCTATAATAACAACTTTATAGAGCGCTTTTTTGTCATGCTTAAGATAGGTAGCAAGGCTTGGAATGATAATATGGTAGCCAAAAGAAGTTAGAACAACTGGAGCTGCTAATGCAAACGGTGGCCATGATACATGTGTGAGCAAGTTTGTTTGAATGTGTGGGGGAATAAGGGCTATTAAAATCACATAAGAGAGAATAAGACCAATCATTAGTCCTCGATTTAAAAGATCAACACCCCGCGTGCCTAGATAGATGAAACCACCAAACAGAATTGGTAAAAGAAATTTTGAAAAACCAGGTGAGATCTCAGGAAATATTTCGATGAATAGTGGACCGCATCCTGAAATATAAGCTGCTACAAGTGAGTAAAGTAGAAGTAGGTAGAATACCCATGCGATAGCTTTTCCAGGTAATCCAAGAGTTTTGCCAGCCATTGTAACTAAATTCGCATTGCCACCGATGGCATCATTAATTTCAATGAACAAAAAGCCTGTAAAAAGCATAAAAAGCCAGCAAACTAGAAATAAGAGCATAGAAGGCATAAAGCCCATAAATCCAGTCATAACAGGTAGGCCGAGCATTCCTACGCCAATTGTTGTTCCAGCAACTAGTAAAATCCCGCCTAAAACAGGTCCCCATTTCATAATAACCACCTTGAATGAGACGATTATATCAAATAACATTCATTTTTACTAGCCTACATTTCTCACAATTAAGGACAGTGCATTCCCAGATAAAGACAAAGAAGAAACAAAGAAATAAAACAATTTTTTATCCCATTTATCAGTTGCGATCAAATTATGGGTTTTAGAGCAGGCGCTAAGTTCTTTTCTCGCGTGCTGCAGCAATTCTAGCCATTAAGATTGTTTCTATTTCTGTATGAATTTTTGAATAATCGGGATTAAATGGCTCTTCGTGATGTCCTAGTTCAAATGTCTCGAGTGATAAATTCTCTCTTGTAACTTGATGGGCTAAATTAATTCTTTGATTTGAAGGTCCATCGCCTTCTTTAATTGCTAGTTTTTCAGCGGGTGTGAGGTCTGTACAACTCGATAAAATTTCATCAATAAACTGTGATTGCCCTGAAATAAAACTTGTTACCTCATTTACTACTTCTTCTAATTTTCCCTTATCTACAGTGCCTGTTACTTTTCCACTGGAAACAAGCGTTGGATTTTGTTTATAGGCAGCCATCAATAGTATAGATTTATTTAGACAGCACGAAGTGAATCCTGGTCCATCTGGTGTGAGATTATCTATTTGGTACATCGCAATCTCTCGGATAGGAGTTGTTCTGCACAAAGCTTTTGCGGTTATTGTGCTGACATTGTGTGTGTTAAGAGACCCATCACCAAGTTCTAACTCTCTTAGTTGAGATTCAGATTCTCCGAGATTAATTCCTAAAATCTCCTCTTGCTGCGGAGGTGAAAACATATCACTTGGATCAAGGTGTTCATACCAAGTAAAAACTCCTCCTGATTGACAATTATCGGGTAATATACATCCATGGTCTATTGGGTGAGCTCTTCTCTCTTTCCCTTCACCTGTAATTAGAAGATTGCCACGATTGCGATCTGCATTATGTAACACTATGTCTATTAGGGCAATAGGTTTTAGTTCCTCTTTTAATTCTGAGGGGCTTTCAATTTTGTGAAAATCAGAAGCATTCGGAATCATTTTTTGCATCGAACATTTTTTGGGAACAACAACTCCCGATTTGAAATAAAATGCAGGAGATGTCACTTCTACTAGGCATGTTGGCGGAACGATACCTGGAAATAAATAATGAGCAGCCACTTCACGTATTGCACTTGTACCGGGTTTTATTCCTTCTTTTGCCTTTTCAGCATAACGTATTGAAATTTGTGTGTTTAGACAGCCAAGTTCTTCATCACAGGGCTTTAGAATCGCTTCATTCACTTTAGAAGGGCCAGTGGCAGTTCTCCCCTCAGCGTCTGTTTTAGTAACCATCTTTATTTCACCAGCAAAATATGAACCGTTAGATCCTGCAGCAAGGGCAGTTGTATCAATCCCCCCTTCTATTTTGCAAAGTTCTAAGGCGTGTGCTACCCATTCTTCATCACGTTTAGGTGGTTTTAATATTTCAAATTTTTTCACTGTATCACCAGCGCCTGAGCGGGATGCTAATCCAGAGGAAGGGCTAGATGGAGGTGTCAAATCAGCTAACGAAGCAACAAATATGGGCCTTCTTTTTGCAGGTGCCGCAGCGGGTCTTGCCGTTGAGGATGCTGATGCAATGGATAATGAAGGTGGACGGGCTAAAACACGAGATGCAACCGCAGTTGCTTTGATGACAATTTCGGGAGGAGGTGACGTTGCTGGGGATGCCTTTAGAGCATTTTCAGGAGACGAGGAAATGGATGCTGAAGAAATTGGGCTAGTGGGTGTTAAGCCTTGTGTTGGTTCCATATTTACCTTTGTACGATTGATTTTGTAAATTTATGATTTTGTAAGTGTTGAGGAAAATAGATTTCGTCAAATGCCTTTCTAAATTGCTTAATGGCTGGTGTATTGGATTTTATGGGATCGGGTAATGTAACGTATTTTTTATTTTCGTATTGATCTCTAAGTCCTTCGGGAATATAGATTCCAAAATCTCGCAGTTCATTATGAAGGAGCTGATCAAAAAACGTAAACTGATTATTACTATCAAATACAATAGCAATTTTAGGAACATTAGAATTCCAGTTAATTATCGCTGTATTCACAGAAACCCCACATTAAAACCTAATATTAAACATAATAATATTAGAAATATTAGCTAGAACTATTTTAACTGGGAGGAAATATTTGTGGCTCTAGATTGACCTGAGATATGAAGTAATTTTGCATCTTTAGAATTAAGATCGAAATCGTTAATATCAAGCATTTTAAGTTCTTGATTGTCATATGTTTTAAAATAATAGCGTAGGGAGCTAGGATCAATTGCGGAAGTAGCTTGGGTCTGCTCGCTGTGAATGATATCGCCAGTTTTGTCTTTTACAAGGCCAAGCGGAATGTCAAATTGGTTAAGAATGTGAAATACTTGGAATATAGCTTCATTTGCGTTTTTTGCAGGAGTTGCGGCTGCTGAAAAAATAGCGGCTCTTACGAATCTAGAAGGGGGGGTAAAATCTCCAGGAAGTCCTATCATGCCAGATCCCTGACCGAGGGCATTGAATATAGTGCCATTAATCGATACAGGACCTGCATTATAAGGACTTAGATGAATGTAATTTCTAAGATTCGTTAGATGCCAGTCAAAATTGGGGGAATTTGTAAAAGTTCCAAGTTCGTTATCGTATATGACGAGAGTGCCGCCAAGCGGTTCAATTACAAGGCAATTTCCTGAACTATCGAAAACAATGTAGTGAAAGGGGGGGGGTAACGAGCCCCAATCTTCATTTATTGTAGGTGCAATCACTACATCTTGAAGCGCATCTCTTACCTCGTTTACGGATGCAAACTGCGTTAATATCCAATTGGGAAAATCAATAGGTGAGAGTGATTTGCTCTGATTGTCTTTTGTAGTTGGAGTATAGCCTGCGAAACCAGGAAAATAAAATGTGCCAATAGAAAGTCCCTTTTCATTAACACCATCTAGTATGAGGATCTCTTCAAAACTAGAAGATCCGATTGCTGCGTATTTAGATTTATAACGGAGACCAACTCCTAGTGGCGTTGTAGCTCTGAATGCATATCCTCTTGGAATCATGGTGGCGTATAGGTCAAGATGGAGGCCAAACTCTAGAGTTCGCCCGTGAACAAGAGAGCCGTCTTCGGCAACCAGTTTTATTCCTGTACACGCTCGTAACTCTGAAAATAGAAAGAGTATCAGTAAAATTAGGTAGTTCATCTTTTTCCTCTCGCCATTAATTTAAATCACCCATATCATGAACTGGTTATATTTTCTTCAAAAAAGAGGGCGCTGTGAATAAAAAAAGCACTTATGGACTTGCAAGCTTCGCATTTATACTCGCATTTGCGATATTTCTACTTCAAACAGATGTTCTAAAGGGATTTGGCGATGAATTGAATGTGGTAAAAAAGGGGTTACCTATTTCAAAAGAGCATGACTTTGTAGTAATCGTACCATCTTTTAATAATGATTCCTATTTCGAGAGAAATTTACAGTCAATTTTTTCACAGGACTATATAAATTTTCATGTTATTTATATCGATGATTGTTCGACGGATAATACATTTGCAAATGTCAATCATTGTGTAGCTAACGCCCAAATGGAAGATCGATTTACAATCATTCATAATTCAGAAAATAGAAAGGCTTTATATAACTTATACAGAGCAATTCACTCTTTGGATAACGATAAAATTGTTGTGCTTTTGGATGGTGACGACTGGTTTGCAAATGACCATGTACTGAGTGACTTAAATGAGTATTATCAAAACTCCAATATGTGGATGAGTTATGGTCAATATATTAGATATCCTGATAATCAAGCAGGAATGTGCGCGCCTGTTACAAAGGCATTTCTAAAAAAAGCAAAAATGCGGTCTAATAAATGGCAGTATTCTCATTTGCGCACGTTTTATGCAGGCTTATTTAAACGAATTAAACTCTCTGACTTAACTGAGAACGGAGATTATTTTGTTGCTGCCTGGGATCTTGCTCTTATGCTTCCAATGATGGAAATGTCAAGAGAGCACACTTATTTTGTTCCTGAAGTTTCTTACGTCTACAATTACGAAACGCCACTTACGGATGCAAAAGTACGGTTAGACACTCAAGAAAGAATTGAAAAGTCTATTCGAAAAATGCCTGTTTATCCAGCATTAAAAGTGGATCCAAGAGCTCCGCTTGAAAGAGGTGAAGCAGATTTAATTGTGTTTTCTTACAACAGGCCCATGCAACTTTATGCATTTCTAGAATCGATCACTAAGCATGCAGGCGGTTTTAGGAAAACAGGCGTTATCTATAGAGAAGATCCAGAATTTGTTTCTGGATATGATAGCGTTAAAAAGGCGTTTCCTTCCGCGCATTTCTTTAAGCAGTCAAATGATAGGCCTAAAGACGACTTTAAACCACTTGTACTTGATGCTGTTTTCGGAAAATTTGGTGAGGGCGCATCACATGTTGCTTTTGCTGTAGATGACATAATTATTACAGATAAAATTGATGTTAAGGATGGCGTTGTAAAATTAAAAGAGACAGGTGCATATGGAGTATATTATAGGCTTGGTAAACATGTAGATGTTTGTTATATGCATGATGATGAAATTCAAGGAATTCCTAATTTACTAGAAGTTGGAAATGGGTGTCTTGCTTGGCAATTTAAACAAGGAAAAGCCGATTGGAACTACCCCAATTCAGTTGATCTTGTGTTATATGCAAAAAGCGATATTCAAAGAGATTTGGAAAAAATGAAATATACATTCCCAAATGATTTCGAAGGGGAATGGGCAAGATATGGTGATGCAAGTAAAATCGGGCTTTGCTATGAGAGAGCAAAGATGGTAAATATTCCGATGAACATTGTTTCTACAAATCAGAACAGAGCTGCTAATACTTTTTCTGCAGAAGAACTGAATTTTATGTTTTTAGAGGGATTAAAAATTGATATTAATCCATTTTATCAGATTGAAAATCACTCTGCGCATGCAGATTTGGAGCCTCAATTTATCATGAGAGAAAATGATTAAAGCTAAAGTCTTTTTTTTACTAACGGTTGGAATCTTTGCTACATTGCTTGTTTGGAATGTGATTGGAAGAGGGATTACATTTGGAAAAGCAGTACCCAAAAAGGCTTTAGAATTTCGCTTGAATAAGGATGAAAAGCCGTTTGTTGTCATTATTCCTTCCTATAATAATGAAGAATATGTGGAGAAGAATTTAACATCCGTTTTAGAGCAAGATTACAAGAATTATACCGTCTTATATATTGATGATTGCTCAACAGATGATACAAAAAAAACTGCCCAAGAATGCATTGAGATTTTTGATGCTTCAGAAAAAGTAACACTTATCTCAAATCCGGAAAACTATAAAGCGCTTTACAATTTGTATTATACGATTCAAGGTATCCCGGATGATGCAATTGTTATCATACTTGATGGAGATGATTGGTTTGCTCACACAAGAGTGTTAAAAGAGCTAAATAGATACTATTCTGATCCAAATATATGGATGTCTTATAGTCAATATATAACCTATCCAAAATATGAAAAAGGTAAAATTTTTTCTTTAAATCCAAATAAAAGAAGTTTGCGAAGACAATCTCCATTACCTCAAATCAGATCGTTTTATGCAGGACTGTTTAAGAAAATCAAATTAAGAGATTTTTTATATAAAGGGGAGTTTTTTCAAACATCTTGGGATTTATCTATAACATTTCCCCTCTGGGAAATGGCTAGAGACCATTCTGTATTCATACCAGACGTTCTCTATGTCTATAACCGTGAAACACCCTTAAATGACAATAAGATCCATAAGGAAGAAGAGGTCGTATTAAAAAGATATATAAAATCGTTACCTTGCTATGAAGCTATTGCTACAATTAAAGGGGATGACTCTCTTAAAACTTCAAGCCTAATTATATTCTCGCAAGATAGACCTTTGCAACTCCTTGCTCTTCTTGATTCTTTAAGAATTCAAGAAGCTGCTTTTGCTCCCATTCATGTTTATTATACCGCAAGTAGTCAGGAATTTGAAAAAGGATATGAGCTTATTAAATCAACATCTGGTCCAAAACTTTTCTTTCATTATTGGTCTGGAGAAGAAGATTTCACTGAAACGATACTCAATTGCGAGTCTCCTTATATCACATTTGCGCATGATACGCTTGCTCTGACAGCCCCGTTAGATTTGCCGTTAACAGTAGATGTCTTAGAAAAAACAGGAGCTTATGCTGCCTTCTTTGATTTAGGCCTTAATAGAAGCGAGACCCCCCTAAAAGTTCTCCCTGTATCTGAAGGTTTTTTTGTTTGGGATTTTAGTTTAGGTGAAAATGAATGGCGCGCTTGTAACCGGATCGACATGACTCTTTATCCAAAAAATACAATCGTCACATTACTTTCTAAAATTCACTTTGGTTCAATCCCTGAGTTTGAAGCAGCCTTTAAAAAGTGTACCGATCTTTATCAAATCGGACTCTTCCCAAGCCTTTCCAAAGTTGTTTCACTCCCTCTCCAAATCACAAACGCACAGTCCAATGAAAAAGCTCCTCTTTATACTAAAGAAGAGCTCAATGACCGTCTCCTAGAAGGTTATAAAATCGACCTTTCTACGTTACCTGCCCTCGAGAGGAAAAGTTGCCTTGAAATCGAATTTTATCCCCACTTTATCCCCCGCTAAGAAGCTGACAAAAAAGTTTCAAAAGCTATAGCAGCTTGTTCTAGATTAATTAATGGTGCAGGAAACGGAGCTTTTAAGGCTCCTATGAGAGAGGCTTGATCGTAGACTGCTTCATATAGTTCTTTGCTGGTATTAGCAAGGGGTGTAAGGATTAAGCCCCCGGTAAGGTCAGAAATAATTAGTAAAAACCTTTCTACCAGATGTTCTGGAGTAGGTTCCTTCAAGAGCCCTTTTTGAATAGCGATGTCTAGAAGGGCAATTCCTACAGAAATTGTCTCATCTTCTTTGGTCATGACTACTGATTGAAGCTCAGATCTTTCCCTATATTGATAAATAATATTTTTAAAAGAAGAGTCATATGTAGTTACGAGCACTTTAGAGCGTATTTGATATTGTAGTCTTGGGGAAAGAGATAGGAAAGATGCCTTTTTTGTTAGAGAACCATCGGCAACATTACAAGAAAATGGTTTTAAGGTGGCTTTTAAAGGGTCGTCTGGCAGTTCAGAGTTGAAAATTGCTATTTGCTTTGAAGTAAAATTGCCATGCAGAATTCCTGCTTTATGTAGAGCGTCTATTTCTAATGTTATTTGTTTACAGATGGATAAAAACCCCTCCATAGTTAAGGGAGCTGAGATCATGTTGATTTCTGCAGGAGTCCCTCTAAGGGAGAGAGCTAGTAGTCTTGCTTGAGCATGATCAAGTGTCATTGTCGGTAATAAGGCAGGTGGAAAATCAGCTTCGCTATCGAGAGGAGGGAGATGGGATTCAATTTTTTTTATAATATTAGTTATTGTCTTGAGGGAGTGGGAAAGATCAAAATCTCCGACAAGTCCATTAACAATTCTCCAAAATTCTGAAACTTGTGAGAAAGTAGCCATAACGGATGATTCTAGTAAAATATTTGCTATCACAATTCCTGCAGAAGCGGTTGTGTTTTCTATAGATAGGATTGTGCGTGGATTTTTGTGGTAATAGTCGATAAAATGAAGACGACTTTTACTTTTAATATAGTCTTTTAAAAAAGAGTATCTTTCACGGGGAGCAAGATATTCAGCTGTTTGTTCAACTGAAATTGTACCTACTCGTCCGATAGAGTCAAGGTCACAATGCTTAGTATTAAGTTTAGTATAAACAAGGATATTTGAAGCTTTTAGATCACCGAACGCGTAACCTAGATCGCGAAGCTCTATAATTCCACGAATGACTTGTTCGCAGATAGTTACAACTTCATTAAAATTTAGAGCCGGTGTCATCCTGCTTATGTTTAGAGCGTTGCAGCGAGCTTCCTTTGAGTAATGAAACTGCTTAAATTTGCCTTCACTTGTTTGGTGAGTGATTTTAGTTACGCATTCAATGTAAGATAGGTCTCTTAAATCTTCAAAACAACGCCTTACTGGGAAAGCACTTTTTGATCGAAGATCTTTTGCGATGATTGCTCTTTTAATTTGGACTTGACCAGCAGGTTGAATGCTAATTAAATAGCAAAGTTTTACAATTTTATAAGTCCCCTTGCCAACTATATTTTCTTTACATTTCCTGTATGATTCTAAAAGAAAATCGCTTTCATTAAGACGGCGTATGGAGTGATTTGCCCTTAAGAAAGCGTCAGGTAATTGTGAATCCTTTCTGTATGCACTTCTTTTTGGAAAATCAAAATACAATTTTGAATAAGCGTTGCTTAAAAATAAATTACAGGCAAATGTAACAAAAGGATAGTACCTTTCATGAATTTCTCTATTAAAACTTATTGGATGTCTTGCATCTGTTGATAGCCTAATCATAATCGCGCTAAAATATATATAAAGTCACATTAATACAGTAGATATTTTTGCCGTTTTAGAAGGTATGCAGCCCGTTCTTCTTTGTGGTGTGTGATAAGTTTCCATGTGACAAGTTTTTCATTGAGAAGGAGTTCGTAAGCTGCGCTGCTACCATGAGCCTTATTAAAAAGGTCTTGTTTTTCTTTTGTCGAAAGTTTTAATTTTGCGATTACTTCATTAGGATAGAGCGTTTTTAACGTCCCTACTATAAAGGCTTGGGTGAAAAGTGGGCGGTAAAGCGCATGATTAGTAATATTAATTTTGATTCCGTGGCATTCCTTTTCTCTGTGTGAACCGTAGAATGGTTTATAGTGAATCGGAGAGAATGACGCGCCGGGAATGTTTTGGTTATTAAGTGCTGATGCAAAGGCTTCTGCATTGATAAAAGGTGCTGCAACTACTTTGAATGGGAG
Organism: uncultured bacterium; assembly: GCA_964552055.1. GTDB lineage: Bacteria > Chlamydiota > Chlamydiia > Chlamydiales > 2-12-FULL-49-11 > VGMD01. Next base: position 21,310 of record CAZKFL010000031.1, read on the forward strand.
AGTGTATCCAATACCGATATTAACAAGATCAAGTTCTCCCAGAAGTCCAGTAGTAGCCGAATAAAAAGGAGTGTCACATTCAGGTATATTAGGGCTTGAGGGGACCCAAACAAGGCCTGTCTCTCTAAATAGCATATGTCTTTTCCACCCCTTCATCGGAACAACTTTGAGTGTGCACCCTACTTTATATTCACTGTTAAAAAAAAGAGCAAGCTCACCAATTGTCATGCCATGACAGTAAGGGACGTTGATATAGCCAATAAATGACCTGAATTTCTCTTCTAGCATGGGGCCATCAACCATAAGTCCGCCCATTGGATTTGGTCTATCCAGAACAATAATAGGTATTCCCTTTTTTGCAGCTTCTTCCATTGCATAAAAAAGAGTGGATGCATATGTATAGGGCCTTACTCCAATATCTTGGATATCAAAAATAAGTACATCCACATTACTTAGCATTTCAACTGTAGGCCTTCTAGTAGCGCCGTGGAGACTGTAAATAGGGATCTTATCTATCTCTGAATTTTTTACTTCAAGACCCGCATATATTTTCCCATCAATACCGTGTTCTGGAGCAAAAAGTGCTGTTACTGAATAAGTTTTTCTTTCGAGAAAGAGTTTTACAGTTGATTGTAGAGAGCTGTTAATGCCCGTCTGATTGGTGATAAGGCCAACACGTTTGCCCTCAATTTCTTTAACATAACCTTCTTTGAAAAACCGATCAATCCCGAGCTCTATATATTCCGCAAATAAAGAAAGATGCACCGCAGAGACACAGAGTACACAGAGTTCGCAGAGGTATAAATAAAGAAAAAAATGCATTCGTTTTCTAATTTTTAATTCTTCTCTGCGTTCCTCAGAGTTCTCTGCGTCTCTGCGGTGCATCTTTCTTTTCAAGGCTTTAATAGTACTTGTTAAAATGGGGTTGCGGATCAAGGGAAGCTCCTATATAATGAAGCCCATTATGAGCAATGACAATCTTTTAAATGAAGAACAAAAACGGGCAGTTGAACATGTTCACGGTCCGATGCTTGTTTTGGCGGGCGCAGGTTCTGGAAAAACTAGAGTTGTTACATTTCGAGTTGCGAATTTGCTAAAATTAGGTGTAGCACCAAATCGGATTGTTGCAGTGACTTTTACGAATAAGGCAGCAGAGGAAATGCGCTCTCGGGTGCAAAAAATTACCTATGCTAAAATTCTTGCAACAACGTTTCACTCACTATCTGCGCAAATTTTACGCGAATCAATTCATTTAATTGGATTTCCAACGCCATTTACAATTTATGATGAAAAAGACAGTCTTGATATCTTGAAAAAATGCGCACGTAGTGAAGACAAAAATGTGATCAAGGCAATTCGCGGCGCAATTTCTGACGCAAAAAATAATCTGAAAGGTCCAGAAGCGTTTACAGAGGACAAAGTGTTTTCAGAAATTTATGCAAATTACCAATTCAATTTAAAAGAGAACAGAGCTCTTGATTTTGATGACCTGCTCTTCTTTTGTGTACAAGTACTAAAGCATCCAGATTCTCCCTACCAAGATAGATGGGACTATATGCTTGTTGATGAGTATCAAGATACAAATCAAGCGCAGTATTCAATGTGTAAGTTAATCACTGCAAAAAGCAAAAATTTATTTGTTGTGGGTGATCCTGATCAATCTATATATTCCTGGCGGGGCGCAAATGTCGGGAATATCTTAAAATTTGAGTCTGACTTTCAAGGCGCGCAAGTTGTCTCTTTATTGCAAAACTACCGGAGTACAAATACAATTTTGCAGGCCGCTAACGCTGTGATTGGCAAAAATGACAGGCATTATGAAAAAGAGCTTTGGAGCGCGCTCGGAGATGGGGATAAAATCCATTTGCATACACTCGATACGGATTTGGATGAAGCAAGGATTGTAGCTAGAGAAATTAAAGACTATTTGAAGACCTATCCTGCAGAAGAGATGGCAATTTTTTATCGTACAAATGCGCAGTCAAGGTCTTTTGAAGATCAGCTACTCATGGCAAGAATCCCCTACACAATTGTGGGAGGCCTATCCTTTTATGCTCGTAAAGAAGTAAAGGATGTCATGTCCTTCTTAAAGCTTGTTGCAATTCCGACAGATACCGTAAGTTTTGAACGCACAATTAATTTACCTAAAAGAGGGATTGGTCCAAAAGCTGTAGAGAGATTAATTGAGCTTGCAAATGAGCGTGGGCAGCCTATTATTGAGGCTATAGAGTCTTTCCTGCACGAGTTTCCGCCTAAACAAAAAAGCGCTCTTTATGAATATCTCAATATTATTAATGGCGCTAAAAAATATATTGCAGAAGGTAAACAAGTTCATGAAGTGATCACTAAAGTTATTGAACTTTCCCGTTATGATATTTATTTAAGCGAGGATAAAGAGACTTTCATCGACAGAAAATCTAACATTGAAGAGCTGATTGCTAAAGCCTACGAGTGGGAGAAAACAGCTCCTGAACCCACTCTGCAACGTTTTCTTGAAGATTTAACACTGAATGTTCCTCGGGATCTGGAAGAAATGCATAAAGGTGGCGTTAGACTGATGACCCTTCATAATGCAAAAGGGCTTGAGTTTTCCGTTGCATTTATGGTGGGTCTTGAAGAAAATCTATTCCCTCACATTAATTCCAAAGATTCTGATGCAGACATCCAAGAAGAGCGCAGACTTTTTTATGTCGGAATGACAAGAGCCAAAAGGCACTTACATCTTTCTTATACCCGAAGAAGATTTCTATGGGGAAGCGCTCAAACCATGTATCCCAGCCGCTTTCTTAAGGAAGTTCCAAGGCATTTTATTGCTCAAGGTAAAACTGATTCAATCGTGGAATATCAAGCCCCGTACAAAACGCAGGAAGTTGCTTTTCAAGTCGGCGACATGGTTCGTCACCGCGATTTTGGAAAAGGGGTTGTCTTAAAAACCTATGAAACATCATTTGGACTAACCTATGACGTTGAGTTCCAACAAGATTCCTCAAAAAAGAGCCTTGTTGCTAAATACGCTAAGCTCGAGTGCGTTTAACAAAAATTGTTGTTCCAAATTTGCGTTATTTAACCATTTTTTTACAAAAAATTGGAATTCTACTCTGTCATTCAAGTTCAGGTGAGAATGCTGCCAAAGTATCTATGGTGTACTGGTAAATAGGGAGAATTCTGCTGAATTTTGAAAAAAATAGGGATTGAATCGTTCTGGCTCCCTGTACAGGGGAATTGTCAACTGAATAGCTATTATATAAAAAAATTCCAATAACAAGTTCAGGTTTAATAGTTGCAATAAACTCATCGCCCCCCCCATATTTGGATGTCCATGCCATTCCCTTAATGGGGTAACCCTGGCTAATCATGCTCTCTTTATGTGCTCTAAATGCGGAAAAATTTGAGAACAAAAGATTCCTATGAGCACGTCCACTCTCATTTAGATATTTCACCCTTTCTCCATTTTGTTCAATTTCAACATACGATCTTTTTCCAAAACCTGTGTTTTGGTTTGTTCCAATCCAAGGGATAATTTCACCTGTGCTACTTCGAATACATTTTGAAATATTTTCTTCTGCTAGTGATAAAATAAGACCTTGGGAGTGAAAAGGTAAAAGATATCCGCAAGGTGAAACGGAGCGGTCTTTGAATCCCGCAGGTTTGGCTATTTTATATAATTCACTTTCATAGGTGCTTTTTCCCATATGCTTGCCTAGTTTGTGTATTCCATTTGGTATTCCCCTTAAGCAAAGCCATTTCCCTGAAGATTCCAAAATATCAAAAACTCTTAACTCTTGAACGTAAGACAAAGGAGTTAACAAATTAAACGCTTGCGCCCTAGTGAGTGCTGGAATTTCATTTCCAGCTCCAGCTTCAGCTCCAGCTCCAGCTTCAGCTTCAGCTCCAGCTTCAGCTCCAGCTCCAGCTTCAGCTCCAGCTTCAGCTTCAGCTCCAGCTTCAGCTCCAGCTCCAGCTTCAGCTCC
>CAZKFL010000032.1:0-20266 GCA_964552055.1 uncultured bacterium
TTATCTCTATCGATAAAGCGAGCAATAATTTACAAAAAGATGAGGTGACAGATTGCGCCGAATTTTCTAGTTTTTGTGAGAAATGTGGGTTAACTCCCGAAATTTACGAGCTTGTCACAAATTGGGATAACCTTTCCCCAGGTGAACGCGGCGAGTTATCCGGCTACGCCTTTGGCAAATACGGCGCAGACATTGTCATCCCAGGAGCTGCCGGCAAACTCCTAGCCCGAGGCGCCAAAGCAAGCCGCGTCCTCATGGAAGTTCGCCTTGGCTGCGAAGCCGCCGAAACCGCCCTCCTCCTCGAAACCTCAGCCGGCACAAAAATCGGCATTATTGCTCAAGACTTTAACGTAGCAACCACTGAAGCCAACTTAGCAAAAAACATAATACAAATTGAACATTTAGGTTTTTCTACATACGAATTAGAAAATTGTTTAGGAATAGAACTTCGAATAAATAAAGTGATTAACAACTCAAGTGATGTGCAAATGTTAACATTCACTTCACACGCTTTAGAAAGAGCTATTACTAGAAAAGTTTCAAAAAGCTCTATCATAGATGCTCTTGAATCACCACTCAAAATAGAGCCAATTAAAATTGATGCTCTTGGAAGACCTAGTCAACGCTTTATAGGCCAAACAACTGAAGTTGTTATTAACCCTAATAATCAGCAAATTGTTTCAGTCAATCCAACTTCATCAAGAAAATCTAAAAAATTAACTTCCGAGAAGGTCTATGATACAAATTAAATTAAATAAAAATGAATTTGACTTTCTTCGTGAAGGATCATTTATTCCGAATACCCTTAGCGCTCCCTTTCACACAGCAAAACACCAAGAAGGGATGTATTTGATAGAAATAACAAAAAGGCAAGCGGATGAAATTCGAGACTTGTGTGGGCATCAACTACAATATATAGGATTTGATAAAGAATATGAATTGACTCCTGAAGGAGAAATTTTAGAATCCCTTATCGATAAATTCTTTTTATAAAATATAGGTTGAGTCTCAGTCACCATTATCATTCAATACTTTTCCTTCTGAATGAATTTTCTCTTTTTCCTCCTGTAAAATCGAATGCTTCACAGGTTATTAGCTTAAGTTTTGGCTTGTGAATATCTGGAGAATGGGATAGGCTTTTTGGCATGGATTTAAAAATTTTGGGTGGGGAGTTAAAGGGGCGAAATATTAAGACGCCGAATACGGTTTCGACAAGGCCTATTACTTCACTACTTCGTAAGTCTATTTTTGATTCTTGCCAATTTTATATTGAAAATGCAACGGTTTTGGATTTATTTGCCGGTTCGGGAGCTATTGGTATTGAAGCACTTAGCAGAGGGGCTGCATCTGCTGTCTTTGTTGATATGGCACCCATTGCAATTGATTGTATTCGGGGAAATTTGGGCGCGCTTTTACTTCGAAGTAAAGCTACTGTTATTGAGGGATGCGCATTTAAGTTCTTGGAAGAGTATGCCTCACTTCCTTTTGATATTCTTTTTATCGACCCTCCTTATCCGATTGGTCTTGATGGTTACACGAGGCTTCTTGAATTGATTTCTAAGAGTAAGGCGTTTTCAAGTGATAGCAAAATTTTTCTTGAAGCGCCATCTATTTTAGCAAAAGAGCTGACACCATTGATATCAGCTCTATTTCACATTCGAAAGGAAAGAAAGAGCGGGACTACCACGCTCTTTCAATTAATAACTACTAGTTAAATGACTCTTTTGAGACAAGCGTATCATCTTTATACACTTGAAATAGTCTCGGCTTGCCACTGTCATAATATTTATTGAATTTTCCTTCCTTCTTACCATTTACATAGTCGCCTTCAAAAATAAGGACGCCTTCTTCGTTCCATGATTTGGATGGACCGTTAAGTTCTCCATTTTTATAGGTTACAAGTGAGGACAAGGTACCATTTGCATGATAACTTTTTTCCTCTCCGGTAATCACTTCATTTTTGTAGGGAGTAATTTTAAGAATGCCACCTTCAGGGTAGTATTGAATACTATCACCGTTTCTCTTATCGGCCACAAAATGCATTTTTGCAACCATTTGTCCTTTAGCATTAAAAAGGGTAGCATCTCCATCTTTTTTCCCGTGTTTAAACTGAGAAAGAGCTACTTGAACGCCGCCTTCATTAAATTCCTTTACCTCGCCTTCTATCTGTCCATCTTTATAGCTCGCAACTAGTGCTTTTACTTTTCCTAATTTCTCATTCACTGGATAGTAAATTTCATAGGGCCCCTCTTTTCTATTTTTTGAATAGGTAAAGAGAATTTCACGTCCTGAATGATCTTTTTGCAGGAACTTACCATGTAATTTACCTTTTTCATAAAAGGCCTCTTCCCAAAGTTCGCCATCTTCTTTGTAAAGAGCTTTTCTGCCATGCAACACACCATTTTCGTAATTCATAACAGACTGTATCTTTCCGCTTGGATAGAAAGTGCTTTGCTCGCCATGCATATCACCTTTACTATTATGGATCGAAAGTCTAATTAATTGCTCTTTTTGATCATCAGTTTTATAATATTCTTTTTGCTGTCCAACTAATTTCCCATCCTTATAGAGTTTGGTAAAAGCACGGCTTCCATCATCATAGAAACCTTCACACACGCCTTCAGGTTTATCATTTTGGTAATTTGCCTTAAGTTTTAACTGTCCATTTTCATGATATTCAGTCGTTTTACCGTGGCGGAGTCCATTAGCTACTTCAACGATTTCTTTAGGACGATTCAACCCATAAAAAGTAGCGATCACACCTTTAACCTTGCCCTTATCATAATTTTCTTCTAAAACAATTTCGCCAAGATCATTCCATTGTTTATGGACGCCAACAATTAAACCTTTTTGAAACTTCATGCTCTCTTTTTCAACACCATTTTCATACCAAGATTGATGCACGCCTTCTGGCTCTCCCTTGCGGAATGCTCTCTTAGACTTTATTTGTCCATTTGCATACCACTCAGTCATCTCGCCATCAGCTTTACCTTCTTCATAAGATGCTTTTATTGCTAATGTACCATTTTCATGCCACTCCTGTCCAAGACCTACAAGATTGCCATCTTTGTAAAAATATGATTTATGAGGTGAACCACTTGCGTAAAATTCCTGTTCTAATCCTGCAAATTTCCCTTCAGCATAGTTGTAATCAATTAGTAAAACACCTGTATCAGAATACCTCTTAAGCGCGCCGTCAAATAATTCATTTTTAAGAGTATACTCTGCAATTAATTGTCCATTCTCTGCAAACTCTTTTACTGGCTTTAATAAAGCGCCCTTCTCATCATACTCAGCAATAAATTTAGGGTTGCCATTTTCATATTTTAAATAGCTTTTTCCAATGCGATGACCGTCTTGATAGGTTGTTTCGCCAAGAAGTTCACCTTTTGAAGAAAATGCTTGCGCAAGTCCGTGCATCTTTCCATTTTTATAACTGACTTTATCACTTTCATTTCCATTAGGATGATAAACTACATGGACACCAACAGGCACCCCTCTTTCAAAATGTCTAATTGAAAATATAGCTCCTAATTCATCATAAGCAATTAATGCTGGGTTATTTCCATAATCTGTCTCAAGACCTGCAACATAATTAATCTTAATCCGAGCAACACCATTTTCATGCCACTCTATTGCAAGACCTTCCTTAAGCCCGTTATTGTAAGGAACCATTCCTCTTCTTTTGCCACTTTGATAGTATGACCAAGCTTCACCATCTATTTTTCCATCAAAATATGTACATTGAAACTCTATCTCACCATCTTCGTGATAATTTACTTTTGATCCCCATAAAACCCCCCTATCAAAAACCTCTTCACTTTTTATGCTTCCATTTAAATAAAATTCTTTATGAGGACCATGTTTAACGCCATTTGCATAGGAAGTGACTTCCCTTACTTTTCCTTCAGGGTAGTAACTAACGGAAAGACCGTGTTGTTTATCACCATTTAAATCTTCTTCTACTGACATTGTGCCATTGTCCAAAAGCGCAATTCTCTTAATAGCACTCTCAGATCCATCGCTGTTGTCTTCATAAAAATAGATTCCTTTAGCAGAGCCATTATCATAAGATTCTTTAATTTCGACTCTCCATTCAGGAGCACGAGGTAACAAAAAATCTCTAACAATTTCAATCTCATGCGCCATAAGCGACAGATTTAGAACACATGCAAACCATATTTTTTTCATAAAGCCTTCCTAAAAGAGTGTTTGATTTCCACACTATATTGTTTTTTACAATGACTTGCCATAGAAAGATTCAGTTTATCTTCCCCTTCTATCCAGCCATTCCCATAAAAATGGATTTCCTTTATATCACCCTCGCTACCAAAGATAATTTCAGGAAATACAACTTTTATTTTGAACAAGCTTTTCAAGAAATTATTAGCAGAGTCAACATGCCTTGAAAGATATACTTTTCCTTTTTTTTGTTCGAGAATTAAGTGAATATCCGTTTGATAATTCTGAGCTAAACTTTTTGTAAGAAAAATTTCTGAAGTAATTTTTTGTAGAGAAGTTGAAAATCTTCGATCCCTTAAAAGACCAGCACCTTTGTAAATAGCACCTGATCCCACAATTGCAAGAATAGCCATACAAATAAGTATTTCAATTAATGTAAACGCTCTTCTAATCATATTCCTCAAAATTTAAAAAAGATTCACCGCAGAGACGCCGAGAGCACAGCGCCCGCCGAGAAAAAATCAATTCTCTTCTATTTTTCTTCTCTGCGATCTCTGTGCTCTCGGCGTCTCTGCGGTGAATCTTTCTTTTATTTAACTGTCTTGATGGAGCTCGTCATCATCAAAGTGAAAGGCCCATGGATACTCTTCTTGCATAGCTTCATTCGTCATCTTTTTTTTGCTTTTAAGAAAGTTATACCAGTTTTTAGAAAAAACGATGAAATCAGGATCTTTACCGTCGGTACTTTCGATTTTTTCGATTACGTATTTTTGATTCCAACCATCTTTAATCAATTTATCAGGTCTATTTACAAAACCCGTTGCTCGTAATGCCTCTTCAGGATCTGAAAGAATATTGTCTATTTCCTTATCTTGCTGAGCCATTTGCAGGGTTAGAAAGTCGTAAACTTGCTTCGAACCTTGCTCACATTTAAATGATTTTCCTTCATCTAAACTTCCCTTCATATTATATCCTATGACACTGCCGATAAGACCAATGATGAATATAACAATCATGATTTCAATCAGTGTAAGCGCTCTTCTTTTTATCATACGAAACCCCTTATAATAAAGTTGAAACATCTGTCAAGGGAAGGAGAACAGAGAGTAATACCACCCCGACAATCACCCCGAGAATAAGCAGCATAACAGGTTGTATCAGATTTGTAAATTGGACAAGTGTTCGTTCGAGTTGTTCTTCATAAATATCTGCAACATGCTCAAGCATTTCGGTTGGATTTCCGGTCTCTTCTGAAGTGGCTAGCATCCGAATCATGAGTGTTGGAAATAGTCCTGATTTGAAAAGCTCATCAGAAAGCTTTCTGCCTTGTACAATTCCCTCTTCCGCATTTTTTATAGCTTGTTCAAAAGTTGCATGATTCATAACGCTGCGAGAAAGCTTTAAAGCCTCTATAATCGGTACACCACTGGAAAGTAAAACTGCAAGGACCCTAGAAAACCTCATCAAGATACTTTCAGTAAAAACTGTTTTAAAAAAAGGAATGTATAATAGTACCCTTTTGCAATAGTCTTTAAATGCTTTTTTCTTTGCAATAATGATGGCAAAAGACACAAGCGTTACGGAAGTAACCGCAAGAATAAGATAATGCTTTTCCAAAAAAATACTAATTCCAAGAATGGTTTTAGTAATCGGATGCAGCTCTCTGCCTTCTAGTAACTCTTTCATCGCAGGTATTAAGAAAAGAAACAATCCCGCTAAAACTACCAAACAAAAAACTGATAAAAATGCTGGATAGATCATTGCAGAACTAAGTTGCCTTCTAAATTTTTCATTCCGTGAAATTACTTTATATAATTGAACAAAAGACTTTTCTAAACTTCCCGTACTCTCGCCTGATGCTACCATTGCTATGTAAACAGAATTAAATGATTTAGGATAATGCATAAGAGCTTGTGATAGCGATTTTCCCTGCTTTACCATGTCACATAAATCGAGAAATAAGAAATGAAACTTATGTGAACGGTACTTTTCTTCAATGGTCAGAAGACTCTCGTATAAAGGAAGCCCCGACCTTAAAAGACCTGAAATATCTCGAGTAAAGTGAATGATTGTTTCAGAACCAAGAGAAGCTTTTATTTCATTTTTGGAAGGGACAAGTTTAGTGACAATGATTTCAGCCTTTCTAAGTCGTTCTTTTGCAGCAGAAAGACTATCAGCATCAATAATTCCTTTAATCTTTTTTCCATCAAGCCTTAAGGCAGAATATTGAAAAAGAGCCATCTTCTACCCCTCTTCACCAATCTGTCTGGATACACGCAAAACTTCTTCAAGTGAAGTAATGCCGGAAAGCGCTAAAAGCATTCCCTCATTCCTTAGACTACTCATTCCATCATCGATTGCAATTCTTTGCAATTTACTTGCATCAGCACTAAGAAGTATTTGGTTTTTTACTTTAATCGTAACAGGCATAAACTCATAAAGCCCTTCTCTGCCTTTGTATCCCGTATGGTAGCAGTGCTCGCAACCCTTTCCCTTATAAAGTAAAATCTTTGTCCCTTCTAACTCTTGTTTTTCTAATTGAAGCTCAAGAAGCTCTTCTTTCTTGGGTTTATAGGAGACTTTGCAATGATTGCAAATCTTACGAACAAGGCGCTGAGCGAGGACCCCAATAAGTGATGATGTAAGAAGATAAGGTTCTATCCCCATATCTACAAGCCTGGCAATTGCAGATGGGGCATCATTTGTATGCAATGTGCTCACAACTAAGTGGCCTGTTAACGAAGCCTGTACTGCAATCTCAGCAGTTTCTTTATCGCGTATCTCACCAATCATGATGACATCAGGATCTTGCCTAAGAATATGTCTCAAACCTTTTGCAAATGTTAAATCTATCTTTGGATTAACTCCTATTTGCGCGAGTCCTTCCAGCTTGAATTCGACAGGATCTTCAATTGTCATGATATTAAGGGCAGCTGATCGTATTTCAGAAAGCATGCTATAAAGAGTTGTTGTCTTTCCACTTCCTGTAGGACCGGTAACTAGCAAAATCCCCTGATTCTTTCGAATTTGCTTGCGAATAACCTGAAGCATATTTCCTCGAAGACCAAGTTCTTGGAGACCCAAATGCAACTGACTACGATCCATAATTCTTAAAACAACTCTTTCACCAAAAACAACAGGAACTGTACTTACACGGAAATCTATCTCCCGACCACCTAGGCGAAGTTTGATTCGACCATCCTGTGGTAATCTATGCTCAGCAATATCTAGTTTTGCAAGTACTTTTATTCGCGTTGCAATAGGAACCTGAACATCCTTTGAAAGGGTATGTCTCATCTGAAGCATGCCGTCAATTCGATACCGAACTTGGACACCCTTCTCAATCGGCTCTAGATGAATATCTGAAGCGCTGCCATTTAAAGCTTCTATAAGAATTGTATTGAAAATTTTTATAATGGAGGAGTCCGATTCCCCTGCAAGAAGGTCGTAATCATCCCCATTTTCAATAACAATCTCCGATAAATTAGCGGAATCAAGCTCCTGAATTACAGATGAAGCGCTACCATTTTCTCCATAACACCTTTCAATTGATTCTTCAATTGCCTCTTTAGAAGACAGAATTTCAATAATTGACGAACCAGTAATGCACTTTATTTCAGACTTTAATTCCAAATCATACGGATCATACACAGCAATATATAAAACACCTTCCTCCTCTTTGATCGGAAGAACACATCTTTTTTTTACATAAGCATACGGAAGAATTTTGATTTTATCTTTGATGAAATCAAAATTTGTTAAATCATTTTCAAAGTCAAGTCCAGCCTTTTCGGCAAGCGCTTCAAGCTTTGCATATGCTGAATTAAAATTGAGTAGTCGCGTCAAACGGATCTCCAAAAAAGAGGTTAAAACTCCTCTGGAACACTCTAGTCTCTTTCCTCTCCCTTGCTTCACGAATTTTATCAAGGACACAATCTATATCGCCCGGCCGTCTTTTCAATCGATCTTCCCGAATCAGCAATAAGTCTTGCTTAGGATCATGAATAACTTTTGGCCGAATAAATATAAACATTTCATTTGATTTATCATTGAGAACTGTAGTTCCAAACAACTTACCTATTCCTGGAATTTCTCCCAAAAATGGGATTTTTTCATTCTTTTCTTCTGCTAATTTGCTACGAAGACCACCTAATATGATTGTTTGGCCATCTGCAATTCGGACCTGATTTTTTACAGTTCGTTTATGTACATCAGGCCTATCTTTCTGACTATCTCTTTTTATATTCTCGAAAGATATATTGTTATCTAAAGTCACATAAATTAGATGATCTGGATCATCAATATCGGGTTCGTGTATAGTTGGTGTTAGAGTCATTGTTATACCGAAATCAGCACGTTCATAGGAATCTTGGAAAAAGACTTTATTACTTTGTGTATCTACCGGTGATGCGCCATTATTAATTGAGATTTGATCTGTAATAGCAATTGTTGCAGGAACTTGATTTAAGGTAATTACAGAGGGAGAAGCAGACACCCTTACATCTTCTTGTGATAAGAGAAAATTATACATCACATCAAATGCAGGAAATGCCTTCGAAGAGGGCCTTGAAAAAAAGAACTCAAAAATACCCTTAACAAATGGGGCATCTACTCTATCGTAACTAATTCCCCCAGTTTTTGTGGATGAAGCGTTCGTACCAATTTTTAGTAAATTAATTCCCGTCCTTGTCGAGTTATTTAAAATTCTTTCACAAAGCAGAACTTCCAGCTCAACCATTCGTTTTGGAATATCGAGTTTTTTAATGACTTCTTTGATTTTAGGAAGTGTATCCTTACGAACAACCATTAAAATAGAGCCTGTAGCAGGATAAGGAATAAAATTTACTTTTTTGGCCTTTTCCTGATCAATAGTATTCTGATCTGCATGAGCTCGATTTCGGTTTCCTAAAAGTCCATCACTATTTTTATAGACATCTTGCGGATTAATAAATGGATTATTGGGGTCTCCTGGTGGTTGCAAATTAGATTCCACTGGGAAACCTTGATCAAAACTGTCGCTAGAATCCATTCCTCTATATTCGCCACCTTCCAGCTTTGAATATATTAACGAACCGTAAACCTGACTTAATATTTCAGCTAAATCCACAGGGTTTGTATGACTACAAGTGTACCAATATACTGTTAATTCTGAAGGGTCATCCATCTGACTCTCAGTTTCCTTTACAATTGCTTCCGCCCTATCAACAATATCCTGAGAACCAATTAAGATAACCCCACTTTCCTTTGCCAAAGGAAGAACAGAAAGATCATGGCCCCCTTTCATGGCAACCATTGATTTTGTAGAATCTGAAAGTCCATTGAAATAATTTTTTAATATCTTAATAACATCATCGGACTTCATACGTGAAGTAGCTATTACCTTAGTGACTTTAGGAAATTTTGCTTCCCAAATATTTTCACACATTGCAACAAGCTTTCTAACATCTTCTTGGAGACCAATTATCGCAATTTTCGGACCCACTTGATAAACAAAAGTAGATTTTGCATCGCGGATTCTTTCTAAAAAGTAAAATGCTCCCTTTAAATTTTCAACTGCTGGGGAATACAAATAGGCAACCCTTGTTTTAGGATCAAGAGCGTCAAGCTCATATTTAAGCGAAGCAACAACGCTTACGGCTGCAAGATCCTGTTTAAGAACATAAAGCTGTCTTGTAAATGCATTTATCTCCTTAATTCCAACACCATTATATTTTAAGATCCCTTCAATAAGTGTCTGAAAGCTTTCACGTGGGATCATAAGCGATGAATGAAGTTGAAGCTTAATTAAAGCAACTTCCGGAGGAATTACATATAGATAATCTTGAGATCCATATTCTACAATAAATTGGGCAACGGTAATCTCTTCTTGTTCCCAAATTCCATAAGGATCGCACTCCTTCAAAAGATCAATTGCTTGATTTTCTCTAAATTTTCCCTCAACTTCATGAATCTCAGATCTAAGCAAATTAATATCTTGTAAAAGATCATTAAACTCTTCTTCTGTTGCAGATTCGTTGATCAGTTGGTTTACAAAGGCATATCGACTATTAAGTTCTTTGCGTAATGAGCGTAAAGAAGAGTTCACCTGAGTAATACCAAATGTGGGTTCTTTATTTTCTAGAGAAATAATTCCTTCAACAGAAGACAACTTCTCTTCAATTGTTTGAGCAGAAACATTTGTAAACAGAGCAAAAGCAAAGACTATAAATAAATTATTCATCTTTTACCTGCATAGCAGCAGGTTTTATCTCCTTCTTTTTTAAGGGCGTCTGTTTTTTTCTTTCAGAAAAAGGAATCTCAATTGTTTTTGCTTGGGATCTCTCTTCATTAAAAAGATGTCCCACAAAGAGTGATACTCCTTCTTTCTTAATGATACCATCAAAAATAAACAGTTCTCCCTTTAAAGCATATCTTAAAAAATCATTGACTTCATCATAAGTTCTTAAATTTCGAAATTTACCCTTAGAATGAAGAAGCCAATCACCCTTTCTTATAATCACATTTCGATTATTCAACTGACAAGTAACCGAAGCTTCCGTCCTTTGATTAAGCTTTAAGAAAATATCTTGAGGCTTAACAGAATTTGATGAGGGCTTAGAGATTTGGAGCGTAATAACTTTGTTATAAATACCTTCCGAATCCCACAAACTTAGCTCGCATTTATAAGTATCGAGTGACGTCACTTTTATTAGAGGCAGACCTTCAGTTTTATCGATATCTTGAGAAATTCTTCCATCCTTCCAAACAAACATGTCTCCAGCTTTAATAAACAAAGGGGACTCAGAATTATCGAAACATATTCTATAAGAACTTTTTATATCATCAAAACTCTTCCCTCCATACATTTGTATAAAAAGATCAGATTCGTAAATTTTCACCTTAGCTAAAAAATCGGTAATAGGGCCAAGCTCACCCATATTGCCATGAAAGATCGTAGCAAAATTATTCTTCTTTTTTAATGTAAAGTTTTGAGAATCCTGATAGATAATTTCACCATCATCACCCTTAAAATCGATGGTGAATTCAATGTCTAACTCGTTATTTTCTTTAAACTTAGGAATAAAGTAAAAAGGGCTTATTACTTCAGAAAAAGAAATCTCATTTTCACTAGAGCAGTCTAAATAGACAATTTCCCCATCAGTAAAAACCTTTTTTTCGTGACTTCCCTCAAGGCCCAAAACAAAAACATCTCTTAATTTCTTATGATCAGGTCTTGGAGTATTTTCCAAAAAAATTAACATATCCTTTAATAGAGGGAATTTAACTCGAGCTATATCGTTCTCGCCTAAAGGATTAAGCGCTCCATTAAGTGACAGCTTAGCTTTTCCAGTCCCCCTTTTTGAAAGTGACTTAAGATTATCAAAGGAATTTCCTAAATTCTCTCCGCGAATAACAGGCTTTTCATTAAAGACATAAATCACTAAAGACCAGAAGGGAACAACAACTAGTGCACAAACAAAGAAGATGATACCCAAGTTTAGGAATTGCCTGTAGCGCGGAAATGATATCCCTCTTTCAACTAACATAAGCATCCCATTCTATCCCTTTCATATAAACCTTGCAATAACAGCCTGCTTAAAATACCCGTAATACAATATTTTTCTTGCATAAATAGATCCTGTCAATAATCTGAAGCTATAAAAAGAGAGGATATTATTATGGCAAACGACCAAAACCCCTTAAAAGGATTCAAAATTTCGGAGTTAGAAAATAAAGTAAAGGAGTACGGACTTGAAATATCTTTATGCTCCATGTTTGTTTTGACAGCTATTTTTACCTTAGTTTGGGGAGAACCGATGTTACGTTGGTCAATTCTTCTTACAATGATCTTAGGAATAATTGGCATTGTATTTCCAAAACAGGTCAAAAAAGCGCTTCATTCTTCAATGGAATTTGCTTTTAAAGAAAAGGCCACGAGAATTGCTCTTGCTGTAATCGGAATAATTGTAAGCGTTTTACTTCCTGCAGCGATGTTTGCATTCATAGGTTTATTAGCAGGCAAATCAATTGTGATGCACGCTTCTCAGTCTTGTGACAACTGCAATAGCGATAAGTAGATAAGAGCCTGTCCTAACGTCCTAGAAAAGATACGTTTTCATCACTTAGGTGGAGATAGAGCTCATTTGATATGGAATTTTTGATCTCACTCCACTTAGTTTTAGAGATAGCATCATTTTGAATGCGATCTTCTAAAAAGGCAATTCTGACCAAATTTAGGCCATACAAATTCGAAGACATTTCATTGTGAAGCTTATCCTTAAGCTGTTTTGCAGATAAAAGAGCTTCTGAATCTTTCCCCTCTTCAATCAATAAAGAGTTTTTAGCAAACTCTATATAATTGTTTGGGATAAAAGAAATGCGCTTAAGAGAGTCTTCCGCTATTTTTCTCGCCTCGATAAGCTCATTTTTAAGAATATAAGACTGTTGCAAGTGAGATGCAAATAAGGGACGCAATTCAGAATGCTTTTTTATTAGGAGCTTTACGTCTTTTTCTGAAATTTCCTTTCCCGCTTTCAATTTTGCTTGAAAGACCCCCGACTGAAAATAATCAGCCAAACGCTTCTCTTTTCCAGATATACTTTTAGCAAAAGTAAATGCACCGATCAAAACAATTGCAAAAACAGTAAAAATTCTTTCCTTTTCCTTCCATAAAAAATTCTTAAAAGAAAATTGAATCGGATTTTCTGTTGCTGGAAATTTAATTTGCATAGAAACTATATTATACCAATTGGAGGAATTAAGGGAATAAATTTTGCTACCCTTTTTTCCGCATTAGTAATAATTTTGGCTATAAGGGCAGATTCCGAGCTTACTTCCCCAGTTTGACAAGACAAGCGGCCATCTTCGTAAAAGAAAAGTTCAAATGTTGCAAATATTGTTTTCTCATAAGTCGTTTCAGCTACAGTAATTCTACCAAATTCACTGGCATTCAGCGCCCTGGAAATAAGATGCGGTTTTAACAAAGAAAGTAATGAAAGTCCATAATTTCTTATGATTGCTTCACTTCGAGAAGGGGGGAAAAGATCACTTCTCTTTAAAAAATGATACTTACAATGCGTAGAAAACATACGCATGTAACCGGGAATATCACTTTGATGATAGGGCAAGGAAGCTAACGTTGAAAGTTCCATTCTATTGATTGCTAAAATTGCAAATTGAACAACTTCATGCCTAATTTCATCCAATGTCTCCAAACTATCATCTCTAGCTTGAATCATTTCCCAAAATTCGCAAATTGTATTGAGAATCCTCTTCTCTTCATCTCGGCAAGCCAACTTAGCGCCAAGCGCCATAGCAAGATCGGCATTACATAACTTTTCTATCACTTCCGGATTAGAAAATACAGTTTCGCTATCACCCACAAGAACTTGCTTAAATAAAACATTTCTTGCTGCATATGTTATAGACTTACCCAAACTAACAGAACCTTGATAGTCGATACGAGCTGAGAAACTCGCTAAAACAGCTTTTTCAAAACCTGTTAAATAAGTAAGATCGTTTTTATACAAAGCCCTTTCATAGTTTCTTAAGAGCATGTACATCTTAAGTTTAAAAAATGCAGGGCCTAAATATGATAATTGATACAAAAAAAATGAGCGAAACGTTTCTCTAAAATCAGAATCTTCTAGATGAACATTTAATATAAAATCAGGGAGAGCCTCTAAGAACTGACTGTATCTTTCCTGACAAATTGTTTCAATTTCCTCTCTAGACAACTCTCTATCAGGAAAGGGGGGGATAGAATTAACAAGTCTTAGTAAATGAGATCTTGCCTTCTCGCCTCGATCTCTACATAAATGAATGGGAATAAATTCAAATTTACTCCAAAAAGCACGTATCAATTGCCTAACATCCCCACCTATAGGACCGACAGATCTCTCATAAGCTTCCAGTAGCGTATATTCATGCCCAATTAGATTTTCTATGTCTTCTAAGCAGAGAGTCGTTCCTTCTATCTGCACTTTGACTAAAGCATCTTTAGAAGCTTTTCTTCGTAAGAATTCCTTATTATAAATATCAGTTAAAGCTTTTTTTACATTGCTAGGCTTTTCGCCGAAATTTAACCCAAGGCTTTCTTTTAAAATTGAAAGAATATTGCAAGTAGATTCAGGACTTAATTGATGATCTCTGCAGAAAGTAATCGCTCTTTTTATACCATGCGGAACTTTGAAATCGATTGCTCTAAAAGTAAGCTCGTACAGTCCATTATCAATCAAAAATCTAAGTCTTTGCAAATCATCTTGACAGGGATGAAACCCCTTGTGGTGAACTATCAAGCAATCCATTTTTCCCTTCTATGATGGAAAAAAGCATACTATAAATTCTATTAAAATAAAGGATTTTTTAAGCACTTGCGAAATACAAGAAAGGAGATATCTGTATTTTTTCCTTGATACCAAGGTATATCTTGGTATCTTTTATATCCACGCTTTACATGCTTATGGAGCACAAAATCATGTGAGCGGAGAATCTGAATATAATCAGAAAGATCCCTATTAAATACAGGAGGAAGGCCTTCTCGCCTCCATTCTTTTCCTAAAATTTCAGAAACAATCAGCCATTTACAGCGAAAGTGTTGTAAAGTCTTATGGAGCTCGTTGTCACTTAAATGCAAAAAGACTGTGTATGCTAAATAGAGCTCAGCTCCCATAACCTCTCTTGGTAAAACAGAGAATTGATACTGTCCGAATTTTTTTTTGGCTTCTTCAATTACAGCAGGACTCACATCAACGCCTAAATATTTATCCGGATCAAAGCTCTCACAGAGTCTACCATAACCACAACCAAAGTCGACAACACTTTTATAACCAATCTCCTGCGACAAATCACGCAAAAGAGAATGGACATCAAACCCTTCAGGAAATTCACCAAATCCCTTAGGAATCACATGTTCTAACGCCTGATCATGCCAAAAATCTTTAGTACTCATATAATGTCACCATACCGATCCACTCAATTTCGGGCAATCCTCAAAAATGAGAAATATACTCGTAACATTTCAAAGTACCAGATTTTTCAAAGTAGAATCATTTTAGTTTGATTAGGCATAGCCGATCGCGAATGAGGGCCCTGTTTAAAGACAGGACCGATTGAGCGAAATCTAAATAAAAGGATTATGCAAGGGAAAAGCGGTACTTTGAATTGGAACGAGTATTTACTTGCTTGCTCCTTATCATATGCTGTTGTATAGATAGGGAAGGTTTTTATGAATGATGGAATTGATGATTTGGAAAAAGAGGTGATTTGCCTTAGAGAGCTCCTCTCTCACTTGAAATTGGAAGAATCCGCCCTAATACAAGGTGTTACTGCTCCTATGTTTAGGGAAGAGCAAAATAAATTGCAGAAGGAAAGACTTCTTTTGCAAAGAAGGCGGAAGGCTCTATTATTAGAAAAAACTCTTTCTGAAGAAGCTCCAGAAGTCACAACTTACTTAGAACAAATAAGCTCACTAATCGAAAAAATTGCTGAACAACGAAAAATTAATCTCGAACTCAGAAAAGGGTCTCTCTATCCTTTACAAAAAATGGAGACAAAAAGAAAAGTAAAGAAAAAAAACCTCATGTTAGAAGATGCATAAATCAGCAGGATTTTTATATGGGCTTGATCTACATCATTTAGATCATCTAGCCCCCTTTTGTTCTCTCATGAATATACCTCTTATTTTTACAAATGACGTTGCACTATCGATGGCAAGCGCGTTCTATCCAGATTTAAAAACAGAGCTTTTCTCTCCCGTAACATTTTCAGAAGAGGTTTTGCTAAATTATGATGTGATCTTCACTTGCTTGCCGAAAGAATTAATAGATCCTCTCTTTTTTTTCGATGAACATAAGTTAAGAAAAAAAATCCTTTCCATATGGCTTCCTCATGGAAACTCCGATAAGGATAATCTTGCGGGACTAAAAAGTGAGAAAATTATTTTGGCATATGGCAAGCAGATGGTTGACATTATGACTAAAAAAGAAGTTTTATCTAAAATTTTTCAAGTCATACTACTTGGTAACTATCGAGCTCATTTTTTTGAAGATCAGAAAAAATTCTACTTAAGCAAACTTAAAAAAAGACTTTCATTTATAAAAAAGCAAAAAACACTTCTTTACGCTCCCACCTGGAATCATTCTCCTGTAGAGGATCACCTTCCTTATATTCTCAAAAACTTACCTCCAAACATGAATCTTTTTGTAAAGCTTCATCCAAATACTCTTACCAAAAGCTTCCATCTTAGACTAAAAGAGCAATATGAAGACAAGTCCAATATAAAATTTATCGATGATATCCCAACAATCTACCCCATATTAGATAAAACAGACATTCTAATAACCGATATATCATCAATTGCTTATGATTTTCTCTATTTTGATAAGCCCATATATTTTCTCTCTAAAACCCAAAACGCCATTCATCTTGCAGGCAGCATTACTACAATTGAAACTCTTTTTAATGATGCTAGAGGTCCACACACAAAAACTGAAGCCGGAAAAGCGCTATATAGTTATGCTTTCAAAGAGCAAGTGCATTTTGAGGCTCTTCCCAGTATAATAAAAAACACCTATGAAACCTACTTTGAAAACGAACTTCACTTCCTATAGCCCAGTTGCTCTTATTAGCGGCCCATTTTTCCACCATCTGGATCATTTAGCGCCCCTATGTCATTTTTTAGATTGTCCGCTTCTTACAGATGATAGTACTACATTTTCTCTGGGGAAAAAATTCTATCCAGAAGTTGACATAAGATACGTTACAATAAACCTTAGGTCATTGAGTGATAACTACAATTTAATTATTCTTTCAACTAAACATGCAAAGGAAGAGCTTCAACGCGTCTATGATGCTCTGAATATCTACCACATGCGGTACTGTTACTGCCCTCATGGACAGTCCGATAAAGGGTATTATGATAAATCCATGCATTCGGAAGAAGGCCAAGACATAGTCCTATTTTATGGAAAGCGGCAAAAAAATTTGATCGATCCGAAAGGAACCTATTTTATCGTAGGCAATTTCCGGTTAGCCTATTATGAAAAGTTTAAAAAGGAGCTAGATCAATCTATAAATACCTTTCTATCACCACTACCATCACAAAAAACAATTCTTTATGCGCCCACATGGAACGATTTCGAAACTGCCACTACCTTTTTTGATTCATGGCGAGAATTAATAGAAACTCTTCCAGATCATTATAACCTAATCATAAAACTTCACCCCCTTTTAGAAAAGCATTATCCAGCAGACACTTATACAGCACTTTCCTATGATAGATGCAAACCAAATGTCCGGGTTCTCTTTGAAATGCCCCTTATATATCCACTTTTGGATCGGATTGACATATATTTAGGTGATTACTCAGCAATTGGTTACGATTTTCTCTATTTCAATAGACCCCTTTTTTTTCTAGGGCAAAAAAAAGTCCCCCTACACGCATGTGGCAAGTGCATTCACTCAATAGATGAATTCTATCAAGATCTAAACAATTTACAATTAGAATTAACGGAAGCAAGAACTAAAGAATACCATAACGCATTTTCTATTTTTGAATAATTTTTTGACTATAATTCATGTATTTGATTTTTTTATAGGAAAAGGGGGATTCATGCCAGCGCCAGTAGAACAGTGTTACTTTCGTTATATGGACGAGGTATTTTCAATTAATTCACCTCCAGGTGAAGCGCCAATTACCACTTCTGCAACAGAAAACCTTAAGACACTTATTGCAAACTATATGGCAGCACACTTTATAATAGAAGGTCCAGCAGAAACACTTCATAATCGTATCCGCTTGACTGATGGCGATATGGAAATAAACGATGAACATCCAAGAATTTCTGATCTCAGACATTTTATCGGTCACGAGGATGCAGGAAGAGACATCGCTCATGCCATTATAATCACACCCCACGAATAACCTTGCCTTTCTCTCCAGAATTTTTATTTTTGTATTTTATTGAATAGATAAAATTGCAAAAAGTTGAGATAATAAAATGCATGAAAAAAGGCGTACTTACAATTTGTATTTTCACTATGCTTTTGGCACTCTTTGGCTTTTTAGGAGTAAAAATAGGCGAAAAAAGAGCTCGCTTAGGTTCTCACATCTCCAAAAAATATAATAAAATTACCAAATCGCTTCTTTCTAAATATCCGATAACTGAATGTAAACCTTTTGTAGTTGTAATCGCATCCTACAATAACGAATCTGTTTGCGAGAAAAACCTTTTCTCTGTTTTTGATCAAACCTATAAAAACTACCGGATTATCTATATTGATGATTGCTCTACTGATAACACTTATGAAAAAGTTAGAAAGTTTGTTCAATCTCAAGGGAAGGAAGATCAGATGACTCTGATAAAAAACCCAACACGAAAATTAAAACTCTCCAATCTCTATGAAGCATATATCTCCTGCAAGGATGATGAAATTATTGTCTGCTTAGATGGTGATGATTGGCTTTCCCACCAAAATGTATTGAAAGAGATAAACAATTATTACCAGAATCCTGATATTTGGCTTACCTACGGCTCAGCAATCAATCATCCTAAATACGAAAAAAGAGACGGCTCGCCAATTTCCGACAAAAATTTGCTAAACAACAAAATTAGAGATATCCCATTTAACATAAGTATGTTACGAACTTTTTATGCAGGTCTCTTTAAGAAAATACAATTAAAGGACCTCCTATTTCAGGGAAAATTTCTCCCGTCTGCAGATGATTTCGCTTTTATGGTTCCCATGATAGAAATGGCGCCCACCCACTCTCTTTTTATCCCCGAAGTACTCTATGTGATTAATGATAGCAATCCGATCAGAGAAAGTAATGTCATAGAAAGTCTCCAAATTCAGCTAATGAACCACCTAAAAACTAAGGAAAAATATAAACCGCTTGATGTGACCTTTAATCCAAGAGATCTCAGAACACTTACCATGCAAACAGCGCCTGACTTAGTCATTTTTTCAGAAGACAATCCCGTTGCCCTATCCAAGGCCTTAAAAAACTACACATCAAACCTGACCCTAATCGGGAATGTACAAGCGCTTTACAAATGCTCAAGCGAATTAAAACAAAAAGGTTATGAAGAGCTATTCGAATTGTATCCTGCAGTTACATTTATAAACGAAAACGAAATTTCCCTAAAAACTCTTTTAGGAGCAGCCTCACCTTATGTGGCTCTTGCAACAGATAATTTTGAACTGGCCACCCAAATTGACATGGCGGAATGCATTAAAAATATGGAACTTACATCTGCAATAAGTTTTTATATTAACCATCTTAGTTGCAGGTTTACTGGGATAAAGTTAAAAGATTCCCTCACGGCCCTAACTGTGGAATGCACCTTAAAAATCCCAGAACTTCACACAGATACCTTCTTTGTCCTCTTTCAAAAGTCCTTTCTTCTAAATAATCTTCCCCCAAAGCAGACTCCAGCCACGCTGCTTAACAATCTGTATCTCAAAGAGAAAAACCTTAACGAAACCTGTCTTTTCCGCACTTAAAAAATCACTGCAGACCTAAGAAGTTGTCCTAAACCCCTGATTGGATAGCTGTATTACATAAAATTAAAAACTTTTTTTCTTTGCGCTCCTTTGCGTCTTTGCGCCTTTGCGTGATTTTTTTTATTTTATAAGATCAAGCTATGGCAATATGTTTTGGATATCAGTCTTTTAAAATAAATTCACGCAAAGGCGCAAAGGAGCGCAAAGAAGAAAATAATATAAGAAAATTAAATTTTTTTTGATGTTCTATGGAAGGTTTTAGGACAGGCTCTAAGAAGTTGTCCTAAAGCTTTAAAAGTAATTTAATCCGTACTAGGACGTTAGATGTATTTTGCATGATTTATAGGATACACTTGATATATAGGATAAAAAAAGGAAACGAGAGAGAACAGAAAGGATAGATATTGGAGGGTTTTTTTAAATTTTCTTGTCATAAATTGCGTGATCAGCCTATCTTTGTCTACAAAACCTTTGAGATAATCCGTTTAGATGGTAATAAAATATTATTACTTCCCAAATTAACAATTATAGACTAATAAAAGGTTTAATAAATTAGGTCGTATCTGTGAGCAAAATATTAATCATTGTTGAGTCCCCT
>CAZKFL010000032.1:20276-24916 GCA_964552055.1 uncultured bacterium
GGTTTTAAAAAAAATTAGATAATGAAAAAAGCTTTAATCATTGTTGAGTCCCCTACAAAAATCAAAACATTGAAGAAATTCTTAGGGAAAAACTATTCTTTTGAATCCTCCATAGGTCATGTAAGGGATTTGCCGGCAAAAAAATTCGGTATCGATGTCGAAAATGATTTCACTCCGGATTACGAAATTCTTTCAGGAAAAGAAGAGGTCATTAAAAAAATTAAAGCAGCTGCAAAAGAAGCGGATGAAGTCTATCTCTCTCCTGACCCTGATAGAGAGGGTGAAGCAATTGCATGGCACATTGCTTCTGTACTACCTAAATCAACTAAATTTAAAAGAGTTACGTTTAATGAATTTACTAAAGATGCAGTACAAGAAGCGCTTACTCACCCAAGAGATATCAATCAGAATCTAGTTGATGCTCAACAAGCTAGACGTTTGCTTGACCGGATGGTCGGATATAAAATTTCCCCAATGCTGCACAAGAAAATTCCTCGAAAAGGACAAACAGGATCGCTTTCTGCAGGTAGAGTACAATCTGTTGCACTAAAACTTGTTGTTGATAGAGAAAGAGCAATCGATGCATTTAATCCGGTAGAGTATTGGAACTTAGGCTCATATCTTAAACAAAAAAAATCCACACTGAGGTTTGAAGCAAATCTTCATCTAGTTGATGGCGTTAAGATAGAAAAAGAGAAGATCGAAGGTAAGAAGACTTATATAATTGGTAATGAGAAAAAAGCAACGGAAGTAAAGGCGAAATTAGAAAACGCAAAATATAAAATTGCGACCGTTCAGAAGAAAGAAAAAAAGCGATCTCCATCCCCACCGTTTATCACTTCTACACTTCAACAGGAAGCGGCGCGTCATTTTGGATTTTCTGCCACAAGGACTATGCAAATTGCTCAAAGCCTTTATGAAGGGGTCGAATTGGGTAATGAGGGCACAGAAGGTCTTATTACCTATATGCGAACAGACTCAGTCAGAGCTTCTCCCGAAGCAATTGATCATGCAAGAGAGTACATCTCGACCAAGTTCGGCAAAAAACACCTACCTGAAAAACCAAATGCTTATACTTCTAAAAAAAGCGCTCAGGACGCTCATGAAGCAATTCGACCAACAAATGCACAACGGTCGCCAGATTTAATTGAAAAATTTCTTACGAGCGATCAAAAAAGACTCTATATCCTTATATGGCAAAGATTTATAGCATCGCAAATGTCTAATGCTATATACGATACTATTTCCTCCGATATCGAAACGGACAATGGATTAACTCTTAGAGCTACAGGATCTTTGTTAAAGTTTCCGGGATACCTTGCTGTTTACAAAGAATTACAAGATAGTGATGAAGAGCAAGGAGAAGATGCTGAAAAACATCTTCCCGATTTAAAAGAGGGCGAGCCATTAGATCTTGTTGAAGCATTTGCTACTCAATCATTTACTAAACCACCTGCTAGATTTACGGAAGCCTCTTTAATTAAAGAGCTTGAGAAATCGGGAATTGGAAGACCTTCTACATACACTAGTATTATGCAAAAAATTGTAAGTAGAGCCTACACAGTAAAGGAAAAAGGAGCCATCAAGCCAACAGAGCTCGGAAAAATCATTTGTCAAATGCTGGAAGAAAATTTTCCTAAAATTATGGATATTAAATTTACAGCTCAAATGGAAGATGATCTCGATAAAATTGCTGAGACCGATTTTGATTGGAAAGCCTTTCTAAAAGAGTTTTGGGATGAATTTTATCCTACAGTTGCACTTGCTGAAAAAGAAGCAAGAGTACCCCGTATTAAAACAGATCTTATCTGTCCTGATTGTGGCTCACCCGTTGAAAAGGTTTGGGCCGGAGATAAGTACTTTTTAGGCTGCAGTAAATATCCTGATTGTAAATACACAGCCCCGATTGAAGATACTACCTTTAATAAAGAAGAATTTGCAGAAGATTTTGATTGGGAACAACCCTGTCCCATCTGCAAGGGTGAAATGAAGGTACGTAAAAGCCGTTTTGGTCATTTCCTTGGTTGCGCAAAGTATCCTGAATGCAAAGGCATAGTTAATCTCCCACGAAAAGGAGAAGCTGCAAGCGAAGATCTTCCTAAGTGTCCAGCAATTGGTTGCACCGGTCAAATTATGAAAAGACGGTCACGCTTTGGGAAAATCTTTTATTCTTGCTCCACATTTCCAGAGTGTAATGTGATTGTCAACGATATCAGCGAGCTTGATACAAAATATAATAATTATGAGAAAACCGCATATGAAAAACCTCCAAAAGGAGCGCCTCGCGGAAGGGCCTCACTTTTAAAGCCCTCCAAAGAG
This sequence comes from uncultured bacterium, assembly GCA_964552055.1. Lineage (GTDB taxonomy): Bacteria > Chlamydiota > Chlamydiia > Chlamydiales > 2-12-FULL-49-11 > VGMD01. The sequence continues at coordinate 22,596 of CAZKFL010000032.1, forward strand.
CTTAGTGCTATCATTGGCGAGGAAGGTCTTAGCCGTGGTGATGCAACGAAAAAGCTCTGGATCTATATTAAGGAGAAAGATCTTCAAGATCCTAAGAATAAAAGAACAATTGTACCTGATAAACTTTTAGCAAAAGTTATCGGTAAAGAACCAATTGACATGATGAAACTAGCTAGCTTTCTTTCTAAACATTTGAGCAGGTAAAGCGAATTAGGATAATCAATAGCACATGTACGATAAGATTTACTAATCGAAATTTATACCACTATACTAAGAGAGATTCAAAATTTGGTTTTTTCTTCGCTATAAATACCACTATTGAAATCTACCTCCGCTCCCACTAAAATTGTCCTCAGACATTTATTTTAACGCATCACCCTTCTAACCGGAATTTTGGGATTTCTGACCCCTAAAATTCCCAATTTTTGAATCACTCCACTATAATTAAATGTAAATCATTTATTTTAATATAACTAATTTACTAGAATTTGTTATAATTAACAAAACTTGGAGTTAATTTGACTATTAGAAACGATCTTCCAATTGAACAGTATGGCATCCATACCCTTATTGCAATTAAAAATTTTAGTTGCAATATTACTCAAATATCACGGTTTATTGAATTAATAATTAGACCTGTTTTCATTCTTTTAGGGAACCTATTAAATATATTTAGTAATGTACATTTCAATGAAGTATTTCAAGATGATTTCCAAAGAGAATTCAATCCATTAAATATTGCACATGAATCAATAGTTGCGCCTGAAGCTGGAATTGTAGAAAGAAGATCCTTAAATATTTTGAGGGGAATTAACCCAAATCTAGAGTATGAGATTATGTCAACGGCCTTGAGTTGGAATGATTACTCTTTAAAATCTTCTGAGGGCAATCATTGGGTCATGTTTAAAAAATCGGGAGAAAATTATTACACGCGAGAAAAATTTCATATATCTCTTACTCGAAACAAAGAAAATATTGCTCAAGCATTTTGTATTGTTAGATCTATCCTGCTTAAACATAACATAAAAATGTTTAAAGTTCTAAAAGACAGCATGATAGATTCCTTTGAAAAAAATCCAATCGGCAAGGAAATTGTAATATACATTCAATCTCCTTCTGAAAGCGACCCAAAACTATGGAGTCATAGGATATTTCCAGAAGTTTTAGACCTCTTTAAAATTCATGACATTACTTTCGGTCAGCCATCCTTAGGAGATATTCCCATTGCAGGCGGAGAAGGATTTATATACTCACGAGCTTCATTTACTGCTTTAGGGCATTATGCACCTGCAGAATACTTAGAATCATTTGGTAGATTTACTGCCTTCGAATCCGCACATATTTCTTCAACATATCTATGGACAAAGCTTCAAATTAACGATAATCCTCCTATTTCTGAAATGAGCAGACAGTTGATATTAAAAAAGCAAATTCCAGATAACTACAGAAGTCCTGATGAAGTTATTGTAAAATCAGCATTCGATAACCTTTTTACAAACAATCGATTTTTTGAGATTGCGACGGGATTTGATACCAGATATCTTTCAGGGGATACTAGAAAATTCGAGCATTTATTAAACTTATACGGAAATAATATAGGCAATCCTAACGTAGATAGAATATCTAAGGTAATTTCTCAAAGTAGATTAAGAGAAGAAATTTTTAGACCAATTTTTGATATAACACAAGAAATAGTACTTAAACTCAGATATGCTTTTGAAATTACTACGCCAGTTGGCTTAATTTACCCAGCATTATATGAACATTTTACAAAAAAAGTATGGGAATCAGATTTCTCATATGATCCGACATCTCCTTTAAATCTAAGAGCGGTCATAAGAGACTGCGTTCTTTGTGCACTAAGAGATGGGTCAGAAAGACCAGCTCAACCTATCACAATTGATGATGCATTTCTTATAGATCTTATTGATGCAGAATTAGCAAGACCACTAACCTAGCGCAAACTAACTGAGAAGAGCTCTGTTCTCTCAGTATAAAAGTCTATATTTTAAATACACATGTTAATTATTTTTTTAATTGGCTTGTAATAATAGAAATCTACTATAATTAACCATCAAAGGAGATTTTATGAGCATAACCAGCAATATCGTAACTGCCTCAAATAGCATCCCTAGCCTGAGTGCAAAAAGATATTTTAGCTGCGTTATTACTCAAATAGCACGGCTTATCGAAATACTAATCAAACCTGTTTTTACTCTTATAGCCAATATTTTAAATGTTTTTAGCAAGGTTAATTTCGATCAAATATTTCAAGATGATTTCCAAAGAGAATTCAATCCATTAAATATTGCACATGAATC
>CAZKFL010000033.1:0-341 GCA_964552055.1 uncultured bacterium
TTATTCGCCCTAAACACTGGCTGCAGAAACTAATCTACTTTGCTGCTCTCCCGTTAAGGTGAAGAATCTTAATTTCGTCGTTTAGCTCGTATCTTAGTTATTTCGCGCGGTGCTAAGGGCGAATAAGTATCCAATCGGATTTTAGTGAATGGAAATGCAAGCAGATAGGGAATTATTTATTTGAAGTAAGGATTGTTTTAGGGGTAGTCTATTCCACCTTTGTGCCAGGGGCCGCATTTAAGAATTCTTTTGACGGTCAGCACGAGTCCTTTCAAGGCGCCATGTTTTTGAAATGCTTCAATTGAATAATTGGAGCATGAGGGGTGAAAACGACAGCAGGA
>CAZKFL010000033.1:351-697 GCA_964552055.1 uncultured bacterium
TTCAAGTCCCCCTTTCCGCAATTCATGTTAACTAAAGTCTGTAATCCTAGTTTTAAATAACTCGCTTGCTTTTTCTTGTAGTTCTGATGTCAGAGTAATTGATTCTAGTAGATCAAATTTTTTCGCATGGCATAGGCATTCAAGGATAAGCCAGTCGTTTGACGTAATGGGGCTTTCAAGTTCATCTTTTGTCTCTGGAAATAGGCCCTCGTAGTTGAGGAGTTTCATCTGGAAGCTAAGAGCAAGAAGCAGTGGGTCTTTAAATGTCTTTAGCTTTCTTAAATATGTAATTGTTAATAAGTAAAGTTCTGGAGACGGTTTTTCTGGGTATTGTGAAGTGAGGATG
>CAZKFL010000033.1:707-24809 GCA_964552055.1 uncultured bacterium
TGGCTCGCAAGATCGTGCAAGCAGCGTCTAATTTATTGAAATCGTTTCGGATTTCAAAGTGTGCGTCAATTAAGCTTGCCTCGCCCAAAGTGTAAAGGTCGCTACGTCTCCTAGTAAGGTGATATTCACCTCTAGCTAAGGGGGATGTGACTGTTTGCCAAAAAGTTTCTTTGCGTTTGAGTTTCTTTACAATCACAGAGGCAACACCAACTTCAGCTGTGAAAATTTTTAAGATCTTTCCATCTTCTTCATAAGGAGTTGCTTTTAGTACAATTGCGTCCATGTATCAATAGGGTAGCAGAAAAAGAGGAAAAAAAGTATATTTGTTTATCTCTTTTGCATCGATAGCTCAATCGGATAGAGTACTTGGCTTCGGACCAAGTGGTTGGGGGTTCGAGTCCCTCTCGATGCGATCTTTTGACATAATAGTGATCTTTGGTTAGTGTTAAATCAAAGAAACGGTAGGTGTATAATATGGCTCAAAGTATTAGTGATTTAGGTCTAGATCGCGGCGAAAATGTTACAATCTTTGGAAAAAATTTTGAGGTCATGCCCGCAATGCGTGATCATATTATGCTTAAAATTAGAAAGATAGAGGAGTTGACTCCGCCGACGACACGCGTGCATGTCTATTTAGATATTCAAAGAGAGACGCATCATGTTGAGATTGAGTATTGTTTTTCCCATTTTAAGGTTGTTGTGACGCATGCGATGGTGGACAAATCTGCTACTAAGGTGGACGATATGTACCGTGCAATTGATATGGCATTTGATAAATTAAAGGGAAAGATTCGCAGGTGGAAAACAAGGATTCAAGCGCATCATCATAAAAAACGATTTGAAATTGAAGAAAAATCAATTCAAATCCTTAATAAGAAGACGCAAGACATTGATTATATTAATGATCAGATTGAAGATGCGACTATTCATAAATTTGAGGAAGAATTTAGTCTTCCTCTGATTGTAAAGCATAAGAAGCGTCAAATCCCGATGTTGACATTAGAAGAGGCGACTATGAGGATTGATTTGTGTAATGATAACTTTCTTGTCTATCGTAGTGAGGAAGAGCAGAAACTTAAGGTGATGTATGTGCGCCGCGATAAAACTCTGGGCGTACTAGACGTAGAATGAAACCTGAAGAAATTGTTCGTCAAAATCTTATTCTACAAATGACCGAAAAGCTTGGGTTTCCAAAGGAATTGATATCAATTGAAAGAGAAATTTCTACGCTCCCTCATTTGAGCGGGGAAAAAGTTCCGAAAAGACGTTTCGATATCATCTGTTTTATGGGAAAATGTGATAAAGATCTCCCTCTTTATCCATTGCTTTTGGTAGAATGTAAAGCAATTCCGCTATCTGAAAGCGCTCTATCACAAGTTTTTGGGTATAACTATTATGTTAAGGCCCATTTTGTTGCCCTTGCAAATAGTCAAGGTGTGGTATTAGTCGATAGAAAAGGAGAAATGGTTAGAAATGGACTTTTGCCCTACAAAGAACTTATCCGCATTGCAATGGATGCAAGAGAAAAATCCGTATCTAGCATTTAGACTTTTATCTACTGCTCCTAAAGCGCATCATTTTCCAAGTCTTAAATTAAACATCCATACAGATACAGAAGTTATTTTTATTGAGGGTGTTACACGAGCTTTCTCAAGTTTTGCTCCTTTTTTAGAAAGAGGTGGCATAGTTGTTTTTATAGAAAAGAGTATAGAGAAAGTTGCCGCCTTTCTAGCGCTGCTCGATTTTAGCTTCCATCAGAATATAGAAATTCTCTTGGATGAAGAAATCGAGTATCAAAAAGTTGCTAAAAAATTTACTTTCAAAAAACAGCAATTTATTGGGAAGTTAACGAAATTTAAGCGCTTTATTGATCAGACGCACTTGGCTCTTTCTGAGTATGCTGACTATGGACAAACAATTCTTAGAAATATTCAAGGGAATCTTCTTTCTGCAAAATCATTTATTCATGGGGAAACTCTAAGGGATTCATTAAAAGGAAAGCCTGTCATTTTATGTGGATCTGGTCCGAGTTTAGAAAAAATACAAGAACTGCAAGGAAAGGGTTTAGTATTTGCCGCTGGGTCAGCGATACCAAAATTGATTAAATTGGGCATTAAAATAGATGCCGGATTTTTTGTAGATCCTTGGCCTCCCTTAGAAGAATACGAGTGTCTAAAAGATGTTTCTTTTCCTTTGTATTATCAAAATAGGATGTGTGAAAAACTTTTTAGGCTGCATCAGGGGCCTAAAATTTGGATGGGATATGCGGAAGGTTGGGACATTGAAAAATGGATCTATAAACAGCTTGGATTAGATCAATTTGTTTTTGATGCTGGTTGGAATGTGGGGTGTTTTACGCTCCATTGTGCAAAGTTTTTGGGGTGCGACCCAATAATTTCCGTCGGAATGGATGGGGGAGAGAAAAGAGACTTGCAGGAAGGTATCCACTGGATGGAAGAGTTTCGTGAAAGGCCCCAAGATCAGATTACTCCGGTAAAAGAGCTTGATCAGGCAAAAGTGGTTGCCGTCATAAAACAGCTCAATAATAAAACTATTTCAAACGCGCTGGATGCATTTTTACAGAAAAATGGAAACCCTATTCTTCTCGAAGCGGAACTTATTGGAGAGCCGCTCTATGAATATTTGATTAGGCCCCTTTGGGATCTTTTTAAGGGGTATATTGGAGAAGAGTTTTTACAGTTTGCTGTTTTTGCAAAAAAAGTGCTCGAGTTTCAGTCAGAGAGAGTTTTACTTACTGCTAAAAATGGTGTGATTCTTAGAGAAGGTGAATTCAGAGACGGGAAAAAAGAGGGCGTTCATATCATTCGAAATGAGAGTGGTATTGAACTTTTGAAAGCAGAGTTTCGAAACGATCTCCCTCTGCATAAAACAATTAGGCGAAATGATGAGGGCGTAGTCATTGAGGAGCTTTTCTATCATAATCCCGAAAAATTTGATCGAAGACTTTACTCTGAGATAGGTAAACTTAAATGCGAAGGGTTTTTTACAGGCGATCAATATATTGAAAGGCAGCATGGTGACGATGGAACGCATGTTCAAAGACAAGGCTTTTTTAAAGAAGGAAGAGTTTTGTGGGATTAGAGACGAGATATCCGGAGCTTTGTACTCTTATACAATTTTATGAGGATGAAGGTGATGTCGAATGGAAGCCTTTTCTGGAAAATATTTCAAAAGATATTGAGGTTGTTTATGTGTATGGCTTTACTCCTTATATTGATCCAATAATTGAATGGCTTAAAGCTGATTGTAAAAGAGATTTGGTTTTTATTGAGACCCGAGTATCCGCTTTAAAAAAAATTGAATGGGATGATTGCGGCCAAATATTAACGCATCCACAAATTCACCTGAAAGTATTTTTAGGGGACACATCTTTAGAAGAATTTGTTGAGGGGGTCATTCGTGAATTTCCCTTTGAAAAGATACAAGTTTTTTTTGCAGAAGATGCGATGAAAAAACTTCTTTTCCGTAAAGCTACCTTAGAATTTGCGATTCATACCGAGATGCTCCAATACCAATTTCTTACGAAGAATTTAATCCGGAATTTTATGAGATTACCGAGCGCTTTCGAGCCCTCGCTTTGGAAAGGCAAGTTTAAAGGTGTCCCCGCAATTATTTGTGGCGCAGGGCCTTCCTTAAAAGATGTAGCTCATAAACTAAAAGGGGTAGAAGAAAAGGCCCTCTTGATTGCAGGAGGTTCTGCAATACCTGCCCTTACATCGCTTGGAATTAAACCTCACTTACTTTATGCAATTGATCCAAATCCCGAAGAATTTACTAGGCTTGCTTTTCATTCAGCCTACAATGAGCCGCTTATTTTTGGATGTCGTTTAGAGCCAAATGTTTTCTACGCTCACGGTGGTCCTATTGGCTATTTGCCAACAGGGACTGGAGGCGCCTTAGAGCAATGGATGGAAGAAAAGCTCGGTATTCACGATTATAAAGTTTTACAAGGGCTTGGCGAAGAGGCTCTTTCTGTAACAACATTAGCGTTTATGTCTGCTCTCTATTTTGGTTGTAATCCGATTATTTTAGCAGGTGTCGATCTAGCTTATGATGAAGGAAAGCGGTATTCTGCTGGTGTTATTAGCGATTTGCAATGCCAAATGGAAGAGCGCACTAAAATTGCGGGTGAATCATCCTTTAAAGAAGAAGAGGCCTACACAATTACCAAGTGGATCATGGAAAGAGATGTCTTAGATGAAGTTGCAAAAAACAATCCTGATAAAACCTTTCTTAAAGCAAGTGCCAAAGGGCTTTCTTTTAATAACATTCCTGCCAATCAAGACTTTGATGGAATCATTCACGGCAATATAGATTTGCGTGAAAAAATACAGGAACTCATCAAAAAAACTTCTCTTGATGTGGTCACAGCAGATGTTCAGTCTGCCTTAGATACTTTTTTTCAAAGCATGAAAAAGTGTAAGGAAATTGTTTCAGAGCTTGAAAAAGAAGAGCGGATACCAATGCAAGTCATTTTAGAAATGGACCTTGAAGAGGAATTAGCGTACCAAATAGCTCTCAAGCAAGCAGTTTATGCGCTCACATTCCAAGTTAAGCGAGAGCATAGAACCTCCGAATTTCATCTGATCAAAAAAGCAGTTTTCGCAAGACTCCAAAGGGTCATAGAAAAATATTTGGATCTCTGTTAACGTTTTAATCACAAGAGAAGAAAGATGCACCGCAGAGACGCATAGAGCGCCGAGGTCGCAGAGAACAAAAATAAATAATAAAAAGAAAAAATGAAAACTGATAATTTCTTGTGCACGGTAACTAAAAAAATTTGCTTTGTCTTTTTTATTCTCTGCGACCTCTGCGTTCTCGGCGTCTCTGCGGTGAATTTTTCTTTTTTTGTTTTGGTAGGCTTTTGTTTGGGATGCTCGCGCATGGACCAGTCGGAAAATGAGAAAGCGCGCAAGGCCAATGAAAAAAAGGAGACAATCTATAGACTTGATCATGAGCATATTTTTTCTTTTCCGATGACCTCTCCTAAAGAGAGGGACAAGTATCCATGGGAAGAGCTTTACATGGGCTCTGTTATTAAAATTAACAAAGAGTATTTTAGATGTAAGGGCAGTGATATCAATCCTCCTATTAAGGCAATCGGAGGTAAAGAGGAAATTTTTGATTGCGGAGGGCTTGATAAACATGGACTTCCATTTCATGAAAACCATGAGTTTGTATATCCGATACTAATTGACCTTTTAAATGATATTCAAGAGAAAGCAAAAGCTACAGTTGTCATTACTACAGGTCACAGATGTCCTCAACATAACCTCTATGCAGATAAAACAAAAAATATGCAGAGCTCTAAACACCAATTAGGTGCTGAGGTTGATTTTTATGTCGAAGGGTATGAAGAAAAACCGTTAGAGATTGTTAGGTGGATTATGGACTATTACCAAAAAAATTCTAACAGTGAGTATAATCGTTTTATTAGATGTCAAAAAAATCCTGAAAATCTTAAGCATCCAGGTTGGTACAATAAAGAAATTCTACTTCGTATCCATGAGAAAACCGAAGGGCGCGACTTTGATAATCGTCATCCCTATCCTTATATTACAATCGAAGTGCGTTACGATTCTGTAAAAAATGTGCCTGTCAATTTTGATTGGGACAAAGCCTGCAAAGGCTATCTACGTAACTAAGTTATTACAATAAAGAATAAAATCACCGCAGAGACGAAGAGTACACCGAGATACGCAGAGATCAATATCAAAAAACTATTTTTTTTTATTTTTCTCTGCGCTTCTGCGGTGAATCTTTTTTTTTGATTAATTTTCGCAGAGTGTGCAAAGTGTGCTTATTGTTTTAATGTCTTTGGCGTGGGCTAGTTGGGGGTGGTTTGGATGGCAGACAAGAAGAGGACGGATGCCAGCTTTTTTGATGGCCTCAATTCCTTTTAGGGTGTCTTCTAAACCGAGGGCTTCATCTGGTTTGATGTGTGGATACAGTTTTAATGCGGTAAGATATCCGTCGGGCTCTGGTTTTGGTTTTTCATAGGATTCTCTAGTGATATAATGGGGAATTGTTTGAAGAATGGGGTGATGGGCTATAATCCTTTCCACATCTGTTTTTAAAGAGTTTGTCACAACTGCGCAAGGAATGTTTTTGTTATTGAGTAAGGTGATAAATTCTTTGACGCAAGGCATGAGGCTAACGCCTAATTCTGATAAGCGTGCATAGATTGCGATTTTATCTTGTCTGATTTCCTTCCATTTTCCCGTAAGTGATGGGTAGGTGTTATAGACGTAGTCTTTTAGACCTGTTCCGGAGAAATGATGTGCTAAGCCTATATAGGAATTGAAATTGATATCAAGAGGGCAGCCCCAGTTAAGAAGTGCCTCTTGATATGCAAGATGGTGCAAGCTTTCCGTATCGACGAGTAATCCGTCGAAGTCAAGAAGCACCAATTTGCCGATGACTGGACTCGAACCAGCACCCTGGCAACCAAGAATAGATTTTGAGTCTATCGCGTCTACCATTCCGCCACATCGGCATTTGATGAAAAAGAATAGCATACTACAGAATCATTTGCAAAACTACAAAAAAGAAAAAAATCAATTTTTTTAATAAATGACTTCGTCGAGAAAGAGGGCGTGCGGGGGAGCGGTCTTGCCAGCTTTTGTGCGTGATTTAGCGGCTAAAATTTCGGGGATGGAGTTTGAGGGGAGTTTGCCCCTGCCAATGTCTAGGAGAGTTCCAGTGATGTTGCGAACCATTTTGTAGAGAAAGCCGTTGCCGCGGTATTTAAGGGTAAATCCTGTGGGGGTTTCGATAAATTCGAGTTCTAGGAGGGTTTTGACGGGGTCTTTTCCAGGTGCAATTGCGTTTGCAAAGGATGTGAAATCATGGGTGCCAAGAAGGTCTTGGATTGCTTCTAAAATTTTTTCTTGATCAAGGGGGAATGTGTAATGCAAGGCATACTTTCTAATAAATGGGGATTGCACTTTATTTGTGGTAATATGATAGGTGTAAATTTTTTCTTTAGCGGAGAATCTTGCATGAAAGGTGGGATCGCAAATTTCTAGAGAGTGAATACGGATATCGTTTGGCAGGAGGCTATTTATGCTTTTTAGGGAAAGATTGGCGTCTATGCAATCAAAATGAGCTACTTGCCCCTTTGCATGGACTCCACTATCGGTTCTTCCAGATCCTGTGATCGAAATTTTTGTTTGTGTAACAAGACTTAGAACAGATTCAATGACTGCTTGAATTGTGGTTGAATTTTCTTGAATTTGCCAGCCGGCATAGTTAGTCCCATCATAGGAGAGAATCATCTTGTAGCGCATGGAACTAATTATAAGAGAAAGGGGTTTTTAAAAAACCCCTAAAAATAAGAAAAAACTTACTTTACGTGCTTGCTAATGAGTTTAGTCATTTCAAACATGTTAACTGTTTTTTTCTTGAAAATGGGAGCTAATTTTTCATCAGCATTAATGTTTCTTCTGTTGGCTTCATCTTGAAGTTTGTTCTTCTTGATGTATACCCAAAGTTTTTTTACAATCTCTGTTCTTGGCATAGGGCCTTTTCCTACGACCGCTTGAAGCTCAGCGCTCAAAGCTAAAGGCTTCATAAAAGCTGATGGACCACTTGCTTTTTTTGCAGGGGCCGCAGTTTTTTTCTTGACTACCATACTTTCTCCCTTGTCTACCGACAAATAATTAAAAATGTTGTTATCTATCTTCTTTGTGCACTAAGAGGGAAATTTTTGGCAACTGAAATGAAAAAAGAGGAGAAAATTTCTCCTCTTTCATTTTCTATACAAAAATTAAAACTGTATTAAACAGCAGCAGTAGCTCTCGGAGCAACTCTTGAAGCAACCCATGCTGGTGTAAACTCAGCATCTCTAACCCATTCTCTAGAAGACAATGTTGCTGTTTTTGTTGCATTCCAAGTTGCTTTTAGCACAGGAAGAACAACGTATTTTACAGTAGCAACGGTAGCTGCTAAAGTAGCGCCTATTACAAGAGTGCCTGTAATTGCTCTTTGAGTTGTAGGATTTGTTAAAAAAGCACCTGATTTGCGAATGCAAGTTTTTACAAAATCGCTAGCTACTGTAGGAATATAGTTAATAGTTTTTTCGCCTAGTGATAAAACAAAAGTGCTTGCTTGGCCTGGGAAATTTCTTACTGCGTCCATGTGATTTCTCCTAAAATATATTGTTTTTTGATGTTTTTGATACTATCTAGAGCATACTATAATAACTAAATCGATTTATGTAAAGAGGCGATTAAGGCTTTATTAACGTAATAAAAATTTTAATTTGATAGTATATTTATTTAAAATTTTAATTAATTATTGGGTGTAAAAAAATAAGGGACATTTTTTGAGAGATTTGGTACACTTTGCCCATGGAAATGAGTCAAGAAGAATTCACAAGTATTGTTAAGGATCTAGCCCAAAGACTTTCAGAAATGAAGAGGTGTCTTTGACATTGCTTCGAAAGAAGTTGAGGTTAAAGAGTTAGATAAGATCATGGCGGAGTCTGATTTCTGGGATAACCAGGAAAAGGCTAAGCTCATCATTCAAAAAATCAAAACATTAAAAGAATGGCTTACCCCTTATCAAGAGGCGTTTTCTGATTTTGAAAATATTCGTGAGCTATATTTAGATGCCTATGCATCTAATGACCAAGAGTTCATTTCGGAATTACAAAGAGAAGTAAAAAAAGTTGAAAAGGAACTTTCAGATCTCGAAATAAAAAAAATGCTTTCGGGTGAATTTGATAGTAAAGATTGTTATTTGTCGATTAATGCGGGGTCTGGTGGAACTGAAGCTTGTGACTGGGCTGAGATGCTTGGTCGTATGTATCAAAGATGGGCATTAAAAAGAAAGTGGCAAATTGAAGAAATTGACAGGCTAGCTGGTGAAGTTGCGGGCATAAAACATATCACATTTAAATTAACAGGCGCTTTTGCCTATGGCTATGCAAAGGCTGAGAAGGGAGTTCACCGTTTAGTTCGCATATCTCCATTCGATAGTAATGCAAAAAGGCATACAAGTTTTGCTTCCGTGGAAGTAACTCCTGAAATTGATGAGACCGTTCAGGTCGAAATTCGTCCCGAAGATTTGAAAGTTGATACATATAGATCTTCCGGGGCAGGTGGTCAGCACGTGAATACTACTGATTCAGCTGTTCGTATGACGCACTTGCCAACAGGAATTGTTGTCACATGTCAAAATGAAAGAAGTCAGATTAAAAATCGAGAGACCTGTTTAAGAGTCTTGAAAGCTAGAATCTACCAAAAAAATGTGGAAGAGAGAAAAGCTGCCATCAAAGATTTGCAGGGTGAGAAAAAAGAAAATTCTTGGGGTTCTCAGATTAGGAATTATGTGTTTCAGCCGTACACTCTTGTAAAAGATGCTAGAACTAAATTTGAAGTTGGTGATATTAACTCGGTTATGGATGGAAATATTGATGGGTTCATCGAAGCCTATTTGAAGGAGTTTGGTTAATGAGTAATAATCTTGCTGAAGAGACTACATTTGATATTCGATACACAGCAAATGGAGATGAACCTTATTTGAGAGAATGGATTATTTCTCCGCAAATGAGAAAATGGTATCCACCATCATCGGATGCAGATGTTGATGGTTTTGTGCGTAATTGGATTGGTTTTGCAAGATTTAAGTGTAGTTTGACTGCTGTTTATAATAATGAGCCTGTAGGAGTGGCTACCATATTTTTGATGCCGTATATTAAAGTAGCTCATCTATCTATGCTCTATATTGCGGTTGATCCTAAATATCAGAGAAAGGGAATTGGTGGTTCGTTAGTCAAAAATATTCTTCATTTAGCTAAAACAAAGTTTTCAAGACTTGAATCCATGCATGCCGAATTGTTTGAAGAGTGCCCTTTGATCGGTCTGCTCAAAAAACAAGGTTTTAAGAAAATCATTCGCCAAGAAAATTATGTCAAGCTTGATGAGGGCTTTAGAGCAAGAGAGATATTGGAGATTCAATGGAAATAAAATGGTATCCGGAAATTACCTTTCGAACGATGTGTGATGCTGATATTTTTTACCTAAAAAAGTGGCTGCTTGATCCGGTTGTGATTGGCTGGTTCCCTATGAGTAATCAGATGGAAGTAGAAGATGCCTTAAAAGTCTGGCAAATGTATGCACGTCAAGGTTCTGTATATACGGCAGAAGTTAATGGTATGCCAGCAGGCGTTGCTAATTTATATATTCAGCCGTATGAAAAGCTAAAGTATCAAAGTCTTTTTGCCATAGTTGTTGCTGAAGAACATCGTGGAAAAGGTGTTGGAACAAGACTTTTGAAGCACTTAATGCATGAGGCAAAGCATAAGTTTGGCATTAAAAATCTACATTTAGAAGTTTATGAAGGTAATCCCGCTTACAATCTTTATTACCGTCTTGGATTTAGGCAGTATGCAAAACATGAAAAGTTCTTAAAAGAGGCGGACGGCTCATATCATTCAAAACTCATGATGCAAATTGATTTAAGTAAAGCGGAGGTCTGAGTATGGCTGGACATAGTAAATGGGCAAACATTAAGCATAAAAAGGAAAGGGCTGACTCTAAAAAGGGAAAAGCATTTTCAAAAGTAACAAAAGAGATCATCACAGCTGTAAAACAGGGCGGCTCTGATCCTAAATCGAATACAAAACTGCGCCTTGCACTTCAAAAAGCTAAAGCAGTCAATCTTCCTAATGAGAATATTGAAAGGAATATTAAAAAAGCGGAAAATAGCGATACAAATTACGAGACAATCACTTATGAGCTTTATGGCTATGGTGGAGTGGGAATTTTATGTGAAGCTATGACCGACAATAAAAATAGAACTTATTCAGACATTCGGATTGCCACTAACAAGCGAGGCGGCGTAATTGCAGCTCCAGGCGCAGTTGCCTATCAATTTGATCATAAAGGGATTGTTCAAATTCCTAAAGAAAAAATAGACGCAGATGCGCTATTTCTCGATGTCCTAGAAAGCGGCGCAGAAGATATACAAGAAGAGGAGGAAGCATTTTTTGTGATCACTCCTCCTGATCAACTTATGCAGGTTAGAGACGCGCTTGAAAAGTCAGGTTACCCTTGTGGCGAAGTAAGTCTTGAGATGATCCCTAAAATGCTCATAACTTGTGACGAGGAAGCCAAAAAAAATAATGAAGCGCTGATTGAGTGGCTAGAAAATATAGATGACATCGACGAAGTCTACCACAACCTCGAACTCTAACAAAAAAAATATTTACCACAGAGAAATTGGAGCTAATTTATTAAAATATTAGCCAGGGCTAAAAAAAGAATTTAGCGAGGATGTAATGATCGAAGGATAAAAAAAATTTAAAAACTAAAAGAGATTGGCTCATCATCAAGTTGTGTTACAGAAACAAAACTACCTGGATGTCTCATTTTCTATTTTCATCCTTCTATCTTTTTATCCTTGCTAAATTCTTTTTTTTACACATAACCGATGCCAGAATATGATGGAATTAATCTTGCATGCAGGGCGTTAAAGTGGGTTTTTAGTTTGCGGGCTCTAGGGCGGATACCTTTTCAAGGATGAATTGGGCGCGCTCTTTGGGTGTCATGTTCGGTGGTACGTGTATCAGTGGAAGGCCTGTTTGTGAATAGACTTCTGTGAGTTTTTGGGAGATAATTAGCGCTTCACTAGAGCTTTCTTTTCGAAAAGAAGCTTTTGTGAGTTCAAAGCTTTCGCCTGTATGGGGCTCCACAATGAAGATTGCTTTATAGCGAGATGAAGGTTTTAATTCATTCAGCTTTTCTTTAATGTATTTAGCTTCATGAGTATCTTGCTTATTTAAAATGTCAATATAGACGAGTTGATCGAGTAAGCCGCGGTCGATGAATATAGAAGATTTACCATGAGCGCTTGCAAGCTTGTGCGCTAATTCTTCTCTCTTTACCTTTTCATCAAAGACTCTGATTTCAAAACCGGGATCATGCCATGGCGTGAGATGTCCATTTGATTGATCTTCTAAAATGATGTCTGTTGCTGTTTCTCTGCATGTAATATGCCCTTCTTCATGAAGAGCGTTGATGATCGATGTTTTTCCAACAGATGGACCGCCGACGATTGCAAATAATGATGCTGCAAGAAAAGTAAAATACATGAATTTCCCCTTTTCCAAGAGGAGTATAATTCGATGACTCCTTTTTGTCTACCCTTAGAACTTGTTGTAAATCCTATTCTTAGAATTGATGGGCCTTCAGATCAGTCGGTGTGGTTTCTTGGTAGGTGTATGGTTTGCCTTCGATTGCGGATCCTTGTACAAGTAGCGCAACACGTCTTGTGTTTTGTCTTGTGAGAATGGAAATGGAGAGATTTTTAAAATCTTCGTAATTAAGAGTTTCTGCTGCTTTAATTAATTTGGATTTGCGAGCAAAATCACCATGCCAATTAAAGGCGAGCGAGTTTAGTTCACTTGTGTAAGAAGAAAGATTTTCAGGAGATTTAGAAAGTGCAATGCAAATGGATTGTTTAATAGAATGAAATCTATCTTCAGAAATATAGGTTTCAAAGTTGTGGGAGAAATCTTCCAAAAATAGTTCGAACCTTGCAAGAAGTTCTTCAGGCGGGTGAGTTGCTGAGTGAACAGCAAAAAAGAGTAGGAGTTCTGTTTCTTCTTCTTTTCCCCAACTTTGCGCAATATATGCAATTTGTTGTTTAGTTCTAAGGGTGTTAAAGAAGGCTTCAGAAAGCGCTTTTGCGAGGACCTTTTCAGATACAACAGCGTGTAAAGAAGTGTCTTTGCATTGAAGCATTAATATTGCAGCGTTTCCTTGTAGAGATGTAGCTGATTTAATTGTGAAAGGCCCATTTTCTGTAGGTAAACTTAAAACTTTTTTATTAACATGCTCTGAAGTTGTGTAGATTGAAGTTGCAAAATTCGACTTAATTTGCTTCCAAATTGCTTTTGCTCCAGAATTATCAATATTTCCGGCTATAGTTCCTTCAAGATAGACTCTATTAAATACTTCTTCTTGAAATACGAGAAAATCTTCATAGGAGGTTTGGTTTAGAGTTTGGTAAAGCTCAGATCCTAAAGGGCTATTATTGTATAAGATATTGAGTAAGAGATTTTTGGCCTGTGTAAAAGGAAGTGTTTTGCTTTGGTTATCATAGGTGTTTAAGAGTTCTTCTTTAATCATTTCAAATTCCTCTTTTGTAGGAATAGGGCCTTTAAGTGAGTCAAACATTGTGGTTGTTAATAGGCCTATTTTATCTGAATAGCCATCAATTGAGAGATGAATTTTTAGGTCAGATCGAGAAAAATACGCGGATAAACCGGCTCTGTTTGCTGAAAATAGAGTTGAGGATAACTTACGATCTAGGTGCATAACAAGAAGGTCTGAGAGAGCAATGCTTTTTACACTAGAATTAAGCATGGGAGATCTAATTCCCACTTGAAGAGAGACTGTTGGTACTAGATAGTAAGAGTCTTTTGCAAAATAGCATTTTCCGTAGAGGTCATCGCTAAGAAGCTCTGGGGATTCTGCTTGATTTTCTTTTTCTTGAGTGATGATATTTAGATTATTTGGTATGAATTTATTAGGAATAGATGTGCCTAGCTTTGGGTCTGGAGTTGCTGCTGTCCAAAGAGCTAGCTTTTGTTCATCAATTTTAGAAATTGAATAGTGAGCACCGAGCCATTTCTCTTTGCTGGTGGCTTTTTGTTTGGTATATTCAGAGCTTCCTAGAACAAAGAAAACGGTATTATCTGGAGTCATCTTGTGTAAGACTTCTTGGAGAGCTTTAGGCTTGTATGCATGAATTGAAGTGCTCTTAAGAGGGAAAGTCGCAAGGGGTTCGTCAACCATAATATCGGCCATTGAAGATACATATTCGAAGGCTGAATAGCGAGATTGCCATTGGTAGTCGATATCAGACATTTTTTTGTATTCATTAAAGAGGTGAGGAGGGATTGAGGATCTTTTTAGATGAGCAATTGTTTGAAAGGTTCTTCCGATAACATCATCAAGATTGGAAAGTCCTGCCTTACTTAGGTCAATAGAGAGTTGCAGTAAAACAAGATTTTTTCCCATGCGATCCATGTCTGCGTGTAAGTCTTCAGCAAGTCCGTCTTTTTGCAGGGAATGAAAAAGACTGTTATCACCCTTTGAATTGAGTGAAAATGCAATTAATTGAGGGAGTTTTCCGTCAAAATCAAGAGCTGCGTCTACAGGCATTTCCCACATAAAAGTGATTCGCTTGATGTTTTGGACGGGTTCAATATAGGTAATATGTCCTTTTTGCTTCTGTGAAAATAAGGGTTCTGCAGATTGGGTATGAGCTTGGCCTTGTGCCACAGATGAGAAAGAGGTTGTTACAAGTGTTATAAGAGTTTCAATCGGTTCTTTTGAATAAATTACGAGGTGCATCTGATTTGCAGTATAATACTTTTGATACCACTCTCTTAAAGAATCTAAAGAAATAATACTGAGTGTCTCGGCTGTTCCGCAAGAAAATTTACTGTTTGGATGTTTCGGATTAGCAGTCTCCTTTAAGACCATGTACTCACGCCAACCATCATGCTCAACACTCTTAAGATATTCTTGATTGACAGCATTGAGTTCGCGTTTTACCGCATCATGCTTAAATAGAGGCTCTGTAAAAAAACCTGAAAAAATATCTAAGGTATCTGAAAAATTTTCATGATTGATAGAGAACATGTAGACAGTGCGGTCCGGTTTCGTGTAAGCATTAGTAGTTCCACAATTATCAACAATTTTTTGCCAAAATACATTTTCATCGGGGTATTTCTTTGAGCCCATAAAAAGCATATGTTCACAAAAATGAGCCATTCCTGGATATTCGTCCGGATCATCACATGAGCCTGACTCGACAGAAACTGCAGCGGCAGATTGATTTGCTTCAGGATCAGAAATCAGATAAGCTTCGAGACCATTTTCTAGACGAATCTTGATTGACTTTCGATTTTTTAGAGAAGGGGAGAGAATTTGAAGTGTGTTTTGTTCCTCAATAATTTCATAAGAGCCTGCATTTAGGCAAAATGCAGCTAATAAAAAGGTGGTAAATTTTACCATATAAGACTCCTATGTAGGAAACTGTTCATACATTTTGCAACACAGTTGCCAAATATAATGGGTACGTAATTCTTTTCTTCTGATTCTATCAGTTGTATCAGAACCAGGGAAATTTTCCATACCAATTTCTTTGCCAAAATGTAAATATACACTCGCTTCATTTGTTGGCCGTTTTTCACCAAGATCTATTTGAATATCTTCCGGAGGTGGAAGTAGGTCATGGGTAGATAGCGCTAAAGGGAAGTAGT
This sequence comes from uncultured bacterium, assembly GCA_964552055.1. GTDB lineage: Bacteria > Chlamydiota > Chlamydiia > Chlamydiales > 2-12-FULL-49-11 > VGMD01. The sequence goes on from CAZKFL010000033.1 coordinate 16,009, forward strand.
GCGTCGGTGTTTTTGATTTTCTGCCAAGCAAGTAAAGAAGTTCGATGCTTTGTGGATCAAACTCTGCAACCTCAATGACACCCTGATCATTTGGTCTGTCTCTACCACCGCTTGGAAAAATCATGATGCATTGACTGCCGCCATCTAGGCGTTCACCAAGACGTAGCATAGTTCTTTTATTATGCTCCATCATTTGCGTTCTACGTTCAGGATAGACATCAAAATATTTTTTAGAATAGACGCAAAATAAATTGATTCCTAAGCTAAAGGGAACTGCGAGAGCATCTGTGACGACTCTTTCTCCTGCAACATAGGCAATTTTTGTACTAAAGTTTGCAAATTCATTTTCTAACAATAGGTTAATTGCTTGAGGATCAGCTTCAGTTTGGTGATTTGCAAAAATCACAACATTTTCCTTTTTGTCTAGAATCGATTCAATCGTTTGGAGATTTTCTCTTCCATAAAGAAATGAATGGTTAAAATCGATGAGAGGGCGAAATAAAGTCGATCCAAAAGCGAAATGATCAAAAGGTTCTCTAATAGCTGTATGATAAGGTTCAAAATTATAAGGCGCTTCAATTTGATTCAGGACAAATCTAGCATAAGATGTCAAAATAGGCTTGAAAAACTCTTTATCAAGACCTTTTTTTTCAATGATTGTTTCAAAATCATCTAAAAATTCGCCCATTATTTTCCAATACTTGCTTTCAGGAGCCTTTTGTTTAAAAGGCTCAATCAACATTCTAAACGAGCTATCAGGTTTCAAGCTTTTTCCCATTAACACTTGAATATATCTCAAAATCATTTAAATGAAGCAAATCATTTGTTTTAAAAGTGATTGCTGCATTTAATTTTATGGCCATTTTTTCCAGATAATTTTTATCTGTATGCTCAATAAAATGATTCAGTTCAGGATGAATAGAGACTTCTAATGCTAATTCTTGATTTTGCAATATTAGCTCTCTAAGCGAGCGTTCTAATTCGATAGATACGCTTTCGTAATTTTTAATGATTCCTTTTCCTGAACAATAAGGGCAGTCGGTAAATAGAGTTTGCATAAGAGACTCTTTGCTTCTTTGTCTTGTCATTTCAACAAGGCCAAATTCACTCATCCCGAGTATTGTGCATTTAGCAGAGTCGTCTTTCATTGATTCTTTCAGTTTATCAAGAACACGTCTTTGATTTTTTCTCGAACGCATATCAATAAAGTCACATACAATAAGACCGCCAATATTTCTAATGCGAAGCTGCCTTGCAATTTCTTCTGCGGCTTCCATATTAATTTTAACTAACGCTTCTTCCACATCGCTAGAGCCGCCGGTTTTTGTGCTTCTGCCTGAATTAACATCCACAGTATACATTGCTTCTGTGCGATCAAAGAAGAGGTATCCACCTGAAGGAAGCCAGATTTTTCTTGCGAGAGCGCGTTCAATTTCCTTCTCGACATTGAATTTTTTGAACATCGGTATTGTATCGCGATAATATTCAATTTTAAGTGTTTGATCTTCGTCTTTATAGCGGCTATACATTTTTAAGCAGGCGGCATAAGTCGGCTGATGATCAATTAAAATGCGGTCAAACTTCTTGTCCAGCGCAGTCATGAGGGTACGTTTAATGATATCGGATTCTCTGTAAAGGCACTGAGGCCCATCACCTTTTTGGAAAGTTTCAATGATTTTATTCCAATGCTCTACAAGCTCATGAGCTTCTTCAACTAATTGATCGGTCGATGCAAATGTGCTTGCCGTCCTGCAAATTAGACCCATATCAGTGGGCATTTCAAAGGAGCGGATAATTTGTTTTAGCCTGTCTCTACTCCCAGGATCAGAAATTTTTCTAGAGACACCGCGATGAGAGGTGTTTGGAAGAAGAACAAGGTATCTTCCCGGAATTGATAAATTAGAGGTAAGTCTTGCTCCCTTTGAACCAATAGCTTCTTTGACCACCTGTACCAAAACAGTTTGATCTGCCATCAATATCTTTGTGATGTCGCTTTCCTTGGTCTCTTTTGCTTGATAAGCAGCAGGATCGTAATCCCAGTCAAAATCCATATCAAAAAGTTCTTGGAATTTCTGCGTATTTTCCATGATATCAGAGATATGAATAAATCCATTTTCACCTTCTCCGATATTAATAAATGCGGATTGGATGTTACGAAGGATATTCGTTACTTTACCACGATAGATATTTCCGGTAATTTGCCTACTTTTTTTTCGCTCAACAACAAGCTCTTGCAACCTTCGGTCAACAAGGGTTGCAAGCCTAGTTTCTTTAGACTCAATATTTAAAAGAAGTTCTTTCATTAGCACGCCTAGTAATTCAATCTATTATTGTGGTTATCTTACCTGATAAAAAGATTAATACTAAGCCTCTTTTTCTGTATTGTAGCTTCTGCCTTTGTAATGACCGCATGAACCGCACACATGGTGAGGAAGAATAGAATTTCTGCAGTTTAAACAAATCGTTGTTGCTTTAGGTTTTTTAGCTAAATGGGCTAACTTGCTGTTCTTGCGGGCATTTGAGTGTCTTGCTCTAGGTACTGCCATGTTTAAATCTCCTTAATAGTTAGTGCTTAAGTCTTGTTTGAAATATTTGTTCAAGTCTTTTCTCATAGAGCATCCGCCTTCACATTCATTATAGAGGGGGATTTCTAAAAGGATAGCATCTCTTAAAGGCTCTTTTAAATCAAAGATCTTTGAAGGAATGTTTGCTATCTCTTCTGTAATATAGAGATCCTCTAATGTAAATGGAAGAATAATCATCTCATTGCAAATTCTACAGTAGGTTTGATACGTTGTTGACAAGTTAAGGGTCAAGATGATGTGGCTATCAGCTAAATAGGCGGTTCCATTGAAATGGATCTTTTCGGAAAAAAAGAGATTTCCATCAGTTACGTCTAAAAAGCTAGGATCAACCTCTTCTTCTATGGTCTCTACATCCCCTTCGCTCAAACGGTCTATATATATTTTAAAGACTTCTTGCATAATGTGAAGGATTATAGGTTATCCCCCCATATATTTCCAAGAGGAAGATTTAAAAAAATCCACCACAGAGAGCACAGAGCAGACAGAGAAAAAACAAAAAAACTTTTTAGGATTCCCTTTTTAAAGTAAATCTTTAATTAAGGCGGTTGCTTTTGCTCCAAAAGAGTCTATTTCAAGGATTTTTTTTACAAGAATGCAGCCGGACTTGGTCCATGCGCGAAGATCGGGGTTTGTAGCAAAGTTATGGACTTCGCGAGAGAGATTTTCAGTTGTTGCAAAATAAGCAATGTATTCAGGAAAAACTCGCCTTTCGGCAAGGAGGTTTACAGTTGAGTAGTGCGGAAGGAAAACTTTAAAAACGTGCTGTAAAAGAAACTGTTCTACTTTGGGCAGAGGAAAGGAGGTGATAGTAGGTACATTGAAGTAGGCTAGCTCTAGATTGACTGTACCAAGCTTTGATAACGCAAATTCTGCTTTTTGCATCAGTTCAAATCTGTGTTCGGAAGTGATAATGGTTGCCTGAACGCCTGATTGTTTCAGAATTTTGCTAATCAGAGGCAAAAGATGAGAAGAAGAAACGCTGATTGCTATTTGATGGGTATTTAAATTTTTTATTGAAGTAAGTTGCAGAGGGAGATTGAGTGACGTCTCTTTTTTTCGGCTGCCGGGAAATATCGCAATAATTGGTTTTTCGTTTGGGAAATTGATTTGATTTTCTGTCTTAACTGCTCTTAGTTCATCTATCAAAGGGTGTCCAATGTACTCAACTCTAAGGGGTGAGCCCTTAAAATATTTCTTTTCAAAAGGGAGGATTGAGAGGAGAAGGTCAAAATTTTCTTCGAGAGTCTTAATTCGAGATTTGCGCCACGCCCAAACACTCGGCGAGACGAGCTGAACAATTTTTCCTTGGAATCCAGATTTTCGTAGCGATCTAGCTATTAGCAAACTGAACTCAGCATTATCGACAAGCAAAACAAGATTTGGATTGTTTGCTAAAATCGTTTTTTTTATTTTGAAGAAAAGGCGAATGAAGTGGGGGAGGGCTTTAATGATATCAACTATGCCCATAACCTGAAAAGAATCTATGGAGAAAAGCTCTTTTGCTCCCATCTCTTTTAGTTTGGGTCCAATAACTCCACTAATTATAGCTGTTTGAGAAAGAGGTTTTAGTACTTTAGCAGCAATAGCATCGCCGCTTTTTTCCCCTGCGACAACAAATATAGTCATCGTCTTCGAGGTTTACGGGTGGGCTTTTCTTTGTGCTTTTTCCAGAAGTAATCCCACTCTTGATAAAGGTTTTGTAGTCCAGGTTCAATGCGTGTTCTTAGTTCAAAAAATTGAAGAGCTAAATGAAAGTTTGGGATTGCCGGTATGCGCTGTCTAACTTGTTTTGTTTTATCAAGGGGGGTAAATCGGAATTGAGAGGTAAGAATTGCCGCCATATCTGCCACGAGCTTTTTCGGTAAAATTAAAAACGGAGCAAAAGCATCTTTGATCATAAAGTAGGCTTCTTCGCCGATTTCACCAAGATGCATCGGTTTTTCTCTATCGCCATGGAGGATTCTAAGGTGGGTTTCAAGTAGTGGAAAGACAATAGCTGATAAAAAAACTGCTCTAGAAATATTTTTCTTGGATTCATGCAAGACTATATTGTCAATTTCACGTAAGAATTCAAATACAGGCTCGTTTTGTCCTTGTTCAAATGATTCGGAAACTTTAGGAAGAAGGAGGGTTAGAAATCCGTGTTCTGAGAGAAGTTTAAAGAAGGCGTCTGAGTGACCAGATTCTAGCATTCTTAGGAGTTCTTCTAAAATTCGGGCTTGAGAGCTTTTAAGAATTTCACCCCGGCAATCAAATAAGGCTTGGATAGCGCTCTCTTCTACTTCGATTCCAAATCTAGCTCTAAATTTCAAAAGCCTGATCATACGAACCGGATCTTGTTTAAATCTCGCAAATGGAGTGCCAATTGTTCTTAAAATATTTTTCTTAGCATCGAGATATCCATCAACATAGTCAATAATTGTCTCATTCAGCGGATCATAGTACAAACCATTGATTGTAAAGTCTCTGCGAAGAACGTCTTCTACTTCATTTCCCCACTCATTATCTTCAACAATTAAAGTCTCATTCGTATTGTCGCCCTTTCTAAATGTAGCGACCTCAATAACTTTATTGCCTACATGAACATGAGCTAAGCGGAATCTTTTGCCGATTAAAAAACACCTGCTAAAAAGCCGTTTAATTTCTTCTGGCTTTGCAGAAGTAGATAGATCAAAATCTTTGGGGACATTGCTCAAAAGAAGGTCTCTAACAGATCCGCCTACAATATAAGCAACATGTCCTGCTTTCTTAAGTGTCTCAATAACAAATAATGCAGCCGGATCAATTTTGTCTTTTGAGAGTTTATGTTCGGCTTTTTCGTAAATTCTTGGAGTCATATTTCATTTGGTTTAATTGAATAAACACTATACCACACTATGCCTCATAATGAAAATGAAAACCTTTTTATGAGCGATTTTGTATAAAAGTCTCTTAAGAGAATTGTTTTAAAAAAACTTCTTTCCAGTAGTAGTTGTCTAGTAAACCGCTTGTGTCATGTCCTAGGATGTGGTAGGCGACAAAGAGGGCTTCTACTGAGGCAAGGCCGCGGTCGGGATCATCGCAAGAGGTTTGTTTGCGAGGATAGGCAGTCTGAATATTTTTTGGCAAAGACCTTTTGATTAGAGGCTCTTTAATGCTGTTAGCCATGGTTTTGGCATAGTTCCATGTGCCATCGATGAGAAAAATCCCAAGGTGATTGTCTTCCTTGCTGAGAAGTGGCCCCTCGAAATCAAGAGCAAAATAATTTGTGAGTGGTGGGAGGGTTGCTTTTGGATAAGTAAAAAATAGCATATCCGGCCTTGATTCAAGGCCGTGGAGACTGCATTTTTTGAGATTTTCCTTTCGATGTCTTAGGATGATTGTTGGGTGAATGATTGGGGACACTAGGCATCCTTAATTTGCATGCATCTGCGTGCAAGGCTTCTTGCTACATTGCCACAGGTAGGAAGAATGGTTTCCAGGATGCTTTTAGTTAGTATTATTTCGGGCGCTATTAAAAAATAGGCTGCGTCTCCCATATAGTCATTAGCTTTAGAATAACCAACTACGCTTGTTGCTGCAACAGTAAAGGCTGTAAGAAATAGACCTGTGATTCGCGATGCTTCTTCAATCTTGTGAAAGGTGGCCTCGGAAACAGTAAATGGCAGATTTAGAAAGCTAATAGCGCTCATATTAAGTCCTTATTTTGTTAGTGAATAAATGATAGGGGTCTATCGCTGTGTTCAATTTCCATGAGTTCTTTGGGGAGCTCAAAAAGAAAGCGCGATGGGTTTGTAGGTCTTGCTTTGCCGTGCGTGGTTCTGTTTTTTGTCATGCTGAGAGTCAGGTATTTTTTTGCCCGAGTGATAGCTACATAGAAAAGGCGCCTTTCTTCCTCGAGGTTTCCTTCAAGAATGCTTCTTTCGTGGGGGATGTAGCGGTCTTCAATTCCAACAAGAAAGCAGGCTGTGAACTCAAGTCCTTTAGCGCTATGAAAAGTGAGGAGATTGACTTTGTCTTGCGACCTGTCCTTTTTATTAAATTTAAGTCCATCGAGAGTGCTTTGGCTCAGGAAATCATGTAATGATAAGTCATCTTCTGCTTCCGTCATGTTGACAAGCGTTTGGATGTTTTCCCATTTAAATTGTTGCGCTTTGTCTGATTTAAATTCGTCTTTAAGAGCGTCTTTTAGATTGAGTTTTTCAACAAGCCATTTAGTTGCGGTATGAAGGGACTGGTTATGAAACGCGCTTTTTGCCTCTTTGATCAATTGGACAAACGTTGCAACTCCTGCCTTTGCTTGGTTAGAGAGGGGTATGGATTCTGCTGTTTCAAGAATTTTCCATAGCGGCAATTTTTGCGTTTTGCACGCCTCGTTTAGGATTTCAATAGCATTAACTGATATTCCGCGCTTAGGATAATTCAGAATACGGAGTATAGGGGTTGGGTCGGCTTGATTGACAATAACTTTTAAGTAGGCGACTAGGTCTTTGATTTCTGCGCGTTCATAAAATTCCATTCCTTGAACAACTCTATAAGGAATGCCTCTAACAAATTTATCACCATTTTTATAGGGCGCTTGGAGAAGAGCCATTTCAAATGGTCGTGATAAAGTGTTGGATCTATAGAGAATGGCAAAGTCGCCCCAAGTAAGGCCCTTTTCGTGTTTAAGTCTAAGAATTCTTGCTACGACAGCTTCTGCTTCTTGAACTTCATCATGGGCGTGAAAGACGTGAATTCGGTCGCCTTCGAATGAGCCGCTCCAAAGTGTTTTTGGGTACCGCTCCGAATTATTTTTAATCACAGCATTGGCTGCGTCAAGAATTGTCTTAGTGCTTCGATAATTTTGTTCCAGCTTAATAAGAGCGTTATTTTTAAAACCTAAGATATGCTTGACTTCAGCGCCCCGCCAGCTATAAATAGATTGATCATCATCACCCACCACAAACAAGTTACCATATTTTTTAGCTAAAAGTTCTGCTAATGCAAACTGAGTCTGGTTAGTGTCTTGATACTCATCAATCATGATATATTTAAAACGGTCTTGATACCGGTCAAGCAGTTCTGGAACTTTCTGAAATATTTCAAGGGTGAGAGTGAGCATGCTGTCGAAGTCAACTGCGTTGTAGGCCTTGAGAGACTTCACAAGTTCGGTTAGAAGAGTATCTGCATTCACAGTTTCTGCTTCACTCTCTTCTTTCAGCTGCTTTTCGAGAGTAATCAGAAGTCTTTCTCTGTCTTTTTCATCATAAACCGTAAATGTATTCGTATAGCCCAGATGATGAATTTCTTCCTTAAGAACGCTAAAGCAAAAGCTATGGAATGTTGTGAGGGTAACTTCTTTAGCGACAGTTGAGTTGACGTGTTTAGCAATACGCGCCCGCATCTCTTCCGCTGCTTTATTAGTAAAAGTAAGGCCTAAAATCTCGGAAGGAGGTACGCAGTGATTATTAAGAAGATTAACGCATCTTTGCACAAGCACTGATGTCTTGCCGCTGCCAGCGCCGGCAAGAACTAACACTCTGCCTTTTACGGTTTCAATTGCTCTTTTTTGCTCAGGATTGATGTGCATAAGCTCTCACAAAAGTCTGCTAAAATAGTATGAAAAGAAATTTTTTCAAGAGGAGCAAATGGGACAATTTGTAATTTTAAACCCATTGGCAGAAGGTGCCCTTTTTTTCTAAAAACTTCTCTTGCAATTCGCTTAAAATAGTTGCGTGCAACTGCATTTCCACCTTTTTTATAGGCGGTTACACCGAATTCTAACCCCTCAAAAGAGCCAAAAGAGAATGAAAACTTTACAGATTTTCCATAAACTCTAGTCCCTTTAGCCTTAAGAAGGGCAAAGCCTGTCTTATTTAGAGACTTCGTCGGAAACTGTAAGCTTGTGACGGCCTCTTGCGCGTCTTCTTGCAAGAACGGCTCTTCCTGACTTAGTAGACATTCTTTCACGGAATCCATGTGTACGGGCTCTTTTAAGTTTACTTGGCTGATATGTTCTCTTCATGGTCATCTCTTTTGATTAATTTTATAGGGAAGAGTGTACTCAAGATGAAATATAATTGTCAATAAATCACTACTTTGATAAGCTATATTTCCAATTTACACATAGATACTGGAGCAAATAGATGAAAGTAAGATCTTCCGTTAAAGCGGATCCTCTGAAGGGCGATAGAATAGTTAAAAGAAAAGGACGGGTCTACGTTATTAATAAGAAAGATCCTACACGTAAACAGC
>CAZKFL010000034.1:0-19950 GCA_964552055.1 uncultured bacterium
ATCTGGGCATTTCTAACTTGAAAATTCCCAATTTTTGAACCCCTCTCAGTATAGAGAAGTTTGTTTGCATTTTAAGTAAAAGGAGAATTCATGAAAAGAAATATTGGAACAAGAGATCGAGTCATTCGCTTAAGCATTGCATTAGCATTATTTGCATATGCATTTTGGCAATCCAGCTGGATTGCATTCGGTGCAGGAGTATTTACCCTTCTAGAATCGGTATTCAGTTGGTGTATATTTTACCAATTGATCGGAAAATCGAGTTGTCCTATCAAGACTAAAAGGCCGCGCCAAAAATAAGCAGCTTCTTAGGAGTTTTCTATTACTTCCAGGAATTGAAACTCTTCATATCGAAAGCAATGTTTAGTATGGACATAGGCTACAACATGCTTGTTAAATAATTCTTTGGGGATAGTTGTAAGGTCAGTTCTAAATTGATTATCCATAATGTATTGGTTGCTAAAATTAAGATAAAAAAAGTGCCCTACTGAATTATTTGCGCCAATTAAAAAAATGATCCCTTCTGCGTATTTTTTGCTCTGGAGTAATCGATATAAGAAATGGATCGATATTCTACGTGATTCTAGAACTGTGACGGGGGTGTGATTTCGCTGAAGTTTTGGGAATGTTGAGTAGCCTGTAAAATGGTTTTTTAGGATCGAGAATTTAACATTAATAGCATGCCATCCTTGCCAAAAGCGAAGCTTAAATCTAGTTGGTTCTGTGTGAGTAATAGCTGCGCAGGCAAATCCAAAGCATGTTCCTGATTCAAACCCTTGAGATTCGTTTTCAATAATATTATCCAGGTTTACGTTCTCTAATCTTTCAAGCTCTAGTTGATTTCTAATTTTGTATTTGATGTGACTAATTTCAATTGGAAAATGAAGCGCGCATAGATAGAAAATTCTTTGCGAGATTCTAGCCGTTGTATGAGTCACTAAATCAATGGTAATTTTGCGCTCAGATAAAGAGAGAAATGGTTTCTCGCAAAAATATTCTAATAATTGATACTGTGTCCTTGAAGGAGATTTGATGATAAAATCGCATATAGACCGAATGCTATTTGGATGTATGCGTGGTCTAATGTAATCTATAAAATTTAAGATATCTATTAGAAAAGCTGGATTGTCTTTTATCCATAAAGCTAGCCTCGTATACAAAAATGGAGTGATATCTTCTGAATGGTATAAGTTGCGCTTAATAGAGGTTATAAATAGATCACTTATATGTCTAAAATAATTAATATCATTATTTTGATGGATTGCAAAATCAAAATGAAAAGCCTCAACGTGAGCCCTACTAAAAAATACGATTGGATAAAATGGCGCTATCATATAATTTCCTTTAAACTGTTCGATAAACTTATCATTACTTAATTTTTAATGAAAAATCATATCAATAAACAGACCTTTAGTAAAGAGATAGTCTTATTATGAGTTTATGATCGTAGAATTTCTCTTGTTATGCTTATTACTATTTTGGTAAAATCTACTGCAGATCCCTGAATTTTAATGGGTAGCTCTTAAGTAGATTTTAAAGGGCTGAGATGGGCATTAATCCAAAAGGAGAATAAATATGTCTTCACCGGCTATTTCTGAAATCCAAATAAGTTTTATGAGTCAAGCAGCTATAAGCAGTCCTTATGTTTCGTATACGATTGGCTATTCATACGATCCAGATAATTTAACATTGCTTGAAGAAAAAATTCTAAGAATGGCGCTTTTGACTAATCGGTGCTCTAAGGATACATCGACTGCTCGGTTTACGGTTTTTTATGCACTTTCCAGTGATCTAACTGCACTCAAAATAAGTAATATAAAAGATCTGATAGATAAAGGCTTTGGCACTTCAGAAAAACCTTTATACGCTTTTTTAGAAACTCAACCTTAAATTCCGTTGGTATAATATGGATGTTGCATTAAAAGGTTTTATATCAGCTCATTATAACGTAGATCATCTTGCTGAAGAGTCCCGGGTATTTGTTTTAGAGGAATCTGACAGTGTTTCCTTAAAAATTAATGATTTGTTTGTTTCAAGATTCGCAATTCCTGGAAGTTGCTTGCTTCTAGTAATGGAGCGTGCGTTAAAGGAACTTGATGAAATACCAGCTTATCGGGAAATTCAGACACCTAACATTTCTATGATTATGGGCTGTGATATTAAATATAGTAAAAAATGGGCAAAAATTCCGCGTCTCATTTCTGCTTTAGCAGAAAGAATTCATAATGTTTTTTTATATAACCAATGTAATTGGGAACGAGAGCTTATTAAGTATTGGGGCGAAAGCTTTTGTGGAGTATCTTTTGAATCAGCAGCGTTACGAATTCAACGATTAGCATTTCGATTAAAGCAATTTGATCTAGATTCCATTTGCTTTTTACAAGAGCGTATTAGAGAAGCAAGGCACATATATCATTTAACAGAAAAATCTCACTTTAGACGCACGGTGCTTGCCCAGAATATTAATGATTTAAAATCTAAATTAGACGAAAGCATTTGTGAGAGAAGGCGTATTATTAGAGAAAGTAGCTCTCTTATTGAAGAAAGATATGCGGATAGACGTCTTCTTGCCATAATAGATACCATCAGAAGAGTGAACACCTTTGAAAGGTCTTTCCTTTTTTTACCTACACAGTTGTTTAAAAAAGCCTTTCCTTTTTTAAATAGGCTCCCTGGGGTTGCAATATTTAGTCAAAAAAATGAACCAGGGTTAGCTGAATATGATTCCATTCCAAGGGCAATTAGTGATCATTATGAAATAATTGCTATGTCTGGTGAGCTTAAGGATTGTAACACATTTCTTCTTGCAGAGTTTCATTACTGTAGTACGTGTGAAGCTGTAAATCAAATGTTTGTGTCTTCGTTTGCTACTCCAGGTAGTTATCTATTAGTTGAGGGGCGGAAAGCTTTAGAAAGAGAGGTGCTGGCTCCATATAATAGTGATATTAAAAAAATGGTAAGAAGCACCATTTCATTTGATGATGTTATTGGATGGGATTCTGAAAATCTATATAGAAATGTTTTTGCTCCCCAAGATGTTGATGATGTTGTATTAATTGTCCATGCTAACCAAGTGAAACGAATTAAAGCTCAATTTTTGGGTAATAACTATACCTCCCTTCTTAAAGAGCGGGATTTTAATTGGGAAAATGAAATGCTTTTAATTTGTGAGTCGAAATTAGGTGGATATGATACCGACAATCAATATGAGTTTATACGGCAAATTGTTCTTAAAGCAAATGAAATAAGGCAATTTACCCTTAAGAAAATCAATCCTATAATACTAGATCTTTTTTGTAAGGCCCGCTTCAAGGATATGAGAAGTGACAATGAGAAGTTATATAAAAAGCTTCTTTATTACCTAAATAGAAGGCTTGAATTATTGACTAACCACACTGCACATGACCTCTTTTTCCCTTCGAGAACATTATCTATGATAGAAAGTATTGATTCTATCCGTATGCGATTGGATGAAACTAGTAGATGTTTTTTAGTAGCTGGTGCAGCTCATTTAGAAGAAGGTATTGGATGGAACAAGATGTCTTTATTAGAAAAAGCTAGAGAAAGTCTTAAGCCTCTTTATGACTACATTAGAAAGCATCCAGGAATTGCTGTCCTTAAGCCAAAAGTGCTACGAGCAGAGTATCTTAAAAACGATTTTGAGTGGACGTATGGAACAGCAGGGACTACAATTGTTTAGTGTATAGGCTCTTAAAAGTAAGCGGTGTAGGATAGCATGAGAGTTATGAAATTTGCGCTATTACGCCCTGTGAGGGGAAACCAGATACCGCCAATAAAACCTTGTGTATCTGTAACGTTGTACTCAATTGCTGGTGAAAGGGAAAAGGAATCGCTTGATGGAGCTCCAACTTCTGCCGGTAATCCGAATTCTGTTGTGCCGTGGCTTCCTGAAAAGCTTGATTTATTAGAAGCTGTATAGACGATATCGGTTGCAATGACCCATCTTTGGTTAAGGCTAAATTCAAGTCCTAAGTCGAGGTTGAGGGTGTTTCCAACTTTAACATTTCCGTCTGTTCCGTAAGTGCCGCCATAAGCATTAAAATTTGTAACATGAGCTTTATGATCAGCTATTGAATAACTTCCAGAAAGGCGAGTAGCGATAGGGTGGAGTTTTAGCCACCAAAAGATTTTGCTGATTGTCAGGCCAAGTGTTGTTTGAAATGCGCCACTTCCCATGGAGTCAAGACCTAGTTTGCTTGGGTCCAAATTGTTGTGCTTTCCTGTAGGAAAGGATTCGCCAAGAAATAAGCGCATGCTCGGCTGGTAGAGGCCTTCTTTTGCTAGTTGAAATCCTAAACTAAGGGAGAGATCGTTGAAATTGGAAGCGAATTGATCTGACTGCCATTTAAAAGTAGCCTGTGGAATCAGTGTAATATCAAGCCAGTTAGTTAATCCTGCCTGAAGCACTATCAAAGGACTAATGACATAGGAATTAGGCGTGCTGACAGAAGTTCTATGTGTATTAAATTGTGCATGATTAAGAGTTAAGTAAACATAGGGCTGAATATTAAAGTGGCCGGGAGCAACGTTATTTGCAGAGCTTGTGATTAAGGGTCCTGTATACCATGGAATAAACATTTTTTGTGCAATTTCAAAGTCCTTCTCCGCTTGATTAATTTCGATCTGAATATCTTCTGGAGATTTTAAATCAGGCGTATTTTCTCCAAAAATTAGGGCTATCCAAGGCAAGAACAGTAAAATTACTTTCCACATATTTTACTATTCTATATAAAAAAATTTAAAGTACAATGGGGAAATTTACACATGTCTATCTCAGGACAAGGCCCACAAGGGCCCACCTACCAAAAAGATTTTCAGGAAAGCATTAATCTTTTTGAGAAAAGTTTTCAAGGGATGCAAACATCTAAATTTGAGCAGCAGCGCGATCAATATGTTAAAGTAATGAACGAAGCTCTACAGACCATGCAAGAATCTGCAAGTGGGCTTCTTAATGATAAGCTTATTCAGCAAAAGGAAGGTCTAGCTACAGATCTAAAAGAATATCTCAAAGCTCCTACAAGTGAGCAGCTAGCAAAAATGCAGGAAGATATTACAAAAATAAAAGAGAGTTCGGTATAATTCATACCGTATGTATCGCATTTTTTTGTTTTGTTTTGTTGTTTCTTTAAATAGTCTTGAGTTTGTTGTTATTCCTGATTATGAGCCTTATGTAGAGACTCTTTTTTCGAAAGAGGCGATAACTGAGTATGAAGGTGCATCACTTTGGGACAAGGTCAAGTATCTTCTTAATAAAGAGGGGCATACAATAAGTGCAGGCCCATCATCTTGTTTGAAGTCGATCAAGAAAGATACAGTTTATCTTATCTGGAATGTCACTAAAGAGAAGTTAGAAAAAATCCCCCCCAAAAATCTCATTTTATTGGTTTTTGAGCCGCCATCAGTCTTACCAAATTTACATAAGGATGACTATTTTAATAAATTTTCTAAAGTTCTTACTTGGGAAGATGATCGTATTGATGGAAAAAAATATCTAAAATTTAATTATCCCGTTTGCTATCCAATGCTAAAAGATGTAATGCCGTTTGGCGATCGAAAGCTATGTGCAATAATGGCTGCAAATAAAAAATCGAAATTCAAGGGTGAGATTTACACCGAAAGAAGAAGAGCTATTCAATACTTTAATCAACATCCTGCCCTATTTGATCTCTATGGCCCTGATTGGGAAAAGGAAAAGTTCTCCTCCTATCGTGGAGTGGTCGAAAATAAAATAGAGGTTCTGAAGAAATATAAATTCTCTATTTGTTATGAAAATACTGCCTGCATGAATGGTTACATCACAGAAAAAATCTTCGACTGCTTCCTTGCAGGAGTCGTTCCCGTCTATCTCGGCGCTCCTAATATTTTAGAAGTAGTACCAGCCAATTGCTTTATTGATAAAAGAAATTTTCCCTCCTACAAAGAACTGCACAACTATCTTCTCTCAATCACAGAAGACGAATTCAATCTATACCTAGAAAATATTAAGCTCTATCTTGCCTCCGAAAAGGCTAGGGCTTATACATGCGACAATTTTGCCCGCCAAATAGCTAGCGCTCTCTTAAAATAGGATGTGCCGCGGAAGAAGCTTGAGAATTAGGAAAAGGGGAGAATCGAAAAGAATCAAATTTTTGAAATAGGAGCAGTATAAATATTTACTATGGTTATGTCACTAATGTTTTCCGCCATGGCGCCGTATTATATCTATAAATCATTAAAAAGAGAAAAACTCAGTCAAAAACTTTCAGGAATCACAACTGCAATGATTGTGGTTTTCATTTTTATTGGCACTCGCCCTCCATTTAATTTAAGATTTGAAGTAGCTTTTGCCTTAGTAGGAATCGGAATTTCGCTTGAGCTTTTCTACTTTGCCTACAAAGAGAAAAATTCTTTTGCCTGCATAGCTGGTGGCGCTATATTTGTTTTAAGTATTTATTTCTTTCTCTTTAAGTTATTTAACAATTTTTAGAGATAGCTAAGGTAGTCTTATTTCTAGTTTTTTGCTTGTTGAACGTAAGTTGCTTATTATTAGAGTATAATTAACTAATTCGATTTTTTTTATCTGTCAGTTGAAAAATAGCTATAAATATATTCATCAGTATACTAATCCTTAATTGTATGAAATATTGGGATTATTATGGAAATCATTAGAACATCAACTCCTGGTTGGGCAGAACGTGCGATAGCGGAGTTAGAAAAGGGAAGTAACATTGATATCCTTCAGGATACAGAAGATAGTTCTCTGATAGGTGCTGCTCAAGAGCAATTAAGTCGTCATGAAATTTCTCAACATGTCAGACTAGACTTGTTTTCAAAATTAAGTCCAACTGTTCAAAAAGTGCTTTCATTTAATGTAACTATCTTATGTAAATCAAGCAGTGAAGCCACTTCTATTGATATTCCGGCAACTGTTTTAAAAACTTCTGCTTTATTAAGCAAAACATTCGATCAACTTTTTAAAAAAGAGCTTCTTCCCGAATTATTGTTACCAACGGGAGTTGAAAAGGAGACGTTTCAGCTTTATTTAAACGCTCTTAATGGTGATTTAGAGGTCTTAAAAATAGATGGTTGCAAGCTTGTTGAAGTAATTGAATTGTGCAACTATTTAGGGGATATCTCGCTTCAATCCAAATTACGAGGTCTTGTTTGGGAAAACATTCCCAAGGAATCCATTACATTGGAAGAAGCGTTGGAAGCTATTAAATTTGCAACATCTCCTTTTAATGATATGCCAACAATCAGATATATTATTAAATTGGCTGAATCTCAATCGGATCCTATTTCATATCTTGCAATATTAAATGCTATATCAACTTGTGGGTGGTCTCCTGAAGATAAGCGGCTGGTTCTATCGAAATTGGCTCCAGATTACCTTGAAAAAATTATAGAAATTTCTGATCCTGCTCAATTTGCTCAAAAACTTATCGAAATTAAAGATATTATTAGTGATATCCCATTAGATATGAAGATAAGTAATAGTCTAGGATTTTCTGATACACACTTTTCTATCCTTGTTTCTCAGCTTCCTCAAATAGTTACTATTAAGCTCTCAAATTTACCTTCAATTACGACGATACCTCCCGGTCTTGCCACCCTAAGTAGCTGCTCAATTTATCAATGTGAAAAGCTCATGGAAATAACGGCGCTAGGAGAAGCTCCCCTAAAGAGCTTAATTCTTAATTATCTACCTATAACGGCTATTTCAATACCACTGCCGCTGCTTGAAAACTGCGAAATAGCAGATTGTGATTATCTAAAAGATTTAGGATCTCTTAGTCACTGTCGACTTCTTAAAGTGCTGAAGTTAAAGCGAGTGAATTGCGCTGTTTTTCCGTCCGAACTCATTAGTCTTAGTCGTCTTGATCTCTCAAATTGCCATCGCTTTTCAAATATTGATTTAAGGGGTTCTCCTACAATTAGCCGATTGACAATTGATAGTTGCGAAGGTCTTGAAGTGATATCTGGAGTCAATGAAGAAACGTGCCAAATTGTGCCTGTTACTCGCCCAAGGTTCCGCATAGTTAAATAGCCCTGTCTTGAATAGCGGATCGTGTTTAGAGACTTATCTAATTTTAGGGCAGGTCGCGAGGAGCTCCTCATTATGCTAGAAATTTTGCTTCTGAATGAGGGTGTCGAACTGGTAATGAAGTCAAAAATTCTCTCCTAAAATTAAATATAAAACTCTCGAGTTTCAAATATGGATATTAGTCAATACTTACAGGTGACTGGAGCGACTTTAGATAGTCAAAGGTGATTGTTGCATTTTGGGTTTTTGGTGCGCCTGCCAT
This sequence comes from uncultured bacterium, assembly GCA_964552055.1. Lineage (GTDB taxonomy): Bacteria > Chlamydiota > Chlamydiia > Chlamydiales > 2-12-FULL-49-11 > VGMD01. The sequence goes on from CAZKFL010000034.1 coordinate 8,307, forward strand.
GTTGCGCATTGCTTTTATGAATGGCTCTAGATTTTGTTTTTCTTTAGCGGAAATTGGGAATATGGTTTCTTTAGGGAAGGGGTAGTTTTGCATGAATTGTTTTAAGTGGCCTTCAGCTTCTGGTAAATCAGATTTATTCAGAGCGACAATAAAGGGTTTTTCTAGAAGAGTTGGGTCATAAAGCTCAAGTTCTTCTCGTAAGAGATTTAAGTCGTGTAGAGGGTCATCTTCATGCTCTTTAGCTAGGTCTACAACAAAGATAAGGACTTTAGTCCGCTCGATGTGTCTTAAGAATTCTATCCCAAGTCCACGGCCGATGTGGGCATCTTTAATTATACCTGGTATGTCGGCTAGATAAATTCTTGAGTAATTATCAAATTCTATGTAGCTAAGATTTGGTTTCAGAGTTGTAAATGGGTAGTCACCAATTTTAACTTGAGTCGCTGTTAGGGCATTTAGAAGTGTTGACTTTCCTGCATTCGGAAGGCCTACAAATCCTATGTCCGCAATTAGTTTCAATTCAAACTCGAGTTGCATGGATATGCCTGGCTTACCGGGAGTAGCAATATTCGGAGTTCTATTTGTTGGGGTTTTAAAATGGTCATTACCAAGTCCGCCCTTGCCGCCTTCGCAGATAACAAATTGTTCGCCGTCTTTAATAAGATCCCGAATCACTTCACCTGTGCTTAAATCTTTGATAAGTGTTCCGCAAGGAACCTTAATGATTCTGTCTAAACCTTTCTTTCCTTGGCATTGACATGTTCCGCCATCTGCACCATTTTCCGCTTTTACGATTCGAGTGTTGCGGAAATGATCAAGTGATAAAAGATCTTTTGAAACCTGAATTATAATCGAGCCACCTTTTCCGCCGTTTCCGCCAGAAGGTCCGCCTTTTGCTAAAAACCGAGTGCGAATCCAGGCAACTTTGCCATTACCGCCTCTTCCAGCTGACAGAGTCAAAATAACTTTATCTATGTAAGAATGACGATTCGAGTCTTTTTTTTTGGGAGGAGTGATCTCCTCCACATCATCAAAGACGCTTTCATCAAAAACATTATCTAGCTCTGTCTCTACTAACATTATTTAACCGAAACAACCCGTTTTTTGCCTTCTGAGAAAATTACTTTTCCGTCTCTTAAAGCAAATAAAGTTCTGTCAGAACCCATTCCTACGCCTAGACCTGGATGATAAGCTGTCCCTCTTTGACGAATAATGATATTACCTGCAATAACTTCTTGTCCGCCGAATTTCTTGACCCCAAGTCTTTGTGATCTTGAATCTCTGCCGTTTCTAGAAGAACCTTGACCTTTCTTATGTGCCATTATTTCGCTCCTTCAATTGCCGTAATCTTTACTCTTGAAAGGCTTTGACGATGTCCCTTTCCTCTTCGACAATTTTTACGTTTTTTATACTTGAAAACATAAAGTTTGTCATCTCTGAATTGTTCTACAATTTCACCTTTTACAGTTGCGCCTACAAGAAGGGGAGCCCCAACTTTTATAGAATCGCCTGTAGAAAGTAGTAAAACTTCTTCAAACATAACAACACTAGCATTTTCGCCTGGTAGTTTTTGGACGTCGATCATATCGCCTTCTTTTACGCGATACTGTTTATTTCCTGTTTGGATGATTGCATACATAGTGATAAACCTCATTCTTTAATGGCCGTTCATTATATAGAACGGTTCTTTAGAGGTAAAGATAAAAAATAAATAAGAGAGGTTGTTAGGGCAATTGTAGCTCCTGGAGGCCAGTTAAATGAGTAGGATAAAAAAATTCCTATAAAGGTAAATAGAAGTGAAAGGGCTACCGAAAGACAAATCATTTTTGAAAGTCTTTTTGTAAAAAGGTTTGCAATCGCTGCAGGAAGGCAGAGCATAGCAATAACCAAAATAGCGCCTATAGTCTGAATCATTAAAACTACGGTTATCGCAACAAGTGACAAAAGAATAAAATAAATGCCTGTAACATTTTGTTTTTGAAGGTAGGCCTGCGTCTCATCAAATGAAATTGCAAGAAAGCGTTTATGGAAAATTAAACAAATGATTAACACAAAAAGATCTAGGCATAAAAGCATTTTTACGTCGTCTCCGCTTGCCCAAAGAAGATTCCCAAATAAAAAATCCATTAATTGTGTGTTCGTGTTGGGAACAACTGCAATTAATATTACACCAATTGCCATTCCAAATGACCAAATAGCTGCAATAACAGTGTCTTCTCGTTCTTTATAATAAAGATGAGAGGCGCCAATAATGAGCCCAAAAAACATTGCTGAAACAAGTGAGCCAAGAAGTGGCGTAAAAATAACCATTCCCGTTAGATAGTTTAAAAAAACAAATAGGCCAATTCCGCCTAAAACAGCGTGGGAGATGCTGCCGCTGATAAAAACAATCCTCTTTGAAACGACATATGGCCCTACAATTCCGCTTGCGAATGCGGCAGTTAACCCAGCAAATAGAGCTACGCTTAAAAATGGGTTGAGTAAAAGCGCTTGCCAAAAACTGATCATAGGTTAATTCCTGGATGGTAAACGCCCATAGCGTAATGTTTGCAGAGTTGGCCGCTTGGAATTATGGTCGCTGTAGTTGATATGCAGACGGCTTCATCAATTGATTGTGTCATTTCAGATAGTGAGTGAGTAACCATTAGTATTGTTTTCTTTCCTCTAATTTCTTGGAGCTTGTTTTGAATAAATGTAGATGCTTCCAAATCAAGTCCGCTTGTTGGTTCGTCAAGAAGAAGTATGTCAGGGTCACAAAGAAGAGCTCTTGCAAGCAGGGTTCTTTGTCTTTGTCCTCCTGAAAGTGACCCGATTGTTCGGTTTTTTAGATTCAGTATTCCAAGGGAATCAAGCAATGAAAGAGCATGATCTTTTACAGCTTTAGGAAATTTTCCGTACCAAGAAAGTTTTGACATCTCTCCCATTAAAACACACTCTAAAACAGTGAGAGGAAAGAGCGAATCGAAAAAAAGAGTTTGTGGGACATAGCCGATCGAGCAACGCATTTCTTTGGGAGACGCATCTTGAATAAAAATTGAGCCAGAGCTTGGTGCTAGAAGTCCCATAACCAGTTTTAAAAGGGTTGTTTTTCCTCCGCCGTTAGGGCCAAGAAGGATGTAAAAACCGCCCTTTGCAAAAGAGAGCGAAATATTCTTCAATATCATGACTTCTCTATACTTAAAGGAGACGTTTTTTATTTCAATGAGTGGTTGTTGCATGAGATCCGCTCATATAGGTTTCTAAAAGCACCATTGTTTCTATGTAGTTTTTCTTATAAGGATCTACTGAATACATGGGGACTGAAAGTACTTCTGCTAAAATTTTTGCCGCTTTATTGGAATGTTGTGGTTGTGTGAATATTCCAATAATGTCACTTTGGTGGGTTTTTAGGTCTGCAAGTAGGTGGGTTAAATCTTTTGGTCTTGGTTCTTTGCCTTCATCAGGTTCGATCACAAATTGCGTAATGTGATAGCGCTTACAAAAATATGTGTAGGCCCCATGAGATGTGACAAGAATTTTATTCTTAAGAGGTTTTAGTGAGGTTTGAAAAACTTCGTCTAATTTAATGAGTTTGTCTCGAAGCTGTGTATAATTTTTTTCAAACTGATCTTTTTTTTCAGGAATTAATAGCGAAAGGGAGTCGCAAATTACTTTTGCTTGTTTAATATCTAGAATTGGATCGAGCCAGTAATGCGTGTCAATTCCGCTGCAACCATGATGGTGGTGGTCACAAGTAGTTAGCCTTTCAAAATTCTGAGAAAGTGAAACTGCCTTTAGTTTCGCATTTACTGTCTTTAATTTTTTCAAGAGCGGTGATTCAAACCCTTCGCCAATGGTAAACCATATTCGAGCGTGCTCAAAATCGGTAAGATCCCGTTGTCTCGGCTCCCAATTATGGGGGTCAACATAGGCGGGTAGTACGCATTTTGCGATAACAGAATCGCCGGCTATTTCTTCAACCATTGAGACGTAAGGCTCTACACTTAAAAGGATTAGTGGTTTTTCGGAGTGAGATTCTTTTTGTTTTGCGCACCCAAATAGGCAGAGCAGAAGAAGTAAATATTTTTTCATACGCCAATTGTAAACCATCGTTATGCTGAACGCAACTCAAAAATGATTTTTTTGAGCTCTTTGGTTATAAAAAATCAAGCAAACGGCTTGCCTAAAAAAGATTTTTTCAGGTACTATCTTGTCACTTTTTGGAGGGGTGTTCGAGTGGCTGATGGAGCACGCTTGGAAAGCGTGTATACGTTAATAGCGTATCGTGGGTTCAAATCCCACCCTCTCCGTAACTTAATAAAAAATATTGAGTGGATCTATGAAGTGTCCCTACTGTGGCCATGAAGAGACTAAGGTCACCGATTCAAGAAATGCGTCTGAATCTAACTCCATTCGGAGAAGGCGTGAGTGTCTAAAATGTTTAAAAAGATTTACAACTTTTGAAACAGTCGACTTGCTTGTTCAGGTAAAAAAACGCGATGGTAGATATGAAGAATTTCGTGTTGATAAATTAATTCGAGGCCTTGACTCTGCATGCAGACATACGCGGATCAGTCATGAGCAAGTCCTTGTAATTGCATCTGATGTAACTCATGAAATAATGGAGCGTGGCGTAAAAGAGATCGATACTCTAACAATTGGAAAAATTGTTATGGAGAGTTTAAAAAAATTAGATACTATAGCTTATATTAGATTTGCTTGCGTTTATAGACGGTTTAAGGATAAAGATGAACTCATGCATGCAATCGAAAGCGAGGAGAGGGGTATATAATATGGCGTTAACAAAAACTGAAATAGAAGAATTTAAAGAGCAGTTGCTTTCTTTAAAGAGGAAGATTCAATTTTCTTTCGGTGCTACAGCTTCAGATGTGAAATCAGCTGACGATTCAAGAGGTGCAGCTCAACATCATGCAGACGAAGGGACGGAAGATTTTGACAGAACAATTAGTATCGAAATTGCTTCTAAAGGAAGTGATGTAATCAGGCAAATTGATTATGCTTTAGAAAGAATAAAAGAAGGGACTTACGGCATTTGTGAAATTACCGGAGAAGATATTCCTAAAAAACGTCTTGAAGCAATCCCATACGCTGCAATGACAAGAGATGCTCAGGAGAAAATTGAAAAGGGACTGGTCTAAACTACTACCTGTTTGCACTCTCTTAGTGGTGCTGATTGTCTTAGATTTCTATATAAAGAAATGGGTCAATTCCCCCTTTTTTGAATCTATTAATGTTTGGGAGAATTTTCTCGGAATAGAGTTTAACATTCAGTATGTGACAAATAGGGGTGCTGCTTGGGGTATGTTTGCCTCTTTTTTTAAACCTCTGCTTATTATTAGAATTTTTGTAATTCTAGGTCTTATTATTTATCTTTGGAAGGAAGCGCCCACATTAAAAAAAAGTTTGCCATTTGTTTTAATTTTAGCAGGAGCGATGGGAAATGTTTTGGATTCATTTCTTTATGGACATGTAATTGACATGTTTCATTTTATTATTTGGGAAAAATCTTACGGGATATTTAACCTTGCCGATGCTATGATCTTTCTTGGTTGTTTAGGGCTAATATTTACACCTAAACAAGTAGCGCATGCAAATTGAAATAGTTAAAAAAAAATCTGAATATCGAGTTTCTAAGTCACTGACGTGCGCGTTGCTTCTTGACCCTAAAGAATTTGAGCGTTTTTCTTCAGATTTAGGTGATTTCTATCTTTTCGAAACAGGTGATCTGCTATCTTCCATAGAAGACTACAAGAAGCGGATTTTTTGCAGTACTTATCGTGAGTATTTTGAGAGTCTTAGTTCTCAATCTATAAGAAAAGTACCCACTTTTTTGCTGACTGCAAATCCAAATGATGTTTATGCATTTGAAGCTAGAGCAGATAAATATATTATTTATCCACGCTATCCAGTTATCCAAGTGAGAGAGCACCATTTTACCGTGGCCTCTGATGGGGAAATTCATCCGATGGTATTTGGAAAAGACGCTGTCTCTTTTGGTTTGATTTTTTCCTATCCACAGATTTTTTATGACACAAAGGAAAAAAAAATAGTCGAGGTATTTAAGGAAAAGGATCTTCCTAATACAATTCTTTTTAAAAAAATTCAGTTATGGGCAAGAGAATATACAAAACCAGCCCGTTTTATCATAAATGGAACAAAAGTAAATGCAACATTTCGAATTGGCAAAGAGTGTTCTTACCAAATTCAAGGAAGAGAAAAAGAGCTTAGCAGTTGCTGAATCTTGTACAGGCGGGCTTTTAATGTCTACCCTGACTGAGATTCCAGGTGCTTCCGAAGTGTTTTTGGGTGGAGTTGTTGCCTACGCTAATGCAGTTAAAGAGAGCGTATTGCATGTTTCATCTACAACTCTTGCCTTAAACGGTGCTGTGAGTTCAGAGTGTGTTCTTGGAATGTGTGACGGCCTTTTTCAAATTACGAATGCAGATGTCGCAATTGCAGTATCCGGTATTTTTGGTCCATTAGGCGGAACTCAAGAAAAGCCTGTTGGTACAGTATGGATGGCAATTGGTGAAAGAGGGAAATCTTTGAAAAGCGCTTTAATTCCATTAGAGTTAAATTTGAAAAGGACTCAGTACCGAGATATAGTTGTAACCTATTTATTAGAGGCGCTATGGAAATTATAACAAGTAGACAAAATTCGCATTTTCGCAAATTAATGGATTTGCATAAAAGGGAAGTTCGTGATGAGTTAGGCCAATTTCTTGTAGAAGGAGAAAAAGAAATCTCTTTAGCGCCTGCAATTGATGTGCTCTATTATTCAGAATTAACTCCGTTTATTCTAGAAATGCAAAAAAAAGCCAGAACATCGGTTCAGATTTCTTTAGGACTGCTCTCTCAAGTTTCTTACCGTGGAAACACCTTTGTTGCTGTTTGCTATTCAAAACTTTCAAAATTAGAGGAAATGAGAAATTCTACATTTCTGTTAGCTTTAGAATCTATTGAAAAGCCGGGAAACCTTGGCGCTATTCTTCGGACAGCAGATGCAGCTGGAATTGAAGGGGTGATTGCTGCTGACCCCATTGTAGATGTTTTTAATCCAAATGTTGTTAGAGCAAGTCTTGGCGCTCTCTTTTCCATCCCTGTAGCTCAAGTGACAACGGGAGAAGCGCTTCAGTTTTTAGGTCAAGAAAACCTTCAGATTATCGTCACAACCCCTTATGCAGAAAAATTCTATACCGAAATTGATTTTACAAAACCGACTTGTATTGTTATTGGAAGTGAATCTAAAGGGCTCTCCTCAGATTGGCTTACAAATAAAAATTGCATCCCAGTAAAAATCCCGATGAAGGGAAAAGTTGATTCCTTAAACGCATCCATCTCAGCAAGTATCCTAACTTATGAAGCTCTTAGACAGCGAAGTACTCTATCTTGATAATCACATTCTGATTATCGATAAGCCGCCACTTCTTCTGACTCTACCTACAAAAGAAGTTGAAGATTCTGTCCTCACAAGAGGTCAATTGTGGTTGAAAGAGAAATTCCAAAAGCCGGGTAATGTTTTTCTTCACCCCGTTCATAGGCTGGACTCTGTTGCATCAGGAATCGTAGTTTGCGCAAGAACAAGCAAAAGTCTTTCTCGCTTGAATGAAGAGATTCGCAAAGGTGAGTGGCACAAAACTTATCGATTGCGGTATGAGGGAGTGCTGCCCTCAAAAAGTGGGACACTGCGACATTTTTTACAAAAAGGTGATTATCACACGCAAGTTGTCAGAGAAGGAAAAGGTCAAGAAGCTATTCTGCATTATGTTCAAATTTCTGAAGGAATTGCAGAGATTACTCTTGTAACAGGAAGATATCACCAAATCAGAGCTCAATTTGCGGCAATAGGATGTCCGATTGCTGGCGATTATAAATATGGCGCTCAAACAAAAGCGCTATCTTCCGGAATTGATCTTTTCCACATTCACCTCGAATTTCCTCATCCAATCAATAGAAATATAATTTGTATATCCAGCAAGACCTGTTTATGTTAGTAGGTTTTTTTTGATAAGTAGTTGATTTACAATAACTGTTCTTTCCGTTAGGATTATTATCCTTAATAAAAAATATGGTGTTTATATATGGATAGTACTGCGCTTTCTCCTATTAATTTTAGCCTTGATGAATTTAATGACCTGCCTATCTTTAATGGGGAATTTGCAGGTATCTTTTCAGAAGAACCTTGTGCTGAAGGATCCATAAAAGAGCCGGTTGATGCTCGCTGTGCGGGTGTATTTAATAACACATTTGGTGCTGTTGCTGAAGAGGGTGGTAGCAGTAGAGGAAAGGCTTTCGATGCTAGTTGTTTTGTCGTAGATGATAGGCATGCGAGATTTGGAGCTTCTTCTACTTCAGAAGGCGGAGGTTCTTCACAAATTCCCCTCCCTGCAGAAAAGAAAATGAGATTGGGCCCTACAGGCCTAGATGATTCAGTTGCTGGTCTTGCGGCGCCAAGTTTAAAACCAGCAAAAGGGGGCGGTGTAGGATTTAAGCTTCTGCCTTCAGTATCTTCAGGAGCTTCTGCAGCTCCTCCACAAACTACACTTCAAGCTTGTTCTGTGAGGGTCCTCTCAGCTAAAGCTGAGTTTTCAGGTTGGACCCTTGACCAACAGAGACGACTAGAAATAGCGGGATCTCCTAAGGTTTTATTCAATTTATATGATGAAGTTTATCCTGGGCAAAAAAATGAAATCAAGACATTTATTGGGCTTGTTTTTCATCAATATTACCTAACAAAGTCACCTTTTAGGTATGCTGCAAGAAGAATGGTTTGGGCTCAATTTGAGGAAAAAATACGAGAGGTTTGCGATTCCAAATTTCCGGTATTTTGTGATTTTTTGGTAGGTCGAGGTTACTTGATTCTGTGCCTTTATCGGAATCTTTCTTTATATGTTCCTGGAAAAAAGGAGGATTTTGTCTCTCAAATAAATATAGCGGAGAAGAGATACGAAACTACATTTCCTCGTTTTTTTAATATGCTTATAGATTTATTCGGAGAAGATCTTGCGCTTTTACAACCAAAGATTTCAACTTCGGTTTAATAGGCCCATCTTTTCCCTTAATATGCCAATTCGTGAAATGTGAGCAGTATCTAAGTGATTTACATTAATTGTTATTTGCATTATGATCACTACCCCTAATTTAATATGGTGTTTATGTATGGATGTTACTGTTACGCATTCCCCACTTCCTCCTCTGCCTCCCATTGAGGATATCTTTGGTTCTTCAGATGACATCTTTTTATATGAAAATAAGTCTCCGAACCAGTACACAGATAGTGCTGCAACAGCACGTGTTTCTGATTGTTACACGGATTTTTTAAATAAGACAAAATGTCCTGATGAATTTGTGGATAGTAGAAGAGGATCCCCTTTAGAAGATCGTTGCTTTCAAGAGTTTGAGGATGGTTTGGGACACGTTACTCCTTACCTTTGTGGGGGCGGAAGCGGAGCTTCAAGATTACCCACAAGTGGAGGCGCAAGTGGAGGCGCAAGTGGAGGTGCAAGTGGAGGTGCAAGTGGAGGTGCAAGTGGAGCCTTTCCATTAGATCGCGGTTTGCGCGTTGACTCTGGTGGCCATAAAGACAAGAGATTAAAAATGAGCGCTATGAGCCCGGATGATTTAGGTGGTGGTTTTGCCACAACAGCTTTGAATCTTGATGGTGGGTACCTGCCAAAAGCTCGATTTCAAGCAGGTGCTGGGTGTTCAAGAGTGCGTCTCACTAGGGCGGTAACGGATATTTCAAAATTTAGTTCCCATTCTATTCCTCGTTTATTTGAGGAATATTGTAAAATTTACCCTGACCAAGAAGTAGAAATCAAGACATTTATTGGGAATGTTTTATACCGATTTTACCTAGCAAAGAAGAAGGCGAGAAGTGCCCTAGAAAAAATGGACTGGGTTGCATTTGAGCGGGAAATAAAGTCAGTTTGCAAATCGGAATTTCCGATATTTAAGGATTTTTTGAAAGAATGTGGCTACTTGATTATAGTTTTGTTTGATAATCTCCATAATTACGTGCCTGGAGATGTGGAACCATTTCTTTCTGAGCTTGCCGAAAAAAATAGTGCTAGTAAAGTTACTTATAGCCTTTTTTACCCATTTTTTAGGGGTTTGATAAGGGTATTTGGAGACAATCTTGAGCTTATAAAACCAGCGATTCCGACTTTAGTTTCGTAGCTCATCCTTATTCTTAAAAAACCAAGGTATTTATATGTTTGCTGCTTTAGATAATCTTAAGTTACCACCTATTGTTTCAGATGAAGTTTGGCGTGAATTTTTTGGCGAGGAGCCGCCTTCTCGATTGCCGACCACGAGTGTGCCCCGAGCATTAGTCAGTGATGCTCGTTATGGAAATTTGTTTGATCAGAAAATTAGCATTTGCCCTACTGCTGGAGGGAGAGAGGGTGAGAAATCAACTTTAGATCGTCTTGTCGTTAAGTTAGGACGACGTGATCGGCCATTAGAAGATCCTGTCGATTGCGAAGGTGGAGGTTCTTCGGCAGAAGGCGAAGACATTGCTGAAGCTATTCTTAAGGGATCAAAAAAGAGAATGCGAAAATTAGGCGAGTCTGATTTGTCTTCTGGAGATGATGAGCCAACATCACTACCTCCAATTGATGAATACTTAGGTTGGAATAAAAGGCAGATCAAACAGTTAGGAGAAGTTACTTCAGTTTCTGTTTTATTCAAGTTGTATGATTCTGTTTATCCTGCACGACATGAAGAAATTAAAGTTTTTTTTGCTCATGCTTTTGCTCAGTATTATCAAATAAAGGTTTGTGACAAACGTTGCGTCGCAAGCAAGTTACGAGACAGGGTTTCGCTAGAAGTGCGAAAAGTTTGTGATTCACGATTTCCAATATTTCATCGATTCTTAGCGTATCGAGGCTTCGCAATTCAGTGCATGTTTAGGAATCTCCATTTATACATACCAGATGAAACAGAGAAGTTTTATTCTGAAATAAGAAAAAAAGATGAAAAATTGTCAGATGTTTCTATAAGATTCATAAAGGCTATTATTGATGCATACGGCGCTGATCTTGGTATTTTGAATCCGAAAGATCCTGCTTCAGTTTGGCAAGGACAAAAGAAATGACTCTATCAATTGCGAATTGAGGAGATCCGTGGAGCAGTATACTGAGAGTGATTCAAAAATTGGGGATTTTCAAGTCAGAAACCTCCAAATTTGAATTAAGCAAAGCTGTTGGCGAGGCCGAGTGCTATTTGCACTAGATAAGGCCGAGCCAAATTTAAAGATGGGGGTTTATGACGCAGAAAAAACCAAATTTTGAAACACGAGCAGTATATATTACTCAAAAGATAAGGGATCTTATGAAAATGATTACTGATTTACATTATTAGCTATTTCTATTATAATTTTTGTTCTGAAAATATAAGGAATTTATATGGAAAACGTTAATGGGCGATTATCCGCTACTCCCTTTGATCTTTCACCCCTTGCGGCTGATGGTCCGGATCATGAATTGACAGATTGGGATGTGCATCATCTCCTTCTTAGTTTAAGAGGCGGGGATAGTGCTGCAACCAGAGGCGATGCTGCTTGTTGCACGGATTTATTTAATAGCGCTATTAGTGCGGGTGCTGGAGGTGGAAGTGGCGGAGGTGGAAGTGGCGGAGGTGG
>CAZKFL010000034.1:19960-23979 GCA_964552055.1 uncultured bacterium
CAAAGGAGACGATGAAGTCAAATCTCGTAAAAAAATAAAATTAGTAACAAAGAGTCCAATTGGGTTAGTTGCGAGCATTGCTGCTCCCCCCTTTGCTCCTCCAAGAGTGGAATTGCCTTCAGCATCTTTAAAAGCTCTTGAAGTTCCCTCTCAAGTTCCTGCAGTTTCTGAAGCTGAACCTGCAACTGATTGTTTAGTTTTGACAGATAATCAAAAGAGAAAGCTACATTTTGCTAATTCACCTCTAGTTATATTCAATATATATGCTGAATTGTATCCTGAGAAAAGAGTAGAAATTAAGAGTTTTATTTCTCATGTTTTTCACCAATATTACAGAAAAAACTTATCTTGTACGATTGCTAAGGAAAAAGTGTGGTGGAACGAGTTTAAAGAAGAAGTACGCGAAGTTTGTGGTTTTGAGTTTCCAATATTTCAAGATTTTCTAATAAAATATAACGATGAAATTATGTGCGTAATTAGAAATCTCAACTTATACAAACCGGGGGTTATTGAGAATTATTTTTTGGAAATTGAAAAAAGAGAAAAAATGCCAGCTAGAACTGAAAATTTCATAAGAGGTATTATTTCTATATATGGCACTAGTCTTGGGGTTTTTAAATCAAACAGTTCTTTTTCTGTTTGACCTGCAGAATTGAAATGACTATCGCAATGACGCTGAGATCACCTCCATTTATGGAGGTGTGATTTAAATCTCAATTGAAAATTGTAAAATTCAATTCACTATACTATCAGATAAAATTATCTTAACCGATAAATAAAAATATATTTCGTATATCCAGCAAAAAATCCTTATGTTAGGATTTTTTTTTAATTTTTAGGGTGAGGTTATATGAGAATAGTATTTGCACTTCTAGCGTGCTTAAGTTTAGCTGGTATAAATGCTAATGAGACTGAAACGTGTATTCCGCAGACAGTTTTTGACTTGGGATTTGATGGTCACTTACTTTTGGAGGACGGATCTATTTGGGATATATGGGGTTACGACGACAATATGAGCCTTTTAAAAGGAGATCTTGTTATCGTAAAGGGAGCTTATAGCAAAAGCGATCTTGGTTCGGATCATGAGATTTTAGGGGATGGATTTGAAGTTGATGCTGAATTGGTTGGTTTTATAGAAAAAGACGTTACCATCTTAAATACCTATGACTTTACGATGGCGAATAAAAATGGAGATCCTGAAAATATATACGGCGCCATATCTCATTTAGATGATGGTAATATTATGGTAGGGATAAATTTAATTCCTTTTATACAGACTAATGGTCAGGTAGTAGCGGTTGGAAATATAGATGAAGACGCTCGGTGTTTAGTTGATAGGGAAACTCTTTCCTTTCTTAACTTTGGAGCGAATATCGGAACCACACAAAGTCTACCTCTTACAAGAACAGTCACTGAGGTAACTGAAACAGGATATGTATTTGATGATGGATTTCAATTGAATATGTCATTTGATCCTTATGTATCATCGCTTTATGTGGAGGATCATGACATTTCCATTCAGTTTGATTCTAAAGAACCGCTAAAGCTTACATTATTAATTTCTGGAGAACTTGTTTCCGGTCAAATTGCTGTGGATTGTTCAGAAAAATTCTCTATTGATGCCGATCTAGAAATTAAAGAATCAAATGATTGGTATGAAGAAGATAGTTCTGATGATTATGACGATGAAGAGTATGACAATGAAGAATATGATGATGAGGATGAAGTCCGAGAGGCATCAATTACCTTTGTTGGTAGTAAGGCATTAAAAGAAGCATTTCTTCCAAGTGGATTACAAGTTGGAGATACACTTTCTTTTCATTATATCTCTATTCCAGGGATGCCGGAAGAGTTAAGTAATTCTGTTTGGTTTGCAGTAAAGTAAAAGCGATGTCAACTGCGGTAAGAGCTGCTCCTCGGAGCAGCTGATCGCCTACAATCCAAAGATCAAGAGTGTTTTCTTGGGAAAGATCCTTTCGAATAGGGCCATAGAAAACATCTTCCTTATGTTCTGCAATTTTAGGAGTAGGTGATGGGTGGTATAGAATCCCATTTGCTTCATTTAAAATAGCTTCAGCTGTAGTTGGGCTCTGCTTGAATGTAACGTTAACCGCAATGCTATGCGCTCTTAATGTGGGAACGCGGACAGATCTGACATTTACACCAATGTTCGGGGCGCGTAAGATTTTTTTAGTTTCAAAGATGATCTTATCCTCTTCTTCGGAATATCCATTTTCAAGTTTTGGTGACTCATGCATAAATAGATTGTTTGTAAGGGGATGAGGAAACACTTTAGGCGGCCGATTTTCAAGAAGTTCGAGAAGTCCTTCCTTGCCAGCGCCGCTAGCAGCTTGATAAGTTGTGATTTGTATTTTGCTTATAATGAATGACTTATGTAGAGGCCCTAATGCCATGAGCATAATGGCAACGATACAATTGGGACAAGCGATCAGTCTTGGTGATCTTTCTAATAAATCTCCATTGACTTCGGGAACTATAAGCGGAACATCTAAATCTTTGCGGAATGCTGAGCTGAGATCAATTACAGTAGCGCCATACTCATTTGCAAGAGGAGCAAGCTTCTTAGAAACTTCAGCTGGTGTGCAAAGGAAAAGGATGTCAGTACCCTCAAAATTATATTGATCGCTTCTAGAGTAAATGACTGGATCAACACCACTGCGACGCAGTAATCTAACAACTTCTTCGCCGACTAATCCTGAACTTCCTACAACACCTATTTTCATGATGCCATCATACAGCCCCCGAAAAATTAAGCAAATGCAAAAGCATAAATTTTTTTGGTTTGGACGAAATTGTGGGAATAGCATAAACTTTGTGGATGAGAAATAAAATTGAAGAAGCGGTTGCTGAAGCTGTTAGAGCTGCTCGTGTTCTGGAAGAGCCGTCAACAATTGAGTTTATTGAACGAGTTTCGGAAAGTCTTGTAACCTGTTTTTCATCAGGTCGAAAGGTTTTGATTGCAGGCAATGGGGGCTCGCTTTGCGATGCGATGCATTTTGCGGAAGAATTTACTGGTTTTTATCGTGAGAAGAGAAGGCCTTTTCCTGCAATGGCGCTTTGTGATCCGAGTCACATGTCTTGTGTGGCAAATGACACTTCGTTTGAAGAGGTTTTTTCTAGGTATATTGAAGCATTTGGCAAAGAAGGCGATCTATTTATTGCGCTCACAACAAGTGGAAATTCTAAAAATCTGATTAGGGCTGCTGAGGCTGCAAGAGAGCGTGAAATGAAAGTGATTGGATTTCTTGGCAAAAGTGGTGGCGCACTAAAAGATTTATGTGACGACGCTTGGGTTGTTAAAGGATTCCCTTTTTCTGATCGCATTCAAGAAGCGCATATGGCTGCGATGCACATTATTATTGAAGCTGTGGAAAGTAAATTACTGGCTGCCTGTGTTTCTTGCTAGTCAGTGTTATAGATTTGCTATCTTTCTTCGTAATAAGTTGTTTGATTGCAATCTCCTTCCGATTTATCACTCGAAAAGAAAAGTAGTGAGTATCGGAAATATCGCATGTGGCGGAACAGGCAAGACTCCTTTTACTGCGCTCTTTGCAGAATCTATTGGGTTGCCAGTTGCTATTCTTGAAAGAGGGTACAAAGCTAAATTAAAAAGAAATGTTCCATTTATTGTGTCATCTCCAGATGAAGGGGATGAGGCTTATTTGTTAGCGCAAAAACTTCCATTTGCAAAAGTAATTGTAGGAAGAAAAAGAGTTCTTAGTGCTAAATTCGCAGAAACGCTTCCTGTGAATTATATTTTGCTAGATGACGGAATGCAACACCGGTACCTTCATCGTGATTTGGAAATTACCATTCTTCATTATAAGGATGTTATTTCGCCTCCAAAATTTCTTCCAGCAGGTCTATTACGAGAGAGTCAAAAGCGTCTTAAATATTCTCATGCTGTTATTATAAATGGAGTTTCCGCTCAAGCAGAATTCGACATAGCAAGAAATTGGGTTAGAAGATTTTCCAATGCCCCAATTATTGGCGCAGCC
>CAZKFL010000035.1:0-23768 GCA_964552055.1 uncultured bacterium
ATTTGAATTAGGCGAAGCCACTACCTCAGGCTAAGTGCTATTTGCACTAGAAGGGGCACGCGTTAAAAAAAGTGTCCTGTGGCCACTTTTTAGTGGGACCCGAAGTAAATTTAAATATGGGCATTTATAACGAAGGAAAAACCAATTTTTGAAACACGATCAGTATAGTAATTTAAAGGGCAAATGACAACGTTTAATATCTATTGTGACGAATCGTGTCACCTCGAAAATGATCACCAAAAAGTAATGATTTTAGGCGCTCTTACTTGCCCTGAAGAGTTTTCAAGAAGCATTGCGAAAGAAATCAATGAAATCAAGCGAAAACACAACTTATCTCCCCGTTTTGAAATTAAATGGACTAAAGTATCCCCTGGAAAAATTGCTTTCTATATTGATTTACTCAAGTATTTTTTTTCTGGGGAAAATCTTTTTTTTCGAGCAGTCATTATCCCTGATAAAACAAAACTGAGACATAACGATTTTTATCACGATCATGACACTTGGTACTACAAAATGTTTTTCACTTTATTAAATGTCCTCCTAACACCGAACGATCATTATCGGATTTATCTAGATATAAAAGACTCTAAATCGGGGAAAAAAATTGCAAAACTTCAAGACATCCTTATTGATAAAAATCAGTTTCAGAAAGGCGTTATTGAACGGATACAAACCATTCGCTCTCATGAAGCTGCCCAATTACAATTAGTCGATCTCCTCATTGGATGCATTCTAGCTGCCAATCGAAATCATCCCCAAATAAGCCCCTCCAAACAGATTCTTGTAAACTTAATGCGCAAGCTTTCTCAAAATTGCCTTACGGAAACAACTCTTGTTCAAGAAAAAAAGGTCAATTTATTGAGGTGGGAGGCAAGAGAGCTCATCCATGAAGACTAATTTACTTTCTCTTCTCCCCGATTTAGTGTTATTCGAAGATTCTAGAGGCAATTGGAATGCCTATATCGAGAAAATTTACACACATTTCCAAATCGACTTTGTCGAAAATCGCACCCTCTTTCAAAGCGCTCCTGTATTTGTTAGATACCACCCAGCATACGATAACAAAGGCGCTACCTTCTGGCATTTAATTTCAGAAGGAGCTCTTGAAGCTGATCGAATCCCCGACCTCAGACGGTGCGAGCGAATTTGCTGGCCCCGCTCACTTATTGAAAACGAGCTCGAACTCGACATTAAAATATGGGAATCATTTCGCCCCTGGAAAGGACAAGAACAACGAAGATATAATATTTCACTCTCAGACTTTAGTTACCTAGTAGTCCTTGCCGAAAACAGCACAAGACTTGATTTAGTGACCGCATATCCCATTGAAAGGCAGTCCACTAAAATAAAATTAGAAAGGGAATTCGAAAGCTATACAAGCCAAAAAAAAGAGGGCTCCGCAGTTTAAACGGGCCCCAGACTCCTTCTACGCATGGTAGGTGAGCTCCCTTTATTCTATGGAGCAGAGCATTTTCTGTCAAATATTTCTTCCTAACTCAGGTTCTTAGTGCAAGCAATCACTTAAAGAATCGCATTTATAAAGACCTTGTTTGCTGAATCCACCTAATGTCAAAGTCATAGAATTGATACTGAACCATCCCGCCAGGCTTTGTCTCGCCAGTCAATGCATCAATCTGTTTTGCAGCACGTCCATGAAGAAATCGTACAGGTTCACCCGCAGGAATGCGGGCAACTGTCACATGTGTCTTTGCTCGAAACCGAGATAATAGAGCCGCTCGATCCGCAACAGCTTCCATTGTAGATAAAGGGTTAATTTCTGCAGGAACTGTCCACCAAACAGTTGTCTTACCAGATTCTTCTAAACCTAAGCAAAACCTTACAACAGTCAAATCTTTTGATAAGACACCGTTAAATTCGCGAGGAACCCCCGCAAAAGCAGCATCACGTTTTTTGTACTTTTCGGCATGGCAAATTCTCTTAGGAGGGCCAGCGTTATATTTTGTTATTCCACCTCTAAGAGCTGTAGAAAACAGATATTTAGTTGTAACCAAACCTGCTGCCAGCGCTGTCGCCATTTCTACTCTTTCAGGACCTGTTCCCTCTTCAAAGGCCCTCTTGATTACTGCCAGTTCTTCCCTTCTCTCGCTCATACGCTTTTCGGCTACTTCACCTTCATGAGAATCAATATCGCCAGATAAAACTATTACATCTTTGGCAAACCGTAAATGAGGCTTAACACCTTTTTCAATAGGATGCTTTACAAGTTCACTCACTCCTGTTACAAAATGCCTAAGACCTAGAGCTACTGCTACGCCATATTCTTTACACATGCCACCTTTAAAACTAGATCTTTGACTTGGATTATAATAAGCCTCTGAAGCCGCTATTGTTCCTTGCGCAAGAGTTGTAGGCGCATCCCGCTCACACATCTCAACTTTCAGATGGCGCCTTTTCTTAGGATCAAAAATCTCCTCATATTCAGTATGAAATCCTGGTTTTGAAACAAGAGAAAGAGCAGTTGACATATCATCTACTTTCTGAAATTACTACATTACCTGTTCCGTAAACAGCAGCTATATTGCTACCTACAACTACAACATCTACATCGCTCATATCCATATCTGCAGGTCTACTTTCAGGTTCTGCGCAAGCCACAAGCGCCATTCCCAAATGCGTTGAAGCCTGGTATGTAGAAAAGTTAGGGACTTTGTTCCAATTCTGCTCTTTATCGCCAATTGCCGAGACACCTTTCCAGATATCACCTACGGTCATACTTGTTTTGTCCGCAAACTTATGCCCAGCTTCTGCAGCCATCCTCGACATAACAGGGGCCGGAACACCACTTTCTACACCTTTAAGCTTTGTAAAAATGCATTTTGCTAAAGGAGCTACAGGAGGAAAAGCAAAGGTTTCTTCTTTAACCATCTCAGTTCCACCACCCATCGAAGTCAACTTACTTTCCTCTCTTCTTATCATCACAATATTACCAAATCTATCCTTAGATGTATGCCATTCCTCATCATTAATGCACCCCACAACGACTCTTGTTTGAGAACTAACCCCAGCAGAAATAGACATATACACCTCTAAGTTTTGGTTAAGAAAGAGAAAAGTATATTCCACAGCAATAAATAATTACAACGGAATTGAATAAACACCAATTTGTGTCAGAGCAACACTTACTGCAACTGCTGCAAGCGCTTCCAAAATTCCACCACCTGATGAGGAACTGTTATGCTTATCGATGATTTGTTTGGTATCGGCAATAAGGTGATCGAGAACCACTAGATCTTCTCTAGCTAATTGGGCAGTGTGGTGGAACTCTTCAAATACAGGCGCTCTTGCTTCGATTCTAGTTTCAATGACTGTAAGGCGATCTGCCACAAGGGCGCGATCTGCAGCTGCTCTTGCTCTTGCTTCATCGTTTCTTACATGTATTGCATAAAGTCTTGCCATCAGATCATCTTGCATCTCTTTTTCTGCTTGCTCTTCTGCAGCGATCCCAGCATCCATCGCTTTTTGGGCGGCCTCTCTTTGCGCAATTAATCTTTCTTCCAAAGGCCTAACATCCGCCTCAATCTGCGCCCGCACGCCCTTTTCAAGAGCTCTTGCCTCCGCAAACATTTCATCGATACTCACCTCTTTGAACGGATCTGGTTTGATGACTCCTCTAAAACGGTCTCTCCAAGCAATTATATGGAGAGCCACAATATTAGTTACAGGTCTTTTAAGTCCATCTAAAGTAGGCCCCAAAAGATGCATAAATTGTTGATAAACAGATTTTTCATTTTTAAGAAGGGTCTCTGGTGGAGATTTTTCTTGATTATCGCGTACAAGTTTACGCGCCTCTTTGAAATTGTCAAACCACTGAAATAACATGTCTGAAAGCCTAATATCAGCTTCATCAAAACCGCTACGCGGCAATCTTTCCATCGCTAGAAACTCCGCATTCAATTCTCTCCGAAAACTGCTCTCTCTCAAAGCATTCTCATCTACTCCACCTATCTGCCCGTACACCTTTTCTACCATATTCATAATCAATAACCTTGTAATATTCCATCTCTGTAAATTGCATAACTTGGCCTTGGTTTTAAGCTCTCTTGCAATTGCTTCCACTCTTTAATTTTTTGCTTTACAGTGGCAATCTCACCTGCCATTTCTTCGCGAACAGCAGGCTCTCTCTCTTCAAATTTGCGAAGACCTTCTTCAATAACGGCAATTTTTGCAATTAATTGGATAAGAGCATCCCCTTCTGCCTCATGAGCTCTCGCTGCATCCAAACCATCCACCCAAGCTGAAGTGAGCTCCTGAAAATAGCCTAACCTCTCATTGATTCCCTCAAAAAATAAATGCTTATCACGTTCCAATCGAGCTTGATACTCTCGATCCACTAATTTACAAATCTCATCATCTGTCTTGCCATCAAGCATCCAATCCATAACCCGTTCTTGCAAATCCCGCAAAGCATCCATTAAACCGCATTCCCCTTTTCACATAACTGATTGTAATAGCGCGTATCTTCTTTTCTTTTTTCATCCAAATCTAACCCTTTTGCTCTTAACGCATTGTAAGCTCTTGCCACTTTATTATATTGGTCATAAAGAGCGCTCGTCTTCTCACCTGCTTCAAGAGCCGCAGCATCCATTTCACCAGCAACAGTTGCCGCTGCAGTTGCAACCGTACTAATAGCCCCCTCATAATCAACACTTCTTGTGGGCGCAGGCATACCCAAACTCGCAATCGATCTTGCAACGCTACTCGACCTTGCTCGCACCTCTGCAAAAACCTTCAGCACCTCACGTACATCCAAAGACTTATACCTACCTGGACGCATCTCCATCCACCTTGTAATTAACAACTTAAACAAATCCGCAATCTCTTCACTTCTCCTCGTCGCTGGCTGAATCACATCCATAAGCAAATTCCCAAGCTTGATAAATGTAGGATCTTCTTCAACCCGTTTAATCTCGCCCCTTTCTTTCTCAGTCCAGATATCCAATCGAGCTAATTCAGAAAGAGCCTCCTCCGCACTCAAGCCAGCAAGTGATAAATCGCACCTCGCAGTCAAATGTACAGTTTCCGTAGTTGTCATTGCCATATATCAAATCTCCTATCCTCACTTACTGTAAATTCTAACAAAGATAAAAATGGTTCATTAGGATCCAAAATATTTAATTCAAAATCAAGATCTGATATCTCCATCTGGTAGTACCGTGCAAGATCTAAAATCCCAGCAGCTTTCAATCTCAGCCTCCGCTGAGCATCCTTATATTCCTCATCTTCGTCCAAAACAACTTTGGCTCTTGCTCTTATTTCATTAAATTTAGCTTTATTTAACTCAGCTGCTCGCGAAAAAAGTTCCTCCGATTCTCTGATAGTCTCCCTGCTTTCTGCAAGCCTGCTATCAACTCCCATTCCCTTCCTTTCTCCATCTCCATAGTAACGAATTGTTTCCAACGCATTATGATAAGAATTCCAAGCAGAGCTAATGTTAACAAGCCAAAAAATTATAGGCTTACTTAAATCAGGTTCACTCCCGTCATATATTCTTGAATGATCATAACCGTAGACAATTTCCGTTCCATCAGGAAAATGAAACAGGATATCAAAAGATGTCTCTCTCTTGATTCGATCCCATCTTCTGTCACTATGTTTAAAATAGCCGCAATCTAATGCATGAGCTAAATATACATTATATATATTTTCATCAGGCTCAAAACTTTGCGCAGAACAACGATAACGAGTAGCCATTTTCTTGCCTGATTCAAATATAGGACGAGAAAAATCAACAGCAAAAAAATTTCTATCCCATTTGAGATCAAATGGATATTTAATTTCCGGGTCTGTCTTTTGCCTATCCTCAATTTGGCGCAACAGCTCCTCACTCATAGGATCAGTTACTTTTTTAATCAATGGAGTCAAAGTAGACCTCACTTCTTCAAGATAACTAGACGCCAGCAACTCAATATTTTCTCGCTGAGGAAATAGCGCTCTTATTTCAGGTAAGGAAGCTCTATCTAATGGAGCTGCAAGGCGGATCAAGCTCATATAACTCACAAGCAATTGCTCACTATAAAAACTGTTTAAAACTATATGCTTCTGCTCCGATGTGAGCCTTCCATGTTCAGAAAAATAGTCACACCTTCCTTTATCAATAATCATATCTAAGCCAATTTCATGTTCAGAAAGCCACTTTAATTTTTCTTCCACCTCTATCAAAAACTCTAATCTTCTCTCTTCTGATGCCCTTGACAGCAACCTAGAAATTTTAATAGAAAGAGTTTGAATTTCAAGAACTAATCCAGAATCAACAATGCATACTGAAGGAGCAGGGCAAGTGCCTCCTCCTGGTACAAGAGCGCTTATTCTCTGAACAAGACTTTGCATAACAGCGCAAGTATTTCTACGCACAAGATCGGCGCCCCCTTCATGCATCGCTACTTGATTCCTTTCCCTATTCAAAAGATCAATCGCTCCCCCTAATAACTCTTGATTTTGTTGCAACTGTAGAAGCACATCACCAACGCGCCTATCACTCTCTTGGCGAGGCGCTGCCAGAGCACGCTCCCTATCAGCCGCCACGAGCATCTCTCGAATCCCCGGAAGTTCGCCTCCCGCACCTGCTCCCGCTCCGGCCATAGCTCCTGCTCCTGCTCTTACGATATCGTGCATCCTAAACCTCCACCACCTTTTGGCATATTATTTTGCAAATGACGCACTTGTTGCTGTGCGGCATAAACTTGCTGACGCAATTGGGCTATATCGTCTAAACATCTAGCAATCACGGCATCTTGCTCTGCAACTCTTTCGCTAAGTACCCGCGCTAATTCTTTACCTCTATCTATTTCTGCCTGTTGAACTGCATTCTCAGCCGAATGGGTCGTTTCTAGCATTCCAAGAAGCCCTCGCAGCTCATTTTGAAATCTCAATCGATCCGCCTGTAGCGCTTGAAGATTTGTCTCATTATAACGAAGCAACACCTCATTTTGACGAGCTGCAGCAGCTACTACTAAAGCCAATTTCTGATTCTCTCTTTTTTCACTTACACTTCGCTCTGCCTGAAGTAATTTAGACAAAAATTTGAAGACCACTTCTCTACCGTCTGCAGCGGGTAGCCATAATGACATTCCATCATCTACAATAATTTCGCACTGGGTGATTAATGGCGCTGCCCATCTAATCATTTTATCTGCAAAGAGGTGACTTTTTGCCCTGTAACTAGCTGCATACTCCGGCTCATCGCGAATTTGATCCATAAATTCCACATGCATCGCCTCTTCCACCACCACACCAGAAGAAACAATTATGACCGGCGATTTTAAAGGAGCGCCATCCATATTACTTACTAAAATCCTTGTAGCTAACTGAGCAATTTGCACCCTGCCTGCTTCGACCCAATCCCTATCTGCAAGCGCCCCCTCAGCAACTTCACTCAGAAGCGCACTTTCACACCACTCATGGAGCTCCACGGACATAGGGTCTTGCCAAGCTGCATATTCCTCATTGATTGCACGCAATTCATCACGCGCTGATCTAACTTCCTCAAATCGCAATACACCCATTAATCTATGGGCAACCTCTACCATTACTCCTTGCATTTGAAAACCCTTTGTAATATTTAGCTGAGGGAATCTATCAAAAAGCGCGCAATATAATCAAACACAAAATGATGAATGATCTTAATATACGAAATATTAAAATCTCATCTTGAAATCAACGCATACAAGTAATAAAATTCTTCACTTATATTTAAAATTGTGAGGAAAAAAATGTCAGGGATGATCTATCCAGTTGGAAGAACAGAAGAGTTTATCGGCGCAGCAATCGGTGCAGGAGTACTTGCGCTTGCTAAAATAACAAGAGGTTATTATGACCACTCAGCTGTAGAAGACTTTATAATTCGTGTTATACCAGGAATGAATGATGGACCTGGATTACAGGCAAAGAAACTCTTTATAGCGGAATTACTTATTGGAGCCTCCTTGGGCATCTTATCCAGCACAATCGTAGCAAGCCAAGTAGCCGAGTCAATTTTAGGCAGTTAAAATATTATGCTGATTGCAAGATTGCAGCTCTGACACCATTCAGGGCTGCAATCTTTGATCTCTATAAAATCCCCCTAATTACTTCAGATCTTCACCTTCTCCTGGGAATGGTGTTGCAGATCTCTGCTCATCAAAGGAATACCGCCTTCCTTTAAAATATTGCAGATCATCCACTTCTTTAGGTCGCTCCAGAACAGTTCTTACAAAGTAGGCTACAACTAAATCAGAAGGAATTTTATAACAACCATCTTTTGCTTTTTTTTCCATATCGACTACAAATTCTTTTGGGTAAGCTTGAAATGTAGGCTCCGATCTGACTTCCATAATCTTTTTTTTGAATTGTTTATACATTTCATCGTCTGAAAACCCCTCAGGCCAATAACAAGTATAATCTTCAGGTACACTGCTTCTTGTAGGCGCACAGTGAGCAGCTAATTCATCATCTGTGATTGGAAAGGGCAATGATTGCCCATCAGGGAAATGTGTCATGTGTTAACTCTCCTTATATTTTTGCAATTTAAGATCCGCTGCATTGACCCTCCGCTTTACATCGCTGACCTCTTTTTGATCAAAGGGAATCAAACCATACAAATTAGAATGCAACTGTTTTGCTCGGTGATATAGCTGATGCATCTCGCACCGATTTTTCAGAAGCTTGAAGATTATACATAGATAATCAACTACGATCAATAGTAATTTTTCCCGAGAACTCTAACATCTTATAAAGATTAAGAGAAGAAATATTATAGCACTGTAATTGCATGCAAGGGTTTTCCTTAGCTTTCTCCTCTTAAAAAACACCACTAGAATTAATAAATGCATGCCTGACACCGCACATAGTTTTTAGCAAATTTAAAGAACTATAATGAATTCTGCTATAAACCAGCTCTTGCTAAAAGAGGAAAAGCTGCAGTATTTTCAAATTTCCTTGCAACATCCAAAGCAGTTCCTGAAGTTACACCTCTTGCGCGAGTATCAATACCAAGAATTGCAGAATTTTCCACTAAAAACTCTAAAAGAGATAGGGTCTCACCTGTTTGGGAGGCCTTTCTAAAAAGCAAATTCAAATCACGCTCTTCAAGCGCTCGCAATAAAGGAGGGAATTTAGAAAACTCTTCTTTAATCATTTTCATTAACACTTCAATTCTATCTGAATAAAGTTCCAAGCCCCTTGTTAACTCTCCTCTGCTTCCAAACATTGCTGCAAACACCTCTTGCCCAGCAATAATTTCTTCCATTATTTTTCCTACCGAATTTCCATCAAATATACATATATTTTTCGGGTAAAAAAGAGACAAACCATCATGATGCAAAAGAGCATTCGCTAAAATATATATGCATCGCCCATTTCCATCAAAATACAAATGCAATTGCATTAAATCTCTCATTAAAATCGCTATATTTTTTATCTTGTCTCGGTCCGAGACTCCCTCAGCGCGCTTCTCAAAATAGTGATTTATGATATTCATTGCTTCTATTTGTCGCTCTTCCGGTGAACTATAATGTTCAATTACCATCCGACTGGCTCCACCATATGCATCACCCTTTTCGTATAATTCAAGATACATCCTTCGAATTTCAGCGATTTTGTCACCATCCATTGAAGAATACAATTGCGTAGTAAAACCACCCCGGTCTATACAAAACTTATCTCTAAAGAGTATATAGCGCTCTTCCTTCGCATCCAATAAGCAATGCAGCGCGAAATTTTTCTTAAGTACACAGATTTTTCGAATGATATCGGAAATTCCTTCAGGATCCGAACACACATTCTTGGACAATCCAAAATAATTATAGGCACAAGCTCTTCCTTTTAAAAATCTAAACATAGTTCTCTCTGGATTGTAAAACTCCCTTTCTGGAAGATGACTTAGCGCACATTCTTGTATCCTATCCAAAAATCCTAAGAAGTTTTTACTATTTAAAAATGCCCCCTCAGGCGGAATGGCTGCAAACTGCCATGCAAGGCAAAATGCAATATCATAATCCCGTTCGCTTTTTACAAAATCCTTTAAATTCTGACTAGATCTAGCATCTATCGGAACTCTGTCTATCATAAATTTTGAAGCATGAACACGATCCATTTACATAACCACCTTATTTAGAATGCTACACTATACGTAAAACTATTCATAAAATTCAATACATGATTTTTTTAACCTCAGTTTTGAGTTTATGTAATTCCAAATCAAAACTATGCCTACAAATAGTTGTTAGATTTTATCGAGGAAGCTTCTTCCCGACAAAAAAAAGATTAAAATTTATCTTTATCTACTTGATAGAGAATTAAATAAACTCAAAATTCAGGTTTTTAAGGAAAAACTAGGGATTTGGGCGGCAAAGGCGGATGGTCGTGCCGTCAGTTCTCTCACTGCCATCGGCATTTAAATAAGGAACAGTCAATCCAAGAACAAGTCTTTCCATTCGCTCCATCAGCTTATATTTGAGACAACGATTTTCAAAGGGAATGGGCAGATCCGCTTGAGCTTCTTCGTTCCTTGCTTCAGTTGGTTGATCATGCGCACAAAATCCAAGCCACGCTAGTTGCTCAGGCGTTCCTATTTGGCTCTGAGCTCCCTGAGAACTTGTCATTTCAAAATTTCCTTCGGAAATCGATTCCCTTACCATTCCAGGTTGGTTTGAAACATGATATTGAAAAATATAATTAAGACGAAAATATTTGTCAGGTGAAAAAAGAGTAATACCCGCATCAGGAGAGAGGTCCTCTAGCCTATCGATGCAAGGCAGAGCCTTAACCCCATCTTGACCTAGAATTTGCCATACCAATTTAGGAACCTGTATATAGCCTCTATTTGAATTGTCGTTAGATGTTAGTACTAAGGGTGTCATCAAAAGGGTAAATGCTCTAAGAGTCCAAGAAAGAGCGATTAGCGAGGTAACTAATGGACCTGTAAAATAGACGGCTGCAACCTTTGCAATAAGAGTTATTACTCCATTGAGGGTCGCTGCTCCTATGATACCCCATTTAGCTTCGTAAATATTTTCTTTAATTCGAGGTATAATGTGGTACTTTTTGACAAGCATACTCTGATCAGGTTGAGTTACCTTCCATGTAGCCCCGCGAATTAAATCGCTCAATGATGGCCTGAAACTTTCAATATAAGAATTTGCAGCACTTAACATATATCACCTCAGTTATTAACGTAATTATTATATAAGACGTTTATTATAAAAGTTACTTAAATTAATTTTTATGCTGAAAGCCGTTCAGAGGGAAAAATGATTAATGATGATAACGGACTAATATCAATATTTTTAAACAAGACATAATGACATGCTTATGAATTTATACCAGTGCTTTAAATCGAGAATATTAGTATCATAATTATGATATAATTTACACGAAACGCAATAACATAGAAAGCAGCATATGCTTCAGATGACAGCGAACATTTTGCTAGCCCTACGCTTCAGATAGTTTAAAGTTATTTTTATCATAATAATATGGTCATTAGGAGTTTTGAATGATTCACGCGTTAAGTAAGGCTGAGTTGAGGCCATTTTTGGAGCGAAGTCGGTTGGGGATGCCTGAGGATGCCCCTATCACTGTAGTGATTACACCGCTTTCTGATCCAAATGGCGCTTTTGCAGTGCAATCAATTGCGTTTAGACAGCTGATTGATACTGAAGTGGGACTGTCGCATAGGGTGTTTTGGACTGAATTAGGTGATAGTGATATTGACGCGGCCTTAGCAAAACTGTCTCTAAGCAATAGGGTAAGCACTCTTTACATATTTGCACACGGCTTAAAAAGCGGTCATATTCGGTTTGGTGATGGAGAAAGGGGCGTGCTTTATCCAGAAGATATTGCAGCGTCTGGTCTTGATCGTTACTTGGAAAGCCGAGTTCATCTATATTTAATTTCTTGCAATGCGGGGTTTTTGGCACCTGATTTTCAATCCAAATTACCTGAGGCGCTCATATGGGGGGTAAAAGAAGATATTAGTTTGCCCGGATTTTTTCTAATGCCTACAAGCAATCCTTCTTTAATAGTAAGTGTAACAGAAAGTGGCATGCCCGTATTAAGGCCTGTATATCCTTTTGGAAAAGAGCAGGGACCATCTTTAGCGGAAAAGCCGATCAGAATGGAATCAAATCTAGCCATGAATCTAATGAATTTTTTTTCACCGGGTCTGCCTATAAATGAAGATACATGTGCTGAGCTACGGCTCTATGCGAAAATGGGGGATGTTTTTGCTCAAGCATTCTTAGCAAGATGGGAAAAAATTTTGGGTAATGATGATGAATCCGTACATTGGGCTATGGCAAGTTACATGGGTGGAGGGAGTCCCTATCCCCTAATTTTAGTACTGCTGGCAAAAAATGAGAAAGACAAAGCTAAAGAACATATGCTCAATTTGCTTGAGCGTGGTGAAATTGATCGATATATAGAGTTGAGCAACGCTTATGACTGTGGGCTTTCAATGGATGAGTTGTTCCTCTCTGCTAAAAAAGGGAATCCATTTAGTACGCAAATCTATCTCGATACTCTTGCTAATAGTCCAGGAATGGAATTTGACCAGACTGAGATTGCAGAACTATTAATGACATTTTTGAAAGGAACATATTTTCTTTCTTACTCTACATTCAGCACTATCATTTCGCGCACGAATCTCACGGCTTATACTGAAAGATTAACTACCCTTTCCTTGACTAAATCCCAAGCTCGCATGGCGCTTTATTTTCATTACATCTTGAAGGGAGATAGCGAAAACACCGCTCTATTAACTGAAAAAGCATTAGCGATGAAGGATGCATGGATATTTCATCATGCAGGCTTGTTTCAATTTCATAAAAATGAAATTGAAACGGCCGCAGTCTGCTTTGGATCATCCTACAACAGTATGGTGGAGAGCAAAACAGCTCTTCATACACTTATAGCAACCGGCCATCCCGAGGTTTTTTATCAATTGTATATCAATGAGAGAACTATACAGTTTCTTCATATGGCAGTTTTGCTTGGACACGAGACGGCAATACGAATTTTTGAGACTCTAAGCAGCGAAAGAACACCCCTTGAACAAGCGATTTATCTATGGCATCGAGATCAAAAAAGCGCAACAGACATTCTTATGCAATTAGCTCTTTCTGGATCTGAAGGGGAGCTCACCTTCTTTTTACAGCACTTTCCTATGAATCATTTTCTTTTACAAGCAAAGGCCCATTTGCAAATTGCCCAATCACACTTGCAAGATGGCTACTTGACCCTTGCTACAGCAGCTAGAGAATGAAGCTATCTTGCTTGGAAGGAACTCAGCAAAAGCGCTGAGTTAGAAGCGGCTACTGCAAAAGACATTCTTCTTAAGTCAGAGCGGTAAATTGATGTCAGACCTATATTCATTGATAATAATTACCTCATTTATTTATAATTAGTGTAATTTAAATAAAAAATTATGGTTTTTATGATAGATACTCATTCTACAACAATAAGATCTTTTAACTTTGATGAGGCTGCTTTGTTAGGACCTTTAGAGTCTTTATCCTCTCCAAAAGTGAAAACAACAGCTCAAGAAGTCATTTTTGAAATTATTTCTCAGGATCCTACGAAGCCGACTTTGAAAGAATTAGATATCCTTCTTTTAAGACTTGAAAGAGAATGGAACGTTATAAAGCCGACGAAAGCTGCTCTAGAATGTTATGAAATAGCTTTGAACTCCTTAGAAACCCTTTATGAATTAAACCGACTAAGACCTTTGGAAGCTTCCTCCGAGGAGATTCCCAATAAAAAGGCTTCCGCAGATACAGTTGTAAGAAGCTCTGCTCAGCCTGACCTGGAGAGGTTATGGGAAATTATTGAAATTTTAGAAGAAAAAGCCCCAATTTTTGATCTCGATCCAATAATAGCACTTATGCCGCAACAACTAACACAAGCAGTTTCAGTGGAGGAACATTTTCCTGCTGAACTAAAAAATCCAGAAGATAATTTAGATCAGTCTATCATAAGTTTTATATCAATGATTAACGAAAAAACTATTGACCCTGCAATAATAGACCCTACACCCCTTCTTCGCGAGCTTGAAAAATTATGGCAGAGCTATAATTCCGCTGATGCCGATGAATGTCCTATTCCTAAATTTAAATCAATTTTGACTTCCTTAATTGAATTATACACAATCCTCAAGCATCCTTTTCCTCCTGAATTACTTGCACTAAGACCTGCAATATATGGTTCAAGCCGAAAGTAATTTCTTTATAGCAAGCATCTTCTTAGATGCTCTTAATTTTCGGCTTTTACTAAATTCAATCTCTGTCTTTTACACCTTCTGAAAATAGTGTTAGCTAGAGATGAAATGGGACTAATACTTTTTTTAAAAATCCAATTAATGGTGTTATCCATTCCTTTATGCACTGCGCTTCCAGTGGCATTGATAATTTTTCCAGCAACTCTAGTCGTAAGATAAAGGGCGTTAGCTAATGTTGGATTATAACACCCCGTGCATTCAGCAATTTTTTTAATAGGAGGTGCGCTTTTATCAACAAACCACACAGCTGCTGCGCCACTACCTTTAAGAACAGTTGCGCTTAACCGCATTGCTTGCCAAGTAATTATTGAGCCAACCAAAGCTGAATTAGCAACTTTCACAAAAAAAATTGCTTTTTCCGTCCATACGGTAGATGTATTAAAAACCGCGGTACAATCCATGCTATCTGGACCACCTGCTAAAAAGCGAATATCTAATTCTCCATTATTTAGAAAAAGACGCTGCTGACTCTCAGTTCGATTAGTTATAATTTTTATGGAAGCAACACTGCATGTAGCAGCAACCACCTCTCTTCCTGAGACCCACGATATCCACTCAGCCATATTTGGAAAGACCACCAAATTTTTCCCTGTGTTACATGAGTCAAGATAAATTTTTGCTTTTTCATTCAGACCACTAAAACAATCACTAGGAAGAAAATCGAATACTGAAAAAGCTGTTTGTAAACCCCATCTCATCGTTCGAGGATTTCCATGAGCCCCCAAAATAACCCCTAAATGAAAAGAGCTCTTTTCCAAAGCGTTTTTAATCTCTCTACAAATTTGAAATGCATTATAGATAACTCTATATCTAACCCCTACAAATCTAGATATTTGCCTAAATGAGGAGTACTGTAGCGTTGGATCAAATGACTGATTATAATCAACTTCATTCCCTACACTCAAAAAAAGAATCTGTTGCGGATCGTATCCATGGCACATTTTTTGGTAGATATCAACATCATTTGAATCTTTTTCAGTTATTTGGTCTTGCATTTCACGAAAAACAAACCTTGCAATCCGATGATTTGTTGACGCTTTTATGATATTTCCTGACCCAAAATAGATACTCACCGTTCCCCCTACAAGGAGGACAACACCCACCAATTTTCGAAGAGCTTCCCTTTTGATTATACTCTCATCAATCAATTCGACTTTTCTAAGAAGCAAGACACCTTGACGAAATGCGTAAACTCCAATACCAATTGCTTGAGTTGATGGGATTATGCAAACCCGACTCCATGATATATCCATATTATCTACCCAAAATATAAAAGATAAGATATTGTATAAAAGTTGGTTATATCGTGTCAACTAAACTAGTGTCGCTGAATCACTCGCAGCATAGTAATATCTCTCAACCAAAAAAACTAATAGAATTAGTCACAGCCTGAATATTAGGGCTAGCCCATATTTCTCACCAACACCCCTTGAAAGTCGGCAAAGATGGTGCCACAGGTATGTGAAACCGGCTGCGAGAGAATTACCCCTATCAACTTGGCTATCAGCAGCTTAAGAAAAGATCAGGTAACAGATATCTTTTCAGCTCAAGGCTTGGATATCGCTAACCAGCTAATAATTAGCTGGTTATGTATAAATCCATCGCATTTAGACTTGAGTTAAAATATTTTTTATGTTATAATTATGATATAACCAACTACATTAACTGGAGTTATTATGGATTGTTTAAAAAACTGTCTTTCAGCATATTCTTATAGGGAGTTTGATAAGCCCGAAGAGCGCTCTTGCTGCACAAGAATTGTTACGTCCATATTAAACTGTTTTTCTTCTGAAAAACCTAAGCTAACTAGGGAAGAGGCCGGATTAAAGATAACTCGATTAGCACATAATTTTTTGGATAAAAGAAGAGGTTTACAAAATGATCTGGCAATCTCAACAGCTGAATTAGAAACATTAAAACGAAAGCAAGAAACTTATTTTAGCACTGCTTCAAAAATCCAGGAATTGCAAGCCGATTGTCACTCTATTCGCGAAGAATTAGCTGCAAAAGGTGAAAGATATACTGGCGCATGGGGGCTATTTCAAACGATCACGGAAGTTGTAGGTAGCGCTCTTGGCGGATCAACTCGTGAGGATTTAGAAGATATGTTGACTGATTCGTCTGATGCATTAAGAAGTGAAGAAACGGCTCTATCTGAAATTGGAACTCTTTCTGATATTGAAAAACAAATCACTTTAAATCAAAGAAGAGTAATCATGCTTGCTGAGAAACTTCGCTCGAAGCTGTCCCAAGCAGGCGCAGGCACGGGCGCAGGCGCTGGAGTTGTATCTGAATCAAGAATCGATGAACGTCCTTCAAGCATTAAATCTCCCCAAAGAAAAATGTTAGAGGTAATTGATGAGCATACTTCTGAAGCGGTAACAACCATATTTAGCGCGCTTTTTAGTCAGTGCGATCCGGATATTGTGAAAACTTGGAGTTTCAATGAGGGAAACGGCTCCTATTCATTAGAATTGAAACAAAGCATTAAAGTTTGGATGCCCAATGAAGCAGGTGAACCGACGTTACATGGCTCACTATTAGTGTTAGACAAGCGCGTAATGGGCTCAATCAGTCGTAAAGAAAAGGCAATCCATTTTTCTAAAGGATGTACAGGTGAATTGGGAGTTAGCCTTGGAGGGGAAAGGGAAATAATTGCAGCTGTAAATAAAATTTCTGCAAGCCAATCAGGTAGGTCTTCTAGTATCGACATAACAGGCTCCTACAGTTGGTTTCCTAGCACGACTGTGTCAAAAGATATAGGCAAAATATTAACGGATTGGACAAATCCTGCAAATAGACGTAGTTCAGATTTTAAATATAGTTTGGCAAACAAAGGGATGGAACATGTCTCGACAGAGACTCCTTTAGGCGCCGGAGTTGGATTAACTTAAACTATTCTGCTCTTAATAATCTTGATCTATCTTAGAGCTTGTTTAAATTCTATGATTAAGATGCTTTGCTGCTAAAGTTCTTTTAGCAGCACTTAACCCTTCCGACGTAGTAGCTGAATGGAGCCAGCTTAAAGTAACAACATCTTCAAATCCAGTACAAGCACCTGAACCCATTGACCTTCCCCCTAACATAGAAGCTGTTGCAGTTAAAGCGTGACTGTCTTCCATTAGCGGAACGGAGGACATCGAGCAGACTCCTCTCTCTCTTTCAACTCGCTCTAAGATTTCATCTTGCTGCGCAACTATTTGAGCTCGCATTTCTTCCTCAGAAGCATCTCCAACTATAATAAAAGGTAGCGCACTTGGCTCTAAAGTCAAAGAATCCATAAGTCCTGCTATTTCGGTAGCTGGCTTAACCAGCGTTAATACAGGAGCAGGACTTATTTCAGATATCACCTTCGGTTGCAGAAACTCATCTGTTGCTCCTCTAGCAAAAACCTCCATAGCCAATCGATGCGCACTCTCTACTCTCGCGTTATCTGAAGAAACTACGGATGCGGGTGGCATATACAAAACAGGATCACACCCAAATATACCTGATGCGCAAGTTGAATATATCACCCCACCGCCCACTTCAGAAGTAGCTGCATCTTGACGCGGCAGCTGTGCCAAAGCTCCTGTCTCATCTTCAACCAGAATCTCTGCTGCAGGCGATGGCGGAGGAGGTATTCCATACCCAGATCTCAATATTGGAACTTCCGGAAAACTCATATTACAAGGCACACCAGACATTTTAATTCCCTTTGATCAATAATTTTTTGATCAGCATCCTATCACCTTATTAAAATAAAAGAAATAGCAAGTCGAATTTCTACCTGTTTCACTGAGAAGGTGATTTCTAAATCAGGGTTACACCCCTCTAAAAAAGGGCAAAAAAATAGGGAGATGCACGAATGCTTCTCCCTAAAGTGGCCAAAGCCGGAATCGAACCGGCGACACAAGGATTTTCAGTCCTCTGCTCTACCGACTGAGCTACCTGGCCACAAACGTAAATTATGCCCGGTATTGTAAACCAAAGTTTGTTTTTTTGACAATAGACTTCTTTCGATATTCAGTTTACCAAGAAAATTGCTACTGCTGCGTATGGAGAAGAATCATGTCTTTTAGAATATTGATAGCCTCTTTTTTCTGCAAATCGTCTTGCCCACAGCCTGCTAGTTTGGCTTTAACAGGGATATTTACATCTTCTAGTTGTTTATAAAATAAGTGAAGGTTTGGATCGTTTTCTTTTCGCAATGCTGTATTCATCTTAAGTAGAGGAATCATCTTCTGCCAGTTAGATGGTGGCTGCGCTTGATATTTAGCGAAAACTTTTTTTAAGTTTTTTCCAATGGTATATTTACTTAAGTTACCCTCTTGGTTTAAGGGATAATGCAAGTATTTTTCACCTATATTTAGGGCTGAATAGATGGTAGGAACAACAATATCTGCCTTGACTCCTTCCATTTGAGGCGACTTTCCGGAAGCTGTAAAGTACCTACCAACAGTCACTTTATAAAAATGCTTTGCATCGGGATCAGTTATTGTTTGATATTGCATTGATCCTTTTCCATAACTATGCTCATCTCCAACAATTATCGCAACACCCTCGTCTTGTAGTGTTTGCGATAAAATTTCAGCAGCAGAGGCGCTCGCTTTAGAGGCAAGAACAACAAGAGGGCCTTGATAAAACAGTCTAAGTCCCCTGTCTCTAGTAAATTTAATTTCATCGTTTGCATATTTTGCGATAACCACAGTTTCTTTATGTAAAAAAAGCCCCGCTGTGCGAACAGCCTGATGAAGAAACCCGCCGGAATTCTGTCTCATATCTATGACAAGTCCCTTTAAGGGAGCTATAGCCTTTAATTCAGATAGAGCATTTCGCATATCGGTCTCAATATTTAACCCATCTGCATTATCATAAAATGAGGAAATTGTTATAAATCCGATGATTCCCTCACCAAATGCTTCATAATCTATTTTAAGACGGTCTTCTTCAAGTGTAATTTTTTCTCTGGTGAGTTTTATAGAAACCGTTTCGCCTTGTGAATTTTCTAAAACAAGAGAAACAGTGGAATGGGGATTCCCTATTAATTTAGTTAAAAGCTGCTTAAAATTAATTTTATCAGTTGGCTGCCCATCTATTTCTCTAATAATGTCCCCCACTTTAACAAGGCCTGAGGCCTCAGCGGGACTATGAGGGACAATATAGGAAATAAATGGGCCGTCAACTCTTTCTTTAAGATGAATCCCCACACCACAAAATTCTTTTCGTAAAATTTGACGAAACTCGGAAGCCTCCTCCTCACTATAGTACATTGAATGCGCATCTAGTGCTGCGGAGATTGACTTAATAATATGTAAAGAGATATTTTTAGAAGAAATGTAAGATTCTTCATGCTGGATACTCTTTCTTTCCGTAAAATCAAAAACTTTTAGTTTTTGCTCTCTTGTTAATTCCGATAAATTATGCTCCTTAGCATAAGAATAAAGATCTTGCTCTGCATCACTTTCAATTTGCCTTCTTAACTCTTCTTCACTGTTGCAGAAAGAGCTCCGAATGATCCCATCATTTTTTAGCTCACACCTCTCTAAAAGTGCAGCGTGAACTTGCTTTCTTAACTTCCTTGAACGTAAAATTGATTTTGAAACGAGAGAATTTAAATTTTGAAATGGCGAAAAATCGTTATTTTGATATTTTTGCGCAATTTCTTCCCAAAAATGAGTTTTTTTTAAGAGAAATTCTTCGTATTCGGATGCTAAAAGATATCTATATTGTGGATCAAATTGTGTTAAATAATTTCTAAAAGCTCTTTGCGCAAGCCTAGGAGAAAAGGTATTTTCATCTACATGATAGGATAACATTTCCTCAAACACAGGCTTTATCTCATTAAGCCTAAGCTCTCCAGCGACTAGCGGTAACATTAATAATCCAAAAAGTACTTTTTCCAAGGTCTCTCTCTTTTTCCGCAATCTATCACAGGTTGTTTTCCGAAAAAAGGGATAATTTTTTTTAAGAGCAGATAATTTTTGCAAATAATATCAGGATCGGTTATATTCGCTTCAACTTTTTTAGAAACTTCTGCAGGAGAAGGCATAATGCCAACGATCAATCAACTCATACATAATCCGAGAAAACCTGTTAAGGCTAAGTCGAAATCGGGAGCCTTAAAAAAATGTGCGCAAAAAAGAGGTGTCTGTTTACAGGTAAAGACACAAACCCCAAAAAAGCCTAACTCAGCCTTAAGGAAAGTGACACGTGTTCGCCTTTCTAATGGAATTGAAATCACGGCATATATTGGCGGTGAAGGGCACAATTTACAAGAACACAGTATTGTTTTAGTACGTGGCGGCCGGGTAAAAGATTTACCTGGAGTTCGTTATCACGTAGTAAGAGGCGCTTTAGACTGCGCAGCTGTAAAAGATAGAAAGAAAAGCAGATCAAAATACGGCGCGAAAAAGCCTAAATAAGAAACGGTGAAAAAGGTTTGTTATGTCAAGAAGACACAAAGCAGTTGAGAAAGTAATTACACCTGATGCCAAATATGGTAATGTTGAAATTGCAAAGTTTATTCAAAAAGTCATGCAAGACGGAAAAAAATCTGTTGCAAGACGTATTGTATATGATGCAATTGAAAAATTTACCACTAAAATAGCAGCAGAAGATCATATCGAAGCTTTTGAAAGAGCTTTAGAAAATGCAAAACCTCAGGTTGAAGTTAAATCTCGTAGAATTGGTGGGGCAACTTACCAAGTTCCAGTTGAGATTGCAGCATCAAGAAAAAGGTCACTTGCTATGAAATGGATCATTGCATACGCAAAAGCAAAACCAGGCCGTAACATGGTTGATGCCCTCGCAGGAGAGCTACACGATTGTTTTAACTGCCAAGGTTCAACCATAAAAAAACGTGATGACGTTCATCGTATGGCTGAAGCAAACAAAGCATTTGCGCATTATAAATGGTAATCACAATTTAAAAAGAAGTTAAGAGGGATATCTCATGGCAAGATCGGAGAAAGACAAGTTAGATAGAGTGCGTAACATTGGAATTATGGCGCACATCGATGCTGGAAAGACTACTGTTACAGAGCGTATCCTCTTTTATGCAGGACGAGTTCATAAAATCGGTGAAGTGCACGAAGGTGCTGCAACGATGGACTGGATGGAACAAGAACGTGAGCGTGGAATTACAATCACGTCTGCTTGTACAACAGTTTATTGGGACGACTGCAAAATTAATATTATTGACACACCGGGTCACGTTGACTTCACAATTGAAGTTGAGCGATCCCTTAGAGTTCTTGATGGAGCAGTTGCAGTATTTAGTGCTGTGGATGGAGTTCAACCTCAATCAGAAACTGTTTGGCGTCAAGCTACTCGATATAAAGTCCCAAGAATTGCCTTTATCAATAAAATGGATAGAGTTGGCGCTGATTTTGAAATGTGCATAAGAAGCATGAAAGAAAGACTTGGAGCAAATGCAGTTGCAGCTCAATGTCCGATCGGTTCTGAAGGCGAATTTATTGGAATGGTTGATCTTGTATCAATGAAAGCGATTATATTTGAATCTGAGACAATGGGCGCTGCTTATAAATTGGAAGAAATTCCAAGTGACCTTGTTGAAAGATGTGTAAAAATGAGAGCGCATCTTCTTGAAGAACTAGCTTCACTTGAAGATAGTGAAGAAGCATTTGTCATGAAGGTATTAGAAGCTCCTGAAACTCTTTCAGAAGATGAAATTCACGCAGCTATTCGTAAAGGTGTTTGTAGCAATTCAATTTTCCCTGTTCTTTGCGGAACTGCTTTCAAAAACAAAGGTCTACAGCCCCTTCTTGATTGTGTTGTTAAATGGATGCCTTCACCGCTTGATCGTGGCGTAATTAAGGCGCATAAAATTGACTCCGATGATGAATTAATTCTAGAACCAAAAGACAGCGGAACGCTTGCTGGCCTTGTATTCAAGGTTATGACTGACCCGTTTGTGGGAAGAGTGACATTTGTCAGAATTTATTCCGGTACAATGAAAAAAGGTACTGCAATGTACAACTCAACAAAAGAGAAGAGAGAACGCGTTTCTAGACTTCTTGAGATGCATGCAAACCAAAGAACGGACAGAGACGAATTCTATACGGGTGATATTCTTGGCGTAATTGGTCTTAAAAACTCAACTACTGGTGATACTCTTTGTTTAGAAGATGACGCAGTTGTTCTAGAGAGAATGCATTTCCCAGAACCTGTTATGTCAATGGCAATTGAGCCAAAGTCAAAAGCAGATCGCGAAAAACTTTCACAAGCTTTATCTTCACTATCTGAAGAAGATCCGACTTTTAGAGTCACTACAAATGAAGAAACAGGACAAACCATCATTTCAGGAATGGGAGAGCTTCACTTAGACGTTCTTCGCGATCGAATGATTCGTGAATTCAGCGTTGATGCAGCTGTTGGAGCTCCTGAAGTATCCTATAGAGAGACTATTACTAAACCTGGCGATACAGAGACAAAATATATCAAACAGTCTGGTGGTCGTGGTCAATATGCTCACGTTTGCTTAGAAATCGAACCTAATGAAGCTGGAAAAGGCAATGAAATCATTAACAAAGTAGTTGGTGGTACCATTCCAAAAGAATATATTCCTGCATGTATTAAAGGTATTGAAGATGGTCTAACAACAGGCGTTGTTGCTGGCTATCCACTCGTTGACGTAAAAGTTATGATCACATTTGGATCATATCATGACGTCGACTCCAATGAAATGGCTTTTAAAATTTGCGCCTCTATGGCACTTAAAGAAGCCGCACGTAAATGTACTCCAATTATTCTTGAGCCAATCATGAAGGTTTGTGTGAGCACTCCTGAATCTGCACTTGGCGATGTTATTGGTGACTTAAATAGAAGAAGAGGACGCATTCAAGGGCAGAATACAAAAGGACCAATCACTGACATTGATTCCGAAGTACCTCTAGCTGAGATGTTTGGATATTCAACTGACGTTAGATCCATCTCCTCAGGAAGAGCTAGCTTTACTATGGAGCCTAGCCACTATGAGCAAGTACCTAGAAACGTCCAAGAAGCAATTATGAAAAAATCTTAAGCCGTAAGGAGCTATTGAATTTATGACAACAGCAAAACAACAAAAGATCCGCATTCGGTTAAAAGGATATGATTACCGAGTTGTAGACAGAGTAACAAAAGAAATTGTAGAAACAGCACAGAGAACTGGCGCACGCGTAATTGCTATTCCACTTCCTACAAGAATTGAACGTTTCACTGTTCTTAGATCACCTCACGTAAACAAAAAATCTCGTGAGCAATTTGAGCAAAGAACACACAAGCGTTGTATCGAAATTAAAGAACCATCTGCTAACACAATTGACAAACTGAAAAGCTACACAATTCCATCTGCTGTAAGCATCACGATCTCTGCTTAAATAATCTTTAACGATAAAATCTAAAAAGCTCCTTTCCATGAAAGGAGCTTTTTTTTAAATACTTAAGTTGTTGTCAGTTTTTTTAGAGCCTGTTTATCGTAGGTTTATCAAAAAAAGCACTTACTTCTGCACCCCCC
>CAZKFL010000036.1:0-22672 GCA_964552055.1 uncultured bacterium
AAGGGCTGTTGCTCCGCACAGAGAATTCAAATTTTTTCTTTTATGCAACAAGGCCATTTCTTCAATGTCCTCCTTCCTAGACAACTAGCTCAGATAGACGGAGATTCTAAACTCCTTATGGAACACCATGCCTCATTCAATATTATTAAAGACCAAACCATCATTAACTTTATTAAAAAATACTATCCAGCTGAATATTTGGAAATCTGGAAAATTAATTAACTAACCTTAAAATAAATCTTTTTTAGACGAACTTTTTTTTCTAAAACTATAATGGGCCCGTTAACCTAGACAAATGAATACACTTTATCAAAATTTTTTAAACAAAATTGCATGGCCATTTTCAATTTCGCTAACTATCTCAGAGGTTTCTAATATGGCAAAAAAGGCTTTCAGTTTAGGCTGTTTACCATTAATCATAGTAAATAAGTTTGAAAGTAAAACATATCCACCTTTTTTTACTTTTGGCAAATATAATTCTATATCTTACAAAGATCCTACTTCAGAATAATCACCGTCTAAATGGATAAAATCAATCTCATCAGGGATTTCTAATGATGCCACTTCTGAAGAAAGCGCAACTTCTTGCACAAATTTTGTCACCTGCCAAAATTTCATAAGCGCAACAAAGGAGTCATGAACTGCATTCATATCTACCGATCTCCACCAATTTTTATTAGGATCCTTTTCATCTAAATTCTTCACAGTCACAGCATTGGACCATCCATCAATTGCGTAAACTTTACCCTGAGCATGATAAGCAAGAACCGCTGCAACTGGTAATATAGAAGAGCCGGTAAATGCTCCTATCTCTACACAAATTTTTGGCTTTTCAATTAAAATAAGATCCATTAAAAGATTTATTTTTTCATTCGAACACCAACTTCCTTTCAATGCTATTGTTATATTCTCTTTTAAGTGAAGGAAATTTGTATTTTCTAGAAAGGAAATATCCGCATTTTCCCAAATTGCTTTAGGTTCCCAGTCAGCAAAATTCAAACTAAGATACAATAATGGAGCAAGGCCCAAACAAGCAGCTAATTTTTTAATAATAAACACACTAAATTCCTTTGTTTATAATTTCTGGAATAGGATACGGATCATATATTCTTGTGGGAGATGGAGGCTTTGCATCAGGACAGTTGGCTATAGATTGTATTCGCTATGCAGTTACCTTGGTAACGCGTTTAAAAATGAATGCGGCCTTGTTTGATTTTTCTCCTGATAAAGTTCCTGGAATGAGAGGAAGGCCGCCTAAAAAAGGGCATAGATTATTTAACTTTAAGCAGATGCTCTCAATAAAAGAGCTAATTTAGAAAGAAGTTGAAGTGATTGCATATGGTGGAGAAAAGCGAAAAGTAAGATATGTTTCCAATACTTCTATGTGGGGAGCTGATGGATCAACACCTATTCCCATTCGGTGGGTGCTAATCACTGATCCTACAGGCAAGCTTGATCCTATGCCTCTTATGAGCACAGATCCAACACTATCCCCAGAGAGAATCATAGAATTGTGCATTGCTCGTTGGAATTTAGAGGTCACATTTGAGGAGACCCGTGAGCATCTTGGTGTAGAAACTCAGAGACAGTGGTCGGATAAGGCTATTCTAAGAACAACTCCGGTGTTAATGGGCTTGTATAGCTTAGTCTGTTTGATGGCAGTTCGGCTAGGTCAACATCAACTTTTGCATATGAGCACCACAGCATGGTATGAAAAAAAGCATATCACATTCTCTGATATGCTAAAGGCCGTCCGCGTGGAGATTTGGAAGAAACATCTATTTTCGGGAATGCCAAAAACAACCCCTTCCGAGGAAAATATTACGCCAAAAATGCATGAATTCGCTGCAAAAATTGTTAAACGATTGCTTCAGGCTGCATAACTTGTTTTAGAATAGGACTTAAAATCAAAAAAATTTGCACAAGATTTGAATGACGCGGCGAAGCCACGTCTATTCAAATCTTGTACAAAGTCGAGGAAAACCTATAATTGTAAATGCTTTGCAATTATCATTTTAAAAATTCTTTACTTTTCCAAATTTCTAAATACCTATCAGGGTAATATTTTTTAATAAAATTTAGAATTGTATAATCTTTAGTAATATTGAAAGACTTATAATGTTCAAGAATAAGGTTTGGATTTGAATCCCTAGGTAGACGGTAGTTAAAAAAATAGGCTTCATCACGATGCGCATAGTGATTTATTCGAATATAATGATCATGAGTTTTACCGTCAGTATGTAAATCGCACCCATAAAATGTTAATGTTGATGTTGCATCGCCATTTAGGTAATCAAACCCTGGCTTAAGAAGGCAAAAATGTTGGGTATATAGCTGTGAAATTTCGGCACAATTTGGACGGATAATGCTTTTTCCAACAGCATTAGCGGGGTGGCTTCTTTGTGAACATGAAATCAGTTTAGATAACATGGGCTCCCCAAAGGGTAATGTGATATGGGATGTTCCAAAATGACGCCAGTTCATGTATACAGCGCCTGCCTTGCTAAAATGATTGTTTAAGCAATCTTTTAATGATTTGTCTTGCATAGGCAAAATGAATTCATCCTGATCTAATAGGGCTACCCATGTAGTTGAATTTAAGCCACGATTAAGACCATCAACAAATGCAGTCAATTGGCCACCAGTCCAATCGGGTTTGCCTGAAGGCCAATTGAAAACTTCTACAATTCCTGCATCGAGGTAGTCTTTTAAAGCTTCTCTCCAATCATCTGTGCTCGCATCATCATAGAGCCAAAAATGGTCAACCCCAATCATATGGTGATAGGCAACCCATTCTTTAATATAGGGAGCACAATTGCGAAACATTGATACAATCGCAATTTCATATGCAAAAATAGCTTGTGAACTTAAGAGTATGAAAAAAAATAGAAAATATTTACACATGAATCTAATTCCTAGTTTATATTAGTTTGGGGAAAGATAAAAGACTGGTTGATAAGCATAATTACCAAATGCACCCTTGAACTCAGCTGTTGTAAATCCGAAAGTTTCTATAACTGTCCATCCGCTGAGTAATAATGGTAATCTGATTGGGCCGTAAACTCTATGACAATTCCAAGTTAAAACATCTTGGCCGATAGGTGTTGATAAGATCATTCTTCCATTGGGTTTTAATAATACTTCTTTTGCAAGCGTCATAAATTCAAGATCCCCTGATGGGTTTAAGGGATCGCCATATCTTCCAAGACCATCGTGTTCTATACTTGAAATTGTAAGCACAATATCAAATTTTTTTGGTTTGTTTTTATATTCATTCATAGTCAAAATTGTAAGACGGGGATCATCAGTAATGATAGCATCATATTCTATAGTTGTAGGAATTCCCCCAAATGCAATTACTACGCTTTCATACCATGGTGAGGCGGATCCAATAATAGCAACTTCTTTTCCTTTAATAGGAAACGCATCTAGAGCTTCATATAACCACTTATCTGTCTGACCATAATATTCTGTTTCTCTTCGACCAATAATCTCAAGTCGGACATCAATATCAGTTATAGAATAAAATAGAGGCTCCTCGTTAGGATAACTATCATCTTGATATGAATCAATAACAGGAATTTGTCCGTTTAGAGTGTATTGATCATAGAGATGCTTTGGAATCTCTCTAACAGCTTCTGCAAATAACAATGACTGAAATGATAGAATAAACAAAGTTATATATTTCCTTTTTTTAGCTCCTAATAAATTTATATTTTAAACTATAATTTTCTTAATAGCACAGCGTTTCCATTCTCAATTCGACGAATTACTTCGCAGTCTTTGAATAGTAAGGCAAAAGCTTTTTGCTTGGAATATTTTTTGTTGGATAGCATATGTAAATTTGAAATCAGAATATAGCCATTCTGTTTAACTTTAGGAAAATAGAGAAGAACATCTTCTAGCGAGCCATTTTCTGAATAATCACCATCCAAATGTAGAAAATCAATATTATCAATTTCATTGGCAGCTATTTGTGATGAGTTGTGGATAATTTTACAAAAAGATTGTAACTCCCATGAGTTCACCATTTGTTCAAAGGATTTTTTTATTTCAGCCATATTTATGCTTGACCACCACGATTTATTCGGATCATTATCTTCCATATTTTTTGTCATTTCTTGATTTGACCATGCGTCAATTGCAAACACTACCCCATAATTTAGGTATTTAAGAGTAGCAGCAACAGGCAGTATAGATGAGCCGGAAAAAACGCCGATTTCAACGCAAATTTCCGGTTGGTTGAATAAAATTAAGTCCATTAGTAAATTTGTTTTTTCTTGAGAACACCAGCTGTCTTTTAAGTAATTAACAATATCTTTTTTTAAATCATTGAATGGCTTCTCTGATGGCGAGAAGTTGTTTTTGTTTAGTTGTTCGCTTTGAACTATCGCTACTAATACATCTCCGGGTTTGTATCCATCCTCATAAATAAATTCGTAATTGGGGTTGATAGATCTAATTTTTTCCAAGACATC
Source organism: uncultured bacterium (assembly GCA_964552055.1). GTDB lineage: Bacteria > Chlamydiota > Chlamydiia > Chlamydiales > 2-12-FULL-49-11 > VGMD01. The sequence goes on from CAZKFL010000036.1 coordinate 4,479, forward strand.
CTCTAAAGTAATAAAGTCCATTTCTTTTGTTCCAAACTGTCTTATATCATCAATAAGGATGGTATGAGTTTTGATTGGATGATGTGAAATATGATTTAGCTCTGCTAAAAGGGGGGTATTAGAGGAACCTTTTGCCGTATCTGAACCGGAATAATGACCATCTAGCCAAAAAGTCGCAGGAGCATCAATTTCTTTTAGAACAATTGGCAGCATATCAGTAGAATCGCCCAGTAGGGATTTTACAAAAGGATAAAACGCAAACCGTAATAGGTTATTTTCATAAAAAGATTCTTTTAATTCTATAGAATAGATGATTTTAAAACCTGCATTTATTGCCATTTGGATGCCGTCACCAACAAAACTTCCACTTTCTATAAAGTATTTGTTAGGATATTTTACAAAAATGGTTTCTGTTGTGGAGGCTTCTAGTAGTTGAGTGATTAATAGACTAGTGACAAATGTAGGTATAAATTTTAAATTGAATAATAGCATTGGTTTCTCCGATTTTAAAAGAATAGTAATAATATATGAGAAAATGAATTAAAAGGAAAATATATTAAAAGATATCTTGCGCCTAAAAATTATTTTAAATTAACAGAACATAATTTAAATCAGATACCCCCTTTTTTCAAGAGGTATCTGGATAGTTACGTTACAGCTTATTAATAGTTTGACCGCCTGGAGAGTCTGGATTGTATGCGCAATAATTTGTAAGATTATAATTTTCTAAGCGAGAATCCCATTTATTAACATCAATTTTCTTTAATCCTTCGAATCTACATATCTTATAACCATAGGCTCTCAAAAAATAAAAGACCTCTTCTAGTGTTGTCTTGGCATCTAAAAAGCAACCACCATATTCAAATTGAATAACATCAATAGATTTAGATGAGAGAAGGCTTGATGCCCCATGTAAAATATCTAATTCTGCGCCTTCTGTATCAATTTTCAGAAGATCAATATGATTAATTCCATTCTGTGAACAAAAAGCGTCTAAGGTTATAGTTGGAACTTCTTCTACAAGCTTTGGATCATGACAACCTGGTCTAAAATGATAGCCAGCTAATGGAGAACCAGAATTATAAAGAACGAGATTTCCGATACGATCACTTAATGCTAAGCGATTTATTGATATGTTATCGTTGTTCTTATATTTTTCATTAAGACACCCAATAAGGTAATTGGAGGGTTCAAAGAGAAAAAGTGTTGAATTTGGATTATATTCTAAAGTAATGTCCGTCCATTCACCGCCATGGGCTCCGATATCAAATACAACTTGAAATTCTTTGGTAGCTAATTCAATTAATTTTCTTTCATCTAAGTCAACTGCTTGTAATGAGCATGTTGAAAGTCCTAAAAAAAATAAAATTATGTTTTTTTTCATGGTATCTCCAATTTAAAGATTTATAAAACGAAATTTCTAGAAATGTTATAATGAACTTAAGTGTCTTTTTTCTTGCAGTCCTTTAGCTTCTATTTTGATCCAATTATCAGGACCACCGATATCTGAATAGCCGCTAAACCACTGTTCGGGTCTTACGACAATTTTATTGGGGTTTTTATTGAGCCAGGCACTCCACCAGCTGAAGGTGGAATTGCAGATAATATTATGCTTGCATAGAGATTGAAGGTAGAAGTCAATATAGTAGGGCTCTTTTTCTATAAAGAGTACATTTTTTCCTTCAGTTGGTATTTGCTCTTTGGCGAAAGATAGATTATCGCTTGTTACGATAAAAAGGGCTTCAGAGGGAAAAAGTGCCATTGCTTTTTCAAAATACTCTCTTTCGTATTGAATAAAGCTATCTTCGTCAGGTTTTTCTCTTTGATAGTATCGCAAATGAACGCTTACAGAGATTGGGTGATTTAAAATTGAGGAATATTTTTTTTGGATATATTTTAAATCTTTTGGGTGAGGGGCAAATAATTCGAGGAGCTTATCACGGTGGTGAGCAAAATATTGCTCATTTTGGAGATAGCCGGAGATTTTCATATTCGGGTGATATGGAATTTGTTCATAACCAAAGGGGGAATGTCCCCACTCATACTCAATTGGTTTTGAAGGGAAGGTAGTTTTGCACCGAAAGAAGAAATGACGATAATCATTAGAGACAGGTGAGAGATCGGGAAAATAGGCTTCTGCAGCATTATCCCACGCAAGGGCACTTGCCGCAGCTATTTCAAACATCTGATTGCCAATCTGGCCTAAGAGGGAACCGATAACAAAGGGTTTTTCTTCTTCAGCATTTAATAAAACTAGTAAGACTGTAAATAGAGAAAGTATTTTTTTAATCATGATATCTCTTATGTTTTTCATTGAAACTCTTTAGGCTCATACAGCGATCACCTTTCAAAAATTGGTTTTTCCACTGCTCGGTATCGCTGCCTTTAAATTTACCTCGGTATATTGGATTTCCAAGTGATGAATTATTATAGTAATGCATGGCGAACAAATATAGCGTCGCCTTGTAATCCTTCCCTATACCAGTGAGCAATCATCACAAATCCTATTGATTCTAAAAATAATTTTAAATCATTATATTGTGCATTCCCTTCCCTAAATTTATAAAAATTAGTTTCAGTGTACTCGACTTTGTACAATTTTATCTATCGATTTCAATAAAATTTTGGTGCAGAGAGTATTGCATTTTTTGGGAACATACCTTTTACCGGTAGACCAAAAAATTGCAGAAATCGATCAGAAAATTGTACAAAGTCGAGATTAATACTTGAAATATAAGATTCCGAAACATCCACCCCCAAAACGTTATATCCAGCTCTTTCCAAACAGAGTGCAAAGGAAAGACCCAATCTTCCAATACCAATAACAGTCACATTTTTTGCAGAAATCACCGTCAAAAGGAATGAAAGAATTAAGATATTTCGAAAAATATTTTTCATGACTACTGCCTTATTTTTATTCACGATAAAAAAAAATATACTAAACTTACTAATTTGTAAAACGTAATTTTAATTTAGTCATTTTATTGACAACAAACATTTGTACAACCATCTTGTTTCTTAAATTGTAAATTTATACCAACAATTATTTTTTAACTTTTATGGAGACAACTCATGAAATTAGTTTTTTTTAAAGGAGTATTTACAAGCATATTACTCTTAAATTTCACCTATATTAATGCAAATTGGGAACCTGAATCATGCTTTTCTGATAGAGACCTTTCAGACTTAAGCAATCAAGAATTTGTCGATGTAAAAGACAGAGTATCGCATGCTTTAAAAGGCAGTTGGTGCTCTCAGGAAAAAATTGATTTATTATTAGCCTTAATGCTTATCGAAAAGCCAAAAATTTGTGTAGAAATTGGCGCATTTTCTGGCTCGTCTGTCCTACCAGTAGCTGCCATGTTAACTTATTTAAACCAAGGGAAAATTTATGCTATCGATGGCTGGTCAAATAGCACAGCTATTAGAAATTTAGCTGAGAACGACCCTAATAAAGCTTGGTGGTCAACTGTAAATATGAAGGAGGTCCAGCGTTCTTTTAGGATTTTAATGAACTCATTTAAAGTGCAAAATTATGTCCAAGAAATTGCTCTAGCATCCGATGATGCTGTTTCTCTAATACCTGATGAGATTGATTTTTTACATCTTGATGGCGATTATTCAGAAATTGGATCATTAAAAGACGTAGAGCTCTATATTCCAAAAGTAAAAGAAGGCGGTTATATACTTTATTCGAATCTTTTTACTATGATCAATGGTAAGCAGCCCAAATTAAAAGCATTTTGCGCTTTACTTGAAAATTGCGAAATAGTGACAGAAATCGAAAATGACAATGCAATCTTATTTAAAAAACTTTAATTACTAACACATTATAATACTTGCGTTTAAATCTAGTTGGCTACTTATTCGCCTTAAGCATTCTAGCGAAACAACCAATTTACTTTGCTAGCGCGCTAAAGGCGAATAAATAGCCAACTGGGTTTTAACTGAATTGCCATCCTTTGTCAAATAGATCAAACGGATACGCTTTTATGCGCAATTCTGATTTTCTTAACAAATGAGCAACATTACATGTCGAGCCAAACTAACAAAAAGAGTTTCCTCATTTGCGATTAAGGAAAAAACCGAAAGATACAAAAATATATATTTCACTAATAATCTCACCTTTTATAATCATGATAGGCCACATAATCAAAGCCGTCTTCATAATCAGCTTTTCTCCCCTCTTCAGAAATGTCACCTTTGTTGTCCCATTTTAAAAATCGTAACTTTACTTGGGATGTGTGTGAGAAGGCAAAATTGAAGTAGATTTCGTATTCGGAGAGGCAGTTGTCTTCGAGTTCCCAAGGATGGAGAGTCTTGCATAGGGCTTGCCAAGCGGGGGCTTTATGGATTTTTTCAATGCGAGAAAAGAGATCGTCAAGGATGGGTTTTTGGAAGAGCATGTGATGGGAAATGCCGGAGTGCTGCGGATAGACTTTTCCTAAGTCTGGCAAAAGGCGCTTCATATGGTTGAAGTAGAGGGCGTGGTTGTCAGTGCCAGGGTTATAAAGGCCTGCGCCGCTAGAATCTAGAAATTCAACGGGATGGTAGAAGATGACATCAGCATCGACTATGAGAACGTTAGATGAAATCTTTGGAATGACATAAGGAGCGTAAAGCTTTAGAAATTGCTGATAAATCCATCCGCATTTTTTGCAAGAGTCTACAAATTCTTTTGCTTGTTTTTTGTTTTTCTTAAAAATATGGAGCCCTAAATCAAATTTAGTAAATGGATAGAGTTTTTCATCAAACCATTCAACATCTAGAGCGTAGGGCTTATTTGAGATCACAATTATACGACGTAGATTTTGCACATTATTTCTAATCCCTTCGATGCAAAGAGCAAGAGTTACTATGTCTTTTTCTGCGCAGGGAATGACTACATCAATTGGATCATTTGAAAATTTGTACTCTACCTTTTCGGAAAAAAGGGTCGTAATCATGAGGGAAAGTAAAAAAAAGCAGGATTTCATTATAGAAAGAAATTTTCTTATTTTATGTCTCAAATGTCAATCAATCTTTGTAGCAAGGAATTCAAACCCGGCCCGTTACTTATTCGCACTAAGAGCTGGCTGCAACAACTGGAATAAATTTATTTATAGAATGTGCTAGTAGCATTAAAAAGATTCGAAGTTGCGACCATCTTGACCGACTTTCAAGGGGTGTTTGTGAGAAATGCGGGCTAGGCATATTTTTTGCCAACCGGTGTTACTGCAAGCTACTTATATTATGAAGCAATTCAAGGGGGAATGGATTTAGGAATTCCGTATTTAGCTACAAATACAGATGGTGCTTACTCAGAGTTCACTACTACGGCTTTGGGATATCCAATATTAATGCAAGATTTTTCCTATAAATCAGGGTTTAAGGTGGGTCTTGGTACCGTTTGTCCAAATGATAATTGGGTACTATATGCTGAATATACATGGCTTCATGGCACAAGTCATACATTTGGAATCCCTGAAAATGCGAACACAACCGAAATTAATGGTTATTCACTCCCCCAAACGGGAATATTTCTTCCTACCAGTTTTTTTGCTGGGGGAGAGATTTCAAACGGATATGCAACCTCAATTGGATCTGACTGGAATTATAAAATCGATTTAGTAGATGCCCAGGTATCAAGACCTTAATATTTGGGAACAAACTACACGATGGAACCATTTTTCGGGCTTAGAGGTGGTTTTATAAGGCAAAATCTAGACATTAGTGCAGGTCCGCTTTCTACTCTGCTTATAGATTCAATTACATCAAGCTGGACGGGGCATTTTTTGGGAACAAAATATGATTCGATATTTGGCAGATTTAACAAATACATCTAGAGCTTGGTCAGGTTCAGCCGCAGGAAATCTTTTTCTACAAGGCCTTGTTATAAACGCTGGATTGAATTTTTAAGTCACTCAATTTGCCATCCGCCACCGAGAGCTTTGTAGAGGCGCACTGTATCAATTAGCGCTTTTGCATTGCTACCTAAAAGCTCTTGCTCAGAAGTGATATATTGCCTTTGTGTTTCAAGCAAGTTCAGAAGATTAACGACTCCTTTTGTAAAGCGCTCTTTACTAAGGAAGACTAGGTCTTCATAATGGGTTGTAGATTCCTTTCTTTGTTTAAGTGATTCTAGGTCCTCTTTTTGGGAGATGATTGCGGTTTCGGTTTCTTGGAGCGCTTTGAGGATTGTTTGTTGGTAGGTGTGGGCTACGGCTTCTGTTTTGGCGCGTTTGGCTTTGAGGTTACCGACAAGCTTGCCGCCTTGGAAGATGGGAAGCTGGATGTCGCCGCCGAAGGACCAGGTTTTGCTAGCCATGGCAAAGAGGTTGCCGAGTGAAAGGGATTGGAAGCCACCATCGCCCATTAGGACAAAGGAAGGGAAAAAGTTTGCTACGGCTACTCCGATTTCAGCGGTTACTTTTGCTAGTTCTCTTTCTACTTTACGGATATCGGGGCGGCGTCTTAAGAGGTCAGATCTAATTCCAACTGCAATTGATTGAGGCAGTTTAGGAAGTTCTTTTTGTGGGAGAAGCTCTTCAAGTAACGCTTCTGGGAGATCTCCTGTTAATATGGAAATGGTGTAGATGTTTCGGTGGATTTGTGATTCGAGATAAGGAAGCCTTGCTGTTTCGGAGGCAAGTAAAGCTTGTATGTTTTCGTCATCGATGCGGCTCACATAGCCTACTTCTAGCTGCTTGTGGATCAGGAAATATTCAACTTCCAGAAGTCTGACACTTTCGGTAATGAGCTGAAACTCTTTTTGGAAGCTGCGTAGCTCGATGTAGTTGTTTGCAATTTCTGCCATTACGGATATTAAGATGTTATTTCTATCTTCAATTGTCTCTCCAATATACGCATTAGCAGCTTCAACTTGTCTCCTTGTCTTGCCCCATATATCAATTTCCCAACTTGCATCAAGGGTTGCATTATAAAGGCTCTGGAGCTGAGGAGCTTGTAAGTTAAAGGGCAAGGTGCTTGGATTTGAATCAACCCCTAAAATATCATTACCTGCAAAAACCGGTCCATTCTTACTAAAATAAGTTCTAGTTGCATTGACGTCTGCACCAATTTTTGGGAAAAAGGCGGATGCAACCATCATGCGCATCGCTCTTGCTTGTAAAATGTTAGATGTTGCAGATAAAACGTCATTGTTAAACTCACAAGCTTTTGCAACATATTTATTTAAAAGTTCATCTTCAAATACTTCCCACCATTTAATTAGTGGAGCATCCGTATTTTCATTAGGCGCTGCCCAAGTACTAGAAACTGTGCTATCCGGCGTTTTATAATTGGGACCCACAGAACATCCACACAGAATTATAAAAAAAATATATGTATATTTCATTGGAGTCTCCTTTTGAAGAAGAGGCCAGCTCCAATTGTGTTGAAGAGGCCTATGATGAGTAAATACCAGATGTTTTCTAAAACAATGCGTGCAGGCATTGCTTTAAGAAAAATACCTTTGGAAATAATGAGAATGTATTTGAGAGGAATTAGATAGGTAATCGGCTGTAGCCAGTTAGGCATATTCTCAATCGGAGTTGCATAGCCTGAGAGGAGAACTGAAGGCATCATAAAAATAAATGTGCCAAGCATTGCTTGTTGCTGTGTAGAGGAGATGGATGAAATAAAAAGGCCGATGCCACTAATTGAAGTGACAAATATAAGAAGGCTAAAAAAATAAAGGATATAAGAACCTGTAAAGGGAACACCTAAAAATAAAACGCCAATTACACACATTAAGAGCCCTTCAACAAGGCCGATAATAATTCCAGGCACAAGTTTTCCCACTAAGATTTCCGTAGGAATTAGTGGAGAAACAAGCAGCTGATCGAAGGTGCCGAGCTCTCTCTCTCTAGCTACTGATTGTGTTGTAACGACAAGACATGTAAGCATTGCTAAAATTCCCACAAGACAAGGAATATTATACCAGACATAAAGCGTGTTCGGATTAAACCAAACTCTCGGTGTCAATTCGACATTCTGAGTGAATTCTACATTTTTTGCAGTGAGATCATTATTAAAGTCATTGATGATTTGGTTCGCATATCTTGCTACAATTTGAGCCGTGTTTGTTTTTCTTCCATCAAAAATGAGCTGAAGATTGGCAGGTTTTCCCGCGTCAAGATCTCTTGAAAATTGCTCATCAATGGATAAAACCATAAGCCCTTTTTGATGATCAATATAAGGAGCAATTTCCTCAACTCCTTTTAAAAATTGCACATCATAACTAAAGATGGGACTGCCATAAAACCTTTCAACTAGCTCAAAACCTTGCTCACCTGAGTCGCGATTAAGTATACCAATGGCAACATTTTTCACATCCAAGGTTGCTGCAAACGTGAAAATACAGAGCTGAATAAGAGGCGGAAGTAAAATAGAAATGCGAACTTTTGGATCTTTGAGAACAGCTAACATTTCCTTCCAAATTAATGCTTTAACCCTACTCAATCTAGCCTCTTTGCTGTATAAAATGCAGTGATTGTAAAAAATAGTATTCCCAAAGCAATAATGGGTAGCATATCATAAAAAACTAAACTCCATACATTTCCAACAAGAAAAATACTTTGCAAGCTTTGCACAAAATATTTAGCAGGAATAACATATGTTATTGTTTGGATCCATCCTGGCATACTTGCAATTTCAAAAAGAAACCCCGATAAAATGTAAGCTGGTAAAAATCCGACAATCAACGTAATTTGATAAGCAAGCACCTGGTTTTTGGTTACAGTTGATATCATTAAACCAAGACCTAGCGAAGTAATGAGAAAAATTGCGGAAACAAGCATCATTAATAAAAATGATCCTCGCATGGGCAGTCCATAACAAATAATTGAAATCAAAACACACATGATCATCGAAATCATTCCCAAAAAAAAGTAGGGAATTACTTTAGCAACAACTAGCTCTCTTATTCCAACTGGCGTTGAGATAAGAGCCTCCATCGTCCCCCTCTCCCACTCTCTTGCTACGACAAGCGCTGTGAGCAAAGCGCCAATCAACGTCATAATAATTGCAAGAGAACCCGACAATAAAAAAAATCTGCTTTGTAACTGTTCATTATACCAAATTCTTGTTTGTGTATTGATAACAGGAACTTCGCCCTTAAATCCCCCTTCAATTGCTTGCTGCCCCAAATAATTTCGAAAAACTCCCTGCGCATAATTCATTACAAAATTTGCCGTATTCGTCTCACTCCCATCTGCAATCACCTGAATCGGAGCTACCTTATCAGGCCGATCACGATACTGCGAAAAATAAGAAGGGACCACAAAAAAACCCCTAATTGATCCACGTGTCATTTCATCATGTAGCTCTCTCTTATCCCTCACAATTTGTACATCAAAGTACTTTGAATCCGTAAGAGATTTAGCAAAACTTTGCGCATCAGGCGATGTATCTTCAAGCACAAGACCAACTCTTAAATGATCTAAATCAAGAGAGACCCCCGATCCATATAGAAAAATGAGCAAAAGAGGCAAAAAAACGGTAATCATGATCGTACTGGGATCTCGAATGATTTGAAAGAACTCTTTAACAATCAGAGCCCTAACCCTCCGCACTCTCCCTTTCTTCATATAAGCCGCCTCCTCTTCCTTCTATACCCACATCTTCAAATAAAGACAATTGAATCATCACGGCTTTACTTCTTGAACTCATTGATACACAGGAATTATATATTTCACCGGAACAAATATTAAAAAATGTATTTCTTTGCGATTCTTTGCATCTTTGCGTCTTTGCGTGAATTTTTGAAATAGGTATCGTATCAAACGACAGGCATTGCTTTTTGGATGTCAGTTTTTAAAAAACAATTCACGCAAAGACGCAAAGTTGCAAAGAATCGCAAAGATGAAAGAGCTCTAGACTGATTTGTTATCATAGTCCTCTATCATTTTGACGAAGGCATCTTCTAATGTGGGGTTTGTATTACTAGATGATTTAGCTTGATCTTTTAGAACATTTGGAGTGTTCATGTTAATGATCTTGCCCTGATAAATGAGCGCTATTCGGTCGCAATATTCGGCTTCCTCCATAAAGTGGGTGGTTACCATGATGGTTACACCTTTTGCAACTAGGCCGTTTATGTGATTCCAAAATTCTCTTCTCGTGACAGGATCTACGCCAGATGTGGGCTCATCTAGAAACAACACTTCGGGGTGATGCATATTTGCGCAAGCTAAACTAAGTCTTTGTTTAAAGCCGAGGGGAAGGAGTTCGGTACGCCCTGAAAGATGTGTCTCCAAATTAAATATTTCAATCATTTCATCAATTGCAGCCTTTTTCCTAGAATTGGTTAAATTGTAAATGCCTGCAAAAAAGCTGAGGTTTTGTCTTACGCTTAAATTTCCGTAGAGGGAAAATTTTTGCGCCATATAGCCAATGCGGCTTCTTGCTTCTGAGGGCGCTTTTTGCAAGTCTCGATTATTAATTGACGCTTTTCCGGCAGTAGGTGTGAGCAGACCACAAAGCATTTTAAATGTGGTTGTTTTACCAGACCCATTTGGACCAAGCAACCCAAAGATCTCCCCTTTTTTTACTTCAATACCAATCTGATCGACAGCAGTAAATGAGCCAAATTTTTTTGTGAGTCCTGATGCAAAAATTGGGATCTCCACTTCATCTGTAACATGTGGTGCGCTATCTGCAAGTTTTGAAATCCCTCCAGGACCTCCTCCTAACATATCTATAAAAGCGTCTTCAAAAAGCGGTAAGGTGCTTTTCAGATTCATATCAAGCGGTGGTTTTACATTTTCCTTAAGTACAATTCGAATATCTCTTCCTCGAATAACACCATCCATTACACGTTCATCTTTTAATAACTTAAATAATAACTCGCGTTTATCACCCTCAATATCTGTTACTTCAAACGATCTTCCTACCATCTTATCTGTAAGAGCTTTCGAACTACCATCATAGAGAAGCTTTCCTTCGTTAAGCAAAAGCACCGTATCACATCGCTCGGCTTCATCCAAATAAGCGGTACTCCAAAGGACTGTAATACCATCCTTGATTAAATCCCCTACCATCTTCCAAAGCTCACGCCTCGAAATCGGATCAACGCCAACACTTGGCTCATCCAAGAGCAATAGCTTTGGCTGCTTAATTAGAGCGCAGGCAAGACCAAGCTTTTGTTTCATTCCACCTGATAAATTCTTTGCTAAAAACCCTGTAAACTTTTTTAACCCGGTAAAATGCAACAACCTCTCAAAAGTTGCTTCTTTCTCATCACCAAGAACATCCCGTAACTCTGCATATAGATTCAGATTTTGTCCTACCGTTAGATCTTCATAGAGTCCAAACCGCTGCGGCATATAACTTGTCACTACATGCAAAGACTCTGCATCTTTAATGGAATCAAATCCAAGAACTTCAATCTTACCTTTTGTCGGAGTCAAAAGCCCTGCAATGAGGCGAATCAGAGTTGTCTTTCCAGACCCATCTGGTCCTACAAGACCTACAATCTTACCTTTGGGAACACTTACATTAATATCATTAAGAGCAGGAGGAATCCCTGGCGAAAACTCCTTACATAAACCTGAAATGGATATAATTGTGTTACTCAACGTGCAACTTCACTGTTACGGGCATTCCTTGCACAAGCTCCCTATCAGGATTATCAACATAGACCCTAAGTCTATAGACTAGATCCGTACGAAGGTCTGTTGTTTGTACAGTTTTAGGGGTGAATTCAGCAACAGGTGAAATAAATCCAATTTTGCCTAGATAGCTTTTCCCATTTTTAATGTCCGTAAACACTTCGGCTTTCATACCGTAATATACACGCCCTAAATCAGGCTCATTAACAAACGCTCTAATCCAGACAGGAGAGCTAACAGATAATGTATAAACAGGGTTTCCCGGATTGACAACTGTACCGGGCTCCCTGATCCTTGTTAAAATAACGCCATCTGTTGGCGCAAAAGCTCTTGTATAGCGCATATTATCTTCCGCTACAATAATAGCAGATTCAGCCTGAACAAGATTTGCCAAAAGCTGATCTCGATTAGCTCTTGCATTATCCAAATCTTCCATTGATACACCGCCAATTCCAATTAATTCCAAACGGCGTTGCAAAAGCACTTCAGCATTTTCTAGATTAACTCGTATCGCCTCAGCAGCAGCAATTGCTTCTTCTAACTGACTATCATAAGGTGATGGATCCAGCATGCACATGAGCGAGCCTTGAGCTACCTTGTCACCTTCCTCAAATTTCAGTTCTGAAACTTGCCCACTGACTCTAAATCCAATATCAACTTGCCTAACATCAACATTACCATAGAGCTCAATTACATTCGGATCGATCTTTTCTCTAAATACCACCCAAGCCAAAAGCCCTATCATTAAGACTAAGGCAGAAGCCAGCAAAACAATGAGTATATTTTTTCTCATATTTTACCATATAGCCCCTTCTTTAAATATAGTCATTTAAATTCAAAAAAAAACTCCTCTTTCACATGGAAAGAGGAGCCTTAATCAATTAAAATCATTTAATTATTTTTTATCCTGCAAGATGCTTTAATGAATAAATGTCTATTGTAATCCCAGATTTTTTAAGTTCCTGGCCAGTAGATGCCTTAAAGAGCCTTAAAATAACTACAGAATCATTATCTTCATTAAAAGTTGCTGTAATTCTAACTGTTTTTAATGTTGCTTTACCTTCCAATTCAGGCCTAACGCTAAGAAATGATTTTAATATAATTCCCTTTAATTTATCAGAAAGCGGAAAATCTTTTTGTTCAACATCAACAGAGGAAGCATCGCTAATTGATGGTGAACTTCTCGGTGAAACGTTATCCATCTTATACCTCATTATGGTTATTGAGTTACAACATAATTATAGCATAATTATTATTTTAAATCCATCTATAATTAAGCGGAAAATCACTTAACATACTGGTTGCGAGCAGCTTGCGAAACGGAACTAATTAAAATAACAAGGAAAGGCCTACGGATACGCCCTGCAAGTAGAGGTTAGCAGGGACTGCCTGGGCAGAGGTTGCAGTTGCTACGAGAGCTCTCATCATGTTTTGAGAAAAGAAGGTTGTGAAATTATAAGAGACTTGCAAATTCATATAAAAACTGTCTTTAAGGAGATAATTTCCATAGCTTAAGCCCATTGCTGTATCAATTATAGGCTGAATGATATTTGCCTGATTGTTAGAAGCAAATGAACTTTGATTAAGGGAATTTTGATAGTCCACATGGAGCTTAGTAAACGTTGTGTAGAGAAGGGATGTAGAAAGATCTCCAAATAGACTAAATCCAAGACCTAAAAGGTAATTAGTCTGCGCGCCAATTTTGGGACCAACACCCCAGGAAGTAGATTTTGCAGTTGTGGATTCTCCGGATACACTTATATTATATATAGTTGCAGAAAGATCAAAGTCTTGAGAAATAAAAGCAGTTTTCAGCCCTATTGAGGGAACTACGGTTAAACTTTTTCCCGAATAGTAAGGTCTTGATAAAGTTAAGTCTGCAACATTCACCTGGAGATCCCAAGAGCAATTGAGAGATAGGATGGGAAGATCGTAGGGTGATATAGAAAATAGCGGAGAAAATAGATAATCCTCTTTTTCGGATTCAGCGGAAAGGTTAGCAGTTGATTGAAACCAAAGATAATTGCCACTAAAATTCCAGTGGTCATAAGGGGTATTTAAAACAAACCCTACTTGAAATCCGGGTTTATAATCGGAATCAAAGCCTAACACAGGTCCATAAGGAGTTACTGCAACTTCCATAGAATCTTGCATTGCGGAAAATTCGTTAAATTTAGCATCAAAACCAAATCCCCATGAATCACGCACTTCAAATCTACCACTTTTGGATAGTCCTGATTCTATCTGATTTGTGTTCAAAGGCCATCCTCTCTCTATAGAAGAAATAGGAGAAGTCTCATCTCCGAGTAAATATCCGATGCAAGTCAGAGCAACAAAGAGTTTTTTCATATCGTTATATTCCTAAAAAATGAAATCCAAGCCAACCGACACTCCCTGCAAATAGAGATTTCCGGGTGTTGATAACTTTGAAGCAGCAACTGAAACAAGTTCGCGGCTTACGTTTTGTGAAAAGAAAAGAGAAAAATTATAAGCTGCAGAAAGGGTTACATAAAAGGTTTTATTCCAGGAGTAAGCTCCAGAACCAAATCCAAAATACCCCTTCCAAGCAAGACCTATCCCTGTATCTAATAAAGGCCTTACTGTTCCATACCTATTATTAGAATAAGTACTTGGCTCGGAAACAAAATTCGAAATCTTCACACTATTTGATGTGTAACGTGTATACAGAAGCGCCGTAGAAAGGTCGCCAAAAATGCTAAACCCTTTTCCCATTAAGTAATTACTTTGACCACCAATTTTTGGCCCTAAACACCACGCTTTGGATTTGGTCTTAGCTTCCTGACTATCCCAATCACCATCTAATACATCAGCAGTTAAGTCAAAATGTTGTTTTATAGTAAAAAACTTCAATCCGACAAGAGGATCTACTGTCAATTTTCTTCCTGAATAGTAAGGTCTTGTAAGATAAAGATCGACAAGATTTAGACTTAAATGCCAATCAGCTTCTAAAGAGCTCAATGCAAGCCCATAATTTTTTATGAATACGGGAGAATAAAAATACTCTGTACTATTAGCAGTTTTTTTTATTTTTGAACCACCACGATACCAAAGATATTCAGCTCCAAAATTCCACATGTCAAACGGAATATCAATATTCAGCCCTACCCTAAACCCAGGATGATAATTATTACCAAATTGCAAAATAGAGCCTAGCGGCACTAGGGGAAGGGAATTTACAGAGCTACCTTTATATCCAACTTCATTTTGATCTTGCGTTGCTGCATACTCATTAAAAGCGGCATTAAAACTAAACCCAGCAGGATCTCTTGTTTCAAAAAGAGCAGACTTAGAAAAGCCCGCTTTAATGGTCTTTATATCTGTCATCTCTACTGCGTAGAGTGCTTGCGAAGCAAAAAATAAGGTCAATAGTAATTTAGAATTCAACAGACGCCCCTATTGTTAACCCACTTAAGTAAAGATTACCTGGAGTGCCTTGCTCTCCTCCTGCAATCGATACAAGAGTCCTTTCCATATTCTGTGAAAAGAAGACGGAAAGATTATATGCTGCATTGAAATTTACTGTAACAGCACCCTTTGATCCCCAATTAAGTCCAATTCCAGCATCCAATATAGATCGAAAAGTTGATAAGCCATCATTATTTGCAAATGAGACCTGATCTAAATGATTTTTTAAAGTCAAACTAAGTGCATTGTACTGTGTATATAAAAAACTTGTAGCTAAATTTCCAAAAAAACTAAATCCATATCCAACTAAATAATTAGCCTGCAAGCTAGTTTTTGGACCAATTAGCCAAACTCTTGAATTTGTGTCGGCAGTTGACACATTTGAAGACGCAAGAAAATTTGCAGCGCTTAAATTAAAATGCTGACGAATCCATCCACCTCTTAATCCTAAAGTAGGAGTAACACTTAAATTTTGTCCGGAAAAATAGGGACGTGATAGGTAGAGATCGATTAAATCAATTCCCAGTTTCCAATCAGCATTTAGAGATCCAATTAACATATTATATGGACCTACAAAAATAGGTGAGGAGTAGAAAACATCAGAATTTCCATGTGCTTTTGCATGGGAATGACCCCGATACCAAAGATACTCGCCGCCAAAATCCCATGTGTCATAAGGTGTATTTAAAACAAAACCTACTTGAAAGCCAGGGTGATAATCATTATCAAGAGTAACAATTTCTCCAACAGGCACTCTTAATAAGGATCCAAATCCATCTGATAAGGAACTCGGAAAAGCAATCTCAAGAGAATCAGCCATTGCTTGAAACTCATCAAACTTCCCATTAAAACTAAATCTCCAACTCTCCTCATTTCTTGGGGGTAATGAAACAATTGACGGAGCTTGCTCGGCAGAAATTGGCAAGCCCGAATGAAATGGGTTCGGAGAATTCTCTACTTCCATTGCAAGAAGAGATCCAGAAACACACAAGAGCAAAATATTCAAGTTTTTCATATCAATTTGGACTCTATCTTTTTTGTAAAATGAAATCAACTATATTATAAATTGAAAAATATGACAGCTTTACATACAATCTTTCTCATCTAAACAAATCAGTACTTTAAGGAGAGAAAATGGCCTTACAAATAGTTACAGAGTGGACACGAAGACCAGCAGAAGAATGTTCAAAAACTTTAGATCCTATTATCCCTACAAATACCTGTCTAGTAGTTTCTTTATGGGAATCAAGAAGCCCCCGAGCAATTGCAAGTTTTTCTCCAGACCCAGGCGAATTCCTAATTTGGGATTGTAGAAAAATGTCTGAACCTGTAGACAGAAGATATGAGTCAATTCAAAACCTTCTTCCTCGCTTTTGCACTGATCATTTCGATCTACTCCATAGAGATATCCGCGAGTTGTACGTTTGATGCAAATGTAAGTGAAGTCGCTGGAGCAAAAATATCAGAGATAGTTATTACTGTAGCAAAAACTCGGGCCCTTTATCTTGCAATCAAAAAAAATCACTTAGAAAAACTCGGCGACGATGTTCACAAGGAAGTCGCCTTTTTCCCCTTTTGGGCCTATATTTTCTCTAGGCCTGAGCTTGCTAAAGCCATGAAAAAAATTCAAGATAGCTCAATGAAATATAATCCGTTTATAGGCGGCGGAAGAGAAGCTTTATTAGAGGTCTCTAAAACAGAAAAAGACCTTGAATGCTTCCTTAAAATTGGGGAAGAATTTGCAATCTATTTAAAGATAGATCCTAATCAGACAAAAGCCCTTCTTGAAGAAGGGCTTAAAAAGCTTAAAGATGATCAAACAGGACTTAAACCCTTTTTCGACTATCTCATCGCAGAAAAAAACAAATAACTAATTGAGCACAATTTCAATTGACTCAATTTTATCACCTTGAGCAATTTTTTTAACAACATCCATACCTGTTAGAGTTTTTCCAAAAACCGTATACTCTCCATCTAAAAATGGTGTTTTCTCTAAAGTGATATAAAATTGAGATCCACTAGATTTTCTCTCAGGATTCATTTGGTCGCCAAGTCTTGCCCATGCAAGCGCGCCCTGCTCATGAGGAAGTCCAATTTCAGCTTTTACTGTATAACCAGGTCCTCCCCTTCCTGTTCCTTCAGGATCACCACCTTGAACCACAAAATTTGGCACTACACGATGAAATGTAAGTCCATTATAGAATCCACCTTTTGCAAGCTGAATAAAATTTGTAACAGAAAGCGGAGCCTTTTCCGTATTTAATTCACAAACAACTTCACCTTTCGTTGTTTTAATAATTGCTCTATAGGACTTTCCCTGTTCAAAAGATATAGCCTCTTTTGGTTCTGAAAATTTTGACATGTTTTCTCCTCCCATTAAATTTAAAGATAAGGCGCAAAGCGCAATTGCAACTAATTTCATACGATTTTTCTCCAAAAAAAAACTATTCCAAATTGTACCGATCCCCTATATTTATTACCATGAGTCTTGAAGAAAAAGTTTTGTCTTACAGAAAAATTGCTGAAGAAATAAACGACCTAGAAACCGAAAAAAAAACTTCTCTCTGCAGAAATTCTGATGCTTATGCCACAAAACGAAGAGAAAATAAAGCTCCAAAACCTCCAGGTAAAGCGCTACTCGAGACTTACTATCAAAACCACCATTGAAACCGCAAAATCTTTTGGCGCCACAAAAATCGAAGAAATTGTTGACAAAGACGAAATTAAAAAACTTGTTACGCAAGGGATATTTATTGATGGCGTTACTGAAAGCACCTATATCATTGTCTCTAAGCTTACCCGAGAAAATCCACCTCAATCTGACGATATCTAATTCAGCATAAAACTTGAGCTATTTAGATAAAAAAGGTAAACTCATTGTGTTTCCTGCCGTTTGGGACAACCTTAGCTTCATTATGCTGCTTTAACAACACTCAAAATAGGGGACTATGAGGCTAAAGACTAGATTTATCTATCTTTAGAGAGTAGACCCACTTTAACATAAAGGTTAAATGCGCGAAGTTTAAGACCCCTTGCGGCGGGTTTTTCTTAGAAAAAAACCGCGCAAAATTCCTTAGAGCCTGTTTAATATCTCTGATCGGATAGCTGTATTAGATAAAATTAAAACTTTTTTTCTTTGCGCTCCTTTGCGTCTTTGCGCCTTTGCGTGATTTTTTT
>CAZKFL010000037.1:0-21821 GCA_964552055.1 uncultured bacterium
GGCAAAGTGCTATTTGCACTAGAAGGGGCCCGCGTTAAAAAAAGTGTCCTGTGGACACTTTTTAGTGGGACACGAGACAAATTTAAAGATGGGGATTTATGACGAAGAAAAAACCAAGTTTTGAAACACGATCAGTATAATGAGATTGAGACGCGCCCTTGGGTTACATTATATAAAAGATAAAGTTCTGTCGGCGGGGTGACTCCGATTACATAAGATTCAATCACTTTTTTTACATAAACCTTGTCGCCGATTTGCCAAAAGTAGTTCAAGCCTAAGCGATTCGAAAATGCTTTAAAATCACCTGTTTTTTTAAGTTGTATTACATCGTCTTTGTGTCCGACAACCTCATCAACAATTTTTCCCCATTCAATTTTTCCAAAAGGGATTACGTATTGAGACTTTCCTGATTGAAGATCGATCATTACCTCGGATGTTGGGGTGTTTACAATAACAACGGGTGTCCTAATAGCCAACTCGTCTTGCTCAATATTATTATTTAGTACATAAAGATCGGCATTTGAAAGCAGAACCATTCCATCGAGTACTTTTGTTACTAAGCAAGGTTTGCCTTCAACATCACCAAAAAAATTACAGGTTGCTTTTCGCCCTGCAGAATTTTGTAATAGGTAATATCCCTCGTCTTGAAGGTCAATTGATATTTCATCACCAATATTAAATATGCTGATTTCTGAATCATTTTTAACATCAAATACTTGATTGTTGCTTAAAACGAGTTGATCATTTACTACATATTGAACCTTAATGATATCTTCAGCGAATAAAACGCTGAAAAAAGCAATTGAGCTTATTGTAAATAGAGATGCTAATTTCATTAAAAACCTCAAAATTGATATTTTTACATACTCACTAAAAATTTAACTCTATATCAAAAATTCGTTTCTTTCTATTAAAAATGCCGGTTAGAGAGAGTTTTTAGATTGGGTCTATAAAAACTATGAGAAAATAGTGATCATTATAAATTGTGGAGGGCATTAACGAGTGTTTAATTGCTGTTAGCTCTTTTTCAATAAATTCTATCAAGCAATCTTTTAGAGCTACAGCAAATAAATGAGATTCTGAATCCTTCCAATTAAATCTGCAAAATTTTTCTATAAACCTCAGTTTTGAGGTTACCAAGCTTTGATCGACTGCGCGGAGCAGCAGCCTTTCACGTAACCATAAGCGTAACCGATTTTCCTTTTTTTTAAAGATTTTAAACAGGCTCATAGAGCGCATTTGGGGGCAGAGATATGTAGGTAGTATCCTCATCTGGAAATATTTCTTTTAAAATTCCCACAGCCTCGAGTGCTCTGATTGCTCCTATTCTAGTTACATATGGCGTGTCATCAGGGATATCTAATAATGCCATTGCGTAGGAGTATCCTCCCGAATCTAATTTGTTATCAAAAATTCTAGAAGTCTCTTCACCTGTAAAAATATCTTCGTGAGAGGGGCCTTCAGGAAGAATTGTGCATAGTTTTTGTTTTACATTTTCAATAAAACTTTCGAAAAATGTGGGGCTTTGTAGGACATCATCAATCAGTTGTTGCAATGATTTTGCTGCTAGATCGTCTGAAAGAGATTGTGTTGCAGGATCATAAACAATAGTTTGATTTAATAAACCAATTCGTAATCCGATCATATTGAGTACATATTCGCTTTCATGAGGGTTAACGTAGTTGGTCCCTTTCAAATAATCATGGACAGTAGTTCTGTATAGATCAAGTAATACACTAAGACTTACGCTAACAGAGACTGCTCTGTCTTGAAACTGAGGAAGAAAAATTGGTTTAAGGTGGTTGTAAATTGTTCGTAATTGTTCTACGCGTCCGCCTGAACATTGAATAAATACATTGGCAAATTTTAATAGGTCAAGTTCCTCATCTGATACTTGGCTTTCTCCATTACGAGGAGTGTCAATAGCTTTTTTTAGAAGAGTTCTTATGCATACATTAAATTGCAGAACCTGTTCTGAAACAATAGCATATGGTGGGCCGGATATGAGCCAATTAGATGACTGTCTGCACAAAACAGCTTCGAGTTCATCAAGGGTTCTTAGTCCAGAAGCTGCATTGATTTGATCTTCTCTAGCGTCTAAACTCCTAAACCAAGTTTCGATTTCTTCTTTTTTTAAGGCAGGCGCACCAAGAGTTGCTTCTAGTTCAGAAAAAGTCCATTTTTTTGAGATTTTTTTTCCAGCATCTGTAATTGAGGTAAGATCTAATTTATAGGTTGTTTCTCCAAGCGTTATTATTGGAGCGGTAATTTTAACTACATCTTCAGCTTGGGATTTTTGAATTTTCTGATAGATTACAAATGGGTTTTTTATATCATCTAGATCGGGATGGCTCTCTATGTATTTAATATTAACGTGCATGCTTAAAGGGGAATTAATATCTAAATCATCTCGCATGCTATAGAATTCTGATATTCTCTTTACTATATTTATATCCAAAGAATTTAATAAAAACACTATTTGCTCTTCAGATAAGTTGGAATAGTGAGAATCAGGAAGGTCCGATAAAAATTCATTATCTAGTTTTCTAACTTGTAAAGCACCTAGAAGCTTCAGGTTATCTAGTAGTGCGTGATTATAGTTTATTTTAATAAATTTTAGAAAATTGTGAATTTGTTTGGGATTTAACCTTTTGTATAATCTGGTGCACATCCCAGTCATATACCAAGTATCTGGGATGGCATCTATTTGGACATTGGAAAATACATGAACCATTGCGTCTGGAATCTTATTAATTTGCTCGGGTGTTAACTTTGCAATTTGCTTGAGAGAAAGAAACTCATATTGATAAACATGTAGCTTAGATATAAATTTAGCATCAAGGGATTTTAATTGTGCCTCATTTAAAAGGTTTAGATTGATCGTGAATTGAGTAGGGTAAAATCTTTCAATGAAAGTAAGGAAGTTATTGATTTGTATGGCATTTAACCTTTTGTATAATCTAGTACACATCCCTTGCATGTACCAAGTATCCGGGATGGCATCTACTTGATCGTCGGAAAATACATGAGCAATTAAGTCTGGAATTATTCTAATTTGGTCAGGCGTTAATATTGCAAATTGCTCAGCAGAAAGATGCTCAAATTGTGAAAGAGGTAGCTTCGATATGAATTTAGCATCAAGGGATTTGACTTGCGCAGCACTTAAAAGATTTAGATTGATCGTCAATTTAGTGGGGTAATCTCTTTCAATGAACGTAAGAAAGTTATTGATTTGTATGGTATTTAACCTTCTGTATAATTCGGTACACATCCCTTGCACGTACCAAGTATCCGGGATGGCATTTATTTGATCATCGGAAAATACATGAGCCATTGAGTCTGTAATTTTTCTAATTTGGTCAGGTGTTAATACTGCAAATTGCTCAGCAGAAAGATGCTTGAATTGAAAGACGGAAAGGTTATCTATAAACTCAAGATCAAGGCCTGCTACTTGCCTAGGGTGTAAAGAGTCTATTTTAAGCATGAATTTATCGATGGAAGTGCTTTTAGTGAATTTAAGGAAATCATTTGTTTGCTTAGGGCCTAACCTTCTAAATAATTCGATCTGGATTCCCTTTGCATGCCAAGTACTTGGAATTGATCGTATTTGGGAGTCTGAGTATACATCTGATAGGTAGTTTGGAATCATTCTAATTTGATCGACACTTAGCTTTGCAAATTGTTCTGGCGTAAGATGCTCGAATTGAGAAATAGGAAGTTGTGATATAAATCTATCGTTAATATGTTTAATCTGAGTAGGACTTAGAATGGCTAGTATATGCGATAACTTAAGAGTGTATGTTCTTTTTATTAATTTTAAAAAACTATTTGTTGGAGCTTGTCCTAACCTTTGAATTTGGGAAGGTGGTAATTTTATTAATTGTTCCGGAGTAAGATGCTCGAATTGAGAAACAGGAATCTCGGATATAAATCTATTATCAATACTTTTAATCTGAGCAGGACTTAAAAAAGCCAGTATATACGATAACTTAAGATTGTATTTTCTTTTAATTAGTTTTAAAAAATTATTAATTTCAGTTGATCCAAATTTTTGAATTTGGGAAGGCGCTAATTTAGTAAATTGTTCTGGAGTAATATGCTTAAATTGAGAATCAGGAATCTCAGATAAAAACTCATCCTTAAGTTTTTTAATTTGAATAGGAGTTAGATGCGATAGGTTATGCACTAGGAGATCGGTGCAGTCTCTTTTAATCAATTTTAAAAAAATATGAATTTGAGAGGTGCTTAATGTTTTAATTTGCTTTGGTGCTATCTTTATAAATTGGTTTTCAGAGAGATTGTTTAATTGAAGTTCAGGAAGTTTGGATATAAATTCATCGTTAAGGGTCTTAACTTGTGCGGGCGTCAAAAATGAGAGTTTTTTTTCTAAGTGATGACTGTAATTTTTTTTAATAAATTTCAAGTAAATATTAATTTGAGTGCTTGATAACCTTCGAATTTGGCTAGGTGGTAACTTTGCAAGCTCCTTTGAGGTAAGATGCTTAAAGTGAGAATCAGGAAGTTCGGGTATAAACTTATCTTCAATTTTTTTAACGGGAACAAGATGTAATCTCGATAGATTACCAGTTAAGACCTGCCTGTCATCGCTTTTAAAACTATTAAAATAAGGTGATGCTACTTTAAGTCTCATTAATCTATTTAAATTAGAAGCATTGCCCATTGAGCAAATGATCATCGAAAATTGTTCTTTAAGGTCATCACTATGCAATACAATTATATTTCTTGCGGATTTGCAGGCCAGTTTTAAATGATTCCAGATTGCGTAATTGTTTATTAGTTTTATGTTTAGATGTGATAATCCAAGTGATGTAATGCGTCTGTCAATAGCCAATTTAGTTCTTTGTGAGAACCTGCTACTTAGCAATGCTCGGGATGGAAGATATAGAAAAATCGATGAGTTGCAATTAGTGACTTCGGATATGATCATTTAGTTGCCTGTAATTTGATTTTAGTTTTAAAGTATGCAATGAATCCTTATTACAGTCAATAATGATCAATTTATTCTGAGGGCGGTTCAAAAACTGTGAATTTTCAAAATGGATTAAAATTTATCCTTATCAAGTCGATAGAGAATTAAATAAACCCCAAATTCAGGTTTATAGGGAATAAGTAGCCAACCGAGTTTTAAATTACACAATTAGTTGGGTTGTCCATTGCCGCTAGATCCTGTAGAAGAGCTGCCCTTACCTAAGATTTCGCTTCCGCTAACACCACTTCCGCTCTCATAGGAATTAATAGCGACAGAGCGAATTATGGTACTTTGGATGCTAAGATTGTTAATGGATGTTGCAGTATCGTTTGAGGCACTATATACAAGGGGGGAATTGTTTGTATAATCTTGTCCGCCTAACACAATTAAGCCGTTTGGATTAATAGCAACGGAGAAAATTTTGCCTTGATCAGTGCCAAGATTGAGGTTAATAGGTGTTATTGTTGTCCCTTCTGCTATATATGCTAGGGGAAAAGATTCAAACGAAAGACTAATAGTGTATCCACCCACTACAATTAAGTTGCTAGTGTGCAGAAAAAGAGGGGTCATTGAGGAAAGAGCAAAAAAAATCACGCCAATTTTGTTCACGAGTTTTTCCTTGGTTCGAATTATAGAGTATTCAAGTAAGGATATTTTCTCATAGAGAAATTGAGAGGGCTTTCGCATTATTTTCAAATCCCTTCTTTACTAAATAGGTGTTTATTGTTCTCTGATAGAGAAGTGTTAGCTTAAGTTCAGCGCTTGAACTTAGGTTAAGGCTAAGACCATCCAGTTTTTCTCTATAGAAGCGAGGCTCATCTTCAGAGAAACCAAAAGTATGTAGCGGGATTCTAATTTTTTCTTTTACTGTTACAACGCTATTAAATCGGTTTCTAAATTCAGAGACGGTTCTTGGGTTTGAAGCCTTTGAAGCATGGTTGCTAAAACAATCACGAGTAACATGGTAGGCATTCAGATCTCTATCCTTATGAGAAATTTGCGAGTGATAATCTGCTGAGGGTGGAAGCTCAACCATATAGGGACCAATATCGTAGGAATGTATTTTTAAGAAATAATCCTTTAGATCTGCAATTTTCATTGATTTAAGATCAATAAGACAATTGCGTAAAATGATTAGAGCTTCTGTTCGACACGACCTATTATCTGCTTGTCTTTGATCCCCGGAAATAAACATTTCAAAGTCAGTCTCTGTAAACCAAGTAACAAAGCTTTTATAAGTATCCTGATGGACACCAGGAGAACCTAAGGAATCAAGAAGAAGGACTTGTTTTCTACCGTCCTGAAAATTAAAAATCATTGGCAGTACATGCCCGCGCGCATGGAGTTGATAAATAATTCCAAAAGTTTGCTTAGCTTCTTTAAGGAATGTTTTTATCGTAGTCTCAAGTGAAAAATAATAGCATTGCTTAATGTGAATTTGATATTTAGTTAGGTATTTCCAGGTGAACCTTAGGATTAATAAATTATCAGGTAAAAATATTGTAGGAAATTCCTTAATTTTTTTACTTGATGAACTACCCCTTTCAAGACTTTGGGCAATCATTCCTGTAAAATCTAGGTATTTCAAATGGAGTAAAGTTCTTTCATAAATGGTAATTATTTCATTTATTCTAGCACGCGAAAATATCGTTATTCGATGATTTTCAGCTGTTTTTTCTTCACCGCATTCAGTTTGAAGTAATTTAACAGGGTTCATGGAAGGAGAAATCATATCGCAACTATTTATCTTATGTATGAATTTAAAATTAAATGATTTTAACAGCAGCCGAAAATAATTAACAAGATGTTTTCAAAATATTTCTGAGACATCTAAACCTGAATTTAAGGTGATGTGATGCTCAAAAATAGCTTTTTGCAGTATTGTACTTCAAAGATAGAAATCTCTGACTGGGTTTGTTCAAGTTCCTCAATTGTAGAGTAAGTGATTGTGAATTCTCTACTTCTCTTATTAAATATCCCTAGAGTAAATAGTTTGTGATCACTTCCTAAAATTCCGGCTAGA
The DNA here is from genome assembly GCA_964552055.1 of uncultured bacterium. GTDB lineage: Bacteria > Chlamydiota > Chlamydiia > Chlamydiales > 2-12-FULL-49-11 > VGMD01. The sequence goes on from CAZKFL010000037.1 coordinate 7,014, forward strand.
TCAGCCTTAATCGTAAAACTTAAAAACGGTATGCTGAGTTTTTCAAGTTGCTTTTCAATACGAGATATAAGTTTAGTTAGAAGAAGGGTTTTATATCCAAAAATAAAAGCTTTTTCTTCGGAAGCTCCGCTGCTAAATTCAGGTGTTTCTAAAAAGCAAGGTATCTGTGACCCATGAATTATGCGATCCATAAATTCTCCGTTTTTTTTGCGAATAATTATGCTTGAACTTATGGTTATTTCATAGCTTAAAAATTATTTTTTTTGAGTCAAGAAGTTGCTCACAAGCTTGCTAAATTTAAATAAGGGTATTTCTTGCCCCTAAAACTCTCGATTTTTGAAACCTTCCCGTATAAAAATTGTCTTGTCCGTTATATTCTGCACGTGTATTAATCATATTAGTTTAGAAATACAAGAGCAGTATAAGAAAGATGAAACAAAAAAAATGGTGGATTTCTTTTGTTGCATTTATCTTGATTTGCTTGATTGTTCAGGTTATTGGAGGTTTTTGGACAAAGGAAACTGTCTTAACCTGGTATCCCAGATTAGTCAAGCCTTCATGGACACCTCCTGATTGGGTATTTGGTCCTGTTTGGTCTGGTCTCTATGTTATGATAGCAGTTTCAGGCTGGTTAGTTTTTCGAGTTAAGCATTCGCATTATCGAACACTAGCTCTTATTGTGTACGGTTCTCAGCTTGCTCTAAACTTTATATGGTCATTTCTTTTTTTCTCTTTATGCAGTCCTTTTTTAGGGTTAATTGATATCGTTTTGCTTTGGATATTAATCATGATGACAATCATCACGTTTTGGAGATTGAGTCCTATTGCAGCATATCTTTTGGTTCCCTATTTTTTTTGGGTTACATATGCTGTAGCTCTTAATTTTGAGATTTGGCTTCTCAACTAAGAGATTCAAATTTGGGGATTCCTGTTCTCTAAAATTTATATCAAATATAATTCAATTAATTAAGCTTTAAATTTACATAAATATGAGATATAATTGTTGGTAAATTTATATTTAAGAGGTTGTTATGTCAATTTTTGAAGCTAAGGGTTCTTTTGGTAAGGTCGTTTACGGCCCACTTTTTGGTGATGATAGACTTCCAGATGCAGCTTTAAAAGTGGGGATTTTAGGGTCTCTGGAGGTTCAAGTTCTTCGTTATGGGTCTCCGTATGTTCCTGAATTTTTTGGATTTACCGTAGATGACTTAGGACAGAAGGCGGTTATAATGGAACGAGTTCCTAGACAGTGTACTAAATCAATGATTCAATTAAATCCTTTAATTTTTCTCAGGGATATATTTTCCGCACTTGTAGATGTAAATAGAAGGTGTATGCCTTATGAAGGAATTGTCCATCGAGATTTAAAGCTCCAAAATATTGGTTATGGCGCAGGTGGTAAAATAAAGATTTATGATTGGGGTTTATCTGTTCCTATTATCTCTGATGGTCTTGAGGTAAAAGCATATAAATTGGCAGGGACTTTGCCTTACGCTCCGCCTGAGGCGTTTATTGAAGGTTATATTACTACGTCAAAATTTGACTCATGGAGCATTGGTGTAATGGTGTTTCAAGCTATTTCAGATGAGGTGTTTCCAATTAGTTATGCTCAGACAGTGGATGGCCGTATTAAATGCAAAAAAATGTTTAGACATCTTGCTGCAAGCATTAGTATGCCGGATTCTACAATTGCCACTTATTTTTCTAAGAGGGTTAATACATTAAAGCATAAATTTCATACACACGTTGAAGTTTTAGAGATTGTGTCGCAACTTCTTCAAATTAACCCGGATCATCGACTGGACTTAAATGAAGCATTATTAAAAGTTGAGGAATGCCTCAGCAGAAGAGGTGTTTATCGTTTATTTAATTCACATATTCATGACATGGGATTTGAATCAACATCTGATGATTTGCTGCATTCTTCCGACTTTGAATAATTTTTTGCGAGCTTATTGATTTTGGTTTGTATCAACTAGGAAGTTACTGTTATCAGCAAGAGACATGTAAGGTGTATGTTGCTTTTGACGTCTTCCAAAAGTATAGGTAAGCGCAATGCAGATGTTGGAAGAGTAGTTATTAGCGGGGTTGCCATTTTTATTGCGGGCGCCCATGTAGGCGGCATGTCCATTAATGCTTAGATAATCGGTTAGTGGGGCGCTCATTCTTGCGCCAACGATAAAAGTTCCGGGTAGACCTGTGCTATACATGAGAGATCTAATATAGGGCATTCCGGCCCAAATCATTGCGTAAGCATTGTTTTTAAAATAGTGGCAATAAAAAAGGTTTGCTTGGCTAATTGCGCGGAATTTGAGGGGAATTTCTGCTGATTCTTTGTGAGCATTATTGGTGAAAATGGTTCCCCATAGTCCAATTTCATTGCCTTGGATCGAATAACCTGTTTGTAAACGTGCTTGAGAAAGGTAGGGATTTACGGCAAATTCGCCGAAATTTACATTAAGCATGGCATCGTAAGATGCGCCTATATTAAATCCTGAAGAGCAGCTACTTTCTCTGGAAAAAGCGCCTGTTAGAAAAGCTTGTTGTTGGAGTCCAGATGAATCTTCAAAAGGTGTTGAACTTCTTCCCATCCAATCGTAGAGTCCGTAACTTCCGCCAAAATGCATGAAAAAAGTGTGGGTAAGGTCAGCTTTAAAATAGAGGCTTGTAAGCGCCCCCATATTGCCCTCCCAACTTCCTTCAGGTAAGCTTCTAAATTGATCAAAGGCAAGTGTAAAATTTCCTTCGAGTGGGAATGAGGAAGCATAACAATCAGGCAAACAAAGATCAGGCTTTGCTTCTTCAGCAGCAAGAAGTATAGAAAGCAAAGTAAAAGAGACAAGACATATTGCGCGCATAGACATAAAGTAAAATATTTTATAGAATTCAATCAATCTTTTTTTTAGAGGGCATTTGAAAAGTCTCTTTTTTTTCTGTTTTGATGCTTCCATTTATGCCAATGAGCCATTGCTTTCAAACATTAGACAGTTGACGTTTACTTCAATGGGTTTTGAGAAAGCAGGTGAGGCCTATTTTTCGCAAGATGGATTAAATCAACGGCAATTAACAAATAATTGTGCTCTAAACTGGGCTGCCTACTGGCATCCAAATGGTAGGTGGATTGCATACACGACATCCATTCATGGACATCATGCATACGAGATTTATATCATGGATATTGAGACAAAAAAAGAGTGTCGCGTTACTGATAATTCAAATTTTGATGGTTTACCTAGTTTTAGTTTAGATGAGAAAAAAATGCTTTGGACATCAAAGCGGAATGAAAATACGTGTCATGTGTATATGGCTGATTTTATAGAGGAAAACTTTGAAAAGGAACTTAGAAATGAATAAGATAATTTTATTTGTATCTCTTGCTATTTACGGAGTCTGCGATATTTCTCCTAATCAGACAGCGGATATCACACCTATTCTCACGCAACAATCATTACCTTTTACAGTAAGTCTTGTTTTGTCAGGCTTTCAACTTCCATCAGAAAGTTTAGATTCATACGGATTGCAATCGTTTGTCTCAGCAATTTATCAAGGAAAATGGCTTCTTTTAGCAGGAAGGACAAATGGACTTCATGGCTTTAGTAATACCAACGATAATTTTCCTCCCCGGTTACAAAACACAAGCGTATATGTAGTCGATCCAAGTAACGGGAGCGTAAGTGTCAGGTCATTAAAATCTGATTCAGCTGGCCTCAATCAATTCCAAATTGATACATTATCAGCAACTGCTTCACAGTATTATCAGGTGGGAAGCACACTCTATGTAGTGGGAGGCTATGGTGTTGATACACCTTCAGGGCAATTTAGTACTAAATCTACATTAACAGCAATCGATATACCCGCCATGATAAGTTGGGTTGAAAATGATAATTCTCACAAAAGTGCAGCTAATTGTATTCGTCAAACCTCACATCCTCTTCTTCAAGTAACAGGAGGATATTTAACTCAGGAAAATCCCCATCAGCCGTTCTTATTGATTTTTGGCCAGAATTTTACTGGATTTTATAATGGCGCTTCAAACGGGGTATATACGGAGCAAGTTAGAGCTTTTCAAATCATTGATAATGGAAGAACGCTCTATATTAAGCCGGCTCCTCAATATATTCCTAATCCCAATTACCGAAGAAGAGATTTAAGTGTCATTCCTATCATGCAAAAAGGTTCTCGCTCTTATGATTCAGCATACGTTGCCTTATCCGGAGTTTTTACCGAGGGAGGTGGCGTTTGGACCGTGCCTGTTACAATCAATATCGATGGGGCATCTTCTATGGCAGATCCTTTGGATCCAAATACGTTTAAGCAAGGTATGAATAACTATATTGCTCCCCATGCAGGCCTATTTTCTAAGAAAACCGGAGAAATGTTTACATTACTATTTGGTGGGCTTAGCTACCTTACTTACTCAGGTGGCAACTTTCAACCAGAACAGGAAATTCCTTTTATTAATAGCATTACGACAATAAAAATTGATTCAAAAGGAAATTTTAGTCAATATATTATGGATAATGAGTATCCTATCCTGACTTCTGACTTGGTGAATCCTGGCAATCAACTTTTATTTGGTGCATCCGCTAGATTTTTTCCAGCAACTAATTTGCCCGCATTTTCAAATACGGTATTTTCCTTTGATAGTCTTGGCTCATCTCCTGTTTTACTAGGATACATTGTCGGCGGAATTCAAAGTACAGTAGCCAACACAACCACCATAAATGAAACATCCGCATCACCTTATATTTTCTCCGTTATTTTACAACGCAACTAACTCTAGCAAAATTTGGGCTTAAGCTTGTCGGGAAGAAACTTTCCCGACAAGAAAAAAATTAGAATTTATCCGCATCGAATGAATGCTTAGTCTAAGAGTGATTCATAAATCACGATTTTTTAAGTAAGATATTCCCAAATTTGAATTAAGCGAAGTTGATGGCGAGGTCGAGTATCATTTCCACTAGATAAGGTAGATTCAAGAATTTTTTTTATAGGAAAAAGGAGGCAGATTTGTTAAATATACTGAGAGGGGTCCAAAAATGGGGGATTTTAGGTCAGAAAGCCTCAAATTTAAAGGTGGGAATTTATGAAGAAGAAAAAACCAATTTTTAAAAAACGATCAGTATATAAGATTTTAATGAATCCAATACCTATTTGTTGACTTTCAAGGGGTATTTTACAAGAGAAGAGAGATGATTAAATACAAATGGATGATCTTAAGTTCTGCGGTTTGTTTATCGCTATTGAATTGTCAGGTTGCTGCTGATATTCATTCAAACATGCCTGATAGTCGGATGTTATTACCACCACAAGATGATACATTTGGCGCTTTTGTTACAGGTGGTTTTATATTAGAACAGGTGAGTATGTCAGGTTCTCAATATGCCTATACAAAAAATGGTAATGCGCTGGGATCGACGGCTCTTCCTGCAGCAGGTAGAGTGTTAGTGCCGACGTTTGATTTAAATTGGGGTTTTACAGGTGGAATCGCTTACTATTTTAAGAATAAGAATTGGAGCTTAAATTCAAGGTTTGATTGGCTTTCTGCAGCAGGAAAAGGGAGTGATATCGCAGGTTCTGGTACAAATGTTATTCCCATTAATATTTGGCGCGATCAATTTATCTCAGCACTTAGCGCAGATCTTGGTGTAGCAGGATATGGAAAATCTCATTTTGATGTTTCTTATTTTAATCTAAATATTGATCTCGATAGAGCTCTCTATATTGATAAGAATTTTACTCTGGAGCCAAATATGGGAGTAAAGCTTTCTTTCATTTATGATAAAGTCACTTCAACGTTTACAAATGATGGATCGGATGTTGTTTTATCAGCGATAACGGAGCTTGGCTCTAATACTTTAAAAAGGGTTCAAGATACCCGGTTTTGGGGAGTTGGACCTTCTATGGGGTTAAATTCCAATTGGGATATATATTGTGGTCTTTCCTTGTTTTTTGAAGGAACCACTTCAATTTTGCTAGGGTATTCGAATGCAGCAGATGATGTCTCCTATTCAGCATTTGCAAGTTCATCAACATCGAGTTCCACGCCAAATTTGCCTGTTTTTTCACCAACCTTCCAAACTCTCCTTGGATTGCAATATGAAAAAAGTTTCTTTCATGACAGTCAAAAACTCATGATACGATTAGGTTGGGATAGCTCCTTTTTCTGGAACCAGTGGAATCATATCAATACTGTAAGTGAATCTACCTTTAATAGTTCGCTTGATTCTTTCCAGCTAAAAGAAGGGGATACATTTGGGCTTACAGGACTATTGTTGAATCTTACATGGAATTTCTAATTTCAAAGCTCTAGCCCGCATTAATTGCGGAGTGATTCAATAGGCGGCTTTACTTGCCGCCTATTGTATATTTAGGGTCTAATTTAGTCTGCTTTTTATTTAAGACTTGCTTCTATTTCTGCTCTAAGGTGTTCTTTGTTAAAATCAGAATTTGATGCATAGAAAATATAGGCATCTCCTGTGATAAGTTCACTCGTATTCTCCACTATTTTTAAGCTGGATAACTTTACATTGTTTTCTGTAACTCTAAAAAGTACACAATATGAGATATCCAAATAGTGACCTCTATTCTTTAGAACAAAAGCTAAATTACTCAGATTTGATTTAAATGTTAGAGTTGATAGCATTGTAAAATCTATAGGAAGGTCTTTAAAATTAGATCTATATGCGGTAATTAGCGTTTTGATTCCTTTAACTGCTTGTGGCTTAGTTGCAATTGACGGGGCGCCTGCTATCGGAGCGGCAGTGGTACATCCACTTGCGCCACCTGTTATTGGAGTTACTGTGGGCAATCCAGTTAGACCGCCCCATGAATAATCGCCTCTTGGAGCAGTAGAGGCTGTCGGTAAAGATTCGTAGCGTAAAGCGCGTAATGGACGGGTGTAACTCATTTCTGTATTTAGAGCTAAAGCTAATATAGAAAGCTCATTGTCCTCTGCAAGCGCAGCTGCGGTTTTATTACGATAGTCAACTATTTTTGCATTCAATTTTGGACAGAGTCTTTTTAAGACGTTAACAACTTTTAAAGCAGATAGTTGTGCGGGAATCAAGGATGACTTATCTTCTCCTGCCGCTAAAACAATAGAGTGGAGCACTGTTTCGCCAAAGTCATTTTGCTCATTACAATGTTCTTTAAAGTGTGGAGCTAGGTTTAAAAATTTTTCTATCAATATTTCGTTTAAAGATTGAACAGCAATCATGAACAAATTATTTCCATCCGAATTAATCAGATAAGGATGCTTGGAGTCTGCAGGATTTAACTCGCCTGTAGCAAGTAGTCTTTCTGTATACGCATCAGCTAAAGGAATAGTTACTGTTTGTCTTGTTTTTACTTCTATCACTTTGCGTTTAGGTAAGGGTCTTGCTTCTGAACCCCAACCGAATCTTTTTGAAGGGGTGATATCAGGGGTGATTGCTTCAAATTTAGGAGCGCGGCTTTCTGCCAGTTCTAAATAAGCAAGTGCTACAGGTCGTGGTATAGTTTTAAATGGTTCTGAAACTTGAGAGATTCCGTCATAACGGGTTTCATCAGGAAGATTATAATTTAATCGTAAGAGGTACGTTGCGGGAAGTATTCTACTGCATATGATTGCGTGATCAAGTGCTGATTGATGAAGTCGATCTTTCTCAAAAGGATTCGCTCCTGCCTCTATCAATTTCTCTACAAAGTATGCATTCTCACTCTCTGCTGCAAGCATAAGAGCTGTAACGCCTGTTTCTGGATGTTTTCTATCAATCTGTCTTCCAACGCCCTGTTTGATACACCAATCAAATGAATTCTTTAAATTCAATGAAATGGAAGTCATTAATCCTGTATTGCCATCTCTATTTATGTAATGAATGTCTCCATTATAGGTGTTGAGAATGTCTAGATCATTGCTTTGGATTGCATCATAAAAGGCATCTATTAGGGCATCTCTTGATTCTTCTACTTCTGCAGTACCTGCAGATCCTGCACCAGCTGCTCCGCCAGAAGCGCCTCCTGCACTTAAAACTCTTTCATGTAAGCCAAACTTTTTTGTTATCATTGCCGAGTCGTTAGGTAGGGTGTATCTTGTTAGAAGGGTTCCTACAGGGGGTGACACATAGCTAGCAATATTTGGATGAGCCGCTAGAATGAATTGTTGGAGGAGGCAATGAAAAATTACAGGGAGAGATGCTGCTTGTTCAAAATTCGAAGCACATATTAAATCAAAACAAGTAAGTTGAACTGCTTGTCCTGGCTCTCTCTCAATTCTTGAATTAGGAAATTCTGGATCTGAACAAGTCTCTGGAGATACTTCTCTTCCTTCAATAAGCTCTCCTGGCACAGCTCTTAAAAGGCTTGCAGCTTTTCGTTTAGCAGTAGATTCAGGTCCTGCTACTAGGGAAGTTGTAGAAGATGGCGCGACCATGCCTTTTCCCGTTGGCGTTCCAAAATATCCTCCTAAAGGAAGAATGCCTCTAGTTCTATCTACTCTATCAGGATCTCGAACGGGAATTGTTAAACAAAAAAGACACGATTCAAAGGGTGAAGAGCCCGATGATTTTTTGGGTTCATCAGGTTCTGCAGCGCCAGATTTTGAGTCCATTTCAGTCTCATATGTTGTGTCATCCTCTTTTGGTTTAATGCCGCTATGAGAAAAATTTCCATTAGAATTTTGAATATGTATTTTTTTATTGGTTCCTGCTGGAACATAGCGCACAGTAATAGTTCCGTTTACATGAAATAGTACAGCAACCAAAGGTGAAGAGTAAGCTCGGATTTCCATATCAAATTCTGTTACAACCCCAACTTTTGCGGGAATAACAACACCTACATGTCGAACATCTATAGGTAGCGCCCTTGTGCCATCTTCAGGGAGTAGTAATCTTTTGATTGAAAAATAAGGATTTAATGACTGCTCTTGAACAAAATGGTTAGTCCTTCTAAGCATTTCAATAATTGGTGAAGAGTTATCTGCGTGAATTTTTGGATGAAAATCGGAAAAGTTATTTAGACCCATTAAAATAGCCTTTCCAGCATAGCCCGCATCGTTTAGTACCGTCAGAAAAACATCAGAAATGCCAGGACCATAAGAGCTTCCTTTGGCTCGATTCCAATCTACCCATTTTACAAGAGATTGCTGAAAAGAGCCTAATATAGTAAAAGGATTTGCTCTAATTTCGACTGGTAAACCTGGTAAAAATTCTGGTTTTTTTAATTTTTCAATAAGCATTTTTTGAGCGCTTAAATGGTTTTGCCTAAAAGTTTCGTTATTGAGATTTCTTATAAATTCTTCCATGACTGGATTTATGTCATCAGATGTCGCATAAAGTGTTTCATTAGTTTTTACAGCAGTTGATCCGGATGGAGCGCCGGCTCCTCCTCCCATTATAAAACCAATTGGAGTGGTCGTAGAAAGTGACATAATTACATCCTCATTTTTTGAAAAGTGACAAAATTATAAAGAAAATATACTTTAGTGTAAAGCAATTGTGTAGAGAATCAAAATGGGATGCTTTATACTAATCGTGTTACAAAACTTGATCAGTATAATTAGTGCCTAAGAGCTTGTCCCAAAACCTATAAAAGCAAATTAATACTTAAAAGAAACTTAATAAACATCGAGATTTTCAAAGTCGAAACATGCCATACCTGAAGAATTTTATAGGAGAATGAATTATTCATAAAGAAAATTTAAAATCGGTTACGCTTACGGGGTCGGTTACGGTTACGTCTACTCGAGACCGCAAACTGCGTTGCGGGGATCCTAATTGACGACTGCTGCACGCCGAACTAACAAAATACTATTTACTTGATCGACTGCGCGGATCAGCAGCCTTTCACGTAACCGTAAGCGTCCCCGTAAGCGTAACCGATTTTCTTTTTTTAAAGATTTTAGGTTTTAGTACAGCTTCTAAGAAATAATGCCAATTCGCTTATAAAAAAAGAGCATTGCACCTCGGCTAAATTTGCTAACCTCATAAAATTCTGAGTCATCTCTATAGTCTTCCCTATTTGCTTCAGGAATAAGAGCTCTTGCAGTATTAGGGTTCGATGCAGATTCAGCTGGATTCAGGTCAGGAAAACACCCTTCAAACCAGCGAAGGATTTCTGCGTATGCTTTTACGTTATTTTGATTCATTGTGACAAGGGGATTGCCATTTGCCGGACCTGCTTCTGCGCTTATTAGAAATTCTAAAGGTTTATATTCTCGAGCAAACTCGGCCTTAAAAAATTCCTTATAGAATTCAGCGGCGGTGTCATAACGAAAATTGGGGTCAGCAAGCTTTGGAGACTCTACATTAAAGCCTGTGCCTGGATAATTTTTAGGATCTTTTTTCAATAATGCCAAAATATCACGCTGCCAGTTTGCAATATGTTCATATGTCTGAGGTAGGTTTTTAACAAGAATTAAATTTATCGTATTCGTTTGATATTCAGTTAATAAAAGACTTATTAGAATAAATGCTCTTTCTCTTTCCGGAACGTCAAGCACTTCGTAGCTTACTTTCAGTAAACAGGATTCAATCTGCATTGCTTTCTGAAAAACACAACCTGGCGAGGTCATATTGGTTACAAATTCTCTGACAATTAATTTGTATGTAGCTTTTTTATCTTCATCACGTTCTGCCTGAGCTTTTAACTCAGTAAGAGCTCTGTATAATTGTCTTAACCCGATAGAAACTTTATATTCACTTTTAGCTCCTCGAAAGTCATGATTTGGAATTGTGACTCGGCGATAATTAGGAGCGGGTGCCTGATAGATTTCACCGTCATATTCCGTAAGCTCTCCTTTAGGATTTAAAATTTCACTATTGAAAGCAACATTAAGCTCACTTTCCAATATCTCTTCGCCATCAATTTTAAAAAGTTCAGGAAACTCATCTATTGTTACAGAGTCTATATTGTATCTATTAAAAATTGAGCTAATATTGAAATTAAGGATTCTAGGACTGATAGTAAATTTTTCGAGAGGAGTAGATTCTAGTTTCTTGATAGCGTTCAGGTATCGATTTCTCGTGAGAGCGTGGGTTATGTAAGAAATTATTTGTTTAAATACCCGGTAAATCTTGATGCACATATCAGTAATTATAGAAAAGCGTTGTTTTGCGTTTTGAACTTTGGCTTTCACCAGGGGAGAAATAGGCTGTGATGGTATTCTTGTGCAAGCTTCCATATAAAATGACCATGTAATTTGTTTATTATTATATAATTATGCATAATTTGTGTGGTAAATGCAATATAAAATTATTATTACTAAGTTGCTTGAAACACGATCAGTATATTGTCAGTTGACTTAAATAACTTAGTATTTGTAGAATCTTTGCATGGATATTTCGAGTAAACAATGTACTGCCGCCTTCTTAGGCGCCCTGATTGCAGCTTCAGGTCTTTCTCCTGTTACAGCTTCTGTCCGAATAAATGACACAGACAGGCGTATTCAGACAGTAGCTCTGCCGTCTATGGAAGAAATTCAAAGTTTTCAGGTTCGCCCTTTTTCTGAATATGCAAATTTATATTACCCATTAAATGGAAGTGCATGCTTTATAGATTCAGGGATAACACCCTATCCAGAGTGGTTTGAATGCGATGGTATAGATGATGGGAAAATCGCAAAAATAACAACAAGCTATTTTCTTTTTGAAGAAACTCCCGCCCCGAAAGGTATTATTGCCTGTTGCAGCAATTTACTCAGTAAAACCTATTATTGGATTAAGACAAGAGACTCTGATGAATCAGAATCTCAATTAGATGCTTGCGGGCGTGCTTCTCAACCAATGGCTGTTGCAGGACTTGCTTTAGCGATGGAAGGTAAACTTTCAGAGCTAAGTGATCTTGGTCATATTCCGACTTTTGTTTGTGATACAAAAGAGAAGTGTTTACCTACAGGGACATTAAAACAAATTAATAAAAGATCTCGTGCACATCGAAAGAAATTTGGAAAGATTTTAAAAGATACAAAAATGTCAACCTGTGTTTATTTTCCCGATAAGCCTAAAGCCGGAAGTTGCGGGTTTTATCATGAAGTATCAGGAATTCTCTTTGGAGCAATCACTCAGCTAAAAGACCCTTGTGATCGTGTCTACAGATATCTTTTCCCAGATAAAGAAGTTTTTCTTGATAAAGATCTTCTTTAGAAGCTGTCCTAAAACCTAAAATCTGATGTTTCAACACGTTTAATCACCAATCTAATCATTGAAAGATAACACCAATTTTGGCTTGTGGACAATATGCCTTCATAATCTTTGGATAACCTCCTATATCGACTTATCCAACTGAGAGTTCTCTCAATAATCCGCCGTTTTGCCAAAATTTTAAAACCCTCTTCCTTTCGTTTTACTATGTCCAAAGTTATTCCCTTATCGTCAGTAATTTTCAAGAGGAAGCCCGTTATATCCTTGATCTGCCCATATTTTTTGCACGCACGGCAAATAGAGTGCATTTAACATTTCTCTAGCCCCCTGTTTATCAGATATGTTTGCTGTTGTTATATGACATCCAAGTAATAACCCCAACGTATCAACAAGGATGTGTCTTTTGCGACCTTTTATTTTTTTCCACTATCAAAACCTCGAGGTCCTTTCTCAGCTGTTTTAATAGATTGACTATCTATAATTGCAGCACTTGGATTTTCATCCCTTTCATCCAGAAGGCGAACCCACTTTCTTAGCTGTTGATTTAATCACTCAAAAACATCCGCTTGTCGCCACTTTTTGAAATTATTGTAAACCCTTTTCCAAGGAGGGTAATCTTTGGGAAGAAATCTCCACTGACATCCTGTTTTTGCCACATAGAATATTGCATTCAGCATTTGCCTTTTACTGTACTTAAGAGGACGGCCTCCTCTGCTATAATCTACTCAAAAAATGGATTCTATTTTTTCCATTCTTCATCAGATAAATCACTTGGATACATATCTACTCCATAAAAAATAAAGTAGCACTATACTATAAAATTAAGTTTCTTTTAAGAATTAATTTGCTTTTATAGGTTTTAGGATAGCTTCTCAAGTAGAATTTTATAAGGAAATTTTTAAGAGATGTCTATACTAATAGATAATATTTAAAACTTATGCTAACATCCGAAAAATATTCGTTAGTCGTTATTTTCATTAATATTTTAGGATGAATTAGATATGTTTAAAAGCTCGATCTTGATATTTTCTGTGATTTCTTTCATTTCGCTAGATGGCGCTCTTTTGCTTGTTACAAATAATAATGGAGGCAACGTCGCGGGATCATTAGCAAATGCAATTTATAACTCTTCTTCAGGAGATACAATTAATTGTAGTGGTATTATAGGTCAAACTATCACTCTTACCGGCTCGCTTCCTGCAATTATTCATAGCTTAACAATTGATGGTTATGGAGTTATAATTGATGGTAACTCTAATATGTATCAAGCATTTCAAGTTGCAAGTGGAACTGTTAGCATTGAAAATCTGACCGTCCAAAATGCCATTTCCAGAGGGGGTAATGGTGGAATTGGCCAAGGTGGTGGTGGCGGAATTGGCGGCGGCGGTGCTTTATATGTTCATGGCGGAACAGATGTTGTTATTTCTAATTCCCAACTTCAGAATAATAAAGCGCAAGGAGGGAATGGTGGTAATTCTAATAGCTCCTCGGATGGAGGCGGGGGAGGAGGAGGTTTTGGAGGCGGCAATGGTGGTGATGAAGCTAATTTTGCAGGAGGAGGAGGTGGAGGAAATAGTGGTGGTGGTGGTGGTGGAGCAGGTTCTGAAGGTGCTGGTGTTGATGGGCAGTATTTCGGAGGAGGGGGAGGAGGAGTGAACCAGTCTGGAGGAAGTTCAAATTTTTTTCCCGGAGGTGCTGGAGGAAATAGTGGTGGTGGTGGTGGTGGAGCAGGTTCTGGAGGTAATGGTTCTTCGGGAAGCGGCGGTAATGGAGGTTCTGGGGGAATCGGGATAGGAGTAGATTCTGGATTCGGAGGAGGTGGAGGTGGAGGTGGTGATTCGAGTGGCGGAATGGGTCTTGGTGCAGGAGGGGGAGGAGGAGCTTATTTCGGTACTGGAGGAAATGGGGGGCAACTTGGAGGCGGTGGAGGAGGATCTTATGCGCGTACTGGAGGAAATGGGGGCTTTGGCGCAGGTGGTGGCGCCGGAGATCCCCATGGGGCAGGCGGCGTATTTGGTGGAAATAGTGGCACTAGTGGCTATTATGCAGGTGGGGGGGGTGGTGCTGGGCTTGGAGGTGCTATTTTTATTCAAAATGATGGGCAATTAAGAATTACTGACGGGGTAAATTTTAGTTCTAATTCTGTGATTGCAGGACTTGGAGGAAGTGGGACGGTGGGTGCTGAAAGTGATGGATTTCCAGGGGAGGCGCTAGGTAATGACATATTTTTGCGGTCAGGAGGGACTTTAGTTTTTGATTTAAGTACTACCCCTTTAACAATTTCTTCTGAAATAGCTAGCGATCAAGGTGCAGGTGGGGGAACAGGTGGCGGGCTAATAAAACAAGGAGCTTCGATACTTACATTAAGTGGAACTAATACCTATACAGGCGGAACAACAATTAGTGCGGGGACTTTATCAATTGGAAGTGAAAATAATATTGGAGGGGCAAGTAGCGCATTAACGTTAGCAGGAGGAATATTATCAGCAACGGGCAACGTGACAACATCAGGAGCCGTTGCCGTAACAGGTAACTCTCAGATTACGACCGCAACGGGACAGACAACTTCGTTAACGGGAACAGTGACTGGATCGGATGGAATAACACTGACATTGGGTGGAGATGGGACCAATAAATTGTCGACTATTGCAGTTGGGGCAGGGGATACATTTACAGTTGAAGGGGCAGT
>CAZKFL010000038.1:0-21150 GCA_964552055.1 uncultured bacterium
GAGCATCACGTTGCCAACGTGAGGGTCGTGAGTTCGAATCTCATCACCCGCTAAATTATTTAGGGAACATACTATGACAGAACAAGAAAAAGCAGTCGAAGCTGTAAAAGCGCCGGAAAATCTCATTATCCACAATTTCCATTCAGATAAGATCGATATTGAAGTGAAAACTGCTCCTAAATGCCGGGTTACTCTGCATATCAAGGCTAAAAAAGCTGTCATGGATGATGCAAAAAAAGATGCGGTCAAGCAAGTTTCCAAAGAGGTCGCTATCCCCGGCTTTAGAAAAGGGAAAGCTCCTGCATCACTAATTGAAGCGAAATATCCTGGCGCAATCACGAAAGCTTGGGATGGCTCATTTGCTGACTTTGCTTTCAAAGAAGCTCAGGCGCTAGCAAGAGTCCCCGTTTTAAACGGTTCTTCTAAAATCAGCTATCAAGTAACCAGTTTAAAAGAAAGTGAAGGCGAAGTTTCCTTTCAGTTTGAAAGAGAGCCTGAAGTTCCAGAAATTGATTACGCAACACTTTCACTTAAGCCTGTAGATACCGTAGAAATTACAGAAGAGAATGTTAACAATACGATCCGAAGCATCCAAATGTTTTATGCAAAATGGAACCAAGTTACAGAAAGAGCCGTGCAAGAAGGTGACTTTGTAGTTTTAGATATTGATGATCTTGATGGAGAGACTCCTGTCCCAGCATTTTCTGGATCACGTTTTGAAGTTGCAAAAGGCAAAATGGCCGACTGGATGAGAGAAGCAGTGCTTGGCAAAAGCTTAAATGAAGCAATAGAAACTGTCAGCCAGCCTGATGAAAAAGAATCTGAAGAAGTCAAAAAAGAGTTTAAACATAAAAAAGTTAAGATATCTGTAAAAGGAATTGAAGAGGCAATACTTCCTCCTCTTGATGACGAATTCGCAAAAAGAATTGGCGCTGACACGATAGAAGAACTTAACTCTAAACTTCAAAAACTTCTAAAACAGCAAGAAGAATTTAGATTGCAATCAGGTCTTCGTGATGAAATCACTGATGAGATTTTACAAAAAGTACAATTCGAAGTTCCTGGTTCAATGCTTGAACAAGAAGCCAACTACAGAATGTCACAACTTTTCAAACAGCCCGATTTTCTAAAAAAATGGAAAAACGAAATGAGCGAAGAGGAAAAAGAGGCTAAAAAAGCAGAAATTATTAAACATGCTGAAGACGCAATAAAACTCTTCTACCTTTCCAGAAAAATTTTAGCCGAAAATAATTTAGCGGTAACAGACAGTGAGCTAAACCCTAATTATGAGTCTCTTTTAGAGATGATGTTTGCTGACCAAAGCTTGATGAACTATAAAAATCAGTCGGAAGAGCATAAAGCAATCACTCTTTCAAAACACATGATGGCGAAAGCGCAAGATTTCATTATTGCAAAAATAAGATCACTGAAGATATAAGTCATATCTATCACTAGTCTTTTGGAGGCACACAATATGCTTATTCCTTATGTAACGGAAGATACTGCTAAAGGCGAGCGGTCAATGGATATTTATTCCAGACTTCTTGCTGACCGTATTATTTTTCTTGGAACAGAAATTAACGATCAAGTTGCAAATAATATCGTTTCCCAGCTCATTTTTTTAGGCGCAAATGACCCTAAAAAACCGATCATGCTTTATATCAATTCTCCAGGCGGATCGATCTCATCAGGATTTGCGATATTAGACACAATGAAATATTTGGGATGCGAAATCCACACATACTGCATTGGTATGGGAGCTTCAATGGCCGCACTACTTTTAGCTGCAGGAACAAAAGGCAAAAGATTTGCTCTTCCTCACAGCAGAGTGATGCTTCACCAACCAAGCGGTGCAATCGGCGGAACATCAAAAGACATCGAGATCCAAGCTAGAGAAGTTCTTCATTACAAAAAACTTCTCGCAAATCTTTTCTGCGATTTTACAGGGCAAGACTTAGCTAAAATTAAAGAAGATTCCGAGCGCGATTACTATATGAGCGCAGACGAAGCTCTAAAATATGGTCTAATTGATAACGTTTTAAAAAGCAAATCTGAGATAGAGCAACCGGCTCTTCAAAAAGGATAGACATGAGTGCAACCGAGACTGAAGTAGCAAAATGCTCTTTCTGCTCAAGACCTGAAGATAGCGTTGAGAAATTAATATCAGGACCAACGGCCTACATTTGCGATAAGTGCGTGCGTCTTTGCGTGGATATCATCTCAAAGAAGCCCGTTCATCACGAACTTAAGGTCTTAAAGCCCAAAGAGATATACGACAGGCTCGGTGAATACATTATCGGACAAGCAAGAGCAAAAAGAACACTTTCGGTTGCGGTTTATAATCACTACAAACGAATTCGATCTCATGCAAATGAAAACAGAGAAATTGAGTATAGCAAAGCAAACGTTTTAATGCTGGGACCGACAGGATCTGGGAAAACATTGCTCGCAAGAACACTTGCTAATATTTTGGATGTCCCGTTTGCAATTGCTGATGCAACAACTCTTACTGAAGCTGGCTACGTCGGAGAAGACGTTGAAAACATCATTCTAAGACTTGTTCAAAATGCAGACTACGATATCGCAAGAGCCGAACAAGGAATTATTTACGTTGATGAGATTGATAAAATTGCAAAAACTACATCAAATGTCTCCATCACAAGAGACGTATCTGGTGAAGGCGTTCAGCAAGCTCTTCTAAAAATTGTGGAAGGTACTGTCTCCAACATCCCTCCAAAGGGTGGACGCAAGCACCCTAACCAAGAATACATAAAAGTTAACACAGAAAACATCCTGTTTATCGTTGGCGGCGCATTTGTCCACCTTCCTGACATCATCTCCAAAAGACTGGGTCGTAAAGTAATTGGATTTTCCGAAGAAGCCGAAAAAGAGCACCGCGACCTCAACGAAGTTAACTATCTACTGGGAAATGTCCAAACAGAAGACCTCATCAAATACGGCCTTATCCCCGAATTTATCGGCAGATTTCCAAACATCGTCAACTGCAACGAACTCTCCGTCCAAAACCTCATCGACATCCTAACACAACCAAAAAACGCCCTTATCAAACAATACCAACACCTCTTCAAAGAAGATGGCGTTGAACTCCACTTCACCGATGACGCCCTCGAAGCCATGGCCGTCAAAGCCAAAGAAGCCGGCACAGGAGCTCGTGCCCTCCGAATGATTGTCGAAAATCGCCTTGTAGACCTTATGTACGAAGTCCCCTCCGATCCCGACATCACCGAAATCACCATCGACAAAGAGTGCATACTCGGCACAAGGCCCGCGCAAATCGTCAGAGCCTCCGACCAGCAAAACTCCGGCTAATAAAAATTCACTGCAGAGTCGCAGAGAACGCCGAGGTCGCAGAGCTCAAATTAAAAAGATCCATTCACCAGACATGGATCAGTCTCACCGATACTTTCGAAAAAAGAGAAAATTAGCAAGGATAGAATGATGGAAAGATAAGAAAAGTGAATTCATATCTCTTTTATAATTAGAAAGTTCTTTGATTTTTATCCTTCCATCATTCTATCCTTGCTAAAAAAATACACCTAAAATTTACGCCAAGAATTTGTTGAGAAAAAGATATGGATAATAGAATGCGGGCACCGCTACTTTCTTCCAATCTTGCAATCTTGCGGGGTCAGGCACCGCTACTTTCTATTTTATCAATCAATCTACATCATCCATGTCGCCTCTTTGCGAAGGAGTATACCTGCCATCTGAACTGTCGGATGGGGAAGGTGAGTCAACAGAGTCTAGATGGGGTATTGAAGTTGTACTTGATGCACGTCAACGACCGCCTAAAGGTCAACCAGGTCCTCCTGGAGGGGGAAGTAGTGGGCCAGGAGCTACGGGAGCAGCAGCTGGTTGTGCAGGAGGAACTGTTGTGATAGCATTATGAGCAGTTGCCATATTAACAGGGGTGAGAAGGGCAGAATCACCTATGGCATCGACTCTAGCATCAGACAATCTAGCTAAATCATCGGTAGCACGGGCAAAGGCTGCTTTAATGGAATCGCTTTGGAGATCACCAAATAAAGCTACTATGTTTATCGGGTCATCGTGGGCAAAGGCAACGGCCGCTCGTTCGGCCATTACTTGGTTTCGGGTGGTGATCTTTTCTTTGTCCATGTACTTTTGATAGTCAACTGTGTTGCGGATAGTGAGGCCTGCTAGGACTTTTACAAATTCGTTTTCGGATTCGCTCATGATTCGGCCACTACTAAATGGGTTCCACTTTGTTTTCTCTTTTGCTAATCCTGTTTCTTCCAAATCTGTCTTAGCTCGTAACTTCAAAGCTTCCGCTCTTGCGGTTGAATCAGTTAAAGTAGTATTTTCTCTTGCTAGGGCCTCAAAGACCGCATACATATTGATCTCTTCAAGTAGCTTTAATTTAGCTTCTAGCTTATGCAGATCTTTATCTTCCTCTTCACTGTGCGGTGTCGCTTTAAAATGAGTTATTTGCTGCTCAGCAAAAGCTTTCATATGTTCAACATAAGTCGCGGCTCTTGAAAGTTTTTTCATGATCACTTTATTATCAATAAGAGAAAGTCCGTAATTAGCTAAACGCCTTGTTGCAAATTCAAAGAGATTCATAGGAGATTTGGTTTTGTCGTGAAGAAAGTGGCCTTTATTGCCTACGGCAAGTATTCCTAGTGCGCTTGGATTAGATACATGGCCTATTGTTCCTTGTAAGGGCATTTCCGTTACCCCAAGAGATTCGGCAAGCTTCTTAATCCCCTCTCTTATTTGATCTGTAACGAGTGGATCATGTGCGTAAATTGTTTGAATGTCTGGAGGAACAGTTGCTGCATCCCACCAATAGATAATATTCGATGCCAAATCAAAGGTCATCCGGAGTTTTGTTGGCTGTGGGTTAGGCAGCAACGCCCTAACAAGCGTCCTTACCTCCATATAAAGTCTTTGAGAGTTTTCCTTTTCCGTTTTATTCAAATTGCAAGCAACCCACACTCCCTTGCAAATCTCTCTTTCCGCTACAAAATTACCCACATCCTCCTGAGGACAAACACTTACTGTCGATGTTGCTGCTGCAGGTGGACTCTCCCTTACGAAAACTTCAGCAGCTACAGCTGCCACTTGACCTGCTACATCCCCCACCCCCGATGGCGCTCCAGCAGGTGTCGACACACCAGGACCTGGAATTGATCTTACCCCTCCTGCTGCAGGTACTGTTGAACTTGGATCCATAGAAACATCCTTTTTTGTCTATTATATCATATTTTAGCTTAGTTATCAATTAATTATGGGCAATAAAAAACCCGCCCAATTGCTTGGGCAGGTCCATCTTAACATCGCAACTAATTCATTATTAACCTTGTAAAGGCTGTGTATCGATACCCCAAGTTTGACCAAAGGTCTGGAGTAATTGCTGAGCTCCGCTACCCATGCTATCAGAAACCTTACTCATAGAGCCTATTGTCTCCTGAGTCAGCTGCATAGCATTATTATCGAGCTGAGCTATAGCCTGAGCCTCAGCTTGCGCCTGAGCAGCCTTAGCCTCTATATCAGCCTTCAGCTGAGCACTCGCAATATCACCAACACCTTTTAAGGAGCTTGTGATTGTGTTACTCAAACCATCTAAAACTCTTATCTTTTGCTTCAAATACTCATCAGCAGCCTGTTTCCCACGATTTACACCTGTTTTTATTTGGTCGAGCTCTGATTTAGTTGTTGCGCTCTCAAGCAGGTTCTTAAAAGTAACTGTTGAACCAGGTTGAATTGGAACATCTAAACCTAATGGGTCGCCAGTAGAATTTCTTTCGTTTGACCTCCCCAGAATACCATCCCAATCGTCCTTTGTAAGACCTGAATTTTTCAGTTTTTTAGCGTCCATTAAAGTTGCTTTTGTAGTATTAAACGAGTCCGTTTCTGTTTCAGGCGGCACATACCTTCCAACTACACCCGCGGCCGGAGCAGATATCGCTTCACCTGGGTTAACAATGCCACTAGCAGCCCCACCAGCATTTCCTACCACTAAAGGAGTAGGCGAAGCCGGCTCTTTAAACTCAAAAGCATTAACTTTATTCGCAAATTTTTCCATATTGTTCGCATAGTTGATTTCTTTAACTTGCTTCACAAATGTAAAGCCTGATGTAGCACCTTGTGCCATAGAGCCCACTGCACCAACCCGCATTTGCATAGCCTGCGAAACTAACTGCTCTTCATTTTTCTGCGCTGCAATAAAACCCTGATTCAACGAATCATTAATATCTGCTACTCTAACAGATGTCGTATGTTCAGTTAACTCAGCTGTTGAATTTGCAGTCTTTAATAAAAATTCAAGCACTTGCATATCGTTTACTGACTGGTACGCAGATGCGCTAAATATCGAAAGTGAATTTCGAGCAATAGGAGCCTGTGATTCTGGTGACCCTGAATTTGAAACTGTATTTGGTCTGTGTGACATATTTTTCTCCTTTTTATTATTTAAAGTTTATAAAACTATTAAATACTTAAGCTAATATTGCAGCAGTAGTAGCCCAATCTTTACCGGCATTATCTTTCAATGCATCCATTTCTGATCCCACTAATTTAGTACTACTATTTGCTGAGCTATCATTTTTACTTTGCGTATCACTAATTAGATCTAGCAACGAAGTCATAAGTGACATTTCAGATTGCGATTGACCAATATCTTTAACAGTTTTTGCCTCCGCATCTAGAATGTTAGCCCTAATAAAAGCAAGAGCTGTTTCAACTCCACCTTGTGTTGCTTGAGCCAATTGACTTAGAGGAGTAATAGCCCTTAATAGCTGAGGCAAACTCTCCACAAATCCTGATACAAGACCACCCAAAGAACCCCTTATATCACTGCTTAATTCAGCAAGCTTTTCAATAAGAGTTTCTTTTGATGCAGCCCCGCCAAAAGCTACATGACCCATTGCAATAGAAACTATTATACCAATTATAGTACTAGATATAGTAATTCCAGCTACCAATTTTGAATGACTCTCCATCCAATCAGTACCGTGCTCTGCCGTTAACGCATCTTGCGCGATACCTGATGTAGCAATTGAAGTTGTAAATTCAAAAGCAGCCATTTTTGCATACTGAGCAGCTGTACTTGTAGTAGCATTAACAGCTACATCAGCACCCGTCTCTGCACCAGCTTCGGCAGCAGCTTCTGTTACACTCTCAGCAACATCTGCAGCAGCAGATTCACCTGAACTAGCTAGAGCTGAAACTCCACCCACTCCTAAAGTAAGAACAACAACAACTAATGCCGCAACTACCTTTCCTACAATATTACCAATTGCATCAGCTTTATCAGCAGGCATTCCTGCATCCTGAAGAGCTTTTGATACTGCAGCTGAGATGCCGCTTACCATACTACCATATAATGGTGAAGCCATAAATGCACCTACTAAAGCAGCAGCAACTGCAACACCAGCACCAGCAGTACAAAACGAAGCAACCACAACAATAACTGGTACAAGCCACTTTAATATTTTCTCATACCAAGGGGCATGTGCCGCTTTTGCGATTTCTTTATTTTGCTTTGCGACCTGATTAGCAATGTCTGTTTGTTCAGCAGCTGCCGCACTCACATTATCAGCCTGTATCTGCAAGTCTTGCAAATCCTGGTCTGATCTACTCTTAGAAATCTCACCTTCAAGTGAAGTCAAGTACATCATGGCAATTGCCATGCTATCTGCGCTATCTCCACTACTACTACTTGTAGATGGCGGAGGAGACGCATGAACCCTTTTTTGAGCTTCTGCTAAAAGTGCAGGCCCTTCCTGAGCAATTTTTTTAATCAATTCAGGATTACTATTTAAATACCCTTTAATTGCTCCAAGTACAATGTTACCATAATAAGCAGGATCAGTTTTCCCTGCAGATTTAGGTCCACTTGCCTTCTCCACAACAACTTCGTTTAAAAGGCTCATAAGTCTTTCTGTTGTTGCAGCAAGTGCTTTCTTCGCCTTCTTGTCTTGTAAACTCGGTACGGTAGGCGAAATTAAAGACAAAGCATCTGTTTGTTTTAAACAATTTTGCATAAAACGACCTCACATTTATATTATTATTTATTAATCTTTTACGATACAGACTGGATGTTATGTTCAAAATTATTAATAACACCTAGTATCGCGCTACAAGTCTGCAGGTCTTGCGATCCTGTCTGAATAAGACCTGTCATACCTTGCTGGACAGTTCCTGTCCCTGTAGTTAACTGCGTATTTAAATTGGAAACTTCCGTCTGTCCCATATTTAAAGCACCCTGCGCAACAGCCAACTTAGAACCCGTGACCCCAGAACAAGCTGCTACAAGAGTCTGCAAGTAAGAATCTGCAGCACTCAGAGAAGCCATATCTCCTGTTGCTAGATCTCCAAGGACTTTACTCATTGAAGCGCCCATATCTGTCGCGCTGTTATTTGCCTGTATCGCTACTAAAAAGGCGTAAAGAAGAGCGTTGCCCTGATTTGCAAAATCTGATGGATTCGTTGGATCAGATGGTGTAGTCATAAATTGCTCTCCTTAACCTCTACTCATATTGTTATTCATAACTTCTATAAACGAAAACATCTTCTTCATAAAATTTGTTAGCGTATCATTCTCTGTCGATTCCATCGCCGTATCAGCCTGCATCGTTGCTTGCACAGACTTCGATACACCCGTATACATATTTGTTGTCGATAATATCGACTGATTTATAGCGTTTATTCCTGCAGTGCCTGTACTCGCTAAACCGCTGGGCGTCCCTGCACTATTATTCTGATTCCAAAGTTCTTCCAATCCACCAGGCGTACACGCCTCATTTTTTAAAATCTCTAACTGCGCCTCAATCTGAGACACCATTGGAGCGCCCTGACCTTTTGTCCAAAATGGATCAGTTTTGAGCGCCTGTTCCAAGGTATGTATATCCTGCAAAAAATTGGTAGTAGCCGTACTCATAGAAGAACCGGGTGTCACCCCACTTGCATCTTGAGCCGCGGCATCTAATTGTGTACTTAAATCTGATATCGTAGAAGAGTTCGCATTTAAGTTAGCAGTTATATCCGCATCAAGCCCAATATTTTGCATACCAAATGTCCCCATTAAACCTAAGACACATTCGGTCATCCCGGGAGAGAGTGGCTTTCCAGGTCCTACTGCTTCTAAAAGCAGAGTGATCTGAGCCTGAACTCCCGCGGGATCCCAATTATTATCACCCATATCGTGGTACTGTACAGCATTCATCGGATCTTGCGGTGAACTACTTGATGGTGGTGTTGTACTCATACCCTTCCTTACCCTTTATTATATAGGATTTACTTTAAAATTGCAAGCTAAATATCATGTCAAATGCACTTATCTTACTTGCGCTATGCTATTTACGTTCTAATCCACTTTTCCTTGTCAGCCCTTTTTGGCATCTTTTTTTGACCCATTTTATAAGGTTTCTTCTCTTTTTGGATCTCTTTCATGTGTTTTTTGAGGCGATCCTCTTCCTTACTCAGCATATCTTTCATATTTTGGATATGCGGAGGATATACACTAGCATCAAAAGCGGGAACATCTTCAGGCTTAATTTTTTTTCGATCCATCTGTGCATGGGTAAACTGCTTTAAATGCCTATGCTGCTTAACAAAACTATCAATGAGGGCTACTCGATCCTCTATTCGGGAACACTCTTCTATATTTTGATTGAGACAATAAAAATAGCGCCAAAATTGGTAATAGATAGACCAAAGATCCTTGTTGGGCCCCTCAAAATTGCTTTGAAGAACCTGATCGAGAACTTTAGCTGTTTCATCTAAATTATACATACACTACTCTTTTGTTTTGATTCGATTTTCCATCTTACGTTTTCTATGAATCTTAGACTTAGGCTTTTTAAGCTCCACACCCGATTTTTCAACTAAAGTGGTAATCTCATCGCGGGCTGTCATAAACCGCTCTTTCAAAGAGTCAAAAGCTTCATTTAACTCAGGGGCTACTTGTTTTACTGCCTTAAAAATTTGGATCGAATTTACGGGATGCAAAAACCTGTAATCTTCGACCCGCTCTGTAACAATCTGAGTCAAAGTATTAAACTCTTGAATAGCAATTCGCTTCTGCGCATGACTCCCCTTCTTTAAGACCTCTTTAAATGCGTCATAAAGTTCAAAAATGCTTTCAATAAATTTATCATAAGTAATAGGCTGATCTTTTTTCTTCATGATTTCATCCACCCTGACTTTCTTGTAATTGGTCTTTTCTTTGCCTTTGCCTTCAAGTCCATCTCTCTTCTTTTTTTCTCTTCTAACTCAATCTTCTGGCTGTTTTCTTTTTCTTGAAAAAATCTTGCCTGAGCATTTTGTAAAAGCTCCCACTGCGTAGAAGTAAAGTTTTTCTGATCATTTGACATCTCTTTGATTTCATTTTGTGAAATACCAAGACTTGCCTGAGACCTCTCATTCTCTTCTTTCAATTTCTCTCGCAACATATTCATCTTCTGCTGAATAAGTTCTTTTTCTTTACTTGTTCCTTGAGCTAAAACATACTTGTATTTATCAAAAAACTCCGTGCATCTTGCAAAAATTTCATCGAGCCGCTTCTCTTTTTCTTCGGTCTCAGCTGAAAGAATCCCCATCAATTTATCAAATTCATCTTCCATGCAAAACCCTCTCAGTATACATTTCTTTCTTTTCATTATTAAGCGCAAGAGTTAAATCAAAAATAACTCTCTAAGGGGAAATTCATGTTAGAATACTTGTTTAAGGAAATAGATAAACACTTGGGGCTTAATGTCTCTAAAGTTGAAAAAGGTCTTCTCGGGCCTTACTTACTTAAGATTGGGGATCAGTTTGATGTTTGGATTAAAGAACTGGGACCCGGGATTGTCCTAAAAAGTGTAATTTGTCCCCTTTCTAATGAAGGCGATAAAGAATCTCTTTTTTCTTATCTAATGAGGGCTAATTATATTGGTCAAGGGACGGGCGGATGTATAATTGCGATCGATCCTGATGAGAAATTCTTGACACTCTCCTTAATTATGACGTATGACGTAAATTATAGAATTTTTAGGGACAAGATAGAAAATTTTGTAAATTATTTGGACTTTTGGATATCTGAAATTAAGCGCTTAGAAACTGGACAAATATAATAAAATCGACTATCTTGGTTGGGCTCCCTCATAACACACAAGGGGAATTGTAGTGATTGGGTATTTAATATGTGAAGATGGTCCTCAGGTTGGCCTTGTAATCCCTTTAAGCGAAGGGAATGAGTGGGTTATTGGAAGGGATCCGACTGTTTCAGCAATCCTGCTTGAAGATCCGATGGTCTCTCGAAAGCATGGTCTTATCCGCTTGGAAGGCGATCTCTTTTTTTTAGAAAACACCAGCGAAGTCAATCCGATTAAGGTGAATAATGAATCTGCTGAAAGATTTCAATTAAGTGAAGACGATACCGTCCAAATTGGAAATAATTACTTCCGGTTTTCTTTGACAAATCCTGAACCTATTCTAGCACCTAGCGAAACAAAACTAGAAGCGCCTAGTATTCTACCTTTTAACATGGGGTCACCCGCTAGATTTTTTCTAAAAGTACTATCAGGACCCAATCAAGGGGCTGAATTTGGAATGCATAGTAATGCAACCTATATACTAGGTAAAGACGCAACTTCTGATATTGTCTTTCAAGATTTAAGCGTATCTCACAGACATGCAAAGCTTACAATATCAGATAATAGCGAAGCTCAGATCGAAGACTTAAGCAGCAGAAACGGTGTGATTATCAACGGATTAAAAATTGAAGAGGTATCTAATCTTCCTTCAGGCGCAGTTGTTTCAATTGGAACGACTGTATTTTTATTTGTAGATAAGGAAGCCTCAGAACAAACAATATATTCTCCCCCCCCAAGATTTTACGAAGAAGAAACTGAATCTCAACCATTAGAAGTACAATCAAGTGATTTAACGGAAAAAAACTGGAAAGAGACATTTATCCCCACAAAACATTTAGCTATCGGGTCTGCCTTTTCCGTTTTTTTTATAATTGGTATTATCAGCCTGATTTCTCTTTTTAAAAGCCAAACAATCACTCCTCAGCATGTAGATGCAACTAAAGAGATTAAACATGCAATCGAGCATTTTCCAAGCGTTCAATACTCTTACAATCCAGCAACTGGTAAAGTATTTATTATTGGCCATGTATTAACTGATGTTGACTATGCTGAACTAAATTATCTATTAAAGTCTCTGCCTTTTGTTACACAAGTCGAAGACACGGTAGTTGTGGACGAAGGCGTCTGGCAAGAGATGAACGCTTTAATATCACTAAATCCTAACTGGCGTGGGATTACCATGAGCGCTACAAGTCCTGGCCACTTTGTATTAAGGGGTTACTTGCCAACTGAAGCGGACGCAATCCCTTTGCAAGACTACATTAACTTAAATTTCCCTTACTTAAATCTGCTTGACAATCAAGTGATTGTCGAAAATACTCTTCAAACAGAAATTGAAAATCTTTTAATTGAACCGGGATTTACTAATGTAGATTTACAGATGGGCAATGGCGAGATCATATTATCCGGAAGAGTTAGCGATAAGAGGAAACAAGAGTTTTTAGAAGTAGTTGCAAGCATGCAAAAAATTCCAGGCGTTAGACAAGTCAAAACCTTTGTTATTTATGCATCAGCTGTTTCTTCCACTCTAGATTTAAGCTCAAAATATACAGTTATGGGCTCGTCAAGACTTGGAAATATGAGCCAGTATGTTTTGATCGGCGGAAAGATATTAGCTGTTGGTGATACGTTAGATGGGATGATTCTAACAAGTATTTCGACAAGTGAAATACTACTTGAAAAGGATGGAGTTAAATATAAAATTGACTACAATCAGCAATAATTGTTATGCCATAATTATAAAGATACAATTTAACAGAGGTAGACCATGTTTGGTTTAGGAAAAGAGAAGAAAGCAAAGGTGTTTGAATTCGAACTCGAAAAAGAGTTGAAAGACGATGCCATTCAGAAAAGACTTATGCAAAAAGCTGAGAGTCGAGTTCTTGAAATCAAAGGGATCTTAAGACAAGGGACTGAGCAGGAAAACTTTGAGAGACTTGGTCTTCTTTTGCACGGCTACTCTGCATTATTAAAAACTTTATCCAATGTAAACATTAACAAGTAGGGATCTCATGCCAGGCCAATATGCAACCATTTCATTCTCAACTCTTATCAATAAATATATTAAGATGCAGAGCGCCGTAACCTCAATGGTTAGAAACGTAGCTAGCCGTATGAGCGCAGCGACGCCCGGTAAATTTTTATTACTCCAGTTTGCAATGAGCCAAGTTGCTCAAATTGGTGAATCGATATCGAACCTTTTATCTCAAGTAAACACTGTGATAAAGAATGCGATTTCAAACCAAAACCGTTAATTAAGTTAGGAGAATTGTATGTCTGAAGACGCTTTTAAAAATTATAAAGAAGACTTCTTCCTCCTTTTGGAAGCAGGCTTTATTGCGGTGAATGCAGCTGATGAGGATTCTGCCGTAAAGCTCTTCAAAGCAGCTGAAGTATTAAGACCTGAAAGCACTTTCCCAAAAGTTGGCTTCGGATATATGCATCTTTGTAAGCTAGAACTTAAGCAAGCTGTAGCAACATTTCGTGAGATACTTGCTAAAGAACCGGAAAATGAAATGGCGAAAACCTTTCTTGGAATCTGTATGACGCTTATTCCTACAGAATTAAGTGCAGGTGAACGCTCGTTGGAAGAACTTACGCAATCAAGTGATTCCGGAATTAAGAAGCTTGCAAATATGGCCATTGAATTTGCCGAAAAATTTGTAAAAAAGGCGCCCGCTCCTCTTGATCCAAAAAAAACACAGCCAAGGAAATAAGTTAAAACCATGTCCTCTAATCTTCCTACTAGACCGCCAGATATCGACAAGCTAGATAGCGTAAATCCGATTCAGCCAAAAACTGCAGAGCAAACACCTGAGCAAGGAAAGTTTGCAGGCTTTATGAATGAGCCTGCTTCATCCAGCACAAATCCAATTGCTAATCCAGGCATGCAGGGGCCTTCTCCGATGGAGCTTGCAGCGAGCGGAAAGCAACCTATTGGTGCGCCTCCTACGCTTCAGGATGTTCAAAGGCAGATGCAATCTGTTTCCGGGACTCTTGGCGATATTAAGAATCAGCTACATACGCGTGGATTAAAACTAAAACAATCCGATAAATACTTACTGAGAAGTAAGCTTGGTGCTGCAACAGACAACATTCGGAGCGCAGCTTCAAGAGCTGGAGTCGACGTAGGGGCTGCTCCTGATCTTTCCACAAGGACAAATCCCATCTCCAAGTTTTTAGCATTAGTTACCGATGGTCAACGTCAAATTGGAAGCGCAGCTGAAGAAATAAAAAATCTAGACGATACAGGTCAATCCGTAAGCGCAGCAAAGCTCTTACTCATTCAGGCTAAGCTACAGAAAGCCGACCAAGAGCTCAATTTCACATCAGCCCTTCTTGGAAAAGCAACCGAGATGATTAAAACCCTCTTTAACGTACAAATTTAAATAAGTAAAGCAATGGATGAGTTTGATTTTTCCTTTGGAAATCTTCAAGACAAGCTTGATGATCTAGAGCTTACTACCGTGCACGGCCGCATTACTGAGGTCGTGGGTATGCTGATTAAAGCAATTATTCCAAGAGCCCGCATGGGCGAAGTGTGCATGATTAAAAGAGATGGCCCGCCACTGCTTGCTGAGGTCGTTGGCTTTACGAAAGAGGAAGTTTATCTATCTCCTCTTGGTGAAATGTCTGGTATCAATCCTTCCTCAGAGGTAATTCCCTTAAACACCTCCCTTCGAATAAAAGTGGGACCAGAGCTACTTGGAAGAGTATTGAATGGGCTTGGTGAGCCCCTTGATGTAGAAGAGAGAGGACCGCTAAATTTAACAGAGAGTTATTCTGTCATCAATTCACCTCCCGACCCTTTAAAGCGGAAAAAAATTGAAAAGTGTTTATCTACTGGTGTCCGCGCAATTGATGGTGTTTTGTCATGCGGTGAGGGTCAACGTGTTGGGATTTTCGCAGCAGCAGGTGGTGGTAAGTCAACACTTCTAGGAATGATTGCAAAGTATGCAAAGGCGGATGTCAATGTCATTGCATTGATTGGTGAAAGGGGTAGAGAAGTTCGTGAGTTTCTAGAAAATGATTTGGGGAAAGAAGGTCTAGCTCGGTCCGTAATTATTGTATCAACATCCGATCAATCAGCGCAGCTTCGAATTAATGCCGCCTATGTAGGAACTGCGATCGCTGAATACTTTAGAGATCAAGGCAAGACTGTCATCTTAATGATGGACTCCGTAACTCGTTTTGCTAGAGCCTTAAGAGAAGTTGGCTTAGCAGCTGGCGAGCCCCCAGCAAGAGCTGGATTTACCCCTTCTGTTTTCGCTATATTACCAAAACTTTTGGAAAGATCTGGAAATTCAGACGTTGGATCTATCACTGCATTTTATACGATACTTGTTGCAGGTGATGACCTAAATGAACCTGTTTCCGATGAAGTAAGATCCATTTTAGATGGACACATTATCCTCTCTTCAGAACTTGCCCGTCAGTACCATTACCCCGCTATCGATGTACTCGCTTCTGTCAGCAGGATTTTGTCTCATATTGTTACAAAAGAGCAACTTGAACTGATTGGAAAAATACGAGAAGTGCTTGCAAACTATAAGAAAAACGAACTTTTAATTCGTATTGGTGAATATAAACCAGGTTCTGACAAAAACGCCGACTATGCGATAAAATATATCGATAAGGTGAATCGCTTTTTAAAACAACGAGTTGATGAGAAATGCTCTTTAGAAGAGACCCTCCAACAATTAAATGTGCTTTTTAGATAATGGCTAAATACCCACTTGTGCAGATACAAGAAATTAAACAAAAAAGACTGGATGAGGCAGAAAAACTGTTGAAGGAAAAAAAGCGCCTTCTTGAAGTTGAAATAGAAAAACTTAAAAAAGCTGAAGAAAAAAGGGATCTTGTAAAAAAGCATAAACTAGACAAAATAAAGAAATTTTTTGATGAAGTAAATGAAGGGACCTCAAGCGACAAAATACTTACACATGATAGGTACCTAAAAAAAGTCGTCGACGAAGAACTTAAGATTGAAGAAAAAAAAGTAGTCGATCAAACCAAGGTAATGAAAAAGGCTGAAGAGGAAGTTGAAAAAGCCCGCAAAGACTATCTTAAAAAAAATCAAGATGTGGAAAAACTCCGAATTCACAAGAAGGAGTGGATTCTATCTGATGAAAAAGAAGGTCTTAAGGCAGAAAGTAGCGAAAATGACGAACTTGGTTCAAACATTCACTCTATGCGCAAAAGGGCGCATGACAAAGGACACTAATGTCTGACACACCAAGACTTGACGGAGTTCCCGATCCTAAAAAGGCCTCTCAACTCAGCAGCGACGATTCCATTGATCCCGAAAAGTTTAAGCGCATTCTAAAAGTGGACGATTCCGAAGAACCCGCCAAACAGCAAAAAAGACAAAAGTCTAAAAAACAAGAAGAAGAAGAAGAAACTCTAAGAAAAGAAACCGATCTAAACATACCTACAGATCTTGCTTTTAGCTCCTTCTTTGACACTGCAAAAAATGGCGATGGCATCTTCAAAGTCAAAGAAACAGAAAAAGCAGCGACCCAAATTACTGCCTCTGAAGGCCCCCTTCCTCCCACAATTCCTATTATACCCCCAAAAAAAGCTCCCGAAGAAATCCCTTCCATACTAAAACTCGAAGGCGAAACTTCCAAATCAATTGGAGTCTCAAATTGGATACCTGGATCCGAAACTTCAACTCCAAACATCCCCTTCGAAACCCCAAAAATTAAAATTGATGAGCAAGATCCGCTTACACAAAGTGGAGCTCCCCTTGTGGCAAAACTTGAGGAGGAAAAAAAGGAAGAAGGACAAGATAAAGGGGCGCAACTTGTTACACCCGTTTTTATTGATTCGCCTGCCTTAATGACTGTTGAGACGCCTGTTTATGCTCACCTTACAAAGGATGTGTTTGACCTTTTTGAGAAAATGATTGGACTAATGACAATTGAGTCGTATAAGGGGATTTCTATTACGACTATTAGGCTTTCCCTTCCAAATTCTGTTTTTAATGATTGTGAAATAAGACTCGAGCACTACGACACAGCTCCTAATTCTTTTAATGTGCAGCTTTTAGGAACTCCCCATGCAGTCGATCTTTTTAACGCTAATTTTCAATCGCTTGTAGAAGCATTTCAGCAGCCCAATCAAACTTTTAAGGCCAATATTCGGAGGCCCATCCTCCTAGAAAAGTATCAAAATTCCTTTAAGCAATTGCCTCCTACTCCTGCTGAGCAGGGTGAGCAAGCTAGCTAACCCAAATTTTTGCAGCGCAATAATTAAAAATGAATCGACTATATGTTGTTTATTTGCGAAAATGTAAATAAATAATTTTTAATTATAATAATGAAAAAAAAACTGTATATTTCCATTTATTTGGTTTTTGTAGGTATTGCGCTCTATTATTCGCACGCATTTTATTCAGAAGTTAATAATAAGCAAAATCTTATATATATGGAGCTACAAAACAACTTCCTTTCGACTCAAGTTGTCACACAAAACTTTCTGAACTCCTTATCTTCTAGCGCTAATGAAATTGCGTTACTATCGGATCCTAAACTGCTTAAAGAAGCAGTCTCCAAAAATATTATGTCGATTGCAATCCTTGACAAAGAGAAAAAATTTCTTTTTGGCTTTGGCATGGATAAAGATCAAAAGCAAACCGTTTACGATTTAGATCATTTTGAATTTCCAGAATTCGGAGTTAAATTAGGATGGGTAAAAATTGACCTAAATTCTCATCTTTATACGTGTAGGGGGTATTTTGTAATTCAAAAAGAAGATCTTACCTACTTAGCAATTACTTGCAGTCTTGTACCTGTAATCAATGCAATGGGACCCTTAAGTTATGGGCTAAATAGCTATGCCTATGTAAACTTCGTACCCTCCACTCATGTGATTTCTCTCTTTAACTTTTCTACTCCGGGTAAATTTACAAGGCTTTTAAATTCTTCAATTTATTTTGAAGCCCCTCTTGTAACGAACTGGTCATTTGTATTTACAGGAAGTTGGAGGGATCTTTATCCCTATTCCCCAACAGATATTCACAGCATGTTTTATCTTCTTGTGTTTTGGGGAGTACTCTTTACAATCGGCACTTCTCTAACAAAATTTTCTCTCTGGTTTACATCAATTATATTTGATGCATTTTGTTTGATAATCATTGTTTTTTTATTCATAGATTTGCCGACCAGTTTTAAAGAAGTTAATGAAAGAACTCTCTCTTTTCGAAATGCTCAAAGTTTGCCCAAGAGCATGGCAATCTTAATTCCAACTACAATCTACATTGAATCCTTATCATTTCCGGATGACTCTTCTTTTATTGCAACTGGGTTTATAACGCAAATCTATCCAAAAAATGAAAATCTTGAAATCGGATTTCTCTTTCCGAATGAATCCATACTTTATTCAACAACCATTACAGAAGTATCAAGATGGGAAACAAAGGAATCTATAACGATTTTATCGCAATTTTGTGCAGGACTCACAAACTCATTCTCACCTGTCTACTTCCCCTTTGATAAACGAAGCGTACGTATAAATCTTTGGCCGAAAGAAGTTCATCAAGACGTAGTTTTTTTTCCAAACTTTCTAAATTATGAAGATGTTAATATGCAAGGATTAATGAATATTGATCCAAGAGTGAATCCTACTGGCTGGATCATTGAGACAAATAACTATATTTTGGAACCAAGAGAATCTTATGATTTTTTTGGCTTTTCTCATCTTCCGATTTCCTTTGAATTTGCTATCACTTTGAATAGAGATTTTTTAGGAGCATTTCTCTCAAATATTTTAGTGCTAACTCTTTGCATGATTGTCGCATTCCTTGTTCTTTTTATACCAGCAGGCTCATTTCTAGACTCCTTGTTTGCAACTATTTCCATTTTTGTGGGACTTTTATTCATTGCTGTAACAAACCATACTTCACTTAGAAACAATCTTCAATCTTCTTCATTTGCTTATGTTGAGTACCTCTTCATCTCGTTTTATGTTCTTATATTGGCAATCACAATTGATTTCATCTTTCGTGTTAGCAAAAAAAATGAGTCAACTAGAGGTTCCAAACTTCGTGTACTTCTCTACTGGCCTATTATTCTCGGTTCGTTTACCTTCATTCTTTCCATAACTATATTTTAACAGTTATTTATGCTATTGTAATTATGTAATAATTGCAGAAATAAATAATGAAAAAAATATTAAATTTTATTGCTTTGTTGTTTTTGGGAGTCACAGTCACTTACACTGTTTATATCTATAATGAAATTGCAAAAACTGAAAGAGCTATCTATCAGGAAATCAGGCAGACGATTCTAACAGAAAAAATCAGTTTAACAAAAATTTTTCAAGAATTAGCTACAAAAGCAAATGAATTAAGCGAACTTAAAGATTCGGATCAATTAAAAAGCGCTGTCTCGAAAAGCATTCCTTCCATTATCTATCTTGATGCAAACAAAAACTTTTCGGCTGGTTTTGCAATGAGCGAAGATGGCCATATCTATAAAACAACCCTTCCTGCCTACCTCAACTTGGAAAAGGATTTAGGATGGATCGAGATTGATCTAAACAGCTTACTTAGGACATCAAAAGCAATTTACATCATTCCGAATCAAATGCAGGGATTCACACTCATAACTTATGACTTAAGCCTCTCATTAAATTCGCTAAGGTCCCTATCCTATGGATTTAACACGTATGCACACGTAGAAAAAACTAACCCTTCATTTATTCAAACAGGATCTAATCCGAATCCTTTTAATAGATTATTAAATAGCTCTATTCAAATACAAAGAAGTGTTACATCTGGCTATTCACTCGTATTTACAGGCACATGGCAAGATATTTATCCTTATCCAACTGCTACTATAAATGCATTTTTAATCCTAATCACTACTTGGGGAATCTCTATTCTTGGAATAACAGGAGTCTTTTTACAAAAAACTCTACAAAAACAAAGGTCTCTCTGGACGCTTTCTTTTATTTTCAATTTCTTATGCGCCTGTTTAATCATATTCTTTTTTAGCGACTTAAAAGACACTTCTTTTCAAACGTCTCAGCGCACGGAATTATATAAAAAAACGAGAGAATTTTTCAGTAAAGACCCATCTGTTATTATTATACCAACTGCCGTTTATCTTGATTCTCTCTCGTTTCCAAATGATACCTCTTATCTTGTTACGGGATTTATTTCACAAATCTATCCAAAAGATACTCCCATGACGATGGGCTTTCTTTTTCCCTATCAATCAACTCTATACACATCAACTGTTAAAGAGATTTCTAGATGGGAAAGCGAATCTTCCATCACAATTCTTTGGCACTTTGGCGTAGCTCTAACAGCTCCCTTTTCTACAACATTTTTTCCCTTTGATAGACGCATTGCACAGATTACTCTTTGGCCTAAAGAGCTTCATAAAAACATCATTTTCTTCCCAAATTTTTTGAATTTCACAACATTAAATGCCCTGCAAAAACCAGGCTTTGACACCTCCATTGATCCTATCGGCTGGGACATTATTGATAGTAACTTTACTCTAAGAAATGAAGCGCCTTACAACTTTTTCTCATCAGCTACTACAGACTCTCCTCTCACCTATGTCTTTGCAATCACCCTCATCCGAAACTTTCTCGGCGCATTCCTTTCGAACATCCTTGTTCTAGTTCTCTGCATCTTTGTAGCATTTCTTGTTCTTTTTATCCCGAGAGACTCCCTGCTTGACTCCCTATTTGCAACAATCTCTATCTTTGTTGGCCTAATATTTATCGCTGTAACAAACCATTCATCTCTAAGAGAAACCCTTGAAGTCTCATCTTTTGCCTACGTCGAATACCTCTTCATCTCCTTCTACATCCTCCTCCTCGCAATCACAATTGACTTTATCGTCCGCAGACCCAAAACTCCCACCCCCTTTGACAAAAACTTCATTCTTGCAATCCTTTACTGGCCAATCCTCCTCGGAACATTCACCCTTATGTTAGCCTTCTCAATCCTTACCTAAATTGGGGGTCAGACGTCATGTGTTCATGTGTGACACATGAACACATGACGTCTGAC
>CAZKFL010000039.1:0-20436 GCA_964552055.1 uncultured bacterium
AAGGAGCGCAAAGAAGAAAATAATATAAGAAAATTAAATTTTTTTTGATGTTCTGAGGAAGGTTTTAGGACAGGCTCTAAGATAAATAAATTCACTCAAGATTTCATGAAGAAAGATTTTTTTGTTCCTTTGTGCCTTTGTGCCTTTGTGTTGAATTAATGAAAATCTATTATATTCAAAGGATCTTCCGGTCAGCTTAAAGTATAAATCTGATGACGGAATTCAACACAAAGAAAGAAAAGGATTTTTTATCCCGTTTATGAGATATAGTCATATAATATGTATGATTATCCAAAGAAAAAAAAAGGGCTTTGAATTGGAGCGAGTATATACTCGTGACATTTCAAAGTACCAGATTTTTCGAAGAAGAATCTCTTTAGTTTGATTAGACATAGCCGATCGCAAGCGAAGGCCCTGTTTAAAGACAGGCCTGAGAGAGCGAAATCAAAATAAAAGGATTATGCAAGGAAAAAGCGGAACTTTGAATGGGAACGAGTATATATGCAATTGATAAAAAATTTGTTACAAGTGGTATGTTACAGTTGTGCTTTATGTGCAGCTGATACGGCATTTGTTGTTAACTATGGGGATGGAGTTCATAATGGGTCTCTTACCATAGTGGATACTCTTGCGAATATTCCTATAACAACAGTTTCAGTGGGGGTCGGTGCTGTAGCGATTGTCTTTTCTCCAGATGGCACCAAGGCTTTTGTTTTGAATGCTCAGGATGAAACTCATAATGGATCTATAACAGTTTTGAATACATCAACATATGATGTAATATCAACTGTTACTGTGGGCGTTTATCCTCAAGCTTTAGCGATAACTCCCGATGGATCTAAAATATTTGTGATAAATCAAAGTGGTAACAATGTGACAGTTGTTGATGCAGCTATGTATGTTGTTTTGGCAACAATAGATGTTGGCGAAATCCCTTCTGGTCTTGCTATCACTCCTAATGGGAGAAAGGTGTTTGTTTCTAATTATATTGGTAATTCTTTGACAGTGTTAGATGTAGAATCATTTGCTGTTTTAGAAACAATTTCTGTTGTCGCTAATCCTTACGGGGTCTTTATTACGCCAGATGGATCAGAAGTTGCCGTACCTAATATTGGCGACAATACTGTATCTATTATTAACGCGGAAACTTATGAAATTATTACAAACATAAATGTGGGTACTGGACCGATAGCTATTGACATTATGAGTGATGGGGCAATAGGGTTTGTGCCTAACACAACTGATTTCAATGTGAGTGTAATTAATATGCTGTCTAATAGCGCAATTCCCTTATTTACAACATCTGCAATAGCGAGTGGATTTTTGCAATTTTCAGCAATAAGTCCAGATGGACAAAAACTATTTGTTTCAGCCTATGGTAGTAGTGATGGCATTAATGGAACTCTTTCTATTTTAGAAACTGCAGCACCCTATAGTACATTAGCAAGCGTGACTGTGGGTCTTACTCCTAGGGTGGTCGCAATTTCATCTAACGGAATAGAAGCATTAGTAGCAAATAACGGTAGCAATTCAGTGAGTGTGATTGATACAACTACCTATGCGCTACTAACTACTATCCCTGTTGGGCAAGCGCCTTCTGCAATTGGAATTTTGCCGGTCAAAAGTCCTTCATTTAATCGGCCAAGCAATAGGAGAAGCTAACCTGCTAAAAATGCAGGGAACCTGTAATTGTTAGGCCTTGAATAAACAAGTCAGCAGGCGCTGCTGAAGTTCCTGTTAGAACATCATCAAGCAGTTTGCGCATCATGTTTTGTGCCCAATAGATAGAAAATTCATAGTTTGCGGATAGATCGACATAGCAAGCGTTATGACAAAAATATTTTCCCCATCCAAGTCCCATATCAACTATTGCATTAGGTCGGACTGCGTGATAATTTTTATAAGAAGCTTTGTATGGGCCTGGATTGAAAGCAGTTGATGCAATGTCTTCACTATGTTTGATGGTTGTGTAAGTTGTGTAGAGAAGGGAAATAGAGCCGCTTCCTTGTAGGTATAAATTCCAGGGAAGTAATGTTTTGCATTCTCCGCCGCCAATAAAACCGACAGCCCAGGAGTTTAATTTATTACGAGAGTGAATTGGTTGAAAGGGGAGGGGGGAAAGTTGCAAAGGAACTTCAGTAAGAGCGACATTCATTTGTTGTGAGATGAAAGCAAGTTCAAGTCCACCCATGGGTGATATGATAACATTTTTACCTTGATACCAAGGGCGACCACATGTGATATCAACAATATTCATATGGAGCTTCCAATTAGATGAGATAGAGCTCGCAGCTAAAGCTTGTCCTGAGCTGCTTCCTTGTAGAAACCAGTCATCCACTACAAATACAGGCGAGCCAGATGAAACGGTGCTTGAACCTGCGGGGAGATTTCCTCCTGGTGATGAAGTCATCCCTTTTCCATCTGAACTAGCACTAGCCCATGTGTATTCAATTCGAGAGACCCACTCATTTGCATAAATTGATCCAATTCCTACTTTGAAACCAGGTTGATAATTAAATGTTGGAAAATGAGAGTGTGTATTGGTTGAATAATTTAGGGTAGATCCATTCAAAACGGCATTTGTTGCAATTTTGAGACCCTCTTCCGATAAATACCAATAAGTAAAGGATGCATCTGCAAAAAAGCTATCTTCTGATAACCATTTGTTATTAAACTTATGAGAAATAGCAATTGCACCTTGAGCGTTATAACTAGGAGAGTAGCTTTGGGTTAATACTTCTCCTTGCGTGTTAGTGGGCACTTCATTTTGATTGAGACCTTCTAAAGAAATTAGTAGGGGAAAAGCAAGGAATACCTTGCTTAGATTCATTATCATATGTTTGTTTAGCAACCTGTTCCAGCCATTAGAAGGGTTGGGACAAGGTGATCTGTTTTGAGGTTGTAGGTTTTGTTAGGAGCAATATCTACCCAATTTGTATGAAGATCAGGGTCGCCCTCGCCGTTTGACCAAATGAGTATTCTGAAGTATTCAGCCTTTTTGGGAATCTGCAGAGTGATTTTTCCTTGGTTGGAGATGGGTTCTTGATTTTCTGAATTTAAGGGAAGGGCATAAAGCAAGGCATTATTACCGTCTTCGATTTCTTTAGCAGAGGATGCCCATTCAACTGCAATTTTAGAGTGGGTAGATGCATCTGGATGGGGGGTTTGGTTATCA
Organism: uncultured bacterium; assembly: GCA_964552055.1. Taxonomy (GTDB): domain Bacteria; phylum Chlamydiota; class Chlamydiia; order Chlamydiales; family 2-12-FULL-49-11; genus VGMD01. The sequence continues at coordinate 3,176 of CAZKFL010000039.1, forward strand.
AGAATAAATGAATCTGCATAGCAAACGGATGTCATTAAGTAAGAAAAAAGAAATGGTATGATTTTTTTCATTAGTCTACCTTTTGTTATTCAATTGTGATCCCTTCTTGGGGAGTACATTTTAAATTTGTAATGGGAGCTTTAGCTTTTAGAGGAAAAACACCTTCTTTACAGAGTGTAAGGGGCTTTCCGGTTCCTTTAAAGGGCTCTTTGGGAATATGGACGGTAACATTTTTAATCATATTAACGGCTTCTGCAATTTCAAAATCACCAACCATGCTCAGTAATTGGTAACTTTCTTCAGGAGTAAGCCCTTGAGTTTTAACTAAAAAGTCGATGGCATTTCTAGATGCTAGCTTCATAGCTTCAAATAGATCTGTGTTTAATCCAACAATCATCCAATGAGTGGCATTTTCAATAATAGGCCAAGTAAAGCACGACCCTTTTCGTTTTGTTGTGTCAAATACGCCCTCTGCTTTAAGGTCTTTTCTAACAATAATTTGCATTTCAATTGCTTCATAGGAGGTTTCTAATGCAGTAATATCGATTTCTCCGTTGCTTTGCATAGCGTGTGAATCTCCTGTCCAAACAAGGGCTCCTTTTTGGAAAACAGGAAGAAAAAGAACAGATCCTGCTTGCAATTCAGGTTGATCCAAATTGCCACCAAATGGTCCTGGAGGAACTGAATTAAATTCACCAGGCACAGGTTGCGCAGCTTCTTTCTTAATATCAACAGGCCATTCCATTGGCCAATCCATAGGAGGAGCAACCGCTAATACCCCCGGAAAGGGTTTAAGTTGTAAGCAGATTCCTTTTTTGAATTCAGTAGAATTATTTGCGATATCATACTTAAAGTATTTGATTCTAGGTTTTGTAAATTCAGACAAAATACCTTGAGTAGGACTTAAGAAATTGTAGCCAAAATCGCCCAATTTAATATCGAGAATACGAATCTCTAAAACATCACCGGGTTCTGCGCCTTCAACATAAACAGGCCCTGTTACGCTGTGCATACCCCGTCTTTTTTGAATGTCATGCTTTTTATAGAAATTGGCAACATCTGCTGGGGTCGTTTTATTAAACTCCATTTCATGCAGGCAACTATTCCAAGTTTCAAGAGATACCGTATCGCCTGATTTGATTTTTACAACAGGTTTTTGATTTAGAGTGAAAAGGCCAAGAGTTACTGTATTTGGTGTTGCAGGTACTCTATAGGTTTCACCTAAAAGCGATACAGCAGACAGTGAGATAATCCAAAGTAATTTCATTTTTGACTCCACATAATTTCTTGATATATAAACTTTTTTAAAATCAGAAGCAATTGTTTTTTTAGAAGAGAAGAGTAAGTCTTCCTGTAAGCGCATAAACATTGGAATGTAATGGATCAGCACCGGGATTTGGGATATAGCTAAAGACAGGTTGGAAATATAATGATCCATAAACTTGGGCTTGATAGTAGGCTTGAAGCATGAGCTCAGATTCTCTATCAAAGAGATGATCGTTGAGCTTTGACCAAGCAAGACCCATACCAAATGAGTCGTTTGGTCTTTTAGGAATGATATGAAATGCTGTAAGTCCTGCGCCAAAGTAGAGATTCATTTCAAGGGTTTTGGATGCATTCCAACCAAACTGAAAAAATCCTGAAAGATCGCCCAAATTTCCTTTGCTCGATTTTCTTCTCCAAAGTGCTTGGGATCCAAATGCATAAATGCCACCTGTGCCTTGTTCCGACTCTGTGCCTGCTTCTAACTTCCCGCTTTGATACCATCCTCCAATTGCAAAAATACCTGGATTTGGAGCTGTCCAGCCATAACCTATTTCTCCAATTGAAAAATAGTAACCATTAAAGTGAGGGCCGGTAAGTCCTGTTTGCACGCCTTTTGCTACATTGCCATCATAAACAGCAAGATTGATATAGAGCTCCTTTGTCGGAGCAATGGTAGCTTCAATTCCATATACAGAGTTATAGTAGCCGCCAATTGCACCAAGTAAAGTGGTGTTAACAAAGATCGGGGTGTAGATCAGACCGCTGACAGAAGGAATTGCCATAAGAGGGTTTGCCTCAGGCACTGGCTTAGAGACATTGTTGAAATGATAGGTGGGGATAGTTTTTCCAAAGCGAATAGAAAATTTTCCATCTAAAAATTCTTGCCTCAGCCAGAGTTGGTAGAGTTCAGATCTATCTAATGGAGGAGCTCCCGGTAAGCTGTTATACCCCTGCACAACACCTGCATCCGCATTTGTAGATTGCCCATTAAATTGAAGGAATTCGACCCCAAAAGATCCTCCCGTCCAATGAACAGCTTTTTTTAAATCAATATACAGATCGAGAATGAGTAAACTGTTCCCCGTCCAGTGCCGATTATGGTGAGCCCCAGTACCACCATGTAAAAGATCGTTATAATCGCCCATCCAAATTCCGCCAATACGTACGCCAGAATCCTTAGGAATTTGTAATAATTTTCCAAGCGAGCCATTTCCAGTTACCACACTGACAGCGCCAGGGTTTCCACTAATACCATAGCTTGCTTCATCTGCAAAAATTAAACCAAAAAAGGCAATGCTAACTGTAAGAATCCATTTCATTTGCTCAATCGTAAAACATAGTGAGTTAAATTTGAATTACTAAATTTAATTCACTATATAGTTTCTAAGGAGGGCATGGAGCTGCATCAGGACAGGATTGGACTGCATTGATTGCGCCTATAGTGTCTAAAGTGCTAATTGGGCCTATGTTAACTGTAGCTACATTGCAAGGACTTAAATTGAAGGCTCCGGTTCCTCCATTTATAAGAAGGTAACCAACATCTGAATCGCTACTATTGCCGGTCAGAGTTAAACAAACATTGCGATTTCCTGGACAATTGGCGCCAATAGCAACGCTTGGGCTTGTGTTGTTTAAGAGGGTGTTATTTGAGATTATGGAAGTGATGTTAGTATAGTAATCTAGACTAATCCCTGATGCGGCATTACTGCTTAAATTTAGGCAGTTGCTGACTGCGTTACCTGATATGTTTGCAATTAACGAATTGGTTCCACTGGGGGTATAAAAAATAATTCCAGATCCCTCGCATTCATTAATTGAGTTATTCAATAGATCCAGATTGAGCGCCGCGAAAATTTGGGTTAGAGCAATTCCGCTTGAGAAATCTGCGATATTCGTAATTGTGTTGTTATTGATTGTGATATCACCAGTTGAAGTTAATCCTGAGCCTATTACAGCGATTCCGTTATTTTGGCAGCCTTTGATAGTATTATTAGTTGCAACGAATGTTAGAGTTTCGACCGGGGTTGCAAGCATTAATCCTGCGCTTCCGCTAGTCAAGATTGTATTGCTAGATGCGGTGACTTCAAGAGTTTTTATTAGCCCATCGGTATACATTGAAAGTGCATGGCCTGCGTTTTCAATGCAAGTGTTTCCTATTAGATCAACTGAGCAATGATCAGAAGTTCCGATAGCTCGAATAACTAAGCTAGAGGCTAAACCCGCACCCAGAGATCCTATTCCATTATTTGTAAAATTATTATTAGTTGTATTTATTTTGGCGTCAAGAACATTATCTATGGTAATTAAGATGCTTCCAGTTGCATTACTGCTGAAGATGTTGTTTTCGATATCGATAGCAAGAGAGTTGTTAGCCGCTATAATTGTTAGAGGTATGCTTGATTCAGAGGGTTGGCCATTAAATGTATTATTGGAGCAGGCAATGGTAGATGTCCCATGCAGGTCTAAAAAGACCCCATTGTCGTTATTTAAAAACTGATTGTTTGTTAAGGATACGATGGCATCACCTGGAAATAAAGCTTCAATGATATAACGAGTGGAATGCTCAATTGTGCAGTATGAAATTTCTAAATTTTGAGGATTACTGCCATAGATAGAGTCATAGATTGCTGATCTAATGGTAAATCCGCTTATGGCGTTATTGGTTGCTAATGTGATTGCATTTCCCTCTGTACCTAAATTGGTATTTGTTATGGTGGGCGAAACGCTACTTTGTGCAGGGATTGAAATGGTGCCTTTAGAAGTTTGTAAGGAGTGGCTGATGCCAGAGCCCCAAAATTTCTGGTCTGCTTGCAAAGCAATTCCTGAGTTCATTCCAGTTGTCGTGCCATCGCCTGGAAATACATAGATGATATCTCCTGGATTTGAATTTTGCTGAGCTAAGGCAAATGTTGGATAAGGACTTTCATAGGTTCCTTGTGAGTTACTTGTATTATCAACAAATACAAAGAAATAAGGACTTCCCGTTAGGGGATCTATAGAGGGAGAGAGTAGGTTGGATACTTTAGTTCTTCTTGTCTTATCTATTACAATGATTTCTTGTCTTACTACATCCTGTACAATCCTTTGGGCTAAAAGACAAGGGGAAGAACAATTTTTAAGTTTCTTACTTTTAGAAGTTTTTGGTTTGGGACCAAAGGGGATATTGATTCCTATACTTCCTTGAAAATTTTCATGAAATCGAGTGTCGTATGAGTTTATCAAATCTAAAGATAGATATTCGTAGATTCGAGCTCCCAACCGCGCTTGCCCTCCAACTGCATCCTTAGAACTATAATTATAGTAGTAGGGGCCAATGGCAGCATAAAGATCTATATTCTCATTTTTTAGAATGTGAAAAGCTACTTCAGCATTAACGCCTGTCATTGCAAATTGGGTTTTTCCTTTAGATGTAAGCGTTTCCCTAGTGTATGCATAGTGGTTATAAAAGTTTTCAAAAGCTAGGACAGAAGTTGTGTTTGTGTCATAATTTGCTTTAGATCCAATTGGCAGATAACCGTTAGCTCTAAAATCCCAAAAAGTTCCCAATGTTTCAAAACCTAAACCGATTTGATTGTAATTCTTTCTTCTAGTATTTCGATAATCGTAATAAATATTAGCGCCATAGACTCTGCAATTTACAATAGATCTAAGACCTAATCCTGCGTTAGCAGCAAACTTCCCATTATCAAAGACATGTCCACGTAAATCAATAAACGGCATGATTGATAAAGGGACCCAATCAGGAGCTAAAAAAATATCAAGCGTTGTATACCCCTGATTATATCCTACCCCGCCACTCTCAATGTGCCTCACTGATGAGCGGAAATGCTGACTACCAGTTAAGGAAATTTCCTCAGCAAAAGAGCTGATTCTAAGGCATACTAAAAAGCCAGCAAGTAATTTAGATGAGAGGTGATGCATGATATCCTTAGTTTTTTTTTACTTATATGTATTATCGAATTTTTATTCAGTAGAATAATTCCCGAGGCGCTTCTCGGATTTGAATGCGACCCCTAATGAGTTCTTTATGCAACATTAAATAATCCTTTAAATTATATAAAAATATTTGTATATTCTGATAGACCAAAAAACTTGGTATGTAAAGCAAATTAACTGTACTTATAAGGACGGAAATATGTTGAAGAGATGTGCGTTTTTACTGATAGGTCTTTTTTTAGGATTTGTGAGGTTAGAAAGTGGTTCTTATTTACCCCATATTTTACCGGGGTTTGAATTTGAAAAGGAAAGTAAATGGGAAGATCCATTTTTTTTTATTAAGATTGCCGATTGTCAATTTGGATTACTAACCACTAACAAAGATTGGTCCACAGAAATTTCACTTCTTGAGCAAGCTGTAGTTCATATTAATCGATTGAAGCCTAGGTTTGTCATTTTATGTGGGGATATGGTTCATCAACCGCCGCATAATAAGCTTCATGATAGAGAGCTTGCAGATTACAAAAGAGTTGTGAGTAAAATTGATCCAAAAATACGGTTAATTTGTGTTTGCGGGAATCATGATGTTTGGAATACGCCTGAGCAAAGCAGTGTTTTAACCTATGAAAAAGAGTATAAAACGCCTCATTATTTTGCTTTTTGGGTCGATGGGGTCCAATGCTTAGTTTTAAATTCTTCCCTTATATGGGATCCCTCAAAATTGCAAAATGTTTATAAGGAACAATACTCTTGGTTTCAGCAGCAACTAGGAGTAATGGTAGGTGGGCATAAACCACCACATCGATTTGTTTTTCAGCATCACCCATGGTTTGTAAATACCTATCAAGATGCGGATGGTTATGGAGTAATTCCTAAAGTAAGGCGTATGCCATTTTTAGAGATGATGGCAAGTGCTGGGGTTAGTGCATCTTTTTCAGGACATTTACATCGAAATGCTTACGGTAGCTACAAGGGAGTTCAAATGATTACCTCTGCTGCAGTTGCTGTACCATTAGCTTCTGGCTTAAGAGTGGTAAGAGTTTATCACGATCATTTTGACCATGCTTATTATACAATGAAAAATGTTCCGCAGCAGATTTCATTGTAATTATTTATTATAACTAACGCGAATTGTGAAAAATAATTCGCGTTATAAAAGTTAAAGAGCAGCATTCAAATTAAGAATTGTATAATCAATGTCTTCAAAGCTTACTGTAGCATCTCCGGTGCTTGAGTCAAATACGATTCCTTCAATTGAAATAGGGGGGAGTGATTTACTTGATCGAGATCTGCTAAGAGGCGGAAATTCAGAACCAGAATGTACTGCTATGGAGTAATCTTGTAGCTGTAAAACAGGTCTTAAATAAAGGTGGTAAATCTCATCATCATTTGAAATAGTTGCTCCTAATATGTATTTTCCTTTTGTGCTAGTTTTTATTACAAGATCCCTATGTTCATGCAACTTTCCTCTTGGAGAGGTCCAATAGCTTTTTCGAGAATAGGACGGGTGAAAAAGAAGAATGAATATATTGGTGGGTAGTCGATGTCTAAATGCCATCTCCTCTCTGCTAAGAAACATCTCAGAGCTCTCGTGTGCTAGTCTGTGTGCTAGGCCCTCCTCAATTGATCTTTGAAAAGATGCGACTCGTTCATGGAACCTTAGTTCACTAAATCGAGCGACGGCAAGATCGAGTAAAGGTATAAGGGATGGTTTATCTTTTTCAGGGAAAGCTTCTAGTGTAGTAGAAGCTGTGCAGGCTTCATCAAGCTCACTATGAAACGCAGAAGCACCAGCTCCACCTGCTCCAGCTGCTCCACCTGCTCCACCTGCTCCACCTGCTGGTGGCTCTGCGAATGGTTCGTCTGTGAGGTGCTTAGAGGGCGGTTTTTTAGTTTTTGGAGTTTTTCTTCTTTTTTCTAATTCTTCTTTTTTATTTTCTATGTCATGGCATTTCTTAAATATATCAGATGGTAGAGTAAGTTTTTCAAATTCACTAATATCATTGCAGAGCGGATATAGCAATGTAACATTAATCGGAGGTGATTTAGATTTTATTAAATCTTCATTTATTCTCCGTACAATTACTTGTTCTAAGCAGGTGCGATCCGTTGACAAAGTAATTATTCGATCTATAGCTTCTTTGCCTTTTGGCTTAAAGGTGAGTTTGCTAAATATTTGTTTTGTTACATTCCCGAGTCTATTCGTAATTTCAAAAATGTATTTTAGTTCCTCTCTCCAGTTAATTCCGCTTGCTTGAATAATAGCAGAAGTAAACTTTGGAAAAAAAATAGTAGTATCAAATGACTCTCCTGATTCCCTACATCTGTCAACTTCTTTGCCAAGCATAACGTAAAAAGGAGTGAATGGAAATCTTTCATAAGCGCCTGTGTGTGATTCGGTTAGCGTCATAACGGCGATAAGGTAGCAGGCGTGCTTTGTTAAAGTGGGATGCTTGTTTGTATATTCAGCGCTTATGTGTACTTTATAGAGAAATTGAGCAGTTGATCGAATCAGTATATTTGGATGGTTCAGATATTTTTCGGTAACGATTTTGGATTCGCGATCAACTATCGTATATATTTTGTTATGAAAACCATACCCTTCTACTAATTTCATCATGATACAGTCAAATTCATTTGTTTGAGCGGAGATATCAACGCCAAGTTTAGCTAAGATGGGCTCAAATCCACCTTCTCTTTTAATAGGAATCTTTGTTCTTATTTTCGGATCTCTTGGATCAATATTACGGAGAAAATATGGTATATAACCAAAATTCTTTCTTGCGTCGGAGAAACGGTCGTCTAAATCTATGCTAAGACGGCTTTCCATAATTCCGCGCAAAAGGCCCATGCAAATTGCTTCTGTTTGCAAAAATTGTTTCATTTGAATAAACAGGATATGAAGATTGGTTATAGGATTAGTTTCTTTATCCCGATCTAAATATTCAGTTATCTTATCTGCAAAATAAGATAGCCGTAGCCGAGTTACCGGAGGTAAAGTGTTATCTGATTCTGGTAAAGCATCTTCTTTCATAGATCTAGCAAAATCAGAGAATAAACGTGCGATTTTCTTCAGAGATTTGTCTTCATCAAGATCATATCTTTCTAGCGCCTCTAGCGCTAGATTCGTAGAAGGCCCAAATAAGTGAATATCAAGTGTCATAATTACCTAAAATTTTCAATGTATCTGATATTATAGATGTTATGCATTTTATTCAATGCAATTGATCTCTTTATACTGAACGATTCAAAAATTAGATATTAATGGGGGAAATAAACTATATTATTGAAATATAGAGTAAGAAATACAAGGTGGTTTAGAGAGGTTTTTTTACTCTCGTTTCGGTAAATGTGACTTTATTATTCTCACTAACATTTACAAATAGAGTTGTTAGGCCAGTTAAGTCGTTTATTTCAAAAGAATCAAGGTTTTTCTTTTCTCCATTTTCGGTAAGAATCACAGAAATTGTGCACCCTCTTTCTAATTTAGTCCTATTCTTTATCGGAAGAGATGTTTCTAGGTATCTTCTCGAACCGCCTGCAATATTTCTAGGCTTTTTACCAGGATTTGTAACCATTAGCTCCACCAGCTCTCCTTCCTGTTCGCTTGCAGCAAATTCGAGATTTATAGTGCATGTAACTGAATCGGGTCCCTTTGGCAAGAGAGGTTCTGTTAGAGAAGTAACGATTTCTTTGGGTTTTTCGAATGGAGTTATAGGTCGCGACAGTTGTATATCACTTTGATTATTAGTAGGTTTTCTGAAACAAGCAAATAACCTGAATAGAGCTTGAATAAACCAATGTGTTTTTTTGGAAGTGGAATCAGGGGGGTGAGATGGAGGCACTTCTTTTTTTGACTCTATCCCATTAGTTCTCTGGTGCTTATTCCCTTCAATACCTTTGACCATTACTTTATAGTATTGATTAAGAAATTAATGGCAAGAGGTATATTGCTCGTGTTTCAAAATTTGGTTTTTTCTTCGCTATAAATACCCATATTTAAATTTACCTCAGGCTTATCTAGTGCAAATAGCACTCGCCCTCAGTAGCGGCTTCGCCTAATTCAAATCTGGGTATTTCTAACTTGAAAATTCCCCATTTTTGAATCACTCGCAGTATAGAAAAATAGGGATTTTCTTTGTTTTATTTATTTGAGTTTGATAAAATTAGTGCATGAATATAAATGACCTACATATGTCCGTAAGAGTCACTACCACCAAGATGGTTAATTCATTTTTCGTTTTTTTCTATTTTTATTATGGGGTCTCTCCCCAGCCATATCCTATTTAATAATTGTCACCACCCATTTTTAGCTCGATAAAGAATAGATTGCTCTTTGGGTTTTCTCTATTCGTCTTATTTATTTCCAGTTATTAATGAAAAAAGTTCAAGTAACTATTTGAATTTCGAGTGGTAGAAGATGGATGGGTCTTGGAAAGTCCATGTTGCAGATATGTGAATGTATGTATGTTAAGAAATAATAGGAGGAAAGTAAAATGACAGAAACAGTTGCGGTTAGACCAACACTTGTTTGGAATGGTGACGAAATTACCATGCCAGAAGAAGGAAGTAGAAATTGTTATATGGGTCTTGGAATGTGGTCTAGAACTTCTGGATTAAGTGTGGGGTTGCCAATTGATGTTATTCATATGCTTGTTCTTGCAAAAGTTGCTACAAGGTGGATGGGTGATAAATCTAAGCTCTATATATTAATAGCAGATGGAATGGCAATTTCAGAAGGAGCTGATCCCGAAGAGGTAAGGAAAATCACTGAAATTTACAAAAGAAGTTTGCAGCCTTACATTGATATGCTTTTTTTAAAGGCCAAGATAGTTTGTTTTTCAGATATAGAAACTCTGATTGGAATTTCTGAATCTTACACTGCTAGGCAGACAGCAGTTACAAAATTTATGAAAATGCGAAAGGGGGTGGGAGTGAAGATCGGATGGAAAACAACACTACCTTTTAGTGAGCATTGCTGGGATGAGAGACGGTTCGATAAAATTACTGGAAGGGATTTGCAATACTTATACAGTAAAGCCGGTCTGAAAATTTGCGGGGACTCCATGAGTCAGGTTCCTCCATACTCTGGAGGCGGGGGAGAAGGTAGAGATATCATAGGCTCTTCTGCTGAATTAGTGATAAATCGAGGCCGCATAAATCATTGGGTGGAGACAGTGAAAGCTTGCTCTGACTTGATTAAAGAAGGAGAGGTAGGTCTGCGGATGTTACCGGTTGGTATCGATTTGAATCGAAATCGAATTTGCGGAGTAAAGTTAGCGTTAAATCATTGGATAGCAATTAAGTAAGGAGAGGGAGCATTCGTAGTGCTCCCTCATTATACAGAGTGACAATTAGGATTTTTTAAGGACCATTCCCCTAGGAAATCCTCCAACTTTAATCGTTTTAGTTACAATATTTAGCGAAGTATCAATTATATAGATGAGGTTATCTGCGCTACTTTCGACATAAATATATTTCCCATCTTCAGAGAAGATCAGCGACCCAGGATTATTTCCTACAGGTATTGCTGTTACAATTGCGTTAATGGTTGTGTCAATGACCATAACTGTTCCAACCTGGTTTGATGTTTTATTGGTTACATAGACATAATGTCCATTTGGAGAAACAGCAACTCCGATCGGTTGCGGACGTAATTCTATATTTCTAATTATTGTATTTGTCGATAAATCGATTATGGACACGCTTCCTTTATTTTCAGTAATATGTTGGGAATTGCTATTGACAACATAGGCAAACTTTCCATCGGGAGAAATTGCAATTCCATTGGGAGCTCGGTTAACAGGAATTGTATCAATAATAGAATTTGTCCTAGTATCAATTACGGATACATCATTGCCCGAAAGATTTGTTACATACACAAAGCTACTATCAGGGGTAATTGCAAGAAAGTTTGGTAAGTTACCACCAGGAATGATCGCAATGATTGCATTTGATGCGCAATCTAAAACAGATATCGTTTTGTCGCTAAAATTTGTTATGTATGCATACCGTCCATCCGGTGTAACCGCAACATTCGCTGTCATATTTCCCACTTTAAAAGTATGTACAACGGTATTACTAGTTGTGTCAATAATGGAAACAATGCCACCACGAGCTCCTGATACGTAGGCAAATTTTTCATCGGGAGTGAGTGCAATTCCTATTGGTGATGTTGGTACCGGAATTGTTTTAATAACTGTCTTGCTGGTTGTATCAATAATGGAAATATCTGAAGTCATATTATTTACTACATAAAGCTCATCCGCAAAAACAATTGCATTGGACAATAAAAACACCATAAGGGAGCTTAAAGCACTTTTTCTCATTGCTACTGACCTTTGATTTAATTTATAGATTTTATAAAGATATAGATTTTTGTATTATTTGAAAACATCAAAAGGGAATGGCTAAGATTCCCTTTTGATGAATATTGATTATGAAGGTTGAGCGCTACCTAAAAATTGTTGCATGGAGCTTGCATGTGCAGCACCACTGGATTGCTCACTTTTGTTTGCATTCGGGTTTTTATACGGAAATAAAATCCAGAATTTTAGTTTCATAGGAGTTTCAGAGAGACGATCAGGTATATTTGTTGTGAATGTAAAAAATATGCCCTCATTGCTTCGAACTTTATATAAAACTCCCTCTAAATCTTCAGGGGGAGTAGATTCGAATACGTCAGCTCTCATTTGTGGATGGTGTGATAGAACGGAGTGAAAATTTTGAATTTGTACTTGATTTGCTGGATCTGCTTGAAATGTGTCAAAATCAGACTTTGAATAAAATGGATAAACCCATGCATTCGGAGCTCCTAACATTGATTCTACAGCAGCTGCCCTCCAATTAAGAGCAATTGTTTTTTCTTCTGTCAGAGCAAGGCTTGAAAGGTTTGGGGTGTAGCCATTGATTCGTAGTGATTGATCAGGAAGAGCGTGTAAGTAATTACAGAGTATAGATCCTATTTGACCTTGTCTTGCAAGATCTCCAAAAGTTTTTTCTATAATTCCTAAAGTGATATCTGCAATTGTGTGATTGGGATCATTTGTTAATTCTGCATAACCTGTATCGAATAGTGAATTAATGCATGTTGTTACTGCTGCCTGATTAATTGATTGTAGTGCAGGTTCAGTTTGCAGAGTTTGAAGAGCTGATTGTTTTAGTAAGGCGATAAAGTCGGCAGGCGCTCCAACTAGTAAATTACAACAGAAAATTGATACGCAAAAAAATATATTTTTCATAACATCTCCTAAATCTCTCGGAATTGAGAGTGTTTTTAACATACAAGATCAATTGAATATTTACCAAGACTTCTATTGACTACAACTTTAAAAAGGATCTGAGAACGGCGGTGCCATAGAAGTTAGGCTACAAGGTTCTTTTTAAAAACCTGTCCCAAAACCTCGCCTAGCTCTAAAAAAATAAAAAAAGTGGGTAGAAGGCACGCGTGCGTGCCTTCTGCCCGATATTAATTTTAAAATCCTATAAGCATTAGAACGTTAAAAATTCATCGTAGGTTTTTAGGACAGGTTCTAAGAACGTCGATTTGCTTCTGCGCCTATAACAATAGATGGAGTGCCATCTTCGGTGTTCAGTATAAGAGAGGCATTGCCTGTAATGAATTCCAAAAAGGGCTTCCAATCAGTTAGATTAGAGCTCAGGATGATATCTTCTCCGATGCATCTCACATAAAAGGTCTGTTTAATTTCTATGGTTCCCCATTTGTCATTGCTTTCTGCTAATTCGACTAAGTCTCCTTTTAAAAAAAAGCTGACTGGTAAATGAGTTTGAGCTGCAAATTGGAAAGCTAATTCAGGATGATGCCCCGCCATAATCTCTTTGATGTCATTATCTGTTAAACTAGACAGTTGCACAACTTTGACGTCGTGGGAAAGTGTTTCCCAGGGTTTTGGATTAATAGGTAATTCTGTTCCGGCACCAAAGCATGAAAGCCAAGTTGCTGTAAGGGCTATTGATAAGAGTGTATATTTTTTCATTATGTTTTCCTTTTACTACAATTGTAGTATTTGTGGTTAAAAAAATCAGTTGATTTTGTGTGTCTTAAAACATCCAAAATCGCCCAAAAAGAATCAGTAAAAATGCAACACTTACTGCTACACAAGAGGTAATAAAGCTCACTTTTTGAAATCGTTTGGAGAGTGGTTGCAAAAGTATTTTAACTCGCTTGAGTGTCTTGTGCTGTGTGAGGTGATGAGCAAAAACATGGGTGGGATGGTTCTGCTTATGTTTTGCAGATTTGCAAATAGCGGATGCTAGATCAACGGGATCTACATCATATTTTCTGCACTGGTAATCGCAGCTGATCTCTTGACCTTCTTCAATTTTATTCCGAAGCCATTTTATCGGAATCCACCAAAATATTGATGTGATGATGTCTAAAACAAAGCGGATAAAAACATCTCGATTGCGGATATGTTCTATTTCATGGGCTAACACAGCTTCGTATTCCTTTCTCGATAAACACTCGGATAAGTGGCTTGGGATAAAAATGGTAGGTGAAAGTAACCCGGCTACAAATGGAGAGCCATTTAGGACTGGTGAAGTAAAGATTGAGTATTTTCTTTTCTTAACGTGCGCGATTAGTTGATGATTGTGCATTTTTTTGCTGGCAGGCTTTGAACTCTTTGCAATAGAATTCAGCGCTTTTATACAGAGACGATAAGCCACTAATTTTCTCACAAAAAAGCATATGCAGAGAAGTGCAAGAGAGGTTGCAAATATTTTCAGATGGTTTGGGTTCATACTATATCCGATAATATCAGCTAGCGAGAAGGTCATATTTCCTGGACTAATAGAGAACTGAATTCCTGAATTTGTGGGAATAAAGAGCCAATTTGAAAGCGAACTGTTATATTCAATCATCATAGATAAATTTCTTGTGCCTTCTTCACAATTTAGAGGATTAACCCCTTGAATATACGACCATCTTGAAAAGTCATAGAGACATAAGTCTAAGGGTAACTTTAAAATAGGGATCATGCGTAATGTCGCTGCTACTCTGCCTTGCTTAATCCTAAAGAGAAAAACGATCCCTTCAATCAACAGAGCTGCTGTAAAAAAAGCGAGAAAGCTATTCAAAAAAACATTTAAAATAAAAAAGGATGCTTTATCCATGCTTTTTCTCCAATCGACGTTTTTGAATCAGTTTTTCAATTTCTTCGAGTTCCTGATCAGAAATTTCTTGGTCAGTTTCTAATAGGTAGCTGACCATTGCTGTTGATTTGCCGCCAAAGATTTTATCTTGGATACGCCTTAGAATGTTTTTAGAAGGTGCTTGATTGGTCGATTCAATCCAGTAGAAATACTGTTTTCCTTCCTTTTCTCTCATGAGCTCGCCCTTATCCGCCATGCGGCCCATAACTGTCATAACAGTAGTATAGCCGCCCTCGTTTCCTAGTGATGCATACACATCGCGGACAGTAACCCTACCAAGTTTGTGAACGGTTTGTAGAATGGATAGCTCGAGCTCTCCAAAGCGTAATTTTCCCATAGCAACCTTATTGAGATATTCATGCAGAGCAATATACTACAGTTGTAGTATATGAGTCCAGTAATTTTCTTAATAGGGGAGGAGGTTGAGCCTGAAGCAGCCTTAAAGTAGAGTTCTTCAGCATAATCATTATCAATAACTTGCAATAACGAGGATTTGTAGCCTGAATTGCATTCTTTTTATCGATACCCTATATACTGATCGTGTTTCAAAAATTGGTTTTTTTGCGTTATAAACCCCATTTTGAATCACTCCCAGTATAGTCTATAGCGTGCTCATGCGAGCATCGTATTATCTATATCTTTTTCTCAACAAATTCTTGGCGTAAATTTTAGGTTCATTTTTTTAGCAAGGATAGAATGATGGAAGGATAAGTAAACAAAGAACTTTCTAATTATAAGAGAGATATAAATTCATTTTTCTTATCCTTCCATCATTCTATCCTTGCTAATTTTTTCCTTTTTCTGCACCAAATAGTTCCTGTTAATGTAAAATTGTTTATCTTGAGATGCATTCCATAAAAGGGTTCAGGCCACTTATGGGTAATAGCATGCATGCGAGCGTGCTTGCATTCTGCCAACTTTTCATTATTTTTTAGGGTAAGGAGATCTTTTAGTAGGCTCTTAGGCTGTCGGGTAGACAATCATCCATTTTCCGAGGGGAAGCTGGCCTAATTGGATGTCGCCAATGCGGACTCGTTTAAGAGATGTTATTTCAAGTCCCACAAGTTCACTCATTCGTCTTATTTGACGTTTCTTTCCTTCAGAGAGAATGATGATGAGTGTTTGATCATCTTGCCTTTTTACTGTGGCCCGTTTTAGGGGCTTTCCGTCGAGCTTGAGGCCAAAGCGAAGCCTTTCAATAGCGCTTTCAGGTACTATGTCATTAAAACGGACAATATATTCTTTTTCAACTTTCGACTCTGGGCCAATAATTTTTTTTGCGACGCGACCATCAGATGTAAAAAGCAAAAGCCCTTTTGAGTTAATGTCGAGCCTGCCAACCACATGCAGTGAATTAATATCGATCGGAGAGCCTTTATCAAATCGATTTTCTTCGGTAAGTAGTTCTTTAGCTTCTCGATAATTTTTTTCAGGAAGGTTAGAGACAAAGCCAAGGGGTTTATTAAGAGCTACTGTAACATTCTTAAGCTTAGTTCTGTCAAGTACTATTTCGGAGTCAAAAGGCACCTTCGTGCCAGGTTTAGTCACAAGCTCGCCATTTGCCCTTACTAATCCCTCTGACATATATTCTTCCGCCTCTCTTCTTGAGCAGAGTCCTCTTTGGGCCATTAACTTAGATACTCTTTCTTCCATGGCGAAAGCATATCACACAATCTCTAGAACTTCAATATCTACTACTTCAAATTTTTAACACCCTTAGTAGCAACATACTATTCTTGTGCTTTTTTGATCCCTTCTATATAATATTTGCTATGTGAGGTGGTCAAAGTGGCAATCGAGTTCAATTTATCAAATAATTATTTAGCATCTCTTGCGGGTGCATCTTTTTATACTGGTAAAAATTTCATACTTCGGAAATATCACGATTTGGTTTTTCTTGTATCACGCATATTTGAGCAGATAAAAGCGCTGCTTTTTGGAAATGCTGCAAGAAATGAGCAAGGTGAAGCTCACTTAGCGGCTTCAGGTATTGTTGGTGCAAGAGGTGAGAGAATTTTTTCTCAGGGGTTAGATGATACGGATCCCGCTTTAGTGGGTCCATTACCAAAGGCAATGCCGTCTTTTTCTTCATTATTCGAGGCTATTCCGAGAGTACATCAGGAATTTGATCGTAGATGGGAGTTTTCTAACGAAACTAAGCAGGAGGAAACAATTCGTGCTTTAAGAAGAGATCCTGCATATGGTGATACATTTATAGGGACAGGATGTTTTTTTTCATTGAATGCATTTGCAATTCGGCCGGCTCGAGTTGATCATTTAGTCATTATCGATATCAATTCAAAAGTTGAAGATTTCTGGGCTAGCATTCAAAGGGTTCTGCTCAATGCAACAAATTGCGAACAGGCTATTATTGAGGCTGAAAAATTTCTTAGTCCCTCAAGTCTTCCTCAGCTTAGAAGCGAGGCGTCGCCATTTTCTACGCGTGAAAAATTTACTAAAGTGAAAAAAATGTTTCAGGAGGGGAAATTTGCATTTCTCTCCGCAGATTTTGTGAATGCACCTACATTGCGATCTATTGGAACTGTGTTGAAAGAGAGTAGCAGGTCTATTGATACCATCTATGTTTCAAATATTGGGGATTGCCAGCGCGCGGTAACAAGGGGTTGGTTTCATTATAATAATTTTGTTAAGCAATCTTTAATCTCAACTTCGCAAAAACAAGGTAATTACTTATCTGTGTATGCAATTGGCGGTTATGGTGGCGCAGAGCATTCGTCTCAATTTTGTGACAGAAATTCTCTTACTTAAAAATCAATTTATCAAGCAGATTTTTAGAACCTGTCCTAAAACCTATAAAAGCAAATTAATTCTTAAAAGAAACTTAATAAACATCGAGATTTTCAAAGTCGAAACATGCCATACCT
>CAZKFL010000040.1:0-20033 GCA_964552055.1 uncultured bacterium
TGTGTTCATGTGTGACACATGAACACATTACGTCTGACCCCCTGTTAAATAAACTCAAAATTCAGGTTACTATTCTAGTTTTTGGTATTGGTAAAGAGGTGAGAAAATGCCTCTTTCGTTTCTGTTAGAAATTGACTGCTTTCACTACTTGTAACTGATGTAACTTTAAGGCTGCCTTTTGTGAGATTCTGCAAGACAACTTTGCCAGTAAGACTTTGGAGACAAAATTCAAAAGGAGGCTTGCCGCCATTGTACCGTGCCGTAAGCGCATAAGGCCATCTATCCTTTTTAAAGATGGATTCACCTTCAAGGGATGCTCTTTGCGTGCCGCTGATATAATCAATGAGCGTTGGAAAAATATCGATGTGAGAGGAAATTTTTGGCATCCTCTCTTTTAACTCTGCACTTTCCTGTCCAAACCTATAATAGAGCGGAATATGAATTTGGGCATCACTAAGATTTGATGCGTGAAAGATTTGCCCTTCTTCATAAAACTCTTCACCATGATCACCTGTTAGCACAATTACTGCATCATCTTCTTTGTGTCCTTCTAAAAATTTCCCAATAAGAGAATCGACGTAGTAGATGGAGTTTCGATATCTATTTTTAATCTCTTCAACGGGGCCTTTGTTAAAAGCAGCTTTTATATAATCTATCGGCTCTTCTATCGGCAGAAATCGGTTGCCCATCTCTTTTGGCCAGCTGTAGCCAAAATGTGTTGCATCCAAAAAAATGATAAATGCGTGGCCATCACCTTCAAATCGTACTTTGTCTTTCTCAATTTCTTCAAAAACTTTTTGGTCACTTGTGCAGCTCGGTATTTTTCCCCCATGGGGATATTCAAAACGACTGTCTGCAAGTTGGTATTGCTTTCCAAATATGGATTCACCCATATGGTAAAACGCTAACTCTGCAGAAGTGTAAAGGTGGATTTGATACCCCATTTCCTTTAATGTTTGAAGGGGTAAGCTCCCCTTCTCACTTATCTTTTCTATGTGCTTTTTTGAAAATCTAAGGGGGAATTCTGAGTGAAACAAAGTAAACCAAGAGAGATGTGATGCATTGCCACCGGAAGCTGCGATATCAAAGGAAATATTATCTTGCTTAAAACGAAACATGTTAGGTGCTATTTCATTTGTAATATAATCTTCGCGTAAGCTTTCTATCACAAAGAGATAAATGGGCGGCCTTTTGCACGCTGTTTGAAGAGAGCTACTATCAAGTAACTGTATTTCTTTTAAAGCAGGTTCAATGGGCAATAAAAACTGTTTGGGAAGAAAAAATGTTTTCTTAAAAGGCAGAATCTGACGAAATTGTTCGTAGCTTACAGAAGAGAGCTTACATAAAGTCACTTTGTCCCATACGATTAGCACAATCAGCGGAGCAACCAAAAGGGCAATTAATATATTTTGCGAGAGATGAAGCTTTCGTTTTTGGCTCAATTTTTCCGATAAATGATAAAGGACGCGCGAACTGAAAAAAATAGCAAAAACACCGCAAGCACCTAAAAACCACGTAATTGCCGATATATTTGTTGCTTTAATCATCTCGATAAAATTATCGCCCATTTCAAGAGCAATGAGGTGAATCAAATACCAAATAGTTACTCCCATGAGACGTATCATCACAAAATCTACTTCATGGGCTAAAACCAAAAGAGTACTAAGCGCAATGTAAAAGGTAAAAAAATGCTTTGGACAATACCTTTGAATAAGCAGACCTGCACTAAGAAGTAACGAGGATTCTAAAAGGCACTGCAATACAACTGTAAAAAAAAAGGGCGCCCATGCGACGCCTTTCATAACGAAAAGGGAATAACCATGTACTCCCACTAGACAAAAAAAGAGGACACCAAAGTAGATATAATTAACTTCAAATGAATTACTTCGCGCCTTCACTTTCTACCAAAATCCCTACAAAGTCATCCCAATTATGTTCTTCAGCTTTAATCAGAAGCTTCTGATGATCGGCTTTTGTTAGCGTTGCAAAGCTTTGCAACTCTTCACCAAGCTTTTGACTTTTTAAGTCACGTTCTAAGCCGGATTTTAAACCCTCTAAAAGCGCATTCCATTTCGTTGAACTTTTTTGAATTGTCTTCATATGTGATTTCAATTCATTATTACTAAATATATATCCTAAAAAATGAAGAGGTCCAATCCCTTTAAGTCCAGCTCCCAAAGTTTTCAAATGCCCCTTTTTAATGGCAAGGCCAGGAATACTCGATTTTCCGAGAGTCGTTACAATTTCAGTAATTGCTTTCCCTTCATCATCTGTTACTTTAACTACAAAGGGCAGCGCTGATGGAGCGCTTACAGCAACTACTTTTTCCCCATCCTCTAAAGCTTCAACTGCAATGGGATCAGAACACTGAGCGCTTTCAATAATTACCAGCCCCTCACTTTCAGTTTCACTAGATAAAGCGGTATCAGCACATAGACAGCCTACACTAAATGCGGCTATTAAAAAGAAATAATTCAACATATTTTACCTCACATTTTCCACTAAATATTGTACAAGTTCGTCCCACTGACTTTTATGAGCAAATTTTACAAGCTTTGCTTCATCAACACCAAGCATTGTTGCAAACCCAGGAATATCCGTCCAGAGCGATCCGCTTGCTTTTTCACGATCAAATCCTTTACGAACAGAACCCATAATACCATTAAATTTCAATGAACTATCCGCAATAATTCTCATATTCTCCAGTAACTCAGATCTTGTAAAGATATAAGCTAAAAAATTAAGGCTACCCATTCCCTTTAGTTGCTTACTGAGTTCTTTAAGATGAGGCTCCTTAAACTTTAACATTACCGTATAAGTCTCACCCATTGTCGTGACAATTTCTTCAATGATTTCCGCTCTTTCCGGACTTACTGTAAGAACAAATTCATCTGAAAATAGCGTTGACATACTAATAGTTGCAAGCGCTGCTAACTTAAAGCAAACACTTAACAAACTTTTCCCATTCTTGATGATAGACATACCCCTCCAATTGCTCTAAAGATCCCCCAACCAGTTCAGCAAAACTTTGCAGCTCTGGAAGTATTTTCCCTTGAAAATACTCCTTCTCCATGTTTCCGCCGAAACCATCAATAAAGGAAGACCATTTAAATGAACTTTTTGAAATCTTTTTTAAACAACTTTTTAAATAAGGATTTGTAAGTACAAATCCTAAAAACTGTAAAGGAGGAACCTGCTCAATACTATCTCCAAGACGTCTTAAGCGAATGACATCTAAAAGAAGCATACCTACATTCTTCTCCCCCATTGACGAAATGATTTCTGTGATAGCATACTGCTCACTACTATTAAGGGAAAGAACAAATTCCTCCCCAGAAAGAAGCGAGCTACTAATCACAAGCATTGTCAATAGCCACTTTCTCATAAATTATTTCCTGTAACATCGTCAAGATCAGATTCAATCATTAACTTAACGAGTTGATCAAAACTAGTTTTAGAGCTCCATCCTAATTTCTCTTTAGCTTTAGCAGGATCTGCTAAGAGATAATCCACTTCTGCTGGTCTAAAATATTTTGGATCAATTTCCACTACTATTTTTTTTGTCTCTTTATCAATTCCAATTTCGGAAACACCCTCTCCTTGCCATTCTATTTCAATTCCCACTTCATGAAAGGCCTTTTCAACAAATTCACGAACGGTGTGAGTCTCTCCTGTTCCAATAACATAATCTTCCGGCTCATCTTGCTGTAACATCAGCCACATCATTTCACAATAGTCTTTAGCGTAACCCCAATCTCGGTAGGAATCTATATTGCCCAAATGCAGTTTGTCTTGCATTCCATACTTAATTCTAACAACTGCTTGTGTAATTTTTTTTGTAACAAAAGTCTCACCTCTTCTCGGTGATTCATGATTGAACAAAATTCCATTACAAGCATAAAGACCATACGCTTCCCTATAATTTACTGTCGCCCAATAAGAGAATACCTTTGCAACAGCATACGGAGATCTCGGATGAAAAGGTGTAGTTTCCTTTTGTGGAATCTCATACACCTTTCCAAACATCTCACTTGTAGACGCTTGATAAAATTTCACCTTTTTTTCCATTCCAAGAAGACGAATTGCTTCTAAAATACGCAGCGTTCCGAGCGCATCTACTTCCGCAGTATATTCTGGAATATCAAACGATATCCCCACATGACTTTGCGCAGATAAATTATAAATTTCATCCGGAGAAATTTCACCAATCAATCTCAAAACATTACATGAATCAGTGACATCTCCATAGTGAAGAAAAAAGCGCTGATTTACATCATGAGGATCTTGATAAATGTGATCGATACGAAAAGTGTTGAGACTCGAAGATCTTCGTTTAACCCCATGAACTTCATACCCCTTCGCAAGCAAAATTTCACTTAAATACGATCCATCTTGCCCAGTTACACCAAATATTAAAGCGACTTTCTTTTCCTTCGCATTGCAGAATACCAGTGGAAGCATCAAAAAATAAATTAACCAATTTCTCACAATCACTCCAATTAAAAAAAGAGTGTTATATTATTCGCCTATCGTGTTTTTTTCTAGAAAATTCTTACGCATTGTGTTAGGAAGTAGGATATGTATAAAGCTAAACTTACGTTATCACTTGCGTTTCGGGTGCTGTTAAGTAGCGTAGCCTTTATAGTGACTCCATTAATATTCTATACAATATATCTATACAATCGAGATTACAACCAAAAATTAAATGATATTTTTAATGAAATGCATCTTTTTCAAAATGATCAGATTCATTTTATGAAACACCTTGAAGAAAGTAACCTCAATTTTATTAATGCAATTCAGCAGCTTATAGTTTTAGTTCAAAAAGAGTCAGGAAGAGCTTCCCTCGACAAACTTGACAAGATTCTCACTAACTTTACATCTAGTCATCATTTAAACGTGAACTTTTATCTTACTGTAAATAAAGACTCCCATCTAATTTGTACGAATTCTTCGTTAAAGAGCTATGAAAACATTGATTTCTCATCTTACTTTGATCTAGAAAGCGTAAAAAAAATGAGCTTTGTAGCTCCTGATCCAGTTTTTGGATACAGCCTTTATCTAGTTTCTTCCATAAAAAATACAAATGATGAAGTTATCGGAGTGGTAGGCACATCGATTGCACTCTCCAAATTAGTATATGAGCTAGACACTGTCAGAAGTCCTTATGGAGCAAATATTTCAATTATTGATGCTCAGGGAAAAATATTAGCATCGACAGCGCTAACACGCGTAGGATATAAATTCTCAGAAATTACGCACATTGAAAAAATACCATCGGTTCCTAATGGGTATGAATTTTATCTAGATAATGAGCGTCGCTTTTTAACGTCAACAAACCTTGTGGGAACACATACTAAAATTGCCCTAACAATTCCTGCAAAAGTACTCCTGGAAGGTCTTTATAAAACAATTACTGAACTGAGCTCTCTTCTCATTTTTATTCTTATTTTTGGAGGATTTATCTCCTACCTACTAACTCTTCGATTTGCAAAACCCTTATCGCAGTTAAGTTATGTTATGGGGAAAATTGGTCATGGCGATCTTAATGAGCGATTTCATAAAGACCCCATGGGATTTGAAATCAACTATATCGGTGAGAAATTCAACGAAATGGTTGTATCACTCATCAATTATATTGAAGAAGTAAAAAAAGAACGCTCCTTTAAAGAAGCTTACCAAAAAGAGCTCCAAATCGGCAGAGAAATTCAAGCAGCTATTCTCCCTGAAAAATCTATTGATTTTTTTCAAATACAAACAGCCGTCTACTTTGAACCTGCAAAAGAAGTAGCAGGAGACTTTTATGATTATATGATCAAAGATGACAATCTTTTTATTACCATTGCCGATGGCGTTGGAAAAGGAATTTCGGGATGTCTTTATGCATTCAGTTTAAGAAGCATGCTAAAAACTGCCGAAACAATATTCGATGACCTTTCGGAAATCACTCTAAAAACAAATACCCTATTTTGCGAAGATACCAAAGAGTCAGGTAGTTTCGTAACAGCCTTTCTCGCAAAATACCACGGTCCCACAAAAAACCTCTCCTACGTAAATTGCGGCCATACCTACCCAATCATCAAGCGAGCAAGCGGAATCATCGAGCGATTAGAAACCTCTGGAATTGCTTTTGGCGCGCTCCTCTTTAATACAGTCGAAGTGAAGCAAACCACCCTAGAACCAAACGACTTCCTCATTTTATATACAGATGGCCTAACAGATGCACAAGACAATGCGCGCAAATTATTTGGTGAAAAAAGACTCCTCCACCTCATCGAAACCTGCACCTATACAACCCCCCAAGAACTTCTACAGCTCATCAACAAAGAGATCGCCCTCTTTACCAAAGATGAGCCCCAATACGACGACATCACCATCCTAATCTTTAAAACCTAAAAAAGATTCAGCTCCACCCAGCATATCGTCAGTAATCCCATATTTCCGTAAAACAGCATCAAGATCCAATGCGCCTTCCCACCGCAATATCTCATCTGGATTTTCCACTTCAAAAGGCTTTGTAGATCGAGGCTTAACTTTGCTTACTACTGCCCCCAATGCTCCAACACCAGATAAACTGCTATTATCATCAGTGAACTCACTAGAAACATAAATCTCACTTTTTATAGGAATTTTTTTTAGAGCGTCTATGTCAATTTTCTTACCAAGTTGAAAATAGTCCCCTACCAAGCGATCTATGACCGCTGATTTAATGAAAAAAGGGACTATAGTCCGTTTAGAAAATAGTTCACTCATAGATTTACTTACCGCTTTAGAAATACTATACAGCGAATTCCTCGGATAAGCTTGCCTTTTAAAAGTACTATCTCCCTCTTTGCAAACGACCTTCCTAACCGCTTCCGTAAATAGTTTTTTTTGCTCATCTGTCCATAAAACAAACTTCATCTCAAGCCCTTCTGTACCTTGAGATATTTCATCTCTCCCTCTGATTCGAGAATTAACAAAATCCTCTTTACAAAATTTTTTATTAAAGGGAACATAACGGAGAAGTAAGTTTTTAATTTGCTTATCTTTTAGAGTAAACATAGGGATTTTCATCTTATCACAAAGATCCTTTATATTTTTATTACAGAGTCCCTCCAATGAGCCCGTTGAACCATACCTAGAGATCCTATATCCGTCCTTATTCAAAAATACTTTCTCTACAACTTGCGCAACTATTTCCTTTTTATCATCTGTCCATTCAGTCGAAATGCGACCCTTCCTTACTTTACTCTTCAATTTTTTACAAACTGCGCCTACAGCATTCTGACCAGATCCACCTCCACCTTCACTAAGCGCTTCAAGCGCAATCAAACTAGTAGCAGCTTCTTTACAAGATCCTACAGAATGCCCAGATCGACTATGTTTTGCCCTATCGGCGACACACTCAGCAATTGCACTAACCGTCATAAAAACTCCTTAAAATTAATTTTGAGTTGTTAAAAACCATATATAGAACAGTCTTTATCATAAATAACAAAAAGCTATTTACAAACACATTTATGCAAATAAATTAGTTCATAAGCAATATACTGCTCGTGTTTCAGAAATTGGTTTTTTCATCGCCATATATTGATCGTGTTTCAAAACTTGGTTTTTTCTTCGTTGTAAATGCCCATATTTAAATTTACTTCGTGTCCCCCTAAAAAATGTCCTCAGGACATTTTTTTTAACGCGGACCCCTTCTAGTGCAAAACAGCACTTAGGGCTCAGCATCAGCTTCGCTTAATTCAAGTCTGGGTATTTCTGGCTTGAAAATTCCCAATTTTTGAACTCCTCTCAGTATAAATCAGATCTCTAAAACAAGATTTTAATAACGCCATCTGGCGCTTCTAAATGATTGTTGATTGCTATCCGCTCTGCTTTTTGCAATAGAGCGCCGAGTTCCTTTGAAGGTTTGATACCAAGTTTGATAAGGTCTTGCGAAGTGACTACCGTGCGATTTTCCTGTATTCGAATTATTGCCGAATGTAGCGCTTTCATTTGGTTTTTGTGCAGCTCTAAAAATGCGGGAGAATTTTTATGTAATGCTACAATCTGTAAACAAATTGAGGCATAAGGCAGTGCATAAACTTGCGCAAGGTCATAAAGGTCCAAGTTATCTAAATCATTCCACTTGTGTAATTCTTCAGTAAATTTTCGGTCCTTATTAGAAAGCTTTAATCGATCACAAAAGCCAAGTCTTTCTTCTAATGTGGATTCTGGAAAAAGTTCATAGAGCTTACCGATCAAAGGAGTTTCTAAGGGAAATTCAGGAAGGTATTTGACACGCTCCTCAATTTCATTGATACCGCATGCACTTAAAGTAGGGAATATTGTCTGCAATAAATTTAGCCGATAAAGCATGATGAGAGCTTCACCAAAATGAGCAATTTTTGCCATCTTTTCCAATTCTTGCACGACCCTTTCAATAGCAACTGCAGGAAAGAGCTCTTCTGAATGAAAAAGGATTGCTTCAATTGTTTTAGGATCAATTGCAAAACGGAACCTTGATGCATATCGAACAGCCCTTATCATGCGAAGCCTATCTTCTAAAAACCTCTCATGCGGATTACCAATAGCTCTGACAACTCCCAATCGAAGATCGCTTTCACCATTTACATAATCAAAAATCTCTTCTGTTAGTGGATTATAAAACATACCATTAATCGTAAAATCTCTTCGAAGCGCATCCTCTTTTGGGTCAGCAACCTCAACACTATCAGGACGCCTGCCATCACTAAAGCCCATCTCTTTTCGAAATAGTGCCACTTCAAAATGGTGACCTTCTTCTACAACAACCACTATCCCAAAATTGATACCCACAGGAATTGTTTTGGGAAAAAGTTTCTGCGTCTCTATGACACTAGCGCTTGTTACAATATCAATATCATTAGAGGGATGCTTCATCAAAAAATCACGCACCCAGCCACCGGCAAAATAGGCAACATGGCCGTGATCAACAAATTTCTGCACAATTTTCTTAGCTATGTTATAAAGAATCATATGAGAAGATATATCACGATTGCACTTCTATTGTCCATACTCCTTCTATTGCCCTCCTGCAAAGAGGCGCATCCTCCTGCAACCTATAAAAATCAATTTCTGGAAAATGTGAATTTTGAAAATGGATACCTTGTAAATGCCGATTTCAGCGGCGCGCATCTAAAAGGAGCAAATTTCAAAGGTGCCGTTCTTACAAGCGCAAGATTTGTAAATGCAGACTTAACATCTGCTAATCTCGCAAACGTTTATGCAGACCATGCAACTTTTCAAGAAGCCATTCTAACAGATGCTGATTTGTCCGGCGGAGACTTTCAATACGCTTATTTTGAAAAAGCAACACTTTCCGATGTGAAGGCTGTTAAAGCAAACTTTAAAGGGAGCGAAGGCCTGAGTAACGAAACCAGGGCAAACCTCCAAAAAGCGGGCGCTAGCTTTGAATAAACCCAGTATGCTATACTCCCTGCTATGACAGATTATAGTTCCTTTGAAAACAGCTTTGATACCCGTAAAGAGCAACGGAATGAAAGAAAGTTTTACCAAGCTCGCGACAGGTCAAAATATAAAAAGACCGACCAAGCTAAAGAAGTCCTATTTATCCCCCCCCTGAATGCCAAACGAGCCAGAGTAATTACGATTTCCCTTGGCGTGATCAAGGTTATAATCGAAGGCAAGATCATTGACTCCTCACTAAAAGGGTCTCTAAAGCTTGAAGTTACCCGAAATAAAAACCTTGTCGCAGTTGGAGATTTCGTCTGGATTGATGAAAGAGGCCAGATTGCAGCCGTTGAAAATAGGTACTCGTGCCTTTCCAGAGCAGACGCCCTCCATCAAAGAAAGCAGCACCTGATTGCAGCAAATATCGATCAAGTCCTGATCGTTGCGTCAGTTGATGAGCCAACTCTAAAGCCTTCTTTATTAGATCGTTATATTATAGCTACCGAGCGCGGGGGTATGCAACCCGTAATTATCATCAATAAAATTGACCTTGTCAAAGACTCCGCCCTTCTCTCTGAGCTAGAAGCAATTTACACCGCAATCGACATCCCTTTTATAAAAGTAAGCGCTCTCCTCGGAATCGGCCTAGAAGCCCTCAAGGAAATTGTAAAAAATAAAGCCTCCGTATTCTCCGGCCAATCAGGCGTTGGCAAGACTTCCCTTATCAATGACCTGACAGGTGGCAAACGGAAAGTAGGAGCCGTGGTTGAGAAAACCAAAAAAGGGTCC
This sequence comes from uncultured bacterium, assembly GCA_964552055.1. Taxonomy (GTDB): domain Bacteria; phylum Chlamydiota; class Chlamydiia; order Chlamydiales; family 2-12-FULL-49-11; genus VGMD01. Next base: position 10,210 of record CAZKFL010000040.1, read on the forward strand.
CATACAACAAGTCATGCAGAACTCATCTCCATCGGAGAAAACGCCCTTTGCGTCGATACTCCTGGCATTAAAAGCTTTGCCCTCTGGGACATCACCAAAGAAGAAATTCTCGCCTATTTCTCTGACCTTCAGCACTTTGCGCCAAATTGCAAATTCAATCCCTGCAGCCACACCCATGAGCCCGGCTGCGCCGTCAAAGCCGCCATCGAAAACGGACTTCTCTCCCCCATCCGCTACAACTCCTATATCTCCCTCCTTGAAGGGCATGACGACCCCAAAACCTGCCGCTAAGCTATACCGAAAAGGCTTGATTATGAACTTTGCTCGAGGTATTATTAGAGCTAATCAACAAATTTAATAGGAAAACTAAATGGATCTAAATTTCCCCGCACCTTTGACAAATTTAATTTTAAGGTCTTCTTATGCGATTCATTCCGCTAAAAATCTTGGAAAATATATTTTACTAGCGCCGCTTAATCTAAGTAAGAAAATAGCAAAAGTTGCAGCCGAAGGAATCCAAAAAATTGCACGTGTTGCAATTGAGCGAATTCTGAGGGCGGCAAGAAGCGGAATGGACTTTTTAAGAGCTCTAAAAACTCGCATAGAAATATACTGCCATCCAGATGGGGATCAAGCTAGATTATATAGGATAGCTCTTTATAATGAATCACACGCCGTTTTTCAAAGCGATATACGATTTCCAATAAATCAACCACTTAATCCTACTTTCAATGTCTTTGGAAATCGATCTATCGAAAAAAGTGCGGAATTAAAGCCAATTGTATATGGGATCCTTACACGGAACAGTGCCTTTAATCAAGTGGGAGAGACCCATGGCTTAAACCCACAAAACTTCATATTTGTTCTACATTTGTCTCTAAATCCTACTAATCCAGCACATCGTACAGGCGAAGTCACCCTTAGAGTACCCATCTTATTTAACGATACTCGAACTGCTATCAGAGATAGCGGCTTTCAAGTCCCCCTGACTACCATTGCAGAAATAGAAAATAGCCCGGAAGCGCAATTAATCTGCAGCGGCAGAGGCAAATGCCATTCTGTCACTCTCAGAGCACATAATGTATTTAATTTTACTGTAAATGGAACAAGACCCATATTTGTTGCAGATGCCTCACCCCTTCGAGTGGAATGGATCAGAACTGTTGTCAGAGGCGGCTTTAGGCCCCCTCTCTAAACTGGAAATCATCTTAAATAACTGACCGCTAGGTACTTAGAAATGTGCTAGTTTTCCCGCATCTTTCCTCTTCCTTCAATTTTTTCCAGGCTAATACCACCGAAATTATTTAAAAACTTGCAGTTATATTTTTAATTACCATATAATATAATTATTAATTATATATCGGCGAGGATAATTATGGAGTTTTTAAAAAGTTATGGCACTTCTCAAGATCTGATTCATGACTCTCTAATAGGGATTGCATTAAAAACTTCTGATGAAGCGATAACAAGAGCTCCAAAAGAGTATTTTCAATCTCATAAAACCTCAAATTTAGTTAAAGATTATTTATCAAATAGGGCCGCCTACGAAAATACTCTTAAAGGGATCGAAAAGCTTAAAAATAGAATCATAGAAAGGAGAAGCGAGAAAGGAAATATCTATACTTATATTTTTAAGTGGGTTTTGTGTTCTTATTACCTATACAAAGTGAAGAAGATCGAATTAAAATTCAAAGAAATCCACAAGGAACCCATATTACCTGTTTTTCCCATCTACAGAACACAGGGAGATTTTAAATTTCTTCTTAAAAATAACGGATTCACTAACGCTAAAACGTACGTCAATTTAGCTATATATTTAAATGATGTTCTTAAAGATTTCCAAGTGGGGTATCAGTGGGAACAACATCAGATAGATCAAATAAATGAATTTATCATTCAATATTTAAAGGAAATGAAACCAAATGCGCTATTGGAGATTGATCGAGTGAAAAGTAAAGCGCATAGCCGACTAATCAAACAACAAGAGGTAGAAAGCGTACTTGAATTGAAAGCTGCTGCACCAATACAGGCAAGCAGTGATATCACAGCAAATATTGCTTCTGCGGCGTATAAGGCTGGGAAAGTAAGCCTTTCCGTAGGATTCAGCCTTTTAAAAGTAGCTTTCTGGGCAATTACTCCTTAACCCGCATTTCTCACAAACACTCCGAAAATTCGGCGCAATCTATCACCTCGTCTTTTTGTAAATTATTGCTCGCTTTATCGATAGAGATAATATTCTCGCAATAATTTTCACAAATCTGAGGTATACTGATCGTGTTTCAAAACTTGGTTTTTCCTTCGTTATAAATGCCCATATTTAAATTTACTTCGGGCTTATCTAGTGCAAATAGCACTCGCCCTCAGTAGCGGCTTCGCCTAATTCAAATCTGGGCATTTCTAACTTGAAAATTCCCAATTTTTGAATCACTCTCAGTATAACATCTTGACCGACTTTTCGGAGTGTTTGTCAGAAATGCGGGTTAACCTTTTTTACTTGGATGGAATTGCGGTAATAGCTATATAGTTAAGTCATGAGTAAAATTACTGGCATTAGAGGAATTGAGGTTTTAGATTCACGCGGAATGCCGACTGTTGCTGTGATTGCCGAATTGGAAAATGGCATTCAGGGAATGGCGATGGTTCCTTCTGGAGCTTCAACAGGAATGAATGAAGCAATTGAATTACGAGATGGTGATCCTAAAAGGTATTTTGGAAAGGGTGTGCTAAGAGCTCTTTCTCATGTAGAAGATGTGATTTTTCCAACTGTTAAGGGAATGGATCCTTGTAATCAACAAGCAATCGATCAGATGATGATTGACTTGGATGGCACTCCTAATAAAGCAAGACTTGGCGCTAATGCCATTTTGGGCGTTTCAATGGCAGTGGCAAGAGCTGCTGCAAATCTTAAGCAAATACCTTTGTATTTACATATTCAAGAGCTTTCTAAAGGCATTCTTTCTTTTCCTATGCCAACTATGAATATAATCAATGGTGGAGCTCATGCGGACAACACAATCGACATACAAGAGTTTATGGTAAGACCAATTGGTTTCCATTCAATGGCTGATCGAATTCGCGTTGGCAGTGAAGTCTTTCACTCTTTAAAAAAGCTTCTTAAGGCAAAAGGATTTTCTACTTCTGTAGGAGATGAAGGTGGGTTTGCGCCGCACCTAGAATCTAATGAGGCAGCCCTAAGTTTTATTGTTCAAGCAATTGAAAAGGCAGGTTACAGGCCAGGAGAAAACGTTTCTATTGCTCTTGATTGTGCTGCAAGCTTTTTTTATGAAGATGGCCTTTATCACATGGGAAAAAAATTAGGATCTACAGAAAAGGTGACATCCGAAGAATACATAGAATATTTAACCTCACTTTGTCAGCAATTCCCCATTGATACGATAGAAGATGGTCTTGATGAAAGCGATTGGACGGGGTGGGAACTATTAACAGAAAAATTAGGTGATAAAATACAATTAATTGGTGATGATATATTTGTAACCAATCCTCACTTCCTAAAAAGGGGAATTGATCAAAATATTGCAAACTCAATTCTTATTAAACTCAATCAAATTGGAACATTAACTGAGACACTTGATACAATAAAACTCGCGAAAGAAAATCATTATAAAACAGTAATTTCCCACAGATCTGGCGAAACTGAAGATACGTTCATTGCTGATTTAGCAGTTGGAAGTAATGCCGCTCAAATAAAAACAGGCTCTCTTTCCAGATCTGAAAGGACTTCCAAGTATAATAGACTTCTTTTTATTGAAAAAAATTGCTGATATTACATAGTATTAGTCCATGCGAATATTTCTATGTACATTACTTGCTCTCTTCTCAACACTATCTAGCGCTGAGTCTGATTTTGAAGCCCTCTACGCAAAACTTGAGCCTGTCCTTGAAGAATTTAAAACACCTTTCTCTCTATTTATTTTTAACCTCGATACGCCAAAATTTGCTCTTCAAGTTGCAGAAAATTTTCCATTAGCTACATGCATTCTGGCAGGAAAAGATCATGTCCCTGCAGAAGCAAATTATCCAGACAATATAATTGTTCTAAGCAAACCTTTGACTATTGCAGATTTAAAAAATCTTATTCAAACGGAACACTTTCATCTATTAGTTGGTTTCAACACGCAAAATATCAAAAACTTTAACTTTGTTGCCAAAGCTCTCGCAAACCATTATGTTTTACAAGAAGGTTTTGAAGTGCCGTCAGAAATAGTTGAAGGCAAAACGACTGCAACAGTAAAATCGCATTGGTATTCTAAAAAGCAACCGTCATTTAATCTAATCTCACGCGGCTCGCAGATGATTGTATCAATAAGTCCCCAAAATGAAAACTGGTCCTACAACATTATCAAACCAGCAGGGATTTCCCTTATCACATTTTTAGCGCTACAAGGGTCTCACCCAACACGTCAATTCCTCAAAGACGAAGCATTCTCCGTTGATTGGTGTTACTACAATGGACTTGCGCCCTGGGACATATACGTTACAGGCAAAAGGATTGAATGCCTACCTTACTCCATAGAGTCACACTTTGAAGACAATCCTTCTCTCTTTCTAAGAGGGCTCCTAGAACAGCCAACTCCCGCCGCTCTAAAAGCCTACCTCGCTCCCCAATAAACATGCACAAAGTAGCATCCGATAGAATATTCTGCCATTGACCGCAGGTCAGGGCAGCCAAGAGCCAATTATCGCACAGAGAAATTGCAGATCGCGAGCCGGCAGGCCGGGGGACAGTGCAGGCGCACGGCCCCCCGAGCGATATGTGATTTATCAAAGCGAGAATTGGTAAGGGGGGGGCGGGGGTTCTCCCCGACTCAATTTGCAAAATCTTGAAATTACAAAAAATATGAAGACATAGCGTTATAGTCATTTTAAATTCGTGCCAATTAGTCAGCAAAGTAGTCTTTGAGGCCTTCATTTGTGGTTTTCATCCCCTTGGAGCCTTTGTGCCAGTTCGCTGGACAAACTTCTCCATGCTCTTCAAAAAAGATCAGAGCATCCACCATGCGAAGCGCTTCATCAACACTCCTGCCAAGTGGCAAATCATTGATGAGCTCGTGTCTTACAACTCCTTCTCTATCGATAAGAAAAAGTCCACGATATGCAATTCCTTCTTCTTCCTTTAGAACGCTAAATGATCTCGCAATGGATTTCGTTGTATCTGCAAGAAGTGGGTAGGTAATTCCCTCAATTCCACCTGATTTACAAGGGGTTTTAAGCCAAGCTAAGTGGCAGAATGCACTATCAATGGAGCATCCTATCAATTTGCAGTTTCTTTTTTCAAATTCATGCAGCGCATCTTGAAAGGCATGAAGTTCAGTTGGGCAAACAAATGTAAAATCAAGTGGATAAAAAAAGAGGACCACATAATTGCCTAAAAGATCTGAAAGGGAATAATTTTTTTCGATTCGATCACCATTTAAAACAGCTGTTGCTATCACTTCTGGCGCTTTTTTTCCTACTAAAGCCATGTTTTTTCTCTCCCCAATTTTGTTAATGATGCATGTCCTGGATAGACAAGTAGTTCATCCGGCAATTTTTTAAGTCTTTCAAGTGATGATTTCATTTTTATCTCATCAGATCTTGGCAGGTCAGTTCTTCCATATGTTCCTTTAAATAAAGTATCTCCCGAAAACAAAACCAACTCTTCAGGAAAATAAAAACAAACGCAACCAGGACTATGCCCTGGCGTATGTAGAACCACAAATTTCATCTCGCCAACCATCCTCTCCCCGTTGTCTTCCAAATAGCCATCTGGCTTAACACCATCAATTGTCAAATTAAAGGGTATTCCATCGCTTCCGGGATGTTCTACATTACCTGCGTCGTCTTTGTGAACATAAACAGGCCAACCTTTTTCCCTCTTAAGAAGAGCAACGTCCGCTATATGATCAAAATGTGAGTGAGTTAAGTATATCCCTTCCACTATCAGGTGATGCTTTTCAATTAAATGCAAGAGCTTATCTTTAGTCTGAAAGCCGGGATCAATCACAATTGCCTTACGACTCTTTTCGCAACCAACTAAATAAGCATTTGTTGCATAAGGAGGGGCAATCACTTTTTCAATAATCATCCCTTATATAATAGGCTATTGTCTTTTTAAAGAAAATATGTTTAGCTGCAAATTATGAGAGCTCTTCTAATGATATCTTCTATTTTTTTTGGGTTATTTGCAGAAGATGCTTATATCCAACTTTCTGGGGAAATAACACAAATCCCTACACCACTTACTGGTTCTCTTATACTTAGCAGTTCAAAAGGCCCTGTTCTAAATTTTGACGTGACCCCCAATAAGGATGGTATAGTATGCCAAGTTCCAGGAACTTATCTTGTTTTTGCTGCGCTGCAACCAGCAACCCTTTCAAGGGGAATTAGCGGATATTTAGATACATGGTTTGTCTTAAATGGAACTGCTATTTCAAGCTCTAATGATAGACAATATGTCGATGAGAATTCAAGACTTACCCTAATAACAAATGGAACTCTAATCGAACTAAAAAAAGACGATGTTCTCTCTACTGCTTTTCTATCTAGTAGACCAAATATCGGAATAAAATTTATACAAAGTCCTTTGACAAGCACACCAAATGGTCTAGACAAACCAATTCAACCAAGCGTAACAAGCTATATTCTTTCAGCTTACAAAATTGGTGAAGAAGGCGCTTACGCTCAATTTGCAAGCAATAAAACGCAAACTCCCCTGCCAAATACAGGCTCCTTTATTACAGTCGAATCAAGCGCAACTCCAATTTTAGGTAACATAATAAGTAATTTTAGCCCCCCCGCAAATGGTATTGTAACTTGCCAAGTATCTGGCGTTTATCTTGTAAGCACAGGATTACAAGTATCTGTACTAAATGATAAAGCAAGTGGATACTTAGATTGCTGGTATGAACTAAATAGCAAACCCATACCCTCTTCAAATTCACGTGAATATGTTAATCAAGATTCTAAAACCTCATTACTTGTGAATACTTTTTTAATCAAATTGGATAAGGGAGATCAGCTTGGGATCAAAATTGCCGCGAGCGGTCCTGATATAGGAATTATCTGCATTCAAAATTTACCCTACAATGAACCTGAAATTTTAAGCTTTGGAGCAAGCCTTGTCAAAATCAATTAAATTATTACTCCCCTCACTTTTACTAATCAGCAACTTACTAGGCGAGCCTGCGTATGCTCAATATTATAGCACAGAAACACAAAGATCAGAGCCGATTGTCGGAACCCTATTAAAAGTTGACATAACAGGTGAAAATCTTTTTCTCCAAAAAAATTTTGAGCTTTCAGAGGGAAGAGATTTTCTAATATGCAAAGCCCCTCAAAAAGGAATCTACTTTGTGAGTGCATCCATACAAGCAGCTGCCCTCTCGGAAAAAATTAATGGAAATCTAAACGCCTGGTTTGAAAAAAATCACGTGCCATTATCTTCATCATGCTCATGTCTTTATGTTACAGAAAGCGCTCCAATTGCTATAATTACGATACCATTTCTAATTGAGCTCGAACCGGGAGACACAATTGGGACTAGGATATCTACAAGTGGCAAAGAAATTGGCGTCTCATCAATTGATCCACCATCACCTTATGAGCCGGGAATTCCAAGCTACACAATCACCATTTATAAGGTTGATTCGTCATGAATTCGAAATTACCTAACCTAGAAAAAATTAGACAATTCATCAAAGAAAAATATAACAAAATTCAGTTTAGAATTGTCTCTATATTTCTTGCATTAATGGCTATAGCTGCAACATCAATTATTACGCTCAACTATAAAGAAAATCAAAAAGCCATCTCTGAAACTTCACTGATTACAACAAGACAAATTGGTCTTGCTGCAATTCAACATTTGGATAGCTTGATTGATGGTATTCAAATGCTGACCATTACTACAACTTCTTTAATATCAGATCAAAGCGATGTAGATAAAACACATTTCATGGTGATTAATCACCTTTTAAGCACTCTTGTTCAAAATACATTAATAGCAAGAATCGAAATTGCTACTGCTGACGGAATTGTTCTTTCTGCCGCGAATTTAGGCCTTATTAATCAAACTCAATACCGCTTTAATTTAATTCAAGCTCTTCCCGATAGCGCCCACTATGTAATTACCACGATTATAAACGAAAACTCCATTTTAACGGAGGAGTGCACCTATCTCGATACAGATTTTAATGTGGTAGCAAGAGAGAGTCACTCGCCCCCCCTAAATGATAGACGAACAAAGCGTTGGTATTCAGATGTTATTGACTGGCCAAGACTTGCTTGGTCAAACCCTTATGATATATCACCAGGCACTCAAGGCATTAGCTTTTCTGCGCCCATTATTAGTAATAAACAGTTAATTGGAATAGTTGGGACTGATTTAGCCTTATCCTCATTATCAAACGTCATTTTAGATACAGTTATAGGCACAACGGGAAAAGCGTTTGTATTAAATAACGCTGGAGAAATCATTCTACCAGTAGTTTTATCAGGGAACATGCCTTATATTATAGAAGAAGGCTACGATATTTACACAAGTAGCGGACAAAAAAACTTTATATTAAACAGCTCTGGTTCTCCTTTTGTAGTTGAAATATTTAATTTCCCGTTAGATGTTAATACTGAGTGGATAGTTATAATGTCAGCGCCACTAAGCGATTTTTTTGATCCCATCCTAAAAAGCGATATCCGCTCAATTATAGTTGGATTCATCACCCTCCTAATTGCAGCTCTACTCATCTATATAGCTTCCGGAAGAATAGCCAAACCAATCAATCAACTTGCAGAAGAAGTCAAACAAATCCAACACCTAGATTTTACAGAAACAGCGCCCATAGTTTCTAATATCTATGAAATCTCTCTTCTTAATTCCTCTATTCAAACCATGCGAAAAGTATTCGCCTCATTTACCAAATATGTACCAAAAGATGTTGTTACCCAATTAATAGAGCACGAAAAAGCTCTCATAACAGGTGGTGAGAGAAAAAATATGACTATTCTTTTCTCTGATATCTCAGGCTTTACCACCATTACAGAATCCATGACCGTTGAAGAGATCTCAAACTACTTAACAGAATACTTTGAAATTTTTACAAAAATCATTCTAAACTCTCAAGGAACAATAGATAAATATATCGGTGACAGTGTCATGGCATTTTGGAACTCACCCGTTCCCGTTATTTCCCACCCAGTAAAAGCATGCGAAGCTTGCCTAAACTTCATAGCCGAGACCAAAAATGCCAAAGGAAAAAACCCCTTCCTTAAATCAAATACCTATTTTGGAATCAATACCGGAGAAGTGATTGTCGGCAACATAGGCACTTCAGAAAGGATCAGCTACACCGCAATTGGCACTGTTGTTAACACAACCGATAGACTCCTCAAACTCAACAAAACCTACAACACAACTGTCATTATCGGAGAAATTGTTAGAGAAAACCTCCCCGCACAATTCATCACCCGCCCCCTTGATTTTATCGCTGTCAAAGGGCGTAAACAGCCCATCCAAATCCACGAACTCATGGGACTATCCGAAAGCCCCAATAAAGAACTGATCATCTCCGAAAAAGAAATAGAACTAGCCAAGCAATTCACCCTAGCCTTCAATACCTTCCACAAAGGCAACCTAAAAGAAGCCAAAAAACTATTCACAGACATCTCAAAAGACTACCCAAAAGACGAGCCCACACAAATCTACCTCAAACGCATCGAAGAACACAAATAGATAGAGCAGGGAAAAGAAACGCGCGGGAGAGGACTCGAACCTCTAACCTCCTGATCCGTAGTCAGGTGCTCTATCCGATTGAGCTACCAGCGCAAAT
>CAZKFL010000041.1:0-19365 GCA_964552055.1 uncultured bacterium
GCTGTACTAAAACCCTGATTGGATAGCTGTATTACATAAAATTAAAAACTTTTTTTCTTTGCGCTCCTTTGCGTCTTTGCGCCTTTGCGTGATTTTTTTTATTTTATAAGATCAAGCTATGGCAATATGTTTTGGATATCAGTCTTTTAAAATAAATTCACGCAAAGGCGCAAAGGAGCGCAAAGAAGAAAATAATATAAGAAAATTAAATTTTTTTTGATGTTCTGTGGAAGGTTTTAGGACAGGTTCTTAAGTAACGCGAATTGTTTTCGCAATTCGCATTAGATTTTCAGTTAATACATTAGGTAGGGGCTCTTCGTGGGCCTCGAAAGTTGTTTCGGGCTTGGGGTTTTGAGCTGGAGTTTCCTCGGTTTCCTTGGCTGCTGCGGGGTCCGCTAGATCTTGAAGGGCCGTTTCGATGTCCTTGATTTCCTCCGCCGCCACCACGAAGTATGGGTTTTGCAGGAATCGAGGGATCGGGTTCAAAGCCGGGGATTTGAATTTTCTTGATGGGCTCTTTGAGGAGCTTTTCGATATCTCTTAGAAATTCGTGTTCATCGATGCAGACGAGTGATACTGCGTTGCCTTCGTGACCTGCTCTGCCTGTACGGCCGATTCGGTGAACGTAATCTTCTGCAACGTTTGGTAGATCGAAATTCACTACATAGGGAAGCTGATCAATATCAAGGCCTCTTGCTGCGATGTCTGTTGCAACAAGCACTTGAATGGTGCCATCCTTAAAGTCTTTGAGAGCTTTTGTTCTTGCGCCTTGGCTCTTATTGCCGTGTATCGCAGCTGCTGTGATTTTGCTGCTTGCAAATAGCTCCGCAGTTACTTTATTCGCGCAGTGCTTAGTTCTTGTGAAAACAAGGACTTGTTTCCATTTTTGTGTCGAAATGAGATGGGAAAGAAGTTTTGTTTTGTTTTTGCTGTCAACTGGATGAATGATATGGGAAACGGTTGCTGCAGCACCATTGCTCTTTGTCGCTTGGATGGTTTTTGGATTGCGGAGAAAGCCATCAGCTAGCTTCTTAATGTCAGTTGGAAAGGTTGCTGAAAATAGTAAGTTCTGCCTTTTTTGTGGCAAAAGTTTCAATATTCTTTTAATGTCAGGCATGAAGCCCATGTCAAGCATCCGGTCTGCTTCATCAAGAACTAAAATTTCGACAAGAGATAAATTGACAGCTCTTTGTTCGACTAGATCTAATAGTCTGCCAGGAGTTGCAACAATAATATCAACACCCGCGCGAAGCTTGTTAATTTGTGGATTGATATTAACGCCACCGAAAACAACGGTAGATTTTAAAGGTAAGTATTTGCCGTAAGTGCGCACGCTTTCTTCCACTTGCGCTGCAAGCTCCCTTGTTGGTGTGAGTATAAGGGCTCTGACAACTGGTCTGCCTGGGCTTACACCTTTTCTAATTAAGTTTTGAAGTAGTGGGAGTGTAAATCCGGCAGTTTTTCCGCTTCCTGTTTGTGAACCGGCAAGCAAGTCGGATCCTTCTAAAATTAAAGGAATTGCTTCAATTTGTACTTGTGTTGGTACTGTGTACCCCTCATCCTCTACTGCACGGACAAGTTCTTCTAATAAACCAAAATTTTTAAACGACATAGAGATCTCCTATCCATGAATCGAAACAAGTATAGCAGATTACTCTATATAAAGAAGTAAACTTTTTAGATAGTTTCCTTCAGGATGGTAGAGATTAATTGGATGGTCGGAAGCAAGGCGGTGCTTAGATATAATTTTAACAGATCTTTTTGCATCAAGGGCTGCTTGAAAAATGACTTTTTGAAATAACTCTTCATCCACGTGGTACGAGCAGCTGCAAGTTAGTAGAAGAGAGCCTTTCGGCATTTTCTGGATGGCTTGACGGTTGATCTCTTTGTACCCTTTGCAGCCTTGAATCACATCTTGTTTCTTTTTTGCAAATGCAGGGGGATCAAGTATAACAATATCGTAGGGTAAAGAAGTTGCATTTCTAAGAAATTGAGTGACGTCTTCAGTCAAAGGTTTATGAACTTCAGGATCGAATCCGTTTAAGATAAGATTGGCTTTTGTGAGTTCGGTTGCTTCTTTTGAAATGTCGATTGAATGAGCAAGTGTTGCGCCTTGATTTAATGCGGCAATTGTAAAGCCACCTGTGTAGCTAAAGCAGTTTAGTACGCGCTTGCCTTTTGCAAAATCACCAATCAGGTAGCGCATTTCTCTTTGATCAAGAAAGAATCCCGTTTTTTGACCTTTCAGATAGGAGACGAAAAATTTAGAGCCTCTTTCATTAATTTCAACAAGGTCTTTGATTTCGCCAAAAAGATTGCCTTCAAATGGCGCTAGTCCTTCCTCTTTTCTTGTGGGAAGAAGTGATTTCTCATAAATTCCTTTAACCGGAAGTAGGGAAGTGAGGTGTGAAATAATAAGGGGTTTTAAACGGTCCATGCCAAGAGTTGAGATTTGTATGACCAAATAGTCACCATATCTGTCCACAATAAGACCGGGAATCAGGTCGCCTTCACCATTAATCAGGCGATAGGCAGTTTCGGTTTCTTTAAAAAGCAGTTTCCGTAGAGCAATGGCATTTTTGATATTTTGTAAAAGGGTTTCGTGTGGATCATTAGATCCAAAGCTGATCATTCGACCGCATAGGGAAGAATTTTGATTAAAGTAGCCGTAGCCAAGAAGTTCGTTTGCAAAACTATAGACAGGGAGCAGGTCGCCGTTTACAAATTGAGTGGGGAAGGACTGAATTGCGCCTGAGAAAACCCAGTGATGACTTTGATGAAGGACTTTTTCTTTATCTTTTTTGAGAATTACGGCAGATTTCATCAAGACACTAAATAGAGAATTAATTTGAAAAAAATGGAGAGAGATACTTGAAGCACCTCTCTCCAGAAAATGGCTTACATTGCGCTTACGTCAGTTGCTTCTGGTCCTTTACGGCCGTTAGCAAGAGTGTATTCTACTTTTTGCCCTTCACGTAAAGATTCAGGATTGCCAATGATGTTAGTCATGTGGACGAAAACATCTTTTCCACCTGCATCAGGTGTAATGAATCCGAAACCTTTTTGTTTATTAAAAAATTTAACTATACCTTTAGACTTAGACACTTTTTTCTCCGTGTTTTTTTTGTTAACATTATAAAAATGATTTTTTGGGATTTATATTGGAAGGGCTTTTTGATTGAACTACTAAAATACTCTCTCATAAACTAAATAAGGCACCATATTAAAAGAGCCTTAGCTTTTTTGTCCACATTTTCTTTTTAAAATAATAACTACTCTTTCAATCACTATTGACTTCTTAAATCACTAATATTTTGATTAAGTTAAAATAAATCAACATAAAAAATATGTGGAACATAAATTAAACATAATTAAGTGTAGGGTTATGTCTATGTCTAAAAAAGAGTTTTGGCGTTCAATATTGATGTATCTAATTGCATCACTGTTTCTTATATATGAAATGAGTATTCAGGTTTCACCTAGTGTCATGACGCATGACTTAATGCGAGACTTTCATGTTGATGCGGGTATTTTAGGTTTTATGGTGTCAGCTTACTTTTATAGTTATGCACTTATGCAAATTCCAGCGGGGATTTTATATGACCATTTCGGTCCAAGAACGCTTTTGTCTATTGCGGCTGTAATGTGCTCAGTGGGGACGCTTTTTTTTGCAGGGACCGAGACAGTTTATTGGGCAGCACTAGGTAGATTTCTGATGGGGATTGGCTCTGCATTTGCATTTGTTGGGGTTTTAGTAATTGCAGCTAGGTGGTTTGATGGGTATTATTTTGCATTTCTAGTGGGGCTTACTCAATTGCTTGCGGTCCTTGGTGCGATATGTGGAGCAGCGCCACTTGCAAAAGGAGTTGATGTCTTTGGTTGGCGGGTAGTGATGTACTTTCTTGCGGCAGTTGGGCTTGCGTTAGCCCTGCTAGCTCTTTTAGTGCTAAAAGACCGTCCTGATCATTTGCATCAGGATGTTTTAAAGTCTGAAAAACACCTTTGGAAGCACTTAAAACAAGTTATTGGACAAGGGCAGACTTGGGCCTTAGCTGTATATGCTTTTTGTGCCTGGGGGCCTATCATCGTTTTTGCAGCTCTTTGGGGTGTGCCCTATTTAATGGAACGGTATGGTATTTCAAATGTAACAGCCTCGTTTGCGACAATGCTTATGCTTCTTGGCGGGGGTCTTTTTAGTCCTGTTATCGGCTACATATCTAATCGCATGAAGAAAAGAAAACCTTTACTTTGGGTAGGTTCCTTTACAGGACTAATATGTAGCTTATTCATGTTATTCATCCCTGCAATTCCTTTTTGGGGCGTTGCCTTTCTTCTTTTTTTAATGGGGGTTGGAACAAGCGTCCATACACTGACTTTTGCTATTGTCCAGGATAATAATAGTCCGAAAGTGACCGCAACTGGAATGGGTTTTAATAATATGGCGGTAGTTATTGGTGGCGCTATCTTGCAGCCACTTGTTGGGGCAATATTAGACGGCTCTTGGAACGGCGCCATGGAACAAGGCATTCGGGTGTATACAACCACTAACTATGAAGCAGCCCTCTTTATTATACCAGTTATCTATCTAATAGGCCTTATCGTGAGCTTAGCATTTATCAAGGAAACCTACTGCAAGTCAAAATTTTAAAGAATGCTTTAAAATCTAAAATAGTGTATAATAAGAGGTATGTTCTGGCGTTCACTTCTTATATTACCTGCTTTAGTTTGTTCCTCAAATTGGGACTGGGATAAGATCGATCTTGGTGAGGTCCGATTTCCTGAGTCTTTTTTGTGGGGTAGCGCTTCGTCTGAATATCAAATTTCTGGAGCTGTGCATCTACCTAATTGTCAATGGGCTGAGTGGGAAAAGCGGGGTCATCCGGCTATTAAAGAAGGGCAGACTTCGGGCCAAGCTATTGATGGTTGGAATCGCTATGAGGAAGATGCTAACCTACTTAAAGACATTGGCTTAAATTCATATCGCTTCTCAGTTGATTGGAGCGCAATAGAGCCTAGAGAGGGGGAGTTTAATAGAGGTGCTATAGACCACTACCGTGATGTCCTTAATGCTCTGAAGGATAGGGGCATTACCCCTATGATTACCCTTCATCATTTTACCCATCCTACTTGGTTTGAAAACAAGGGAGCCTTTGAAAAAAGGGAAAATGTTGCCTATTTTGTCCGATTTGCGAAATTTGTCTTTAGTGAGCTTTCTGATGATGTGGAACTTTGGTGTACGATAAATGAGCCAACTGTAATAGCATTAATGGGTTATATACTTGGGGAGTTTCCTCCCGGTAAAACAGGGATCTTTCTTGCAGCAGAAGTCTTAAATAATATGCTATTTGCCCATGTAGAAGTCTATAAAGCGCTTAAAGATATGAAAAATGGCGATAATTGCCAAATTGGAATTGTTCATAGCTACCTTAAATTTGAGCCTTATAACGGGTGGAATCCAATCGAAGCTCTTCCGTGCCTCTTTTTTACGAAAAATCTGCATGAAACTGTTATGGATTTTTTTAAAACAGGTGAGTTCTCTTCTATGCTCTTACAGAGAGAAACAGTTCCTGATGCCCCAAACAGCTTTGATTTCTTTGGTCTCAATTACTATTCAAGAGCGGTCGTTGGGATGCAAATCTCTCTTTCTGATTTTCTCCACGCAACCTGCTTTCCCGGTGAAGTGATGACCGACATGCCCTATGCAAGCCATCCAGAAGGCTTTTACCAAGCGTTAGTTGATTGTGGCGAGCTCGGAAAGCCCGTCTATGTCACAGAAAACGGTATTGCTGATAGTAAGGATGATAGGCGTGAGTTATTCATTCGCAGGTACTTATACGCCCTTTCAGAGGCCATTAAAGATGGCGTTGATGTAAGGGGTTACTTCTATTGGTCACTTATCGACAATTTTGAGTGGGCAGAAGGGTGGAAAATGAAATTCGGTCTTTACGAGTGCAATCTAGAAACTGGGGAAAGAACCCTAAGACAAGGGTCTCTTGCTTATCGTAATATTGTTGCAACTCATAACGATGTCTCTCGAGGCGCCTTCGAGACGGCTTCCGCTTCGTAAAAAACTAATTATCAAGTTATAATGCTCGTGTTTCAAAAACAATCTGTAATTCCAATTATTGCTTTAAAGAGATATACTTCTTATTAAGATATTATAAAAAATCTAATGAGGAGATATATTTTATGACAATAACACTTGATTTTATGCGATGTGAGGCTGCGAGGATTCACCGTGATGCAGCCAATGGCTTGAATGCTAAGATTAATAAGGCCGCGCTAGATTCGAATTTAGAGGCTTCTAGTAATTTTTCCGGCTTACGTTCTTTTACAGTTATTGATAACAGCTGGAATTGGGGTTGGGGTGGTCCTACACCTGCACCGAATATACATGGGGCCCCCAAAACGGAAAGGGAAAGAGATGAAGAAAAGGCTAGAATTGCTGCATTTATAGGAAGTGTTGTGGCTGGTGTTTTTGCATTCATCACGGCTATTACTTATAAATCGTATTCTGCTGATAAAAAAGTATTTACTGAAACTGGTAGAATCAGACAACACGCTCTTGACCACTTCTGGGACGTTTCCGTGGATAATATTTCAGAAAAAAATTTGAGGCGAAGCTTTTTTAACCTAATGAAGGCTCAACTTGAGATAGATATCTTAAAATATCAAAAAAGTAGCGATCGATTTTACACCTCTCTTGCAATGCTAGTTGGTGGTGCAACGTTAGCAAGTGGAGGAATATTAATGGTTCCTTTTCTCATGACAGCCGGAAAAGTGGTTCTTCTTGTCTCAACTCTAGTTGGATTGTTTGGTTTGGGATCGCACTGGAATGATAGCGATGCAATTATAGCAAAACAACGCGAAATTGTAGGGACTAGAGACCAACTAGGATTGGCTGATGAAGTTCTAGCACGCGTTTATGCATCTAGGAACCTTAGTCAAGGAGGTGCTACAGGAGTTGATCATACACCCTCTGCACCGCCGCAGATAGATGCAGATTATCAATCGATTACTCCAGATAATTTTGATATGAATCGTGCAAATACGGCCCTACTCGCAAATAATGAAGCTGCACCACGACAATTAAGAAAATAGCTGTAGTTTAAAAGAGGTCGTAAAAGAAGCTCCGGGATTTTTCTCGGGGCTTTTTCTTTTTTAGAATCTGTGAGCCTTATTCGGGATAGATCTTTACGAAGAGGGAGTTTTTCTTTTGGTTTGCTTTGCGGGGGTCTTTGGCGGTAACTGGTTCAATGCAAACAAATGTGGCGCCTGGGGGATGATAGAGTTGGAAGGCGTTTTCAGGGCTTGCTGTTTTGTAGTGGATTTTGAGTGTGTGGGTGGGGGTTGTGAGGAGGGCAGACCCTGTAAAATCGGGGGATTCAGGGTTGAAGGTGTAGTCGGCTTCTTCTCTAAGGTCAAAGTTCAGGGAACCTTCTTTGTCTAACCATCTGTCGGGGATTTTGCGGTAGATGCATTTGTCTCCGTATTCAGGGCCGCATTTCATTTGGACATGGCCTGTAGTGCCATTGAGGGCGAAGTAATAGTGGAGGCCTGCAATGGAGGGTTTTCCTATGCTGTCTGTGTGCATTTCGATTTCGAGGCCGTGGACCGAGATGTGCGCTTTAAAGGTCATAAGAAAGTCAAAGCCTTCGAGACCGGCAAGCGTCATTCCGTGGTAAGTATCTGATCCTGATAGGGTTGCTTTAACTTCGGATGGCGTTGCTGTAAAGTTCCAAGGTACATATCTTCCGATACCATGGGAGAAGGCCTCTTTGCTGCCGTTTTTTTTGATACGAGCTATGTGAGGAAATATGGTTTCGTCAGGGATAAACGGTATCTCATTTTCTTTTCTATGGTAGAAATGGGGCCCAATCAGCGGTCCAAATCCGCTGAGACGTTCTTCAAATAGGGGCTTTGTCGATTGATCGATGACTTCAATGTCACCTTTCTTTAAACTAGAGAGATTCATTCCGTATTCGGGAAGAAAAGTTGCGGTTAGTAAGGATCCGCACTCCAAAGTATTTTGTAAAATAATTTCTTTCATAAGAAGAGGGTGTAACAGAAAAATGATTATGGCGCAAGAGGTTAACCTTTTTATTCGAGATGTTACGGTGTCTGGCGAGGGTGTTGGAACGCATGATGGGCTTACGATCTTTGTAGATGGTGCATTGCCAGGTGAGAGGGTGCGTGCTAGAATTTTTTTAAAAAAAAGCAGTTATGCTAAGGCAGAGCTACTTGAAATTTTGGATGTCTCGCCTAATCGAGTGAAGCCAATTTGTCCTGTTTTTGAAAAGTGTGGTGGATGTCAAATTATGCATATGGCGTATGAGGCGCAGCTCATACTGAAGCGAAAAAAAGTCATCGATGCGTTTGAACGGATTGGAAAGTTACAAGATTTTCAGGTAGCTCAATGCGCGCCCTCCCCAAAGCCGCTATATTATCGAAATAAAGTTCAGTTGCCTGTAGATGGGAATTTGCGTGTTGGGCTTTATGCAAAAAGAACGCACGATATTGTTCCAATTGAAAAGTGTTACATTCAAAGTGAAGCAGGAAATGAGATTTTAAAGGGGATAGAGCTCTCTCATGGACTTCGGAATATTTTAATTCGCTCTAATAGCGCCGGTGAGACATTGATTGTTCTTGTAACAAGGGAGTCTCCAACAGAGGCAATTAGGGCGATTGCAAAAACTCTTTCGCTTAAAGTGGGTGTTAGAGGGGTTCTTCATGGTTTAAATGCAAGGGATGACAATGTACTTAGGAGTGATGCCTATACCCTTTTATATGGGAAAAATATCATAGAGGAAATGGTTTTAGGTATTAAGGTTTCTATTTCTCCTGCTTCATTTTTTCAAGTCAATTTAGAGCAGGCGGAAAATCTTTACACTAAAGCGTATGAGATTGCCTGTTTGAATGAAAATGATACTGTTTTAGATGCCTATTCTGGTATCGGTGTCTTTAGTATTTATTTGGCAAAACAAGGTGTCAAAGTTATTGGAATTGAGATTGTAGAGCCAGCTGTGGAAGATGCTAAAAAAAATGCAGAGATAAATAAAGTAAGTGTTCAATTTCTTTTAGGAAAGGTAGAAGATTTAATTGAAAATGTACAAAATATAGATGTTATTTTTTTAAATCCCCCTAGAAAAGGGTGTGAGGAATTGGTGCTGCAGGTAGCTGCCTTAAAAAATCCGAGAAGCATAATTTACACTTCTTGTGATCCAGCAACTCTTGCAAGAGATTTGAAATTTTTAGCAGGGCTTGGTTTTGCAAAAGTTTCTGCTTATCCATTTGATATGTTTCCACAGACAATGCATGTGGAGACGGTTGTTAAAATTGAAAAAGGAGATCATTGATGTTACGGTTTGTCTTTCTTGCAATTTGCTATCTTACGATATGCTCTTTAAGGGCAGAGGATCATGTAGCAACTTATCTAAAATTTTTAGAGAAAAATGAAGTAGTTTTGGGTAAGAAGGGAAATTTTAGAGAAGGTGAAATTGAGGTTGTCACTGATCCTTTGAAAATTAAAGATGTAGAGAAGCTGCAAAAGGCCAGATGTTTAAGGCTTGGGATGAAGGATGAAGAAGCTATGCTTGCATCTAAGATTGGTGTAATTGCAGATGATATGTACTGGGTGTTTTTACGAGATGCAGTCATTTTCCCAACAGGTGCAGAAGGTACTTACAATAGGCTTGTTTGGAAAAGCTCATTAGATAATAAGCCATGTGGTGTTGCTATATTACCCGTTATGCCTGATGGCAAAATTGCTACAATAGTTGCATTTCGGCATGCAACTAGAGTTTGGGAATTAGAAATTCCAAGAGGTGTGAGGCATCCTGAAGAAGATGAAGAAACTGCAGTAAAAAGAGAGCTGGAAGAAGAGACTGGCTATTTTGCTCTCGAGACCACATTGCTTGGAAATATGGCACCTGATTCCGGAATGGCTAGTACTGTTACGCCTGTATATGTAGCAAAAATTGGCAAACAAGGGGTATCTAATCAAGATTATTCAGAAGCTATCTTGGGAGTAAAACTTTTTACTATGAATGAAATTAAAGATGCTTTGCAAAAAGGTTATATTGAGTTAGATGTAAAAGGAAAGAAGGAGAAAGTGCTCGTAAGAGATTCTTATCTCACATACGCCTTATTTTTAGCTCAATGTAGAGGGATTTTGTGAAGTATATTCTTGCGTTTCTTTTTTTAGGAGTTACGCTTTTTTCAGAGATCCAAATTGCTTCATTTTATAGACCACCAGCTCTTCAAGAAAGTGAAAAAGTAAAGGAATCACAAGATCAGTCAAGTTGGGAAATGAATTTTGAGCCTACAAATAAACTGCAAAACGACTGGAGCCTTTGGCAGTTTCTAGCAAGGATCAATATTGATTATGAGGCTAATTCGGGGTATAAGCCCGCTTGGTGGCTAGAGACAATTCAACCACTTTATATAAGTCCACAAAGCTACCGAAATACATTTTTTCTACAAGGAACCGGTTTGCTATTAAGCAATAAAGCTGTATACAATATTGGAGGTGGTTATAGGGTACTAACGCCTGATTTAAATTGGTTAATTGGTGTGAATGGATTTTATGATTTTGCCTCAAGAAATGGTGTCCAAAACTGGAGTGTAGGGGCAGAAATTTTAACAGGTTGGCCTGTATTTACGATGAATTATTATGGGAGATCTGGTCAAACAAGTCCCGAAACAAGCATTCGGGGATATGATGTTGAATTGATTGTACCAACTCCTCATATGCCCTGGCTTCGAATTGGAGCAAGTTATTCTCACTGGGATAGTCTTCATTTTAAGGATATTAATGCGTATACCATTCACGCAATGTTCCACATTTGGGGTCCCTTAGAAATTGAAGGAGGTACCATCCACAGTAACATTGCTTCTTCAAATTTTATACGCATTCGCTTTAATTTTGGCGTTCCGAATCGCATTCATTACACATTTTATAAAGATGGATTCACTAGGAAAATGTTTCCAAAAAGAACTTTAAAAAAATTAGTCTTAAATCCCGTTCTCCGCTTTAATGATATTCCAACTGAGGTAAATTAAAAGGGTATGACAAAGCATTTTCCTCACGCATTTCAGACTAGAAGAGCGATTCTGCTTTCAAGTATTCTAAATGAGCCCTTTGCAACGCTTTATCCGCTTCTTCCGTTTATATTACTAAAAAACTTAAATGCAACGCCTTTTCAAATTGTACTATTGATGATGTTAAAGCCGATAAGCTCCATTTTTTCCTTTTATTGGAGCGAAAAAATATCGCAAGATAGGCATTCGCTCAAGACAAATCTTATTGGCGCAGGGTTACTTGCAAGGCTTCCGTTTTTATTTGCCCTTTGCTTTGATAATGTATCTTTTTTAATTGGAGCTTCAACAATTTATATGCTCTTTTCAAGAGCTGGAATTCCCGCTTGGATGGAGATACTAAAACTGAATTTACCTGATAAAGTGCGTGAAAAATCGTTCTCTTTTGGATCGGCACTTGGGTATGCAGAGGGTGTTTTTATTGCAATCGGAGTGGGATCTTTATTAGATAAATCTCATCTTTCCTGGAAGATATTTTTCGCTATTGGGATTTTCTTTGGGCTTATTGTAGTAGTCATCCAAGCCTTCCTCCCGATTGCTGAAATAACTCCAAAAGAGAGAACAAAAGAAAAATTAACACTAAAAGAGACTTTTATAAGGCCCTGGTTAGACTGCTATGAGCTGATGAAAAATAGAGCAGATTTTAGAAGGTTTCAGTGGGCATTTATGATCGGTGGTTTTGGATTAATGGTGATTCAGCCGGTAATCCCTATTTTTTTTACTGAAACACTTCACATTTCCTATCGCGATTTGCTGATTGCTTTTTCTATTTGCAAAGGGCTTGGATTTGTTCTTACATCATCCCTTTGGAGCCGTGCTCTTAGTTATTTTTCAGTATCTAAATTTACTACGATTGTCTTAATTGGTTTTGCTCTTTTCCCAACTCTAATTGCCTTGTCATTGACTAGTTATGTTTGGGTCTATGTGGCTTATTTTGTTTATGGTATTGCCCAAGCAGGAAGTCATATCATCTGGCACCTATCTGGTCCACTCTTTGCTGGCGGGGAAAAAAGCTCCCGCTATAGCGGAGTTAATATACTTATGGTGGGCATTAGGGGGTTTCTAGGACCACCACTTGGTGGCCTTCTAGTACTCTGGATTGGATCAGTTTCAGTCTTTGTTTTTAGCGCAATTCTGTGCATAAGTGGGGTTTTTCCTCTACTAGGAATTCGCTCAAGAGCCTTAAAATAAAGCGCTTAAGGTTAATATTTAGTTTTGTGGTCTTTAATAAATAGTTGTGATAAAATTATACCTATCAGATAATAAACTAACTGGAGAATTATGACTTCTGCTTTGGGTGATCAAGCTTTATTAGATTTTATGAAAGAAATTGCAGCGCTGCCAGATCCGGTATTTGTACCAGGTTCGCCAGCATCAAAGGGCTTATCACCTCAAAGAGGTGTTAAGCGAGGAAGAGAGGCGGAGGTCACAGCTGTTGCTGTAGATGTTTTGCCAAAGCCGAAGGAGACGCCAGCAGAAGCTAGGCTTGCTCGGAGAGTTTTAAAAGATGCAGATCCTGAGAAAGACATGACTCCAACTAGATTAGCAACTATAAGAGCAGGTATGGCTGCAATTGTTGCATGTACACCATCAACTGCAGATAGACTTGCATCGGAAGTTAGGGTAACTGTTGCGGGTTTAAGTGATGACGAAATGTTAGTCTCTCCGGAAGTTTTAAAAAGGGTCGACAGATTTTTTAATTTACCTGGAAAGAATTGGGTGGGTGAAGTTCTTCGAGGAGCGAACCGTGCTTCATCTAGTTATTTTGTGGGCGTGGATATTACTCATTGCTCCCATCATTTATTACCGACTGGAGAGATAAAGGAACATGTAATAAATCCTGAAACGGGAATTTCCGCAGGAAATTATGAGGGGCTTTATTCGACATTTTTTCCAGAGGGCAAAGACTTAGAATGGTTCACATCTAAGATGCTTGGGGCTGAATGGATAAAATCTTCGAACCCTGGTAAAGCGGAGAAATCGCTATGTAAGATGGTGGATGGAGAAAAAAGCTTTTATGCGATACGAGTTTTAAAAGAAAGTTGTGGGACAATTAGAACGTGTTTTCCGCTGTTTTACGCTTCTTATTTTGATAGATTGGGTGATAAAATTGAAGTTCCAGGTGTTTTTTCTATTACAAAAAGCGATGTGCTCGATTTTTTAAATAGGGAAAAAAGAGGTCATAGACTTAAGAATAGAACAGAGTTAACGCTTGCTTCTGGGCACTTACTTGTTAATTTAGATGGTATGCATGGAATTCCTTTTCATAAAAAATTAGTTTACCTCTTTATTCACCCTCTTGATCTTGACTAGGCAGATGGGCATTTCATAAATATGCACTACGGTATATAGTAGTCTTATGGAAACTTTTTTGGCTTTTTTACAAGGTTGTCATTGGTCAGTCCCGATTGCAGGAGTGGTAGGTTTTTTACTTCTTTTGCATCTCGGGATTAATTTTCTTTACAGGGTCCTTTATCCAAGATATGCTCATCAGGCAAGGATTGGGAGTCTCTTTATTCTCAACGTTCTCTACCATCCCTTTAAGCTATTTATGTGGCTGCTTGGCTTATCATTTTTAGCAACTCTTTACGCGGGAAGGTTATTTCAGCTAGGTATTGGTAGTTGGGTTGCTGGAATACTTCAAGTCGGTATTGTGTTTGCATTTGCATGGGCGATCTATATTTTTTCTAAAGATGGGGAAAGGGCATTGCTTGAAAAATGGCATCAAGATTTGACAACTGTTGCTCTTTTTTCTAAGGTTTGTTTTCTCATTATTATTTTTGTTACGATCCTTTTAATTCTTCCTATTTTAGGAATCCCTATTGGTGGGCTTTTAGCTTTTGGAGGGCTTGGAGGTATCGTTGTCGGTTTTGCTGCTAAGGATGCTTTATCAAATGTTTTTGGAGGTTTAGCACTTGCAATTGACCGTCCATTTAAAATTGGAGAATGGATTTTAACGCCAGATGGAAAAATTGAAGGGTGCGTAGAGTCAATTGGTTGGCGCGTTACAAAATTAAGAACTCTTGATAAAAGAATCCTTTATGTGCCGAATAATTTATTTTCATCGATGATCTATTTGAACCGGACGAGAATCACTCATTACCGCATCTGGAAAATGATTGCGCTTAGGTACGACGATGTAGATAAGCTTCATTTGATTTTGGATGAGATAAGAAAATTTTTAGCTCTAAGGACTGATTTAGATCGAAATGAAATGAATTTTATTCATTTAGTTGATCTTGCAGATTCTTCGCTCAATTTAGAGCTCAGGCTGTATCTAAAAACAACTGACTATAAAAAATATTTTCATGCTATGGAAGAAATTTTGCTCGAAATATATTTGATTGTTCGAAAAGCTGGGGGAGAACTTGCATATCCTACACAAACACTTTACGTATCTAAGACGAGTTAAATATATTGTAGCTTCGATATTTATTGTCTTTGCGATAGGTATATCAGTTGCAATGGAGCGTAAGATTTCGATAGTAAATGACGATTTTTTATCATCATCAAAAAAAACTCCCGCGCAAATTTTTATCGATGGCGAATATGAAGATTACCTTGAATTTATAAAAGGGCAGCCCAAAGAGAAAAAATTGAAATGGGAAGAGTTTCAAGAAATTCAACAGCAAGCAAAAATGGTGTCTTTAAATCAGGAGCATGCAGATCCTGATCTTATAAGAATTTTTCATCTGGGAAGTACATTTGAGATGTTTAAAAGGATCAAAGAAAGTTCTTTCATAGAAAAAAGTGAGAATTGTATTTATGCGTCTTATTTTACTTATATGTGCGAGGTTGCAGAGGAGTCAAATGATCTATTTACAAGTGACGAATATGGTGAGTTGAAGAGACGACTAAAGTCAGTTCAACTGATGAAGGATAAGAGTGCCCAATACGCATATGAAGTTTACCAGGAAAGGCTTGCGAAGATTCTTGCGCTAGATAGAGGCTCAAGGCTTGATCAGCATTTATTAAAGGTAGCTTTAGAAAAGCACATATACTCAGCAAAAGAGATGAAAGAGGCAAAACTCCATCTTTTGCAGCTTCCCGTTAATGAATTTTATAAGATTATCCATGACAAGAGTGCGGAGGACTCTGATCATCCGGAAAATCTCGAATATCGCCGATTTCTAAAATAGAAGAGATTTTTTTAATGCGATCATTTTCAGTTTTTATAAACTCTTCTTTCAAATTTCCAAAGTTTGTTAATAGTACTGTAAAGTCGTTTTTTCTAATAGCTAGAAGCTCTGTATCTTCTAAGCATCTAACAGTTGCGCTTCGCTTCTTTTGTCTTAATAGAGCCATTTCGCCAAAATATTCCCCGTTTCCAAGAACAGCGATTTGTATTTCTTTATCTTTAAATGGATCAAGAATTTCCACCTTTCCTTTAACGATAATATAAAGGAAGTCACCAACATCGCCCTTTCGAAAAATGACTTCATCTTTAGCGTAGTGTAAATGAGTGATTCCATTGTGAACTTCAGTTTTAATTTGAACAAATTCTTGTGGGATGATTATATCTAAAATCCAAGAAAATCCAACTCGAATTTTCCTAGAAAGACCTGGTAGTTTCATCCAATAAACACCTCTCCAAAGAAGCCAGGCAATAAAGCCAGAAAGTTTAATTTTCCCAAATAGTTCGGCAATGGCTTTTCTATGACCAAGAGATGCCATCATTCCAAGCGCTTTAAATTCAAACGGTTTGTGCTTAACTCCCGTGCAAGTAGCATAAATATTGTGAGCGAGACATTTGCCTTGTCTTACAGCAAATTGCGCAGTGGGTGGACAAATTTGATCGGAATTCATTATTGGAACTGCGGAGCAGTCACCAAGAGACCAAATGTTTGTATGACCTATTGCATTGAGAAATTGGTCTGTTTGAATCCGTCCATGTATCATTTGTAAGGGAAGCTTTTCTACTAAAGGATTTGGATTACCTGGAACAGTAGAGACAATTGTGCTTGTTCGAATGCGCTTTCCGTCGCTTAGGATTGCTTCTTGGGGAGTTGCACTTACAAGCTCTGTATTGAAATAGATTTCTACGCCCCGCTTTTTTAATAGTTTTTCAGCATATCTTCCAAGAGATGGGGATAGTTCTTTGTCGACAAGTCTATCCTTTTTATGGATTAGAGCAACTCGAATTTCAGATGGATTGATTGTCGCATATTTTTTTGCAAATAATCGAACAAGGTCATTCATTTCAGCAACAATCTCAACCCCTGAAAAGCCACCGCCTCCTACAACAAAGGTCAGAAGTTGCTTTCTAATCAAAGGGTCTGATTCTATAGCTGCAGATTCCATTACTTCAATTAGGTGATTACGAAGTTTAATAGCGTCTTTAAGTGTTTTAAAGGCAAGAGCATGTTCATGAAGCCCTCCAGAGCTACTTCTAAAATCAGTAACGTTTCCAAGAGCAATCACAAGATGATCATATTCAATTCTTAGGTCTGTATGAGCAAAATTTGGTGATAGGGTCACTGTTCTTTCGTTTAAGTCAATTTCAGAGACTTCGCGAATATAAATAGTTGATTTTTTTAATAGTGATCTGAGGGTACTAACTGAGTCAAAAACACCTAAAGATCCTGCTACAACCTCTGAAAGCATAGGTTGATAAGTAAAATAATTTTCTCGACTTACTAGAACGATTTCATACTGATCTCTATGGTTTTTAAAAAGCTTTTGCAAGTGAGTTGCAGTATAAATGCCTGCAAATCCGCCACCTAGAATAATGATTCGTTTCATACATTCTGAATATAGTCTTTCCTGATATAAAGTCTATTAGTTTTGTAATTACCTCAGAATCAGTATCAATTAGTAACAAAGAAAGTCGATATAATATAGTTATGTATGCTGTGATTATTGAGCCCTTTTCTTTACTTTGGTGGAAAATGAACTACGCAGCCTTATTTATTGGGGTGACCGTACTAATTTTCACCTTACTTCTTCCTCAAAAAGCGAGGAAAACATTCTCTAAGTATTTTGGAGTTTTTTTACTATTTGATCTTTGCTTTTTTGAATGTGCTCTTTTTCACATGGGATCTTGGGATTTTCAATGGGCATTACCCTTGCATTATTGTACTATAATGGAGCTTGCTGCGGCAATTACATTAATTACTAGATCTCAGTGGCTATATGAATTAATTCTCTTTTTAGGGATGTTGGGTCCTTTGCAAGCCTTGCTTTCTCCTGCGCTTCCCTATGAAGGGGGATATTTTTTTTATGATTTTTATGTAAGTCATGGAGCTACAATTTTTGCTCCTTTGTTTCTTACTCTTTCTCTAAAAATGAGACCTAGAAAAGGTGCTTGGTGGAAAGTTTCATTTGTGTTTTTTTTCTTCTCCATGCTTATCTTTTATTTCAATTACCTAACTCACTCAAATTACATGTTTCTTATGGAGAAGCCTCCATTAAATCATCCTCTTTTAGAAATAGGAGAGTGGCCAAATTATCTATTGGTATGGGGGGCAATCCTTCTCAGTTGGAGCTTTGTTCTTAATTTAGTTTTCACAATAAGTAGCTTATGTTCTAAAAGGGAAAGATTTAGCGAAAAGTAGAAATCTCGCAGTATACTGCAGTATACTATATTCCTTCTTGCTCTGCTCCGCCTGGAACTCTCTCTAGAATTCTGTTTTCAGAGACGAGGTTTTTAAGTTTCCAGTTCCCATGGCGGAAGCGGAAAAAGACAACAGTTAGCGTTGTTGCTGAATATACAATCCAGATGATAAAGGAATAGGCTACATTTGCCTTTGGAAGAACGATAAAGAGGTATGTGGGTATGAGTAGTAAGAACCAGACAGAAATTGCTCCTGACGTCAATAGAAAGAGGGTATCGCCAGCAGCAGTCAATATCCCATTTAATATCCATCTTATGTTTTCGAGTAGTATGTAAAAAGTTGTGAATATCAACCCAATGCGTATTAATTTTTTTGCCTCAGATAAATTGATGCCTAATAGAGACATTTCAGGATCTACATGTGAGGGGTTTTGTAAAAACCAATTAATAATTGGATCAGGGAAGATAATTAAAAAAAGTGATGTGATTAATGCAAAAGATGTTACAAGTTTGAGTCCCGATTTTAATACATTAACAACTTTTGATTTTTCGTCCCCTCCAATAAAGTTTCCAGTTAATGCGATAGTGCCTTTTTCTATCCCCATTCCAAAGAAGAGAAAGAGGAGGAGAATTGTTTGGCAAACAGAGGCAACAAAGATATGTATGGGACTAATTTTTGCCATTAAATGATAGAAAATTGCCCATCCCATCAGCTCTAAACAGATAAAGATTGCAGGAGGAAGTCCAACTTTGATTGTCTTGAAAAAAAGAGTTTTGTCAAAGGAAAAGTTTAATGTTCCAAAAGTAATTCGATGCTCCTTTCTCATGAAAAGATAAAAAAGAAGGAGAGCTTCAACCAAACTTCCAATACCTGTTGCAATTGCAGCTCCCTTTATTCCCATAGAAGGTACAAATCCATCTATTCCAAAAATGAGAATGGGGTCTAAAACTATATTTACCAAATTCCCTAGAATTGCCATCCATTGCATGATTTGTGTTTTTCCTTGGCCAATATAAAATCCCCCGATTGCAGGAATTAGGGCAAATATAGGTCCGAAAAACATGAGTATTTGAAAAAAACAGTATTCATTAGGGTTGCTTATCGGGTCGTAGATAAGTGGAGTTCCCCAAATGGCTAACGGTACATAAAAAAGATATGAGGCAAAAGTGAGGTAGATTGCTTGCCAAACTGGAGAGCCTAGTTTAGAAAGTTTTCCTGCCCCATTGTATTGAGCCACGAAGACTTCGGACATGCTTGCAAGGGTTGTCCAAGCTAAAATAAAGCCCCAGGCAAGGGTTCCGGCTGTTGTTGCTGCATTAAATGATTCTGTTGAATACCACGAAAGGAAGATTCGATCGATGAAAATCATGAGCATCATCGAAAAAAAACTTACCATCATTGGGTAGGAGACTTTCCAAAGCTCAGAAACATTGCCGGTTTTTAATTCTGCCATAAAATTATTCTATAATTAACTTACCTGTTTTTTTTCAAGTAGTAACATCCTGAAGGGATGATGAAGTTAATAACAACAGTATCCTCTTTGGCTTGATTTTTGTCGACTGATAAAAATTTCAATTTATTTCAAAAACAGGTTGAAATAAATGACGATCTAAATTAAAGTTGTTCCTTATTCTTGCTTCATGAAAGAGTAATCGATGCGGGGGTTTAGCTCAGTTGGTAGAGCGTCTGATTTGCATTCAGAAGGCCAGGAGTT
>CAZKFL010000042.1:0-12696 GCA_964552055.1 uncultured bacterium
TGTTCATGTGTCACACATGAACACATTACGTCTGACCCCCTGTTAAATAAACTCAAAGTTCAGGTTTTAAGCGAAGTAGGATTGGGTTAGAGCGGGGAAGGTTATTGGGGTGACGAGAAGGGCGCCTTTTTTGGTTCTGAGGAAATCTGCATTTCCGGATTCCCACGGGGGCATGCCGTCTAGGAAGGTGTGGTGGTGGGGGATGAATTTGGGGATTTTAATGAGGGTTGGCTCTTGATGGATGAGGATTTGGCCTTGGGAGACTGTGAGGAGTTCCATGGAGGTGAGACCGCCCGATCTTGTGATTGTAAGGTTGCTGCGGTGAAGTAGAGGGGCTACGATATGGTCGTTTTGATGCGAGATGGGAATGATTGTTAGGTTTTGCGGGTAGTTTTTGGTTTTTTGGACTAGATCTAGGATTTGGCTGCGGAGCCCGGGTTTGATTTTGACTTGGCTGCTACAAAAGATGAAGAGGAGGTCTTTGCGGGAAGAATGGTTTTTTTCTTGTAATATGTTGATAAATTGCTTTGTGTAGGAAAGTATTGCTGCGGGATTAGGATTAGCGCCAAGCATCATAATAGCGACTTTATCTTCAGCATTTATTTTGATTGTGAGGTTGTTTTTGCTTCTTTTTGTTTCGGTTGACCCGTATGAGAGCGTTTTGTGTGTGAGATGAAGGTCTTCAGGGGATGAGATGGCAAGGTCTAGTATAAGATCTCTGAAGCCATGCTTATCCATATGTTGAAAGAATGCAGGACGTAATGGCAGGTGCTCGTACAATATGGAGGATAGGGGGAGCTTGCAATTTGATTGCCAAAACTGCTCTTCAGTTTCATGTTCTTTTAAAAGGGGGGTTGTCGTGAGCACTTTTAAAAAGGGTCTATCTTTGGGAGAAAGTGATTTGATGCCCCCGAAGAAATGTTTGGCATCTTCTGTGGGTAGATCAGTGATTACTTTTTCATAGATGATTTCCTTGCCGGTTCGCCATTTGATGTATCTTATCGCTTTAATAATTGCTGATGTGCCAAGGGGCTGAGTATCAATAATTTTATCGATATCATGTTTAGTACATGTTCGGAGTGCAGAGAAAAAAAAGGGGAAAAAGAAAAGGTAATCGGCAAATCTTAATGCGAAGGAGAGACAAACTAGAAGGAAGACATTTCCTTTTGCTTGGGCATCGCCCCAGAGATGTTTAGCGAATAGTCCGAAGTATTTCCAAATCCAATCAAAAAGTATATCACGCTCTAAGATTGTTGCATTGGGACTTGTAGAGGCGGCTTCCATATACTTGGCTTTTGCAGCTTGTATATGACCTCCGCCTGCTGTAAGAGTAAGAATTAAAATTGTTTTAACGCTCATCCTATCAAAGATAGGCAAATCAATCTTTCATGGAAAGTAAAAACTCGGCATTGCTATTGGTCTTTTTAAGTCTTGCTAGCAAAAGGTTCATAGCATCAATAGGAGAGAGGTCTGCCACTGCCTGTCTAAGAACATAAATTTTTTCAAGTTCAGAAGGGTGATATAGGAGTTCTTCTTTCCTTGTTCCGCTCTTGACTAAGTCAATTGCTGGAAATGTCCTTCTCTCAGCTAATCGTCTATCAAGAACTAATTCTAGATTGCCAGTACCCTTAAACTCTTCATAGATCACTTCGTCCATTTTAGACCCTGTATCTATTAATGCAGAGCCGATAATTGTAAGAGATCCGCCTTCTTCAAGATTTCGAGCAGCTCCAAAAAATCTTTTTGGCTTATGTAGGGCATTCGCATCTACTCCACCAGAAAGAATACGTCCAGAATGAGGTTGCACTGTGTTATAAGCTCTTGCTAATCTCGTAATGGAATCCAGGATAATAACAACATCTTGTCCTTGCTCAACAAGCCGTTTAGCTTTTTCAATGCACATTTCAGCAACTTGACAATGTCTTTCTGGAGGTTCATCAAATGTTGAGGAAATCACTTCTCCTTTTACAAGACGTTGCATATCAGTAACTTCCTCTGGACGTTCATCAATCAGAAGAACGATCAGTTTTACGTTTTTCTCGTTGCAGGCAATTGAATGGATAATGTTTTGCAATAAAATTGTCTTACCTGCTTTTGGAGGTGCAACAATTAAAGCTCGTTGACCTTTTCCAATCGGTGTAATTAGGTCTAGAATACGAGTAGAGTAGTTGTCTTTAGTCGTCTCCATAATCATTCGTTTATTCGGATGGAGCGGAGTTAAGTTTTCAAAAGCAATTCTCTCTTTCATTTCTGAAGGAGGGATGCCATTAATTTTTTCCACTTTTTGTAGGGCAAAGTATTTCTCTTTCTCTTTAGGGGATCTTAGTTCGCCATAAAGTTCATCTCCTTTTTTTAAGCCAAAACGTCTAATTTGCGCGGGTGAGACGTATATGTCTTCTGCAGAAGGAAGATAGTTGTAGTTAGGGGATCTTAGGAATCCAAATCCGTCAGGTAAAACTTCTAGAGTTCCTTCTCCTACAAGAATTTCGTTTGGTGAAGCGCTTTTTTGCTTTACAATTTCAAATACGATTTGGGATCTTGATAAAGAGCCGATGTGTGTGATACCAGTATTTAGCGCGTATTTCGAAAGCTGGTCGATATTCATGCGCTGTAGTTCGGCGATCTTTGTGATAGAGACTTCACCTGTGCGAACTGGAGTTTGATCGTTTTCAGCATCGTCCATGTCTTGAAAGTCACCTTTTCCTATGGGAGAGGCTGCCTCACGTCTTTCGTTACCATGCTGTGAATCTTTTCTTCGATTATTTGCATAGTTTGGTTTTGAGTAGTGTTGCTTTTGGTAGCGAGGTCTTGGTGCATCAATTTTTTCTATAGGTGGAGGAGTGATTGACATAGGTTTCTCTTGGTTTTCTTGATTCATAGCGTCCTTAAAGGATGTTCTTTAGTTGTTTGTTAAGGTTCTTTAGTGAACCGTTATTTTCTATAATAATCTGTGATTTAGCAATTTTCTCGGTTTCAGATAGAAATCTTTTTTCACGATTTTCAAACTCTTTTTTCTGGAACCTTTTCTTTCGTATTTCTTGCGTAGCCCTTACATAAATAATTTGATCAAAAAAAGTATCAAATTTGGTTTCAAAGAGAAGGGGGAATTCAACGACAAAGGCCTTGTACTGGGGCATTTCTTTTATCTGGTCATAACATTCTTTTACTCTGCTTATAACCTTTGGATGAATGATTTCCTCTAAAGATTTTAATTTACTTGGGTCTTTAAAAACAATCTTTGCAATTAAATTTCGGTCAATTTTACTCTGCACAAAAATATCTTCACTAAAATTTTCTTTGATCTGTTGAATTAGCCTTTCGTCTTGGGAAAGAAGGTTGTGAACGATATCATCCGCGTTTAGGACATACGCACCTTGCAATTTTAATTCTTCGCAAACAGTGCTTTTACCTGCAGATATACTACCAGTAACTGCAATTTTCTTTATTTTAACATTCTCCCCAATTTTTTCCAAATGAAATATCTACCCGGAGAGGGACTTTAAGAGGGGTTACGCTCTCCATTACTTCGCGAATAATTTCTGAAGTTGAAATAAGGTCGCTGTCTTTACATTCGAAAATAAGTTCATCATGTATCTGTAAAACCATGCTTGCAGTATTTTTCATCTCAATTAATTTATTGTCGATTCGGATCATTGCAATTTTTATAATATCTGCTTGGGTTCCTTGAAGGGGTGTATTTACAGCAAGTCTTTCAGCGGCTGATTTGAGCATTCCATTTTTACTCAGTATGTCAGGAAGTAGGCGCTTTCTGTCAAACAAGGTTCTTGCACACCCATCTCTACGCGCATCTTCCTTACATGTTTCAAGGAATCTTTTCACTGTGGGATATTGTTTGAAATATATTTCAATAAATGAGGAAGCTTCTTTTACGCTGATACCTAGTTGCTTAGAAAGTCCAAATGCTTGCTGACCATAGATTAATCCAAAATTCACAGCTTTTGCTTTAGAGCGCATCTCGTCTGTCACTTCATTTAAGGGTATTCCAAAAACCATAGAAGCGCACGATTTATGAATATCTTCGTTATTTTTAAAAGCAGCAATTAGATGGGGGTCTTCGCAAAAATGCGCAAGAAGACGGAGCTCAATTTGTGAATAGTCAGCAGCAATAAAGCTGTAGCCAGGCGCAGATTTAAAGGCCTCACGAATTCGTTTTCCTTCCTTTTTTCGGATCGGAATGTTTTGTAAATTTGGATTTGTAGACGAAAGTCTCCCAGTTGCAGTTCCAGATTGATTAAAAGTTGAGTGAATACGTCCTGTTTTAGCATTGATTTGTTCTGGTAATGCGTCAATATAGGTGGAGCGGAGTTTTTCTAGAGTTCTATATTCTAGGATCAAGTCAATGATTGGGTAGGAGCCTGAAAGAGATTCCAAAACTTCAGCATTCGTAGAATAGCCTGATTGTGTTTTTTTGCCGGGCGATGGAATCATGAGCTTATCAAATAAAATAACACTTAATTGCTTGGGAGAATTGATGTTGAATTCTTCACCGGATAAATCATAAATTTTTTGAATTAAGATTTTTAGGTCAGTATGAAATTCGATAGAAAGTTTTGAAAGGTCCTCTTTATCTACATAAATGCCGCACCGTTCCATGCGAAAAAGAATGGGAAGAAGAGGCATTTCCATTTCCGTAAAGAGCTTCCAAAGAGATCGGTCTTTTAATTCAGTTTCAAACTGCTTTTTCCATTCAATGATTTCAAATGCATTTTGGCTTTTTTTAGATTCACTGATATTGTGGGCATTGAGTAGCTGCGCTGCTATCATTGTATCGAAATAGATATTTGAAAGTGCGATTCCAGAATTCAGAAGAGAGTGCATGGTAAATTTAATATTGTGCCCAATATATGATATGAGGGGATTTTCAAGAAGCGGTTTTAAAAGAGTCAGCATACTAGGTTCTGCTGTTTGAATGTAATACATTCGCTCCTTTGATTTGCCAATATTAATAGCTGCGACGCCTGCTTGCATTGGTTCTAGGGAAGTGGCTTCAGTAATTATTACTAATTCTTTTTCTAAAGAAAGCTCAGCAATTGCAATTTTTAGCGCCTCTTCTGATTCAATGCGAATAAAACTTTCTGTTTTTTCAACAGGAAGGGGAATAAGCGTTTTAAATTCCATTTCAGTAAAAAATTCTTGCAGGCTGGAAATATTCGGCTGCTTAATTTCGTAAAAATCGAAATTGCTTGGAATGGGGACGTCTGTCTTTATCGTGGCAAGTCTTTGACTGATCAGCGCATTTTCTCGCTCCGCTTGAAACTTAGCAAGTAGCTTTTTACTGTCTAAAATTTCTGGCCTTTCTAAAATTGCTGTTAATGAGCTGTGTTTTTGTAGGAGCTCAGTTGCTGTTTTTGGGCCGCATCCAGTAACTCCCGGAATGTTGTCTGAAGCATCGCCCATAATAGCAAGGTAATCAACAATTTGTTCGGGTTTAATACCGTAAATGGATTCAACCCCTTTTCGATCTATGATTAGGTTCTCTTTAAATGTGTTGAGAACAAAAACCTTATCACTAATTAGTTGGCAAAGATCCTTGTCGCTTGAGCATAGATAAGTGGTTATACCTTCTCTCTCGCCCCATTTTGCGATCGAGCCAATGGTATCATCTGCCTCTACTTCTTCGACTTGAAGATGAGGAATCCCGGCATAATCTAAATATGTTTTTGCAAAAGCAATTTGGGGAAATAGATCTTCGGGCATTCCGGTTCGATGTGCCTTGTAATCTTTATAAATGTCAGTTCGACTTTTTTTGTTATTAGGACCATCAAAAACGCATACCAAGTGTGAAGGATTAAAATCCTTAATCAGTTTTTGAATCGATCTAATAAAACCAAAGAGAGCGTTTGTTGACACTCCCTTTTGATTTGTCATTTTTCGAATCGCAAAATAGGAGCGAAAAAGATAGTTTGAAACATCGATTACGAAAATTTTATTTGAGTCTGTCTTGTGTGTCATAATAATAAAGGAGAGTATTATTCAACTTTCCTTGCATTTTAATTCCTAGTAACTTGCTTTCGGCCTCTTCTAGCAAAAGTGATAGCTTATTGGAAACAAGCTCTTGAAGAGGGGAATGTTTGTAGTCAAATTTTACGACTTGATAGGGAGCTGAATCTAAATGAGACTCTTTTACAAGATCCATTAACGCTTCTTTGTAGTAGGCATTTCCGTTGTCAACATATCCAAATTTCTGACCGGTAGGACCTGTGTAAACTTGCGCCCCATAAGTATGTCTTAGGGCGTCAACTGTTAATCCTTTAGATTCTCTAGATTTTGCAACTAGCTCTACAAACTGTGTATATCCTTCTTGCACAATTGCAATTAAGTCGTTATAGGAAGATGTTCCAGCTTCTGTTTGAGTAAAGGTCGGGTATTTTTGTTTGTAAAGGCCTTCGGCAATAGTTACAGAATCAATCCCATGAGTTTGCATAAATTGCCAGAAATTAAATCCAAGTCCCCATACTGCGCCAACAGAGCCGACAATCGAAGATGGGCTTGCATAAATTTTGTCAGCAGAACATGCAATCATATAACCACCTGATGCACAAACACCCGGCGTATATGCATAAACGGGAACTTTAAAGGTTTCCTTGTATTGCATTACAGCCTGATAGATCAGGTCACTATCAATTGCGCCGCCGCCTGGGCTATTAATATAAAGCAGTACACCCTTTACTCGGTTATTCTTTAAAACACCATTTTGAGAAATTCGTAAAAAACTTTCTATGCTTTCCCCAACAAGGTGCTTTTCTCCAATGACTCCAGTGATATCAATTTGTAGTATTACAGGAGCTGTTTCCGCTAATATTGTACTATCGCCATTTGCATTGGGTAATATTTTCATTTCGATATAGTCATCACCTGAATGATAAGGTGAGGAAAATGCACCTGCAGTGATTGCAAAAATTCCGAGAGCCAATGTAATTCCAAGAACAGCTAGAAATGTATTAAAAAAAGATCGAATTGCCGAAACAAAAATTGATTCTCTAACAAATTGCATGATGCTTTCCTTTTCAGTTAAAATATCAGGTTAAACCTTTTTAGCATTGGATTTCAAGGTGAAAAATAACTCAAAGAAGACGCAGAAGCCAAGAGCAACAAAAAGAAAAAATAGAATATAGGTGAGCTGTATGTTGAGTGCCAGGAAGAAAAGGACAACAAATTGTAAGGAGGTTGAGGCTTTTCCCCAAATTAATGAGCGGTAATTGTAGGTTTTCCATTCATTTTTAATTAGGAGATAGAGGGAGAATGCAAATAAAACCATATCACGAGAAAGCATGGCAACAACTTCCCACCCATTCAAAGAGCGCTCATAAAATAAAACGGAAAGAACAAAGAAGACAAAAAATTTATCCATCACAGGATCAAGAATAGCCCCTAGTTTTGTGGCGATTTTATACCGCCTTGCAAGATAACCGTCGATACAATCAGTCAAGATAGCAGCAAGTATTACGCCTGCCCTAACATCGATTCGATTAATTAGAAAAAGAAAGGCTAATGGCCCTCGTACCAAGGACAAAACATTTGATAGTGTAAACATCCCTGCAATTGTAACAAATTGGATGAATTTCCACCAGAGGTCTCATGGATGGATTAATCCATCCATGATTAGCATTGCTGTTGTGCTGACTAGTTTTCCCTTAATTTCAGGCCTATTTGTGTCATTATTGTTTAGAGTCACTCTATATTTTCCTGGAGTGGATCGGCTTGGTTCAACTACAAAAGTGATTGAATTGCCAGAAACTTCTTCTAGTTTGTTTTTTAATACTGTTGCGTCTTCTTCAGTTAATGGTTGGGAACAAACTCTATTGTCACTATCTCTCCTTACCCATGATGAGAGAGCGGGTACAGAAGAATATGTTTCTTTATTAAGTTTGGTAAGTGCTTTGTGAGCAATCTCTTCGATATGAGGATCATCTAAGTGATATGAATCAAAGATTTTACATCTTATAATTATATTATCAGTCCCTTCTTCTCGGCTATATTCATGATGGTTAAAGATTCCTTCATATTCTGGATTGGCTAAGATTCTATCAGCCAGTACGGCTATATCCGCCGCTTTACCCGCTTTGCATGTGATATTTAAAAAACTTTCAGTGTGATTGCTACCTACGTTCCAACTTCTGTCTATCGGGTTTATCATAAATCTCCTTGTAAAGTGCTCTTCCTCTTCTTTTAGATAATCAGAGAAATGCAATATGGGGCAATAAAAAAGTTTTGTCTGTAATATGCTGATGCTATATATAACTAAATAATAGATCAAAATGGCTAGTGCATAAAGCAATCATACTAATTATCAGTACGATAGGAAATTTGATCTTGTATTTGAACTAAAAAAAGGTGGGTTTATGCTTAAGTGGGCGGTAATATTTTTTGTAATTTCTATCATTTCAGGATTATTTGGTTTCTATTTTGTAGAAGGAACCTCTGCAGTCGTAGCGCAAGTCCTATTCTTTATATTTTTAATTGGCTTTATTATTACGGCTATCAAGCATATAAAGAGCAAATCTAAGTAAGATCTTTTGCTTTAGGTCTTTTGATGAATCTGTAGATGAGGTATGTTGCGACGGATGTCGCAAACATACTGAATATGATTATGTTGAGATTCTTGAAGTGGTACAGTACTGTGTCAAAATTTCGGCCAAGCTTATAGATGAGCGTAAAGAGGAGTGATGACCATATGGTGCAAGCAAGTGCGTCGAATAGGGCGAATTTGCGGAAAGGTACCTTAGAAAAGCCTGAGGACATAAAAAATGCGTTCCGCACTCCAAAGGGTATGAACCTACAGATAAAAAATGCAAAAAAGCCAAATTTTTTGTAGAAGGCGGCAACTTTCTGAGCTCGTTCAGGTTTAATGAGTTTTGTGACGGATCTGCCTAAGCTGTAGGAAATCCATGCCGAAAAAATGCAACCAAGTGTAAATAGAGAAAAAAGAAGAAAGGCTTTTTCGGGAAGATAGTTTGCTGCTAGTAACGCTGTAATTGTGATGAGTATATCGATGCTGATGGGGAAGTTGAGTCCTGCAAGTAGAGCTAAACCAAATATAATCCATGGTGCAAATGCGCCCCACTTTTCTACTAAACTACTTGGGTCTAATGTCATGCGCTCTTAGACTCCAACAGTTGCGGGTTTAGCTGCTTTTTCTGGGCCCTGCTCAGGTGATAGCTCTCCGAATTGAAAGCCAAGAGACCTAACTGCCCATAGCCAGCCTCCAAAAATTAAAGCTAGGACGATTGCGACAAATGGAGTGCTCATTGCAATTGTTCCAAAGAACATTAGAAGGGCTTGGTGAAACATGGATCCGCCTGATTTACCAAGTCTTGAACCAACACCATCAATTGCTGCCTTCCCTTTTAGTTTGCTTTCAGCACTTAATGGGATAAAGGCAATTTCCTTTGTAACATCAAAAAAGGTGAACTTGCTGGCTCTTGAAAAAATGTTTTGAATGGCGCCTAGAAATACGCAAAGAGCTAGTGGCGAGCATCCAAAAAAGATGCCGACTGATTCGATAAGAGAGTGGTCCTTCCAGAGAAGAGTTATGAAAAATAACATTCCCGATACAAAAAGTATTATAGGTGTCACGTATGCCGCAACTGTCCAGCCGAAACGTCTAATTACCTGTCCGCAGAAGAAGAAGCCAAAAAAGGATGAAGCTATGCCAATGTAGATGAGTACTTTGTCCATGTATACATTGTAGTCAGGTCCATAAGGGCAGAGATGGTGGACTTGGTCTTTCCAAACAACTTCAACAAGGTTTAGGGAGAGGTTGTAGGTAAGAACAATGACGGCAATGCAAATTAAATATTTGGATTTTGCAAGGTAGGAGAAATTTTTTCGCATTCCCATTTTAATTGGGTTGGGCTCATGATGACCCATAGGCTGACTTTCCACAATTTCTTTTTGGTATGTGGTATGAGTTAGCCATCTATAAAGAACTAATATTACAAGACCAATTAAAACAATAACTGCATTAATGGACATTAGGCTTTGGCCCCATCTGTCTGTTCCAAATAAAACTTTGGAAAATAAAAATTCACTGGATAATAAAATTCCTATAAATCCTGCGCAGATAGTTGCTAGATTAGCTCCAACGCCTAAAATTGAATAGAAACGTTTTGCTTCTTTGACAGAAGTTACTTCGTTAGCAAATCCCCAAAAAAGAACGTGCATAATAATAGTGCCCCAAAGCTCGCTCATGATATAAAAGAGTGAAAATGTCCAATTTCGAAATATGGCTACTAGGCCTTGCATACCAGTTGGGAGAATGGCTTGAAGTTTGTCGGCAAGAGCATGTGGGTGGAGGTAGTCTTGAAGGGGATATAGTACAAATCCGAATAGAAAAAAGAAAGCAATAAAACTAGACATCATGATGTAAAAAACTTTTTCACGGTTATATTTATTCGAGAGTCTAGTGAAAATTAAAGTACTTAAAAATGCCATGGGAAGAATTGCCCATACCTTGATATAGGGAATAACCATCGCGCCTGATTGAGGAGCTGTGATTAAAAGAGAGTCTTTTGCGGCCCTTAATAGACTGTAATTAAAAACAATTAAAGAATAAATTAGAAACATAGGAAGAAATTTTTTAATTTCAATCCTATGAATTGGCCAAAATAATTTACGCAACCTACCGAATTCAAAACCTTCTGTGGTTGTGGTCGTCATATAGAGCTGTCCTCAATAATTAAATAGTAGAAAGTACGAGAGGTTTTCATCATTTTGAAACTTTATCCCTGTATATCCGCTATTATTACTGATTTAGCCTTATTTTACAATGCTCTTTGTGAGAGGCTCTAGCGCTGGTAAGGTTCCAAACTCAATAAATTCTAAGGTTGCACCACCACCGGTCGATATGCAAGTAATTTTTTGATCAAGCCCTAGGGAATGGATAGCTGCTGCAGAATCTCCGCCCCCTATAATTGTCATTGCTTTTCGAGAGGAAATAATTTCTGCTAATCTGCTTGTGCCCTCTTGGAAGGGTTTTAATTCATAAATACCAACTGGGCCATTCCAAAGAATTGTATTCGCGCCCGCTAGTGCAGATTTCCATTCAATTAATGTTTCCTTACCAATATCTGCTCCAATAAAGCCTTCAGGAATACCATCATTAATTGACACTGTGATTATTTCGCTAGTTTCAGAGAGTTCCTTTGCGCAAACAATATCAATCGGAAGATGAAAATCAATTCCCTTTTTCTCAGCTCTTCGGATGATTTTATAGGCCATGTCGACAAATTCATTATCTACAAGTGAGTTTCCAATTTTTAATCCCATTGCTTTGAAGAATGTAAAGGCCATCCCACCACCGATTAAAAGACCGTCTACTTTGTCCAGAAGTGATTCAACTATCCCTATTTTACTGCTTACTTTGCCTCCACCGATTACTGCATAAAAGGGAGGTTTTGATTGGGTAAGTAAATTGGTGAGAATCGTTACTTCTTTTTCTACAAGAAATCCTGCGCATGCTTCTGTGTATTTAGAAGCAATTGCATAAGTGGAAGCATGCTTTCTGTGTGCGGTTGCAAATGCGTCGTTCACATAGACATCACCAAGTCTGGAGAGTCTTTCTGCAAACATCGGTTCTTCGGATGGGTTTTCTTCTCCCGGATGAAAGCGGAGGTTTTCTAAAAGCAAGACTTGACCTGGAGCTAACTTAGCTGCCATTTTTTCAACTACTTCTCCAACACAGTCAGGAGCGAGAGTTACGTCTTGGGCAAGCAGCTCTGAAAGTCTTTTTGCTATCGGAGCTAGAGAAAATTCAGGCATTTTCTTTCCATCTGGTCTGCCTAAATGGCTGATTAGAATGATAGACGCGCCGCGCTCTAATAAAAATTTAATGGTATTAAGAGAGGCTTTAATTCTTGTGTCATCAATAATTTCCCCATTTGCATCTAAAGGAACATTAAAATCAGCTCGGACAAGCATTCGCTTTCCTTTGATAGGGACTTCGCGAAGAGTTTTAAGTCGTATTGGCATATATAGAGTATGGTTCCTACATTTTGGATAATGTTTTTATTCCTAAAATTTTTAATCCGTCTGCAATTAATCTTGCAGTAAGATCGCAAAGAAGCAGTCTGCTCGCTTCCTCTTCTGATCCTTCCACTCGACAATCACGAAAAAATGAGTGAAATTTTTCAGCAAGATGGTATAAAAAGTCTGTAAGCCTATTTGGTAGTAGCTCTTCGTCCATTGCATTGAGAGCTTCTCCAAAACGTCTTATATGAAGCGCTAGGCTAAATTCAGAGGGGTGAGAAAAGGTGATTGTTGCAGATTTAGAAGGCTCTCCCAGTTTTCTCTTAATGCTTTGAATGCGAACGTATGCGTAAAGAATAAAGGCAACTGTATTGCCCTCGAACTTTAGCATGCGCTCATAGCTGAATGTATAATCTTTGATTCTGTTGCAAGAAAGGTCGGCGTATTTTACAGCGCCAATTCCTAAAGTTTTTGCGGATTCATCCAGGTTATCTACATCTCGCTCTTCTAAAAGTTTTCTTGCGGCAATGATTGACTCGTCAATTAAGTCGATCAATCGTTCCGTTTCGCCTTCACGAGTTTTAAATTTTTTCCCAGTCGCTGCTAATACAAGGCCAAAAGGGACGTGATCAAAACGAGTTGTAGCTGGATCAATAAAGTGTGCAAGCTCTGCTGCTTGATATACCATTTTAAAGTGTAGTGATTGGC
>CAZKFL010000042.1:12706-18373 GCA_964552055.1 uncultured bacterium
CGACATCTGTTACTATAATGATTCTATCTGCCTTGTCATGCTCCACTCTGTACCTAAAGCCGGCAAGGTCGGTTGTTGCATAATTGTAGCCGCCGTCACTTTTCTGAATCATTAGCGGAAAAGGCTCTCCTTCTTTATTTAGAAAGCCATCGAGAAAGACACATTTAGCACCGTTATCAATTTTCACAAGCCCTTTTGATTCAAATGTATCAACTACTTCTTTTAAATACGGGTTATAAAAAGATTCGCCGCGCTCATTTAAATGTACGTCTAAGAGATCATAGATCTCATGAAATCCTTTGCGAGAAATCTCACAGATTTGGTTCCAGATAGCAACAGAATCGGAGCTTCCACTCTGTAATTTAACAACTTCTTCCTGTGACGCTTTTTTAAATTCAGCTGATTCGTCAAATTTTAATTTGGAGGCTTTATACCAGCCCATTAAATCTTCTAAAGATGGGTTAGCATTTCCTTTTATTATTTCGGGATGAAATTGTTTGAGATAGGTGATAAGCATTCCAAACTGAGTGCCCCAATCGCCTACGTGGTTTAGCCTTAGAACGTCATGTCCTAGAAATTCAAATAATCTTGCGAGGCTATCACCAATAATAGTAGAGCGAAGATGGCCGACGTGCATAGCTTTTGCAATATTTGGACTTGAAAACTCGCAAATAATTTTTTCTTTTTTAAAAAGAGGAGGGACGCCAAGTCTTGGATCATTCTGTATTAAGGCGAGGTCAGTCTCTATAAAAAGAGGGGAGAGGTGAATATTAATAAATCCAGGCCCAGCAATTTCCATTTTATCAATCAGTTTTCTAGAATCTTGTATATGTTCTATCAGCAATTTTGCGACGTCCCTTGGGCTTTTGCCAAGACTTTTTGCAAATTTTAGAGCACTATTGCACTGATAATGACCAAATGTTTCCTGTGTACTTTGAGTAATTTCTACTAAATCATTGATTCCGAAAGCATCTTTTGTAGCTCTTTGGAAAAGATTTTCTAATTGGGATGATAGATTTTGCATCATAGGTGTAAAGCTTTTTTTTAGTCCCACAGTATAGCCAATAATCTTTATTATTGTCATTAATAATGGATATGCGGTACTCTGTTTACCCAAGAGGAGCGTTGAGAAATGACAAAGTTGGCTGTTTCAGATGGTATTATCTCCGAGATGGAGGGATTTCTAAAAAAGAACCGCAGGGCGGATTTAATATCGACTTATCTGTTTTTTCTTGAGAAAAAACATAAGTTAGATCCAGCGGTGTTTATACGTGAAAAAAAGATTTATCAAAGTAAGGATGAACTTGTTCGAAATTTAGAGACCCAAGGGAAACTTTGGCGCGAGACTGAGATCAAGATTCAAATTGGCAAACCAAGTGTCAATGAATTGACCAAAAAGGTTTATATCTGTCCGTTTACAGGAA
Organism: uncultured bacterium; assembly: GCA_964552055.1. GTDB lineage: Bacteria > Chlamydiota > Chlamydiia > Chlamydiales > 2-12-FULL-49-11 > VGMD01. Next base: position 14,131 of record CAZKFL010000042.1, read on the forward strand.
AAGTGTTTGCTGATAACACTCATCCAAATCCACAAGATGCTATATATGAGTGGGTTAGTAAGTGTCCTGAAAATACGGAACGAAAAGATGGAATGCGTGTAAAGAAGTTTTACATTTCTGAAGATCCTGAAGTTATAAAGAGTTATATCAAGGAACAGAAAGAGCCTTTAAAAAAGATGGTTTACTCTTCTCTTATTACGGGAAAACTTTTTAATAGCAGAAACGGTGTAATTGAAGATTTTTGTGCTAATCAGATTCGCTCCATTCCCATGAGGGAAGTTCCTACACAGAACCGCTTTGAAATCCAAGAAGATTTTTTAGAGTTTATCCAGACACAATTAGAAGAGAGTAAGATCGCCGCGTTTGTTGAAGCTCTTTCTCAATACGAACCTTTCGCAAAGCATGTAGCTAGATGGATGGAAGAGGGCGCAGAGGAAGAACAAGAGCCGGAAGAAGAGAGTCAGGAATAAATACCACTCTTCTTACATCAGAGGAAGAAACGAAGTCCTTTGCTAAAGATTTTGCAAGGGGCCTTGTTCCTGGATCGGTAATTTGTTTGGTAGGTGACTTAGGCGCTGGAAAGACAACATTTGTTAAGGGGCTTGCAAATTATTTTGGCATTCCTGAAGAAGTTGTTTCTAGCCCAACATTCACCTACATGAATCAATACGACAATCTTGTGCATTTTGATCTCTATCGATTGCAAAATGAAGAGCAATTTCTTTCGATGGGATTTGATGAGTATTTTAATCCCCCATACATAACATGTATTGAGTGGCCAAATATATTAGACAAAGCGCTGCCCGATAGCTATTATTGGATTGAACTAAAGCATCATCGAGACGGACGAGAAATTTTAGTAAAAAGAAACTATATAGAAAAAAAGAAGAGAAACTAAAGAATATTTTTTCTTCTTTGCGTTCCTTTGCGACTTTGCATCTTTGCGTGAATTTTTAGGTGAAGTTTAATTGAATTAAGATATTTTAATATGCTTTAGGTGTCAGTTCTTAGAAAAATTGACGCAAAGATGCAAAGTCGCAAAGGAACGCAAAGAAGAAAAAGTAGTTTTTATATGAATTTATTTTTTTGATAAGTATAAAGGGAATGTATGTCAAAGTTGCAGAAAGAGATTTTTATTTGTTTAGATTGCGAAGCAACTGGACTTGCTATTGAGCAGGAAGAGATTGTCGAAATTGCGGTTGTGAAATTCACCTTTGATGAAATCATTGAGCAGTATGAAACTTTAGTAGACCCCCTTAGGCCGATCCCTGCAGAATCAATGGCCGTGCACCACATTACAGATGAGATGGTGAAGGGTAAGCCAAAAATTGAAGATGTTTTGCCAAAAATTTTTGAAATGTGTGGAAATCACCCTATCATGGGACACAATATTGGCTTTGATTTGCAGCTGATTATGGCCTCTGCAAAAAAACGAAATATTCCTTGCCCATTTGACCTCCAAAACTCTATCGATACCGTTCGTTTAGCAAGACTCTTTGGCGAAACTCCATCAAACAAACTCGAAGATTTACGTAGACACTTTAACATCCCCGATGAAGGCGCGCACAGAGCCATGAACGATGTTATGGTCAACATCCAAGTCTTTAAGTATCTCGCAAAAGAATTTAGATCCACAAGCGACATTATGAAGCGTCTCCGAGAGCCCATCCTCCTCAAAGCAATGCCCCTCGGCAAACATAAAGGCAAACCCTTCAAAGAATTACCCATCGACTACATCCATTGGGCGAGCCACCAAGACTTTGACAAAGACCTCCTCTTTAGTCTGCAAGACGAAAAGCGGAAAAGGCAAAAGAAAAAGCCCTTTCTAGACAGCTGCAATCCCTTCGCCGACCTTTAGAGCCAAATTTTTAAAACATAGATAATTGAGTTAATCTTCCAAGTTCCGGTGCCAGGCACCGGAACTTGGAAGATGGGGCTGAAATGACAATGCTTAAAGAATTGAGTCGCAGGCTTTCCTAAAACTTCTTGAAAAAAGAGATTCGGGCCCCAGTATACGGATGCGGGATTCATTGGATCCTGCATTATATATAGATTTCTCATCATGGCGTAGGATCCGCCCTTTTAGATAAAGAGCGGTACTTTCAGGTCTCATCAGTGCAGTTTTAAACGCCTCTAATTCATCTTTTGGATATTGAGCAAGTTTAAGACGTTCTCGAGCAATACTCTCACGAGTTATCGATGTAAAAAATGCGGGGATTTCCGCATCTTTTTTGGAACCTGCAATATAAATATACATCGCTTTTCGGATAACAAATTCTCTTAACTGATAATCATGTTGTTTGAGCCGTGAGATCGTAGTCTCATCAACCTGTTTAAATGTCTCTTCCAAAACCTCGGACAGAATAAAGTTTTTGCCGTGATCGATATTTCTTAGTCGAATATCTTGATCAATAACATATTGTTTATCCACGCTGCGAGACAATGGTGTTATAATATAGCCGATGAAATCACGAGCAGAACTTTCGTGAGTGAGTAAGTGATTGGTAGTAAAATTTGAAATTAGCGCATTCGCTACTGCCCAAAAAAGAGTAAAACGGCTGCTTTGGAGTTGTTCCATAAAAAATTTGAATGGTTCTGTGGATACAACGCAGTAGAGGCCGCTTAAAAAAATAAAGAGAGAGTCTGCTACTATTTCAACAAGAGCTGCGACTGCTAAAACTAAAAGGCCCAGTTCAGTGTAAATAATTTTCTTTAAAGGAGGGGCTATTGTTTGTGCTTGATGAGCAGTTGTAAGCCATTCCTCCTCACTGCCCTGCGGATTTCTCCAAGAGAGTAATTCTGACATTGCATAACTTGAAAGACATCTGGAAACAGTCATAACTTTCCTTATTTAGGTATTTTAGTAAGCATTTTCTTTCAAAAATTAATAAAAGTACATCTAGATTGTTCCTCCCGTTGCAGCACTTACATCAACGTCCATTGGTTGTGTTTGATGCCCACCCTGATTTAAAAAAACTTGATATCTTCGTGTAGGATTTGGAATACCCGCGGCTGACGCGCTTACAAGAAAGAGGGCAAGAGTTGTGATGATCAGACGTCCCAAATGAGTGATAGGAGTTACCCATGGTAATATGCAATTCACTACAAGAAGAAAAGCGACTGTCCATTTTGTGAAACTCTGCACTAGGGATGTATGATAATTTGGAGAAATAGTTAACGCAAAATTAATTCTTGGACCAGTTGCATTTGGGGGAACAAAAATTGGTTCGGGAACTGACCCTTTATCGATAAGTCCGCCGCGAGGGCTTCTGATTTCTACGGTAATCTGATTATTTCCTGTAGATATTGCTGTTGCCATAATAAATCTCCTAAAATTGTTTGGCTAATTATATTAGAATTCTATATTTTAGTCATCTTAAAGTATTTAATGATATACCGAGCAAATTCAACAATCGGGAATTTTAGGGGTCAGAAATCCCCAAATTTAAAGGTGGGAATTTATGACAAAGAAAAAACCAATTTTTATAACGCGAGCAGTATATAATCATAATTTTTCGGGTGTCTGATTGATATACAGTGAAGTCAATCCATTAAAATATAGATAATTGAGTTAATCTTCCAAGTTCCGGTGCCTGGCACCGTAACTTGGAAGATGGATGGGAATTAATTTAGCCTAAAGGTGTAAAGGCAATTATTTATACTGTTTCTCCGATCTCAGTTCGTACTTCAACGTCTATTGGTTGGGTTTGACGCCCACCCTGATTTAAAAAAACTTGGTAGCTTCGTGTAGAATTACGAATAAGGCAGGTTTTTATTCCTAAAATGCAAAGGACTAATGTGTTTATGATATGAGTTGTAAGAAAGGCTTCTGGAAACGCAAAAGGGGATATGCAATTCATTATAAATAAAGGAATGACTAGCGATTCTGTTAATCTTTTTAATGTATTTAAGCTAGAATTTGGAGAAATATTTAGAAAAAAATTGGTTCTTGGAGCATTTGCTCTAGGTGAAATATAAATTGGCGCAGGATCTGTTCTATTTTGTAAAAATCTGCTAGTTGGGCTTCTTATAGTTACTTGTATAGATGGTGCCTCCATAATTAGTCTCCTTCAAAGTTTTGCTTTAATTATACATTAAGCTAAATTAATTGATAATGTGAAATAATTATTATGTGGTATGTTAAAATTTTTAATATTCTGAGAAAGATTCAAAAATTGGGAATTTTAGGGCCTTGTTGCATAAAAGAAAAAATTTGAATTCTCTGTGCGGAGCAACAGCCCTT
>CAZKFL010000043.1:0-18110 GCA_964552055.1 uncultured bacterium
CGTCATGTGTTCATGTGTCACACATGAACACATGACGTCTGACCCCCTAGTATGACCAATTTACGATAGATCGTATTTTAGTCGCTTGTATCTAGTTGACTGAAAGAAGCTTTCGGCTATCGCTTTCTTTAATAAAATAGGTTGTCAGGAATGATGCGGCAAAGCCGATAGGGAATAGGGCAAAGGCAATGATGTAGTTTATATGGGAGTAGAGAGGAGCGCTATTTTGCATGGTCCCCTGCCAATTGAGGTCAAGGAGGTAGCCGGATAGGGGTTGGAATAGCATGGGGAGACCCATAATGATGACGGCTGCGATTCCCATGGAAGTGCCTGTCAGTTCTTTCGGGCTATTCTCTGTGATAAGTGGGTAACCAAGGACTTGTGAGCTGGTGGCAAGACCAAGTAAAAAGAAGAGTGAGGTGAGCAGCATTTCTGATGGGTGGGGGAGGAACATGATAAGAATCATGAAAAAAATTGAAGTGACAGCGCCAAAAGTCATCCAGCTTTTTTTGTTTTGTGTTTTGCTTGCAAGGTAGCCGTAGAGAGGGGATCCGATAATAGTACCGACACCAATCATACCAGAGATAAATGAGGCTTTTGCAAGGGGTACGCCATGCACCTGCGAGAGAAAAAGGCTTCCCCAAACAGCGCTTAACACCATTAGAGGCATATTCATAAAGCAGGTATAGAGGCCGCATAGGATGTTTTGAAGATTGAGAACGCTTCTTTTAACGCCTTCCCAAAACGGAAGAGAGAAGTCTTTAGAGTCTAGTTTTGGACCGTCATGGACAAATAGATAAATAAGAGCAAATATGCCAAGGCCGATGCCCGCATCTGCAATTAAAGCGCTTCTCCAGGAAAAAGCTTCTGCAATAATTGTGACTGGATATTGAGCAAATACAGCGCCGAGCATCCCCATTGTAATCACAAGTCCGATAATGAGCGCTTGCTTTTCTTTAGAGAACCATCTAGCAATCAGCATCATGCAAGAAAGGAAGCAAAAAGCATTACCAATTCCTGAAAGAAAGTGACAAAGAGCAGCTTCTTTAAAATTATGTGCAAAGGAAAATCCAAATGTGCCGACAATACAGCAAAGAAGGGCAGTTAGGATTACTTTTCTTGTAGAAAATCTGTCGAGAATGATTCCTGCCGGTAAAAGAAAAATTACGTCGGCCAAGAGATAGGTTGCGCAAAGCTGTCCAAAGGAAGTCGCGCCCATATTCAAATCTTTCATTAAATACGGCGAAATCGCGTTCATCATGTGAAACTGGACAAGCTCATAGGCAAAAAATAAAGATGCTGAAAAGCAGACTAAATAAGGAAGAAGCCTTTGAAATGTAGGCGATGGCAGTGATTTTATAAATGCGCTCATACAGTGATCTCCTCATTTGCTTTAATTTTGTGTTTATAACATTTCATGCAGAGCGACACATAACTTTCATTGCCGCCAATTTGCACTTGTGCGCCTTTTGTGACAGGGTTTCCCTGACTATCGATTCGCATGTTCATAATGCCTTTCCGGCCGCACTGACAAATTGTCTTAATCTCGGTCAGCTCTTCTGCCCAAGCTAATAAATACTTGCTTCCTTCAAATGGCTCACCTAGAAAATCGGATCTTAAACCGTAGCAAAGAACGGCAATTCCAAGCTCTGTTGCAATTTCGCTTAATTCTTCTACTTGCGTTTTTGATAAAAAATGCGCTTCATCCACCAAAATACATTTCAAATGACTCATTGTATTTTTCCGCTCTTCGACATACTCAAAAAAATTAAATTCTGTGTCAAATGGGACAGCTTCCTGTTTTAATCCAATTCTTGAATAAATAATTGTATTGCCAAATCTTTGATCAATTTTCGGCGCAAATAAAATTGTTTGCATTCCACGTTCGATATAGTTGTAGCTTGCTTGCAAAAGCGTTGTGCTCTTGCCTGCATTCATTGCAGAATAATAGAAATACAGTTTTGCCATAGAACCCCAAATTTATTAAATCATACCTGATTTTCGTATTTATGGGAAAGAAGAGAGCGGGCAATGTCGTAATCTATCGGTGTTGTGATCTTAAAGTTATTTTCACTGCCTGCTACTACATGAACAGGGTGTCCGAGTTCTAAGATAAGAGAGCAGTCATCGACTGCATTGATTTGTCTTGTTTTTTGATGAGCTTCTAATATGAGTGGATAAGAAAAAGTTTGTGGAGTTTGACAGCGCATACAGGAACTCCGTTTGGGAATTGAAATCACAGTATCATTTTCTACGTAATTTATTGTGTCGCTTGTAGGAATACAGGTGTTGACTGCCTTATATATTTTGACAGCTTCAATATTACGCTTCAAAATATCTAAAGATACAAAAGGTCTGACAGCATCGTGAATAAGAACAAAATCGGTATCAGGTCCACAGGCAAGTAACCCTTTATAGCATGATTCTTGTCTTGTAGCGCCGCCTATAACGCTTCCAGGGATATGGTTTATAGAAGGTGCCACGATAATAATAGCATTAAATAAAAAGCTTTTTTGCAGGGTTTCTAGCGCGTATTCAAAAATTGCCTTGTCACCAAGCGGAAGAAATTGCTTGGCCCCTTTTTCAGGAGAGAGTCTTGTTCCTAGTCCTCCCATAAGAAGGATTGCTTTAGTAACTGCCATATCTTACCAATTCTAATTGGTTGCCCAATTTTCAGCTAGAAATCAATCAAGTAAACAAGTTTGAGGGGGTGAGAGTGGCGATTTCTTTTCGGAGATGATCGGCTCTCGCAGTTGCAAGGAGCTCATTTGAAAGTGTCCCTGTTTTATTGAGCTCGGAGAGATGGGCTCTTCTGCAAGTGAAAAAAAGATCAAAGAAATTAAAAGAGCCTTGATCTTGAAGAAAGCCAAGTTCCTTTCCTAAATGTATTAGACTTAGAGATGAGAGCGCTTCTTCTGCTTTTAGTGAGCATGCGTTTGAAATCAGGCCAAAACTTCTTCCTATTTTATCTTTTAATAAGGGTATTTGATCATCTTTTATGTGTAATCGTAAATTAGCTTCTTCATTTGAAAATTTTTCGGCAGTTTCTTTAACTGATTTGAGAATAGATTCTTCAGACACGCCAAGTGTGTATTTATTTTCTAGCAGAACCATATCCCCAAGATATTCACCTTCCTCTCCAAGTCCTTTTACTTGAAGCTCTTTAGGTAATCTATCTAATAGAAAAGAGAACTCGTCAAGGTGCAAAAGCATGGGTAAGTGGAGAACTGCTTGTACTACAAACGCTGTGCCGCAAAGTGATGGATTGGAAGTTAGGTACCCAAATTGAGGGGAATAGGCAAATTGAAGTTTTTTAGAAAGAGTTTCTTCTAATTTTGAAAGTGATTTCCAAGATTCCTTAAAATCAGAATCAAAGCTAAATGTATGAATATGAAGGTGGTCTTCTAGGTTTATGATTCCTAGGAATTTAGCTGAATTGTCTACAATAAAGCATCTCCCTTCATCATTTTTTTCAAATCCTTCATGTAAAATAAAATGTTCAAAAAGAAGCTCTTTTTGGTGGGGGGTAAGGACATTTGCGGGAAATGCTTTATATGAGGAAAGAGACTCAGTTATTAGATTTTGAACTTCTTTTGCGTTTTTTACATTAATTTTCGATGGGAATGGAAACGAATCAAGGTTTCTCCTGAGCAGCATAGAAGTTGTGGGCCAAATCATATTTGTTGCTTTATGCCAAGGCGTGGCGCTTGTAAATGCGTTGGGAAGCTCATCATTTTTTTTCATCGATTTTCTCACTAAGAGTTTTGATTTGATCTCGTAAAAAAGCTGCTTTTTCATAACTTTCTGAACTAACTGCTTCAGATAGTGCAAATTGGAGAGATTCCAATTTCTTTAAGACATCCTCACTTTTAAATGTTTTAGGTGCGCTACCTAAGTGAATGGCGGTTGTCCCTTCTATCTCACTTAAAATAAATTCCTCAAATGTTAAGTAGCAAGTAGGGCAGCCAACTAGCTTCTCTATAGTTATGTCATGCAAAGTCGATTGGCAATTGGGGCATTTCTTATTAAAATTAAGTTCCAGCATATTTTCTTTTTCATCATCAACCGGCACCCCAATGTTGGTTTGTAAACAAGGGCAAACCTGGCACATTCTACAAGATTGAATTTCTCCGCAGCTGACTTTTTTATATACGATGGTTGCCTTTCTCGTGCACTGACTACATTCAAGCGGTCTCTCTTCCATAATTATCACCCTCCAATTAGAAGACTAGGAAATAAGTGGTAATTATTACAATTAAATTAAAAACATTTGCAAATAATTATTCAATCAATAGTAAGTATAGATAAGAAGTAAAAAACATTAAGGTGAACCAATGATTCAATTAAAATTATTAAGTGCTGGTCTCTTAGTATTAGGGATTTGTCAAGCAAATGCAACAACATATGAGACGAATTTCTCCAAATTTGCCGGATATACTCTCGGTACAATTTTAGCCGATTCAGGATATGACTCATCAACACCTGCTGATACGGATCCAAATGTTAAAAAGAAAAATCCTGATGGATCTGATTCAGCGGAAGATGATGACGATAAGGATTCTGAAGAGGATTAAGTTTGTACAATAAATGGTGTTGGACCTTGCTGATGGTACCCTGCTCCCTAATGGCGACTCTCTCAGAGTCAAAAGATAAAGGGGATAATCCTTTGGTAGAAAACCTTCCCACAGAATGCCTTCAACAGCATTCTACGGAAGATCTTACCGAGGACCAAAAACAGGTGTATCATAAGCTTGGTCCTCTTTATCAAAAAATCTATCTCTATGTCCTCAATACAGAAGAGCGACATAGAGTTATCGTCTATATTAAACGCGGCGTATCGCCTTATGAAGCAATCAATACTATACTCAGACCTGAAGAGCGCGCACACACGCAAAAGCGCGGCTCTAAACCCATAGCCCCGAGCGATCGCCACACCATTTCGCCCTCCATCTCTGTCTATTAAAGGTTTTGGACAGCTTCTTAGGATTGAAGCATGGGATAGGTGAAAAAGAAAAAATGGCAAATATTTGTAAAATAATGGGTGATGATTGAGCTTTCGATTTTGCCGGTTAATTGGTAGATGGTTCCGTATAAGATGCTTGTAATGAATACGGTAGTGATGTAGGCGAAATTTGGGAGGAAGATGATGTGGATCATCGCAAAAACAAGTGAGGTTATCAGAATTGCAAGAGTAGGGCCAAAGGGATTATTGAGTCTTTTTGCGATCTCATTTTGTATGAAGCCTCTATAGAATACTTCTTCGGGTATTACGACAAAAAAGAGTTGAATTGTGAGCCACATGAGTGTGATGAGCGGGAGTTTGGGATCCCACTTGATGATTTGGAGAAATTGGGTGAGTGAAATGATCATGAAGGCTGTAAAAATCATCCACGGTATTGTTGCAAGTAGGCAGCTATAAAGCTGTTTGCGTGTTTTAATTACAGGTAGATAAAGCCCAAGAATTAAAGCTGCAACCGCCCCCTTATCATAGTTTGCATAGATATTTATGGGGATGGCATCTAGAGAGGCTCGAAAGCCTTTAAAAATAAGTATATTATTAAATCCTTTTACAAAGTGGGTGTAGAGGGCAATTGTAATGATGGCTGCTCCCATGCAGGTAAAGAGTCGCCAAAATTGGCTAAGTTCTTCAGTCGCAAAAAAATAACAGCCCCCTACAATTGCAAGAGGTATAAGTGCCTGGATTTCAATAAGGTTTCCGTAATACGCAAAAGCTAAGCTAACAGCAAGAAGTGATCCCCATACCCAAATCTTCCGGTGGATCCAAATCGAGATAATCGCTAAAATAAGAAAAGAATACGCAATTGCGCCAAGTGGGTGTTTAAAAAAGAGTTCAATCATAGTTGTAAGATAAGGTAATGATTAGAAAAAATCGAGGAGAAACTACTTGGCTTGAATTTAACCTTCTTCAAGGAAGTAGGCTTTCTCATGGCGTTTATCTTAAAGAATCTAGGCCTAATAATGATATCCAGTTATTAGATCAAGTGCATGGAAAGGAAGTTGTTACACTTGTTGAAATGGGCCCATCTCCTATAGCTGATGGAGCAATTACTAAAACAAAAGGGCTTGCACTTGGCATTAGGCATGCAGATTGCCAGGCAGCTATTTTTTATGATCCTATTACTGAAGCGCTTGCAACTATTCATGCAGGGTGGCGCGGACTTGTTCAAAACATCTATAAAGAGGCAGTCCAGAATCTAAACTCCATTTTCCAAGTAAAGCCTGAAAATTTAATTGTTTGTATTGGTCCTAGTTTAGAGCCCGAGCACGCAGAATTTATCCATTACAAACAAGAATTCCCTGAACAGTTTTGGAGATTTCAGGCATCTCCTAACCACTTTAATATGTGGGAAATAGCAAAATTCCAATTAACAAACTTAGGCATTTCTCCTCAAAATATTGAAATAGCAGAGATCGGTACATACGGCAACCAAGATGATTTTTACTCTTACCGTAGAGCAAAAGACACTTTACGTAACTTTACTGTCGCCACACTTTCCTAAAGAGAAATTTACATTATTCCACATGTGAGCTATCCTTTTTTCGTAGATTTTTTCAATAAGATTTAAAGTATTTATTTATTGAAAATTGTTAAATTTCATCAGCGCAGTGCCGCGCGTTTGCGCGGTAATAGAGACGCAGAGATCGCTGAGAAAAAAGAGAGAACACATGGTATGCTATCAAGATGAAAAAATTACGGGTCAAATTATTGCTGCTGCAATTGAAGTTCATAAGGTTTTAGGTCCTGGTCTATTAGAATCTGCCTATAAGGCGTGTTTACTGGTTGAATTGGCTGAAAGGGGATTGAAATATAGTCAGGAACTGATTATTCCTATTAATTATAAAAATCATCGAATTGATTGTGGTTTTAGAATAGATGTTTTGGTTGAGGATAGGGTTATTGTTGAATTGAAATCTGTTGAAGTATTATTGCCGGTTCATAAGTCTCAAGTCATTACGTATTTGAGGCTTCAGAATAAGCAGGTGGGTTTGTTAATAAATTTTAATGTTCCTCTTTTAAAGCAGGGCATAAAGCGTTGCGTTCTTAACGCAGATGAGTATGAGGAGGATGAACAACTGTGTTGGAAACAGTTTTAAATATTATTCCCAAAGTTTTAACTTTGAATGAAATATACAATCCAAGTTTGTTGCGATTCTTATTTTTTTCTCCGCGACCTTAGCGTCTCTGCCGCTTGGGGCAAGCCCCAAGCCACCGCGCTGATGAATTTTAACAATTTTATTGCAGATGAGATTTTTCATAAATCCTGTTGTGGTTTGTTTAAATCAAGATTGTGAACGAAGAAATAGGAATTCAATTTACTTGTGGACAGAGTTAGAGTAGACTGGATAGGTATGACGCTTGCTGGATTGATAGAGATAGAGCCTAAGGTTTATCATGATTTGCGGGGATTTTTTCTCGAAAGTTATCATGAATCTCGCTACAAGGAATTTGGTGTAAATACTTTATTTTGTCAGGATAATCACTCGTTTTCTAAGGCTAATGTATTGCGTGGGATGCATTTTCAGGAAGGGATGGCAAAGCTTATATATTGTCCAGTGGGTAAAATATTTGATGTTGTAGTTGATATTCGAAAAGGTTCAAAAACCTTTGGAAAATGGCAAGGTTTTTATTTAGATGGTATGACGCACAAACAGCTCTTTATTCCAGATGGATTTGCTCATGGTTTTTGTGTTCTCTCAGATGTTGCTCATGTTATGTATAAAGTGAGTGTTCCTTATAATAAAGATCTTGAGAAAGGCTTCTCGCCATTTGATCCGGCCATTGCTATTGACTGGCCTATTGAAAATCCTGTTCTTTCAGAAAGAGATGCGAAATCTCTTCTTATGAAGGAGGTCCTGTGAAGTTTTGGGTGGTTGGGAAAGATGGACTTTTAGGTAAAGAGATGGTTAGCTATTTTTCTGAAAATAAAATTCCTTTTGTTCCGAGTAGTCATTACGAAGCCGATATTTTAGATTCTACCGCTCTTGAAGAATTTATTCAGAAAAATAAGCCTTCACACATTGTTAATTGCGCAGCTTATGTCGATGTTGATAAAGCGGAAAGCACAGGAAAGGAACTTGCTTATCAGCTTAATGTGGAAGGTCCTAAAAATTTAACACGTTTAGCTAAAAAACATGGTATTCGGCTCATTCATGTCGGCACAGACTATGTCTTTGATGGAAATAAAGGTGGAGATTACGTAGAGACAGATTCTACTCATCCGATCAATATATATGGGGAGACGAAACTTCTCGGTGAGCAAGAGGTGGTTCGATATGAAAAGGGGCTTTGTATCCGTACTGCATCTCTTTATGGAAGCGGAAAAGAAGGAATTGTTTCTGGGCTTTTAGACATACTTAAAACAAATAAAGAATGTAAGCATATATCGGACCAAATCAGCTCGCCGACCTTTACAAAAGATTTAGCTGAAGCAATCTATCAAGTTAGAGATGAAAGTGGTATTTTTCATTTTACGAATAAAGGTGATATCAGTAGATATGGTTTGCTGCTTCATATGTTTCATCTTGCAAAAGAGCTAAATATCGAAATTAACTGTGAAAAGGTGATTGCTGTTACACAAAAAGAAGCTAAAAGGCCTGCTACTCGGCCTCTTCGGTCTGTGCTCTGCATAAAAAAAATAGAGCCATTTTTAAAAATGCCAATACGCACATGGGAATCTGCTTTAAGGGAGTACATTACAACACTATGCTGACAAATAAACGATTGCTAGTTACAGGCGGTGCCGGATTCATGGGATCTGATTTTATCCGTCATGTTTTATTAAAAACAAAGTTTTCTGGTAAAATCATTAATCTTGATTTGCTCACCTATGCAGGAAATCTTGAGAATTTAAGCGAGGTCGAAAAGGATCCGAGGTATACATTCATTAAAGGGGATGTTAGTAATGCCAAGCTGATTGAAGAAATATTTGCTGCTAACCCGTTTGACATGATTGTTCACTTTGCCGCAGAGACTCATGTAGATCGAAGTATCGATCAGCCAAAGACCTTTATTGAAACAAACATTATTGGTACGTATACCCTTGTTGAATTTTTGAGAAGGCACCCTCAAGTGCACCTTCATCTCATTTCAACGGATGAAGTATACGGAGATTTGCCTACACTTGAGGGGACATTTACTGAAGTGTCGCCGTATGCTCCAAGCTCGCCTTATGCGGCATCTAAAGCAGCGGCAGATCATTTAGCGCTGTCTTATGCAAGGACATATGGACTGTCTGTCACTGTTTCCCACGCAAGTAATAATTTTGGTCCCCACCAACATCCTGAAAAACTCATCCCACGCATGATTCAAAGATGTTTAACAGGAGAGGAACTCACTATCTATGGTTCAGGTGAACAGGTCCGTGATTGGCTCTTTGTGGAAGACCATTCCGAAGCAATTTACTTTATCCTCTGCCGTGGTAAGAAAGGACAAGTTTATAATGTAGGCGGAGAAAGCGAAAAGACAAACCTTGAAGTTATTGACCGCATTACAGAAGGACTTGCTGAAATTACGGAAACAGATCCTGCAATCTATCGAAAACGAATCATTCATGTGGCGGATAGACCCGGTCACGATTTCCGTTATGCAATGGACATTACTAAAATTAAGACTGAACTTGGCTGGTATCCTAAAACTGATTTCGATACAGGACTTAAACGCATCATTCAAGGAGTGATCAAGTGTCAGTTATATGTGTAATTCCTGCGAGACTTGCTTCGACAAGATTTCCAGGGAAAGTGCTTGCTAAAATCGGTAATAAAACCATGCTTGAGCACGTATATCTTGCCGCTAAAAATTGCCCCGAATTTTCAGAAGTTTATGTTGCTGTTGATAGTGAAGAAGTTGCAATAGAGGTGATAAGATTTGGTGGCCGCTTTAAAATGACGTCGCCTTCTTGTCCAACTGGCACACATCGCCTGATTGAATTTATGGCAAATTCAGATATTGATGCAGATGTAATTGTTAATTGGCAAGCTGATGAGCCGCTCATCTCTTCTCAAATGATTAAGGATCTTCTTCAGGGAATAGAAAATCCTGATCAAATGATCTGGACTTTAAAAAAGCAAGCAAGGCTTGAAGAAGCCCTCAATTCAAATGTTGTAAAAGTTGTAACAGACACCTTTGGAAAAGCTCTCTATTTTTCGAGAAGTCCTATTCCTTTTGATCGTGATAAAATCGGTTGTACCTATTATAAGCACATTGGATTATATGCTTACAGAAAGCAAGCTCTTCAATTGATTAAGAGCTTGCCTGAGTCTCTGCTTTCAAAAATTGAAAAGCTCGAGCAGCTCACTTTCCTTGAAAACGGCCTTCCCATAACCGTATATGAAACACAGCACGAATCACAAGGAATCGACACTCCCGAAGACCTTATTGCTATCTCTAGCCTTCAGCAGATGCAGTTATAAATTCTCTTTCAATTTGTTGCACTTCATGGATAGTGTCGCGCACTGCATCCCAATTGGTTCCCCCAGGAAATTGTAATGTGCTTACGAATTTCGCGCAAAAATCAGGGTCAGTCGATGCAATCTTTAAACAATTGTCAATTAATCTTGTTACTTCCATTTGGCTTGCTTCTGAAAGAGTATTCATATGAACTTCAATTGGGAGAATGAAGTGATTTAAAAGACTTCGTATATAGTCTTTTACCTCATCACCATCCATTGATGACACGATAGATTCGATTCTTTTAGAAAATTTTTCTTCATATGCAAAAAGAAAGGGCATGCAATCTCCTTCTGGAAAATGCTCTCCCAGTAGAGGGATATTTTCAAGAACAATAGTGTTGCAGTTTGGAAATGATTGACTTACTTTAAAAAACTGATCAGGAAGAGTGGTTAAATTGCAGCTGATTAGGGTAATCTCTTCTAAACTCTCGCAAATATCATCTAAGTGTAAAACAGTTAATGATTTGCAAGTAATTTCGATGCTAGAAAAATCATTTTCCTTCATATTTATGGATGAAAGGTGTTGAAAAGCGTCAAAGGCAAAAATATCCATTGGAAAGCTTTCAAGATTTAAACAGGAAAGATCCAATTCAGTTTTTCTTGAAAGTGGATTGCCGATCTCTAAAAATTTCGTGATGATTTTAATGAAGTTTAGGACTTCTGCAGACTCCTCATTTTCATCAACTGTGACTTCCCAGTCAAATAAATGGCACTGCACTTGATATTGATTTGGGTATTCTAAGCAGCGATTTAAATCGATAGCCAATTTGTCTGATGGTACGCCTTTATGGAAATAATCAAATATGCCGGAGGTCACTAGTCTTGATTGTTCAGGTGTTATGCCTCCTGATATCCTTTCAAGGAAAGTTCTAAGAGATGTCTCGATTTCCAGCTTTCTTTGAGCAGGAAAATCAAGAGCGCTTAGTTCATGCGATAGTTCTCTAAGAAATTGAAAAAAACCTTCTGCAATAAGAGTTTGGTAATTATCTAAAAACGATAGGTTAAATTCGCCATCAAAGATCCTTAGGAGATTCTCACATCTAGTTTTGAGGTCATCCATTTCAGAAAAAGGAGCAATAGCAGTAACTAGATCATTGTATGTTTCTAAATCACTTGCCGAAAAGGGAGTTGATGTAGCGCTAAAGCTACTTGATCTTGATAAAGAGTCCATATTCTCCTAATTTAATAATTATTAAAAAGTTATTTTGCAAATATTATACTAATAATTACGCTAAATATTCAATATAAAAAAAGTGAAATAATATTTGCTGTATAATGAATTTTTTATTGATCTTGGGTTATCTGCTGGACAATTCATCGTTATTGAGACAGCTCTGATACTCGGCTAATTGTTTTGACATGGTGAGGGGCTTTCGGTACAATGTCTCTCATTATGTATGAGCACACTGAATATAAATACGGTTTTGTTACGGAAATTGAGTCCGATGTCTTTCCTAAGGGTCTTAGTGAAGATGTTGTAAGAGCAATTTCACTTAAGAAAGGCGAGCCTGATTTCTTATTAAAATTTAGACTTGCAGCTTACGAAAAATGGAAAGAGATGGAGGAGCCGGAGTGGGCAAATGTCTCGTATCCAAAAATTGACTTTAACGATATCCGGTATTATTCTGAGCCAAAGATTAAACAAACTTTAGATAGTCTTTCCGAAGTTGACCCTAAAATATTAGAAACATTTGAAAGACTCGGGATCCCGCTGGATGAGCAAAAAAGACTTGTCAATGTAGCAGTCGATGTTGTGTTTGATTCGGTATCACTTGGAACGACTTTTAAGGCAAAACTTGAAGAAGCGGGCGTTGTCCTCTGTTCGATGGGTGAGGCATGTAAACGGTATCCTGAGTTATTAGAAAAATATTTAGGTAGTGTTGTTCCGATTGGCGATAACTATTATGCAGCCTTAAATTCGGCCGTATTTTCCGATGGCTCATTTGTCTATGTTCCAAAAGGGGTGAGATCACCAATTGAATTATCAACCTATTTTAGAATCAATGAGCGGGAAACAGGGCAGTTTGAAAGAACGCTTATTATTGCTGAAGAAGATTCTTATGTGAGTTATTTAGAAGGGTGTACAGCTCCTGCATTTGATACAAATCAGCTTCATGCTGCTGTGGTTGAGCTAGTAGCTTTTGATAGAGCCGAGATAAAGTATTCCACTGTGCAGAACTGGTATTCCGGAGATCCGAAGACAGGACTTGGTGGAGTTTATAATTTTGTTACGAAGAGAGGACGCTGCGCAGGGAATGGTTCGAAAATCAGCTGGACTCAGGTAGAAGCAGGAGCTGCAATTACTTGGAAGTATCCAAGTTGTATTTTAGAAGGCGATGATTCAGTTGGGGAGTTCTACTCGGTTGCATTGACCAATGGAAAAATGCAGGCCGATACGGGCACTAAAATGATTCATAAGGGGAAACGAACTAAGTCAACTATCATTTCAAAAGGAATTTCTGCAGACGAGTCCCACAACACATATCGAGGTTTAGTTTATATATCAGGGTCAGCAGATGGGGCCAGAAACTATACGCAGTGTGATTCAATGCTTGTTGGTAACAGATGCTCCGCAAATACGTTTCCCTATATTGATGTGCATCATCCTCATGCAAGTTTAGAGCATGAAGCCTCGACTTCAAAGATGAATGAAGAGCAGCTTTTTTATTTGCAGTCGCGCGGGATTTCTAGAGAAGATGCGATCAACTTGATTGTTAACGGATTTTGTAAGGATGTGATTAAAGAGCTTCCCTTAGAATTTGCCGTAGAGGCGCAAAAATTATTAACCTTAAAATTAGAAGGTTCGGTCGGATAATGTTAGAAATTAGAGATTTGGAAGTAGAGATTGAGGGAAAGAAAATTTTAAAGAAATTTTCGCTCACAGTATTGCCCGGTGAAATTCACGCAATTATGGGGCCAAACGGAGCTGGTAAATCAACACTTGCAAAAGTTTTAGCAGGTCACCCGTTTTATGAAGTTGTTAGTGGAAGTATTTTGCTTAATGGCGTGGAGATTCTAGAGCTAGATCCAGAAGAGAGAGCAAAGCTTGGACTTTTTATGAGTTTTCAATACCCGCTCGAAATTCGCGGCATTTCCAATTTTGAATTCTTAAAGCATTCCTATTCTGCTATTCATGGCGTAAAAATTGAGGATGATGAGTTTCGAAAAATCGTTCAGCCTGTAATGGAAACCATGAAAATTAAAGAAAGCTTTTTGGAAAGGGATCTCAATGATGGATTTTCGGGCGGGGAGAAGAAACGGAATGAAATTTTGCAAATGCTTGTCCTTAATCCTAAATGCGCCATTTTGGATGAGACAGATTCAGGTCTAGATATTGACGCTCTTAGAATTGTAGGTGAAGGGGTCAATCATTTTATGAATAAAGATAAGATGGTGATCTTGATTACTCACTATCAAAGACTTTTGAATCACATCAAACCACATTTTGTGCATGTAATGATTGATGGGAAAATTGTGGAATCAGGCGGACCGGAACTTGCTTTACACTTAGAAGAAAAAGGGTATGAAGCATGTTCGTAGAACAAATTGAAAAGCTCTATAAAAGGCAGGATGGCGTAAAAGGCCTAGCCTTTGATAAAGCAATGGAGATTGGATTTCCAAGTAGAAAAGTTGAAGCTTATCGCAAAGTCCCTATGCACCAACTTTCTAAATTCCCTCTAAAGAGTAAAGGGGAGGAAATTTTAGATTTAACCGGGATTCCAAAACAAATAATTGCTTTAACACTAGTTGAAGCAAAAAAAACCTACGCTCTTTTGCTCGAAAATCGGTTAAGAGAGAGAGTGCGAGAGGAAACAGATTTTTTTGCTGCGCTAACAAACGGCATTTCTGAAAAAGGTACTTTCATTTATGTTCCTCAAGGCGTGTGTATTGAAGAGCCTATTAAACTTTCTCTAAAATATTCGGGGGAATTTTCTCATTTTGCATCACAGATGCAAATTTTTATCGGGAAAAATGCCAGTGTTAAATTTCAATTTCTCTCTGATTTTTCTGAGTTTAAGTCGGGAGTTATTCATCGAGGTGTGGATATCTATTTAGACGTTGAATCAAATCTAGAAATTGTAGACGAAGCTATGATCCCCAAAACTGCATTTTATACAAACTCCTTACGGTCAACCCTAAAAAAAGATAGCGCATTAAAAGTTTGGACCTTATCAAAAGGGTCGCAATTTTACCGCCAAGACTTTAAGGCGGAATTAGTAGGAGAAAATACGGAAGTCTTTTTTAGAGGCGCTACCTTTCTGGAAGAGAAAAATGTTTCCCACACACAAGTCCTTATTGAACATAGAGCTCCAAACACGAGATCTCATCAACACTTTAAAGCAGTCATGAAAGATGAGTCGAGCTCAACTTTTGAAGGGAAAATTTACGTAACCCCTGAAGCTCAAAAAACAGAAGCATACCAACTGAATAATAATTTGCTTTTAGGGGAAAAGAGCTTCTGTTTTAGTAAGCCGAACTTAGAGATCTTTGCTGACGATGTGAAAGCCTCTCACGGAGCAACTGTTGCAAATCTCTCTGAAGAAGAATTGTTTTATTTTCAGACAAGGGGTATTTCAAAAGAGAGTGCAAGTAGTTATTTAGCTTCAGGATTTTTAGATGAAATACTTAAGGGAATCCCAGAATGGCATATAATCCAGAATTGGTAAGAAAAGATTTTCCCATGCTACAAAAAGAGATGAGTGGAAAGCCATTTATCTACTTAGATAGCGCTGCAACAACACAAAAGCCAAAAGTTGTTATTGACACCATAACAGACTTTTATTCAAATGGGTATGCAACTGTTCATAGAGGGGTTTATGAGCACGCAATTATTGCCAGTGAAAGATATTCCGAAGTTCGAAGGCAAGTGCAAAAGTTTATCAATGCTAAAGAAGAAGAAGAGATTATTTTTACGAGAGGAACAACTGAGTCCATCAATATTGTTGCGCTTTCCTACGCAAGAGAGTTTCTAAGAGGTGGAGATGAGATAGTTATTACGGAAATGGAGCACCATGCAAACATTGTTCCTTGGCAACTAATTTGCGAGGAAATAGGAGCAAATTTAATCATAGCCCCGATGGATGATAACGGTGAGCTGATCTTAGAAGAATTTGAAAAAAAACTTTCTCACCGGACAAAAATTGTTTCCGTCTGTCATATTTCCAATCTGATGGGTACCATTAATCCCATTTCCGAAATTACTAAAATGGCACATGCAGTTGGAGCGATTGTTCTCGTAGATGGCGCTCAAAGCGCGCCCCATCTTCCTATTGATGTTCAAGAGATTGATTGTGATTTTTTTGTATTTTCCGGCCATAAAGTTTATGGGCCAACTGGGATTGGCATACTTTATGGAAAAAAAGAGCTTCTTGAGAAAATGCGTCCCTATCACGGTGGTGGAGATATGATCCAAGAAGTGACCTTTGCAAAAACTACTTTCCAGAAAGCTCCCCTAAAATTTGAAGCAGGCACCCCTCCCATCGCAGAAGTTCTAGGTCTTGGAGCCGCAATCACCTACCTCACAAGCCTAGACAGAAAAGCGCTTCACTTACACGAAGATACGCTCCTTAAAACAGCTATGAGCAAACTAAGTGAAGTAGAAGGGTTGAAAATCCTCGGTACCGCCAAGAATAAATCAAGTGTTATCACTTTTACCCTTAGTGACATTCATTCGCTTGATCTAGGAGTCCTTATCGGTCTAAAAGGAATTGCAATCCGCACCGGAGTCATGTGCGCAAACCCAACCCTCCACCATTTTGGTGTCCAAACAGCAGCCCGAATTTCCTTTGGCCTCTACAACACCACCGCAGAAATCGATGAGTTCCTTATCGCCCTAGCAGAAGTTCGCGCACTAGTATGTAATTAAGGACAGGCTCTCAGTATAAAGAACTATAGGTCTTATTCTTTAACCATGTGTGTGTAATAATTATTTTAAGCATGTATTAATTAGCTGATTTTTGATAAAATTCTTAATGTAAAGTTAATTTGGGAAGGCAAAATGAGTGCATTAGCTTCTTGAATTCAATAAACAAGTTTAAATTAAGGATCTTTATGCAACCAGTTGGTAGTTCAAATAATCTTAGCTTTATTCAATCCACATATAGAAAAATTGAAAGCTCAATTGTAAGGTTAGTCATTACAGCCTTTGGAGCGGTAAGGAATTTTTTTGAAGCATGCAAATTAACTTTATTCAGGCCTCTTACGGGACGTGTAGTAGGTGGAAGTAGTGCTCCAGCAGCTCAAGTTCCCGCAACGCCACCTCAAGTTCCTGCAACTCCTCCTCAAGTTGCTCCTGCCCAGGCAAGTTCAGGAACTGTAACATTCGATATTGCTAGTGCTACTTTAGATCAAATGCAAGCATTTTTTAGAGAAGCTGATAGGTTAATGAACCGGAGAACCGCCCCCACAAATGCAGCAGAAATTATTCAAAGATTAAGAGGTGACCTTTTATTGCTCGTACAGCAAATTGAAGGTAATCTGGAAATGCCGGATGTATTTATGAAATTGATTTTTATTTCAAAGGCAGCTGATAAGATGGGAGACTTCGAACTTCGTGGTCATGCATTTGGGCTTATTATGACTAGACTTTCGCAAATTTCGGGATCTGCGGACTCTTCTCAAGATAAGTTTGCTAACCTGCAAGATCTTATAGCTTATCTCTCTGAGATTACGCAAACTCCGGCTTGTCAGAATCGTGATATATGCGCAAGGATGCTATCAATTGCACTTCAGCCGATCTTTCTGGAAACTTTGACACTTGATTCGAGAGCAACTTTTGCTTTTGAAGATTCACCGCTAGTATCGGATCAAGTTCGATTTGGGAGACCCTCTTTCGGGGCAGTAAAAGGTGCAATCGATGCTGCGCATTTTGTTGAGCAAGATGATAGTCGAGTCCAGCAAAGGACTGCAAACTATGTAAGAACTGTTGTAGAAGTTTTCCCCGGTTTATTTCTTGGTGGTGCTTATCCTGCAGAAGAGCAATTTAACTATTCAAGCACTAGTGGGAACGCCATTATCTATAAAGGCGGCTATGATTCCGTAAAAAAATTTGATGGCACAGTTATTTCTCTTCTTCAAAGTCATGAGAAACCTGTTAATGATCCTCTTCACTTTGGAGCAATTATTCGTTGCGCACATGATCGAGGGGGTGTTGGATTTGAGTTTATGAAATCCTTGAATGATTTCTCAATTGGCGGTGCTTTGGAAGGGAGTGACCCGAGAGCAGAAGTGAATCAAGAAACCTTGCTTGATCCTGCCTTTCATAAAGCTATTAAGCTAGCGATTATGCTCACTTTACAATCGCTTGCTTGTGATTTACCAGTGCTTGTTCATTGCAGACAAGGATTTGATAGAAGTGCTGCTGTTGCGGCTTTAATCGGCGCTCTTTTGTTTGAAACAACTGTATTTCAAGCTGCGGAGAGCAACCGATGCCATAGACCTGAAGCGAACCCATTTACAGGAACATACGGTATCATTATGGGTGAACTATGGCTTCCTATACTTCGAGCTGACCCTGATATCCAAGGCTTAATCACAAGGCTACGAGAACATTGGGCCTAATAAATAAGCAATAGCATGATAATTTGACTTTTTAGTGTATTAAACAGGGGGTCAGACGTCATGTGTTCATGTGTGACACA
>CAZKFL010000044.1:0-15216 GCA_964552055.1 uncultured bacterium
CAGACGTCATGTGTTCATGTGTGACACATGAACACGTGACGTCTGACCCCCTGTTTGACTCTTTTATAGTACGGCTTTTTAGAGAGATTCAGGTTTAGTTTCTGTATGATTTCCGCATTTAGCTGAGCCTCTTTCATGTGCGTCTATAACAGGAAGAGCTGATTGTCCTGCAGCTGCAACAGATGACGGTAAAGTTCCGGTAAGTTGCTGTGTAGAGAATTTACATGTTGGTATTGGACAGCCTGCGCCAAGGCAGCAAGCTACAGCCCCTATGCCAGCGATGATCGGGGAAATAAAATGACTTATAAAAGCGACTTTTGTTATGCCTCCGATAGTACCCATGACTCCGCTGCCCATACAACATGCAGTGCCTACTTCGCAAATGCCTGGTTCTCTTGAACCATTGTCTAGGCAGTTAGGTAAAGCTTTATGCCAAGTACAAGTGCAAGTACAAGTGGTTAATCCAGTCATGTTATTCTCCTAATTTATGTTATTACAAGTTAATAATATGAAAATTATAATGGTGTTTCTTAATAAAGTCAAGGATTTGAGTATATTGATTCTAGGCAAATCACGCTCAAGTTGCTGGTTATAAGTGAGCGGCAATTTTGTTGTGATCAAAATATTGGGTCGTTGTCACGACAGAGGGTCAGACGTCACGTGTTCATGTGTGATACATGAACACGTGACGTCTGACCCCTTGCTTTTGTGAATGCGATTTGCTGTAAATGGAGAAATGCGTTACAGTGGGATGTTATTGTGGGGTTTTATGAAAACAATTGCTTGTTGTAGTTTTAAGGGTGGCACTGCGAAGACTTCTACAGTTCTTCATTTGGGCGCTCATTTAGCAAAGAAAGGGTACAGAGTTTTGCTTGTTGATTTTGATGCGCAGGCGAATTTAAGTACGGGGCTTGGTCTTAGTGCTGATAGTTTAGATACAATGGTTCCTGTTTTGCAGGGGGAGAGAAGAGCTCTAGATGTGATTCAGCATACCTACATTAAGGGGCTTGATGCAATTGCAGCGAATGTGTTTTTGGATGGCGTTGAAGCAACGCACCCGATTGTGAATGATTTATATGGTCATGAGCGTTTAAAAAAGGCTCTTAAGCCTTTAGATTACGATTTTGTTTTTATTGATACACCACCAAGTCTTGGATGGCTTACGCAAAGCGCTTTTTTTGCAGCAAATTACTCAATTATTTCAGCGGTTCCAGAGCCATATAGTATTTTAGCATTAAACCGTTTGAAAGAATATCATGAACGAATTCAAGAACATCATAAATTAGAAATTCTTGGTGTCATTCTTTCTTTTTGGGATATTCGTGGTTCAACCAATAATGCTTATGTGAATGCGATTGAAAGCGCTTTTCCTGAGAAGCTCTTTGATGCTAAAATTCGTCGAGATATCATGGTTTCCAGAGCTGTTCTTAAAGGACAAGCCGTCTTCGATGCTTATCCAAGTTCAAGAGCTTGCTACGATTTTGAGCGTCTTGGCGATGAATTCCTGAAACGAATTTTGTCAATGGAACCAGCTTTGACCTAATTTGTCCGGCTCTATCTCGAAGGACAGGTTCTGGATGAGTGAGTTAAGCAACGCTTTTTTAAGTTCCGTTGCGGTTTCTTGCAGTTTTTTTAGCTTTTCCGTATAGAGAAGGAGTTTCTCAACAAGTAATTTGCTTTGAAGAAGATCTGTTCCGAGATAGAGCAGGTGGAGTTCATTTTCAATCGATGGAATTTCTAAGTAAGTTTTATGAAGAATAATGAGTGATTTTTCAATCGGTTTAAAGTTTGAGAATTGAAGAATATGTCTCATTAATTCTTTGAGGGGTCTAGAAAATTCAAGCGTACTAGTTTTAAGAGAGCTGATTTTTTCTACCTGCTTTTCGTGTGATAAGTCCATTTTACTCGAGAGCATCCAATTGAGATTAATTGGTTTTTCTTCGCCATTTAATGTTGCATTTGCCCATTTCAGCATAGAGTGCGTAAGGGGAAGATCGCGCATGATAGGTATCATCGCGTTTTGCAGCTCATCAAATAGAGAGTGACATGGCAACTCAGATCTGTTCATAATTTTACATTAGCGAATACGAAATGGTTTTTCAAGAAACATTTATTAATTAGGTAAGTTTTACTTTTAAATGGCTATATGCTATGAAAAGGGTATGGAAAATGGTCAGTCCGATATTGCTGTAAAGAAAATGGCGCAGATGGTTAAGCATTACCTGATTGCATTTCTTGGAAAAACAGATGCAGAAGCTACCGATCAGGAATTTTTCAGGGCTCTTTCTTGGGTTTTAAGAGAAGAAATCATGATTAATTGGACTGCAACTTCTCATACGTATGTGCAAAAGAAGGCAAAAAAAGTTTATTATTTCTCTTTAGAATGGTTGCCCGGACGCTTGCTTGTAAATAATGTCACTAATATTTCATCTATTGATCTGGTTAAGCGTGTCTTAAGATATATGAATCGTGATTATCAAAAAATCATCGGAGCAGAAAGTGAGCCTGGACTCGGAAATGGAGGTCTAGGAAGGTTAGCTGCATGCTATTTAGATTCTCTTAGCACAAAAAGTTATCCTGCAATGGGCTATGGGCTTAGATATCAATATGGTATATTTGAGCAAGAGCTTTGGTATGGAGTGCAGGTAGAAAGACCTGATACTTGGCTTCTTAGTGAATATCCATTTGAACTAAGGCGCGATGCCTTTGCTACTATGGTAAAATATGGTGGAAGAGTTGCCACTAAGAAGAATGAACACAATGAAGATATAAATGTAATTATTGATTACGAAGAGGTTAGAGCTCTCCCTTATTTGATACCTATTGTTGGATATGGAGCAAAAAAAGATTTTTCTGTAAATACACTTTGTCTTTGGACAACAAGAGAATCGCCAAAGAATTTTCAATTGGCAAGATTTAATGCAGGGGATTTAAGCGACGCTAATAAAAACATATCAGTAACAGATGTACTTTATCCAAATGATACCAATAGAATGGGCCTGTATATGCGGATAAAACAAGAATATCTTCTTGTAACGTCTTCATTACAAGATATTTTTAGGCAATATTTTTTAATGGAAAAGAATCTGGATGAGTTTGCGAATTTAATTAGAATTCAAATCAATGATACACATCCTGCTCTAGTCATTGCAGAGCTTATGAGAATTTTAACGGAAGAGCACCATCAGCCATGGGGCAAGGCTTGGGATATTACAAGAACTGTTTGTAGTTACACAAATCATACGATATTAGTGGAATCCCTTGAAAAATGGGATCGAGAGATTATTGCTGAGATTTTACCAAGACAAATGAGAATTATTGAAAAAATTAACTTTGAATTTTGCAATCAAGTACGGGCGCAATTTCCTAATAATGAAGAAAAAGTTAGGAAAATGTCGATTATCGAGAATAATAAAGTTCATATGGCGCATCTATCAATTGTTGGTTCTCATAAAGTTAATGGTGTTGCTGAATTGCATTCCAATATTCTGAAGAATGATATTTTTAATGATTTTGAACAAATGAGACCAGGTCTATTTACGAATGTGACAAACGGGGTAACTCAAAGAAGGTGGCTCTTAAGTTGCAATCCTAAACTGGCTAAAATGATTACTGATCTAATTGGAAATGACTGGATTACAGATTTTCCTAAAATTTCAAAGTTAGCTGAATTTGCATCTGACCGTGATGTTCAAGACCTCTTTTTGCTGATTAAGCATGAGAATAAAAAAAGGCTTACTAATGCCCTAGTTAAGTATAAGCAAGACCGTTATGGAACATCGGTGGACTTAAAAAAGGAGTTTTTCTTAGAAGCGGATGCATTATTTGATGTTCAGGTAAAAAGGATTCACGAGTATAAACGACAATTAATGAAAGCTCTCCATATCATTATGATATACTGTGACTTAAAAAAAGATCCCAATTGTTGCAAGGTAAAAAGAAAAGTGATTATTGGTGGAAAAGCTGCGCCAAGTTATGACATGGCAAAAAAGATTATTCGTCTTTTTTATATCCTTTCCAAGCGAATTAATAATGATCCTCTAATTGGTGAAAAACTCAAAATTATTTTTGTTGAGAATTATAACGTATCAAAAGCTGAAATTATTATCCCTGCAGCCGATCTATCAAATCAAATATCAACAGCTGGACAAGAAGCATCCGGAACGGGAAATATGAAATTTGCCATGAATGGCGCCCTTACAATTGGGACGAAAGATGGCGCAAATATAGAAATGAGGCGTGCAGTAACGGACAAATGGTGGCCATTTTCATTCGGCTGCTCATCAGATGAAATTCGGAAAATGACACAAGATAGAAGTTACAATCCCGAGGACATATTAAATACAGATCCTCAAATACGTGAAGCTATGGATCTTCTTAAGAGTGGCGACCTTGCAGATAATGAAGTTGAAGACGGTGTTTTGAAATCCATTTACAATTCACTATTAACAGGATATGATCGTGATCGTTACTTTGTGTTAAAAGACTTGCGCGCCTATTATGACACTCAGAAAAAAGCGGAAGATCTTTATGCAGATCCGCATAAATGGGCTGAAGTAGCAATTCATAATATTGCGGCCATGGGTGAATTTTCTTCTGATGAATCCGTGCGCCATTACGCTGAAAAAATATGGGGCTTAAAACCAGTTCCCGTAGACTTAGAAGAGCTTAACCGCATTCGCAAAGAGTTTCTCGAATCCGACCGTTGCTACCTTTCATAAGTTATTGGTATAAAGACCATTTCTTGAGAAGTGTGTCATAGGTCCCGTTTTTTTTAAGTTCTGCAAGACCTGAATTAAAAATTTTAAGAAGCTCGGTCTCTTCACCTTTAAGAGACATTAGCCTAATCGCTTGTGAAGTAAGAGCTTTAGATGAGATCATTAGACTTGCTGCATACAGATCTGTTATATAGGTGTTTGCTGGAAGTATTGGTATAAGAGCTGCTGCATATTCTCCGTTAGAAACGCTATTGAGAGCATCAACTATGGAGTCGTAAAAGATAAATTCCACTTCTGGATAACTTTGCATAAGATCTAATTCTTCTGGAGTTTTTCCCATGGCAACAACTCTGCCTGAAAGGGTGCTTAAGGTAACTGGACTGGAAGATAGTGGTGCAACAAGAACAGGCCCTGTCTGTATATAACAATCAGAAAACGAGTATTTCGTATTGTTGATTAAGTTGGGAGGAGCAGAAGTGGTGATTGCAACAGTTTTCTCAAGATAAAGACTTTCAATAAGATTGTCCCAGCTAAATACAATTCGATTAAGCTCTATGTTTTTAATTTTAGAAATTTCACTAAAAAGCTCATCTGTAAAAGCGAATACATTTTGTGATTGCTCGCCCAAATTGAGTGGAAAAAAACTTTGATCAACGCCTACTTGAAAGATAATAGGCTTAGGTTTGCTACATCCGATCAAGCAAGTGAGTAGGACAAAAAATAAAAATCGAATTTTCATTCTCACATTTTGTGTTATTATAGTAATTTCGTCTAGATGAAAAAAAGTTTAAGAAGATAAAAGATGAGGATACAGGCAATTGCGGCTGATGGGATAGTGATCACCCAGGAAAGGAAAATATCACGCATCAATCTAAAATTGAGTGAAGATATCCCTCTTGCAAGCCCAATTCCAAGTACTGCGCCTACAATTGCATGAGTCGTTGATATAGGCATGCCAAGCTTTGAAGCAATAAGAATTGTAACTGAAGCGCCAAATTCAGCAGAGAAGCCCCTAGTGGGCGTGAGCATTGTAATTTTTGATCCAATTGTTTCGATGACTCTATATCCATAGGTGCATAGACCAATAACGATACTTGCGCCGCCAAATAGAAGGAGCCACACAGGAATATCAATTTTTGCTGCAAGCTTAGTGATATTTGCAGGATCTTTTAGAATTTCTAGAATTGCAGAAATAGGTCCTATGGCGTTAGCAACATCGTTTGCTCCATGAGCAAATGCAACAAAACATGCAGATAATACTTGGAGAAACCCAAATATTTTTTCAACGGCGCTGTAATCGGCTGAGATGTGGCTTTCCCATTTTGTTTTATCTCGGACTTCTTCAGTAATTCCGGTTACAAGATTGGATACTTCTCCAATGCGAGTGCTGAGAGCTCCTGACGAGGCAAGTTTTGCTCTAGTTAAACTTTTGCTTGCTCTGCCTAAATTAAAAAGCTGCTGCTCTTGTTTTGCTGCAATTACGGGATTGAGCTTGGCTCCTGCATGAATCCGTTCGCATGCGAAATGGCAAATTACAAATCCTATAAACCCAACTAATAGTCCAATTGTAATGACCATTGGAAGGGTTGGATAGAAATTAAAATTTTCAAGTCCGTCCGCAAATGTACTGATAACGAATGTAAGTAAAACAAAAAAGACTAAGATCGGAGCGATTTTTTTTGTAGCAAGAAGTGGATTATAGGCGTGCAAAACTTTTTTTTGAATAAAAGCAAATAGGAGGTAAGAAATGAGTGCACTTAGACTTGGTGATAGGACCCAACTTAGCGCAATCGTACCTACAACGCCCCATTTAACTGTATTAACTCCTGATACAACAGCGCCAAAGCCAATCACTGCTCCCACAATTGCATGTGTTGTAGAAACAGGCCATTTACAAAGGGTGGCTATTTGAAGCCAAAGCGCAGTAGCGAGAAGAGCGGATAACATTCCTAAAACAAGGATCATGGGCTCTGCTTTAAATGCTAGAGGGTCGATAATTCCATTCTGTATTGTCTCAGAAACATTGGATCCTAATAAAAATGCTCCCGCAAATTCAAGAAATGCTGCAATGATCAAAGCTTGGCGAAGTGTGATAGCGCCTGAGCCAATCGAAGTCCCCATGGAATTAGCTACATCGTTTGCGCCCATGTTCCAGAGCATATAGAAGCCAATAACGAGAGTGAAGATAATCAAAAATGTGATCATAATTTATTTAAAGTCTAAAAGCATTCCTATTCTAAGCGCAAGTTTTTCAGCTGAGTGAGAGATTTTTCCGAGAGCATCGGCAAGGCGCATCCAAAGATAAAAATCAGCTGTTGAAAGAGAATCTGAAATTTTAAGAAGACTTGTTAGTAATTTGTGTTTTAAAAGATCAGCCTCGTGCTCGGTAAAAGCTGTCTCCTCAATTTTTCTTTGCATTTTTTCTGCA
Source organism: uncultured bacterium (assembly GCA_964552055.1). Taxonomy (GTDB): domain Bacteria; phylum Chlamydiota; class Chlamydiia; order Chlamydiales; family 2-12-FULL-49-11; genus VGMD01. The sequence goes on from CAZKFL010000044.1 coordinate 7,147, forward strand.
ACTGGCCCGCCAAATGAAGCTTCCAAAAGCTCTTCAAAACTAAAGACAATTTCTTTTACGCAGAGAACAGCTTCCATATTTTTGTCTTTATAAGCATGGAAATCTTCTTTGATATCAGGAGGAATCGTCAGTGATTTCATGGTTAATAAATTAGCAATTTCTTCTGCAACATCAGCAAGGTCATCTTGTACAGCTAAAATCTCTAGAAAGTTGCCTCTATCTACAGTAAAAAGAAAACTTTTTGGTAATGTTGATCGTATGTCATTTTTGATCAAATCGGCTTCATGTTCTAATTCAGATACAGATTTAGCGAGCAGTTCTAACCTAGCAGGTTCGCTTCCTTCAAAAATGTTTAACACCTCATTTAATTGAACAAGGCATGCAATCACCTTTTCCATATGGAGTTCCAGCAAATCAAAAGGGGCTCTAGAAAATAATTTTGAAAAATATTGCATATGCCAACAAGTGTGATGGATTTTTTATTTTTTTCCTACAGAAAAGTTTTTTGCTATAAGCAATAACTCACCTTTTAAACAGATGAGCTAAAAATTTGTTGTTTCTCTTCTTCTAATAGGATTTTATATGATCCTTCGGCAAGTCTGCCTAAAGTAAGTTTGCCAATCTTTGTTCTGGAAAGCGCCTTTAAGCTAAGACCGGCATCGGTAATCAAAATGCGTACTTCCCGTTTTTTTCCTTCTTTCACTTCCACTTGTACTTTTGTAGCACTTATTTTTTCAACGGCATGGGGTTTTATGAATGTTTCCTCAACAACGGTTCCTTCTTTAATTTTCTGAAGCTTAGAAATTGTAAGTTCGTCCCAAGTCTCTGCAATATATGTTTTTATAACATTTGAAGATGGGTGGATTACTTTGTTTGCAAAGTCTCCGTCGTTTGTAAGTATCAGAAGACCTGTTGTTTCTCTGTCTAGTCTTCCTACAGAAAAGAGGGGAGGCGATTTAGGAAGAAGATCGTATACGGTGGGTTCCCCGTTATGACTTTTGTGAGTACATTCATAACCTTTCGGTTTATTTAAAATATAATATACAAGCGTTTCAATGGGAGTTACTTGCTTTCCGCTAACTGCGACGGTATCACTTTTCCCCACTAACATGCTAAGATCTTTTGAGATAAGTCCATTAACTGTAACTTCTCCCTTTAAAATAAGATCTTCAACCTTCCGTCTTGAACCAATTCCACAGTTTCTTAGATATTTATTTATTCGTACTTTTTCCATGTTATATAGTATCCTATAGTCAGAGGAGTTTGTCGATGGGAAAATTAGTCTTACTTAGGCATGGGGAGTCGGTATTTAATAGATTAAATCTGTTTACTGGTTTTCTCAATATTGGACTTAGTAAAAAAGGTATCGAAGAGGCTGTTTCTGCAGGTGAGCAGCTTGCAGATATTTGTTTCGATGCAGTTTTTGTCTCTAAACTCATCAGGACTCAGTTAACTGCAGCGATAGTGATGGCAAATAACAAAAAATCGAAAACTGCAATTTTTCCGGAAGAAGCAACGTGGGGAGCAGATTTCGGCAGCAATGACTTTCTGCATGTGATTGAGTCTGAAGCTCTTAATGAGAGGCATTACGGGAAGTTACAGGGTAAGAACAAAGATCAAGTTAAGGAAGAGTTTGGGCAACAGCAGTTTATGCTTTGGCGAAGAAGTTATGATATACCCCCACCAGAAGGTGAAAGCCTAAAAATGACGATAGAAAGAACTCTGCCCTTCTGTCAAAAAGAAATTTTCCCCAGAGTAGAAAGGGGAGAGACGGTGCTTGTTTGTGCACATGGAAACTCTATTCGCGGAATAGTCAAACACTTAGATAATTTAAGTGAAGAGGCCATCGTGAAACTTGAAATAGCTACAGGAATTCCACTTTTTTATGATTTACCTCGATAATCACAGGGCTACAAAGCCTTCAAAAAAAAGCTTTGAAAAACTTCCAAAAGAGATGTGGCTGTCTCCAAGCGCTCCCTATTATAATGACCCTGAAATTGTTAGAGAACTTGAAAGAGGAATTGGAAATCTATATGACTTGACCGGTGCTTCCAAAGATACTAGGCTTATTATCACTGCGGGAGATGATCACACGGTTAGCTATGTCTTTAATAAAACTTTTCGTGAAGTTGTCTATAAGGAAGGTAAAAACTTTTTGCTTGCGCCCGTTACGGAGAATGCAAGTATCAGAAAAGCAATGGAGAGCCTTACTGAAGTGGGATGTCAGGTGAAATATCTGCCTGTAAATGAAAAAGGGGAATTAACCGTTGAAATTTTGGAAAAACACTATACACCTAAAGCAGGAATTCTCTCCCTTTCTTGGGCTAATCCACTGACAGGGTCTATCCATCCTGTGGAAGAACTTGCAGAGTATTGTAAAAAACGGGGTATACTCTTTTATGTTCAGGGAAGCGAAATGATCGGAAAGCTTTTTTGTCGGCTTGCTGATATCCCCATTGATTTTTTTTCGTTCTCATCCGATCTGATTCACGGACCAAAAGCAATCTCAGCCCTTTTTACCAAAGAAAAAAAACAAGAATTTGATTTGGGAAGTGTTACGAATTTACCAGGCCTCATTGGGATGGGAATTGCAGCCGGAGAAGTCCTTGATTTTATGGATGGTATGAATACCGAAACTGCTTACCTAAGATCACTTTTTGAGGACGGTCTTGCTAAACTGATTCCCGGAGTTCAGTTTTTTAGTAGGGAAGGAAGAAGGCTTCCCAACACAAGCTGCTTTGCAATTCCTGGCATTCATTCCGAATATCTGACTTTTTTGCTCAGTCAAAAAGGTGTGTTTCTTTCCTACGGCGGCGGCAGAATGCAAAAACTCGAATATATGTTGCAAGAGATGCGAATTCATCTTCCCCTTGCAAAATCGGCAGTAAGCGCCTCACTATCTATGGATACTACGGAAAGTGAAATCAAAAAGGCTCTTGATCTCATCTCAGAAACAGTGAGTGACGCATGGAGAGTTGCATTATGATCGAACAATTTCCATGGGTGACTTATAGCGCAAAATTAATTAAAAGTATGGTTCATCCTCTTCATGCAGGCGAGCTAAAGTCTGATTATATTGGTGAAGAAGGCTCTTTTGATAGTGGAAGTCAGGTGAGATTTTATCTCTCTCTAAATACAGATGACGGTGTTATCCTAGATGCAAAATTTAGAGCATTCGGTGAGACTCTTCTTATTGGTGCGGCTGAGATTATTTGCGAACTCGTCATCCAAAAAAATTACGGTCAGGCAAAACGGATCAGCGCAGAACTTGTAGAGAAAACAGCTGAAGACCGCACCCATAAAAAAGGATTTCCCAAAGAGGCAGCCTCCTATATAAATTTAGCTCTAGAAGCTCTTGATATCGCGCTTGCTAAGTGTGATGGTCTTCCTATTCCCGAAGAATTTTTAGTGACCCCAGTTGACCTTAGTGATTTAAAAAAAGGGGAGTACCCTAATTGGGCAGCACTTACCCATCCCGAAAGAATCGATCTGATCTCACATGTTCTTACCCATGAAATCGCTCCTTATGTGCAACTTGACGGTGGCGACGTTAAAATCAAAGAGCTGAAAAATGATATTGAACTGACAATTAAATACGAGGGCAGTTGCACCACTTGCATCTCATCGACTGGATCAACGCTCAGCGCAATCCAGCAAATCCTAAGAGCAAGAGTTCATCCCCTTATTATAGTAATCCCCGATCTTTAAAATGGCTTTCTAGAATTTGAATGATAAAGCTCCACCTTTTTCGATCGACATACTTCGATTCAGGGCGGGAAACTGGAGAGATGCATTTGGAGCTGAGTACTGCTCTTTGGAGGACTTCCATAGTTTGAAATTGAAATACTGGGCTTCCATCAGGTGATTTTCGAATAAAGCAAGGAGTCATGCCGCCTTCTAATTTAGGAGAGTGGGCAGTATAGGTTGCAAGAGCAGTATAAGATTGAGTCACTTTCATCAATTCAGGAGGTAGTAGATCTATTTCAAAAAGAGGAAGATCTGAATCATCCATAATTTCATGCATAATAAATTTTGGTTCAGAATATCTTTCAAAAAATTCAAATATTGTTTCTTCGGTTGATGTGTGTCTTTCTACTAAGGTTTTTAAATCAAGAGTAGAAAATATAGGGCAACTCACTCCGTCTCTCTGCCTTTGTAGTTTGCACGAGTAGATTTTTAAATTTTCGAAATAATCAGAGCGACCTCGGAATGTTTTAATGAGAATTTTCAGAGCTTCGCACATATCCCAAATATGTTTTTCAGAAGAGATCTCATGTCCTTTGGAGTCTGAGCTGAAAACATTAACTTTTTCACCTGTTTTTAAAATAAATATAGGTGTTAAATGAGGGTCTTCGGGTGGATTTGCAATTACAAAACCTTTCATTATATAAGATTCTTCACTTCGGAGAATTTCTTCAAGAAGTCTGGGTAAATCGGATACATTTTGACAAGAGAGACAATCCCTTGAAAATTTATATTCTGATTCAAAGTGATGTAGAATTCGGCTAATCCCTTTCGGTGTAATAATAGGGTTTTCTAATGAAAAATATTCTCTAATTTCAGGATGTAATGTAGCAATTTCATTAAGTACAACGGAAAAAAACTTGCTCGTGTAAAAAAAAGTGAAGTTTTCAAGAAGTTTTAATAAGGCAATTTGCTCGTTAAGAGATGAAGTTGATGAGATGTGCGTTATTAATTGATTGATTTCATCAACTTTATCAGGGTCGATTCTAGATGTTTTATTTTCCTTACATGCTCTTTCTAGAAGTGCTTCAAGTTCTGGCCATGATGAACTTTCATCTGCTGCGCCAGCAGTTACATCATATGTGATAGAGGAAAATAAGGGTGATGAAGGTCTGGATATGGTTGTCATGGAGACATTATGAACCAAGTGTGGATATTTATCAATACAGTAAAATTTAATTTAAATTAATAATTCACTATTCGTAATTAGTTATAATTAGTGTATAATAGATTCGAGGTGATGCTTTGAAATCAATTCCCCCATATGAAGTGTTTTTACCAAAAGATTCAATTAAAATCTTTGCAAAGCCGAGGGTTTTAACTCGGAGAGATCATGTTTTGCATCTGGCATTGGTCGCGCTTATATTTTTGAAATCAACTCCGTTGAAACCAATTATTCGCTTAGGCGGGGCAACTCATACGGTATTTAGGAATTGTCAAAAAATTCATATCGATGGGTATTCTTCTATTGGTTTAATACGAGTAGCTGCAGCTTTAGCCTTCTTATCGATGAGTATCTTTGTGCCGCATGTAGCAAAAATAGCCAAGACTGTTCAAGAAATATTTAATGCTATTATAACGATTCCTCAAAGTCTTGAAAAAAGAGATATAGATGTTTCGAGAGAATGTTTCTTAAAAATCTCTAGGAAAGTCCTTTATTTGATAGTGCTTTTCTGGGGAGGGCCGCAACTAACAATAATTTCAAAAACATACTATATAGTAACATTAGCTTTTTTGATGGAGCAAAATATACGCCAGGGACAAGGTCTAGAGAACTCTGGAAAATTAATACTTGGCGCAATCCGTTTAACCCACTCTTTAGATAAATATCGTATTATTCGACAATGACAAGAGAGCTGTCTGATATAAGCGTTGTTACGTCGCTTGTTTGCAAAATGAGTCTGCCATCTGGATTAAGGCCTTTAATCTTGCCTTGAAAGTCTCCCGCTTTTGCAATTTTTCCAAGAAATGCAAGTTTTGTCGCAAGGGGAACAAAAAAGGGTTCAAATCCACTTTTTTGGAAAATGGTGAGATCATTTGCAAATTGCAGAAGAAGATTTTTTTTAAGCAGGGGAAGTGATAGGGGATGTCTCAGTTCTTCTTGAAGGGAAGTTGCGGGTATATTGATTGTATCAAGGTCTTCTTTAGTCATATTCACATTCATCCCGATACTGATAATTGCAGTGCTGTCTTTAATATCTGCCATCACCCCGGCTACTTTTTTATGCGAAAGTAAAATGTCATTAGGCCATTTAAATGAGGGTTCAAGCGCCCACTTTTCGAGGAGCTTGATTGCAGAAAAGGCTAAAAGTTGCGCTAAATTGGAGCCATCTTTCTCGGGGAGCGGAAAAATAAAAGTTCCTAACAGATTCTCGCCAGTGGCGACCCAGGCGTCACCTTTTCTTCCGATACCATCTGTCTGATGATCAGCTGATAGATAAATATAGTTGTCTAGGTACTCATTTATATGCTCTATTGCATAAAGATGAGTTGAGTGAATTGAAGGAAAATGGATCTCTTTAAACATAGTTTTGTATATTATCAGATTTGAGGTATTTTTGGAATGTGGGATCCTAGATATTTAAAGCGAATTGACTTTCGAACTGTGCCAATAGTGCTTGCACTAATGACGATTTCTATCATGGTTATCATTTCGACTACATCAGTTTTGCATGGCGTTCAAGATGAAATTGTTTTTTCATCGATGGTAAAAAATCAGCTAAGAGCATTCGGTTTAGGTATTTTTGTTTATTTATTCTTGATTTGCTTTGACTACCGAAAACTCAGAGAATGGACCTGGTTTTTTTATCTCGGAATTATTCTTATGCTTGTGGGGCTATATTTTGTAGCGCCAATACATAACGTCAGACGATGGTACAGATTTCCTTTCTTGCCTTTTGATATTCAACCATCAGAATATGCTAAGCTCGTAGTTGTAATTAGTCTAAGTTGGTTCTTAGAGAAAAAAATGCAATTTGTCCAAACATGGAAAACATTTCTACAAGCATCTCTGATTGTTTTCTTCCCATTTGTGCTGATACTCAAGCAACCTGATTTAGGTACTGCTCTGATTTTAGGACCGATTGCGTTAGTGATTTTTTATTTCGGTGGTGTAAAAAAAGGGATCATTAAAGGTCTAATGATTTTTGCCTCCCTATTATTTGGATTCATACTTTTAGTATTTTTAGGAATTTTATCTCATGAAGAAATGCGTCCCTTCTTTACCAAATTTATGAAAGAATATCAGTATGAAAGACTTAATCCAAATACGTATCATCAAAAAGCTGGGCAGACAGCAATTGCACTTGGTAGTGTTTTTGGAAGTGGTTTTTGCAAAAGTGAATTTACAGGACACAGCTGGCTCCCTTACGCATACACTGATTCAGTCTTTCCTGCATTTACGGAAGAATTCGGAATAATAGGTGCCTTTTTTCTTCTCGCATTATTTTTTTCTTTAATCTATTTTAGTTTTCAAGTGACAGCCGTTGCAAAAGACCATTTTGGTAGACTTCTTGCATCAGGGATTGCTGTCTATCTTGCTATGCATGTCATCATCAATATTGGGATGATGTGTGGTTTTTTACCCATAACAGGGGTCCCTCTTGTTTTGGTTTCCTATGGCGGATCATCAGTCCTATCGACAATGATTGCGCTAGGTTTGTTACAAAGTATTTACGCAAGAAGGTTTGGGTTTTCATGAAAATATTTACTATTATTATGTTGGTGCTTTTGTCAGCCTGCAGTTTCAAATCTGGAGCTGTAATGACGGGTGAAAATTTCCAAAAAACACATGTAGGTATGTCAGAACAATCTCTCCTTGATACCTATGGCACCCCGCTAAACGTCTATCACAAAGACAATGGCGAAGTCATCTATGAGTATATAGAAAGATTTCCCATGAATGCCTCATCCCGTTATGTGGAATCGAGACGCTACTATTTCCATATCAAAAATAAAAAAGTAACGCATAAGCAAATGGTAATTAGTAATCAGCCGGGTTACGATTTTGTTACAGACCTTCCCGGTGCCTAGAAATTGAAGAGATTATTAGTTTGTCTCTCAACCGTATTTTTATCTGCTGCTTCTTATTCAGTAACAACAAATAGTGATAGCGGCGCCGGAAGTTTGCGTCAGGCAATTATTGATATGAATTCCGGTGGTGGAGTGACTAACTCCATTACAATTACGATTAGCGGAACGTCGCCAATTGTTTTGCTTTCCGATTTGCCAGTAATTCAAAAGCAGGCAACTATTCAATCAACGAATCCAAATCAAATCATTAATGGAGGTGAAGCTTATAGGATTTTTTCAACCTATCAAGCCTCC
>CAZKFL010000045.1:0-13163 GCA_964552055.1 uncultured bacterium
GTCATGCTGACACTTTCAAAAAACTTTTAAACACCTTTTGAGATTCCTCTTTTCCTTTTTGGGTTTCTCTATTAACCTCAGTTTGAGTTTATGTAATTCCAAATCAAAACTATGCCTACAAATAGTTGTTAGATTTTGTCGGGAAAGAAGCTTCCCCGACAAAAAAAGATTAAAATTTATCCTTATCTGCTTGATAGAGAATTAAATAAACCTAAACTTCAGGTATATACGGCTCGCCTATATACTGCTCGTGTTTCATAATTTGGTTTTTTCTGCGTCATAAACCTCCATCTTTAAATTTGGCTCGGCTCCCACTAAAAACTTTCAATCGAAAGTTTTCTTAGCGCGGGCCTCTTCTAGTGCAAAATAGCACTTAGGCTGAGCCAACAGCTTTGCTTAATTCAAATTTGGGGGGTTCTGACTTGAAAATCCCCAATTTTTGAATCACTCTCAGTATATACTGCTCGTGTTTCAAAAATTGGTTTTTTCTTCGCTATAAATACCCATATTTAAATTTACCTCAGGCTTATCTAGTGCAAATAGCACTCGCCCTCAGTAGCGGCTTCGCCTAATTCAAATCTGGGTATTTCTAACTTGAAAATTCCCCATTTTTGAATCACTCTCAGTATATATTTTCATTCATTTAGATTTTTGTGTTGTAATTAAGCTTTTTATTTAGTCAATTCTGATTGTTAGAGTATTGTAAAACTAGAAATGGCTAGATAATTATGGATATTGTACCTACTTCAGGTCCTGAACCGATTTATAATCTAGATCTTACTGATAAAAAGCATGGGCTTTTGGTGGTTAATTCACGGAAAGAGCTTTTGGATATCTTTGAAAATAGTGAAACTTCATTTACAGAAAAGGTTGCCCAATTTATGGGCTTTTTAGAAAAATATTGCCAATCAGACTTACTAAATCTTAGGGAGATAATTAATAGCGCTGATAGAAAAGGTCTTATTAGTGAGTTAAGAGAGTGTGGGGGGTGGAAGGTTCTTAAGGCGAGCAAAAGGGAACTCATGGCTAGTGGGGATCCCTCCTTGGAGAAACTTCGTGGAGAAGTGGTGGGAATGGTTGTAACTCTTTGTATGTCAGTAATAAAAGCTATTGGATTTGATCCTCCAGGCGATCATTTGGCAACGGGTACACCGGGATGGGACTCTGATATTGACACTGTATATTTGGCGCCAGATGGAATGCCTCAGAATATAAGAGTTCTTGAAAAGGTGATGTTTGATGCAATTTTCTATGGAGCTTTGGGAGGGCCGCCTGGGACCCTATTTGATACGGAGAGTTATTTAGCTCACGCAGCTAGGACGTTTCAAACAGAAAAGCAGATTGTTACAGGAGATGGTTACGCAGAGTATGCATTCTTGGAATTAAATGCAGCTTCTTTTCAATTTATTATGCAATATGGTTCTCCAGATAATCCTAAATGGCAGGCATTCAAAGAGGCTCAGATTAGATCGGTTAGTCCTTCTCTTGGACTTGCATTATCACAATCTTTTACTGCAGTTGAATGCGTTCAAAGATCTATTTTGAATGGGATTAAACTCCAGATTATTAAAGATAAAGGACACGCTATTCCCGATGAGCAAGGTGATATTGATGATCTCGTAGCTCAAATTAAGTCGGAGCATAGCGAGGCGGAGTCATTAGCGATCATGAATTTTAAAACAGGGAGTCTTCTTTCGATCGGAAATCAGATGCAAAAGAGCCTAGATGAGATAAGTAGCTTGGATGGGCTTTTAAGTCAGCCTTATATATCTTCTAAGGCTACTGATTTATATATGAGGCAAAGAGAATTATGTCATTTACGTATTGCAACGCTTTCCATATTAAGAGACCGATTTTTTGATGAAGGATATAATTCTCAAGGTGCTTTTACAAAAATTTGTTTTACCTCTGGTGGGCAGATACACCAAAGAGGTATTGAAAAATTTCAAAAGACCCTAGTAAAAGCGCGGAGAACCGATACTCCTGTTCATCACTTAATTGCAAAGGGAGAGGGGTTTGTTTTGGGGAAGGCGCAAAAGGTAAAAAGTAGCACATTGCATGATATGATCTCAACGCTAGAAAATTTAGCGATGTATAAAGGGCATTTTGCACATGCAGCGGGAGAGAGAGGTCATGGAGAGGTCTATGACGAACTAACTGGTCATAGCCAAGCGCTCATTTCTCAATCAAAATATAGCGAGCGGGTCTTAAGCGGCGCTCTTTTAGTATTAGAAAAAGTGGAAGCTCAAATATCTAAAATTGAAGGGGAGTTTACTTCGGATATTTTGGAACTCAAAAGGCAAGTCAAAACAATCAAAGATCAGCTTGAGAGTGTATACTTTAAAGCAATGGAACTTGAAAAAGTAAAAAGGAAGACTCAACTTAACTTCACTTCTTCCAAGTACTTGCTTATGAAAGAATTAGGCGACTTGCTTTCGGAGGAAGGTCTTAAGCAATTGGAAGAAAAGGTAGAGCTTCTTCTTAAAAAGTCTGAGAGAGGTGGTAACTATGGCGCTCTTCGATATGAGGAATCAATTTTGCCAGAGGACTTATATCAAGGCCTTATGGGTAGCGCAGTTGCTCTAGGGATTATTGATGTAAATCACATTGATAGCGATGGACTACCCATGTCAAATAAACCAAAAGTCGATGAGATATTAAAAGCTAGAGCGGGTCTTTATGGCGGAAAAGATGGTGCTATAGCATATTACGGTCAAATGGAAGAATTAACTCTAGAGGGACTTGGATTGGATAGTTTGGCTAAGATCGAAATATTCAATGAGGAGGTGGAGAATTTAACAATGAAAATATATGATTTATCAATTGAAATGGGCGCGCTTCAAAAGCCAAGCTGTGGAGTGAGTTCCAGTATATCGATCATGAATTTATGGCAGAAAGTCAATCTAGTTAATGAACCATCTTTATAGGATATTTTATGTCATTTTTTTTGCCACAATTAGATAGTAATAGGCTCGTCATAAAAGGCTCTGATGTTACAACAGAAAGCCTCGGACTTGGTATTGATAATCTTAGTGAAGAGCAATGTGCTAAAGTTCAGGAATTAGTCTTTGATAGAGCTTTATTATTAAAGAAACTTCCTAATTTAGAAAGGTTTTCAAATCTCACGTCACTTCGTCTAGATTGTTGTAATGAATTAAAAAGTCTGGAGGGTATCGGCTCTCTTTCTTTAAAAAATGTTTCAGCGATAAATTGCATGCAACTCGAAAATATTGATGATTTAAGCGGGATGCCTTTAGAAACACTGGATTTAACTAATAGTATTAATTTGAAAACACTGCGTGTCCTCAGCTGTTTTAAAAAAACCCTTACTAATCTTTCTTTGGAAGGAATAGTAAGATTGCAAAATGATAGTAGTTTGAAAGAACTAGTAAACTTGAAATATTTAAATATTAAGGGTACAACGCTTGCAAGTACTTTTGCAGCGCATCCACATAGTCTGCCTATCGCTACTCTAAAATTATCTTATTAATTCGTAATTTTCTCATGATAGATAATTTGGTCTTTTTTGTTTTAATCTTATAAATATGTTGCTATAATACACTTATGGAAGTTTTGACCATAAGACCTTTTGGTGTAACCCACGCACCTTTTTTGAATATTCAAAACGTCAAAACTTTTTTTGACCACACGGATATTGAAGCGGATTTATCTCAATTAGACTCTTTAAGAGAAGCTGTTCAAAATCTGCCTATAACTTATGGGTCTTTGCCCGTGCCAACTATTCAAGTTCAATGGTCCTCTCAGGAGAGCAGATACCGCATTATCGTTTCTTTTAAAAGAGGTTTATCACAAGTTCATTCAATTTCAGGTGCAATTCGAAAAATGCCAGATCGAGATGAATCGCCCCTATTAAAAAAATTAGATTCATTAGCTTTTTCGTTTGGCGCTACGACGTTACGGATAATAAAAGAAGTGTATGAAACTTCTTTTCCAATCCATCTTGCATCCAGAGTCACTTGGATAAAAGAAATTGTAGAAAACCCTGTTATGATGGGAGCTTCGCCCAGTTTCTTTGGTAGATACTTTGACTACGGATTGGAAGAATGCGTAAAAAAATTCCAAGAACAATTTAAAATTTTAATTAACGCCCCTAGAAGGTTAAATCGAAACCGTGTTGTAATTTGCTCGACTATCATAAAAGGGGGGCACGAAGCTTTAGCAAAAACTTTAAAAAAGATTTTAGAGAGTAGAAATTTTGAAGTTTTACTCATTTATCCAGATGAGCCAGAGATTGATTCATTTGAGGATATTGGCATCACATATAAAGGAAAAAAAATAACAAAAGCGTTTGTCAGAAACGAGTTAACTGTTGGAAATGCTGATCCGATAGCAAATTCAGTTTTTGCACAAACAGATGCATATCTGGAACGCTTCTACCCTGGAGTATATTGGGAAGACACTCTCCAAAAAATTTTTGAATTTGCCCCTGCCATAATTTTTTCAACAGCACCTCAGTTATATAATCAACTTCTTTGCATCTCATTTTTTCTTGGTATACCTCTAAACATCTTTCTTTCAGATTATAAAATACCAACTTTTTTCAAAGACTTAAAAGGCACCGGAATGGATTTGAAAATTTTTGTGCCAACAGACGATCCTACTAAACTCCCCATTGAAATACTTAGTGATTCAGATCGATTTCATCCCTTTGAAAGTCCTCTGAACAAATTTAGTATCGATGAGCTACATCCAATCGGAAATTTTGCAGATCCTCTTTATTTCCGTTCATTTTCAGATTCAGAGAGAATAGAAATAAAAGCGAGATATTCTATTGGAGCAGAAGAAAAGGTTATCTTAGTAACTTTTGGAAGTGTTCCAAATAAAGATACTTTAGAATCTGTTTGTCAAAATCTTGCTAAATCTTCAGTGCAATCTTCGATAGGAACACCTTATAAAGTTATTGTGGTATGTGGTCCTAATGAGGATCTTATTGAAATTGTTCAAAGTGTATCTCCTGAATTTATTGTTTTTCCGATTGTCCCACAGGAAGTGATGGCTGATTTTTTCGCTATTGCGGACTCAATTATTGGTAAACCGGGAGGTGGCGTAACTGCGCAAATTGAAGCTTCTGGGGCTGACCTTATAGGATATGCAATGTATAAGTGGGAAATCCCTAATATGTACTATTTAGTTCAAAAAGGCCTTGGCAGTATTGTTTCAGTAATCGGTGGTGATGAAGATTTGCCAGCGCTAATTACGGCTTCATTTCAGAGAACTGAAGAAAGACGGAGAGGAGGGTACGCACGTCCTTTACAACTTTCGGATCATATCGACGAAGTTTTGCGAGTTACATTGCCGCAATCTGAAGAACCTCTAACTGTTAGAGATCCATCAGAGATTGCTTCAATGCGAGTTGAATCTCAGGCGGTTCATAGAAATGAACCTTCAGCTCATCAAGAAAGCTTAAAGCCATCACGAAGTGATTTTGTTAGTTATTTCATAAGAAAAATCGCAAGAATTATACCTGATTTTATAGGGAATTTATTAGCAAAATTAATTCATTATTTCAAATAACAATAGTAAAAATATCGTTTTTAATATAACTTATTTCCAAAAAAATTTTGGAGTGGTTATGTTTGTTTCTTCCGGTGCTGGTGCTAGTAAAGATTTATCGATACATGCTCTTCCTCTGCCACTTCGACCTATTGCAGCTATTTTTGGATTGCTCACACTTGAAAAGGAGAGGTCTGGAGATTTTCTTGTTAAAATGATAAAAAAAACTGTAACGCACTTTAAATGTAGGGGTGATCATGTTCCCTCTTCGGAAATTGCCTTTTTTTTGAAATCTATAGAAGAAAAAATGTGTGGTGGAGTGGTATCTGATCGCTTATGGACATATTTTCTTGATGAGCAACCATTTAAAGAGGCTCTTCGTTCCTATGATCAAATGAGTAGATTAATTGCAGGTAGTATTCAAGTAAAATTCACTAATATCATTAATGAATTATTGGTGATTGTTGATGAAAAAAAATTTAGAGGCGCTAATGAGACTTTGACTGGGATTTCTCGATTTATAGCAATTGAACATTTAGCAGTATTCGCAGAGCTTGTAGAAATGGGACTCGATCCACGATATGGGGAAATTTTCGAGAGTGCTGTGGATTTAAAGCTAGACGGAAGAGATAATATAAATAGAATTAGGATGTATGGAAAAGCATTATTGGGGATTGCTTATCAAATTGAAGTGCTTTTAGACAGAGTATTTAACGCAACCTCACTATTGCATCCACTCAATGAGCCCATTTGTGCGAAAATATTAATGCTTTCAACCGAAACAGTTGTTGTACGCAATCCAAAATCATCTGCAGCAAAAAAGTTGGCTGCGAAAAGAAATGAAAGACTTGCTTCTGAAGAAATAGAACTTGCTAGAGAGGCAGGAAATATTCCAGGGAAAAAATCTGCATTGGCAGATTTAGAGTCAGCTCGAAAGTTAGCAGCACAAATGGTTGGAGTTGAAAATGCAGCTAGATATTTTGATCTGTTGCTAGATTTGCGAGATCTAGTAAAAACAATTATCTTGTCAGACGAGGTAATTTTTAATAATTTAGAAATGAAGTGTAGGTCTGAATTAAAAAGAGAATTATCATCTTCTGCTAAATCCGATTTGCCGTTGCCAGTATCAGATACAGTTGAAGTGACTTGTAAAGAAGAAGGGGATGAGGAGTGTAGGGCTACAGTAGTTAAAGTTAAAGAGATCTCACGCGTTGCATTCCTAAGTGGTTTGGTAAGAGAGATTAGAATGAGTAAAGGGGTAGAAGAATCTTATATAAATGCTAAAGCTCATTTGGAAAACCTAACTTGCTTATTGGAAAATTTAAAAGTAACGATAAGACCTCTTGATTTATTTACAATAATTACTCAAGTAACACAAGTTATGGAGCAAATGCTTATTACTGTGACAAGACATTCTTTAAAGGATGATGATATAAGAACTCACAGCTTTGCCTATTTGCTTGTGCGTAATAAAAGCCCATCAATATCAATTGAGGACCGAGAGCTTCTCTTAGAGCTTGATTTAGTCGAATTTGCTTCACGTCAGATGCAAAATTTTTCAAAGCTACATTTTGTAAAATATTTAAGAGCATTTGAGTTGCTTAATGAATGTGTTAAGCAATTTTTAGATCCAGATAGTGGTGATAGGGAGACATTAAAAAATGGCGTCCTAGATTTTGTTAAAACATATATCTCGCTTTTTAATAGACTTCATAGACCTCTTGGCGATAGTAGAACAGTTGATATTCGGATAATAGATGGTTTTTTTAGTTCGTTTTCTTCTGCAAGAGGATTAAGTGGAGGCGCCAGTGCCAGTGCAGGTGCAGGTGCAGGTCCAAGCGCAACTGGAGGGGCAGGTTTTGCGTTAGGTGAGCTAGAGATGTATGAAGATTTTTTTACTCCAATTAATGAAGATCTTGGTGCAAGGCCACCCTCTCCATTTTTAACAAATTTATTTGTACAGATAGGTCTTCTTAAAATTGAATTGAGCAGATTTGATCCCAAGTTAATGAATTTTAGGTTAGCTCGCGGGACAGTTCTCTGCTATCAATTTCTTGAAAACGTATGTGCCTATATATTAAATGATTCAAAGATTGCTAGATATAACCATGATTTTAAACGAATGCCATTACCTGAAATGGGATTGACAGAGGAGGATTGGGCATTTTTAGAGTTAGGTAAGCAAGGGATGGGTGAAGCTCGTTATAAAGAGTTTCGTCGTGAGGGAGGGGCACTTACATCTGCAGATAAGGGAGCCAGTAGAGCTAGAGGGGGTGGGGCCAGTGCTTCAGGCAAGGCGTTAGGGGAAAGTGGTGTGGTCCGATCAAAAGCCGCAAGGATCGCTGAAGACAAGTTATTAGAAGTTTATACATTGACTCGGCAAATTGCTGTGAAAATGCTTAGAGCATCTGTAGGAGGAGCAGGAGGAGCAGGAGGAGCGGGGAGAGAACCGGGATCTTAGGAATTGCGTTTAACGTATTATGCCTAAGAGGTCATTGACTCTAAATGAGTGAGAAGATACAATTTTAGGACTATAAAATTGATATTTAGTCAGGTTTGGCTTTTTGAGGTATAAATGAAGATTTCTGAAGAGGGTTTTATCCTTGCTGGCCTTACAGCTATAAACTTAGCCTCTGCATTCATCGAGAAAAAGCGGTTAAGCTCTTTAAAATTTGAATCATTAGGGCAAAACGAGATCATAAAGACGATTAATCTCTATGCTCAAATTATGCCAGGCTTTTTAATTTATGTGGTAGGACCGATTTTTTCCATACCTTTATTTATAAATATATTAGGATCGGATCTCCGTGCATGCATAGCATTTTCAGCTTCACTAACTGTCTCCGGAGCGCTTCTTTATGCAACATATAAAATTGCTCAGTTTATAAGCGATAAATTAAAGCCTGCACCCATTGGAAATAGCCCAAATATAAAGTGGGAAGATTCTCGTGATAAAAAATTTCAAACGTTCAGCTCGCTTGCTTTGACAATAGGCTGTGTTGCAATTGCAATTATTTTTTCATCTCCAGCTTTTGCAATTAATTCAGCAATATCAGCTTATGGCTTTTTGGCTAGCTCCAAACGAAGAGAGTTACAAATTCATCGTGAACACCAATTTCATGTAGTATCCGAAGACAGAAGTATCGTAATTAATGGATGTACAGTAAATTGCTATTTAGCATGCATTCCCGTTAGAAATGCACCGAATGATGGTTGTGGAATTTGTCATACTGTTTCTCCTCTAAATGATCCACTTATCAAGCTCTGCAATATTGAAGACCATGCTTTTCACGCAAGCTGCGTTGCGGTTTGGTTAGATACTACCTTGCCCAACTTATTTGGGAGAGCAGATTTTCTAAGGGATTATTATGTAAATCATAACTCAAATGGTAGTACTACAGTTATACCTTATTATAAGATTCAGATACCAAAAGATAACAATAAAATGTACTGCTGCTATTGCACAACACCCTCGATTGCAATTACACAGACAGTGGAAGTAGATGCAACCTATAATGGACGAAATGAAAGGATCGGAGGAACTCTTGTCTTTACTTAAGTAACATAAGAAATTAATTTATTAAATATAGTTTAAGCTGTTATGAATAAATAATGGCTTTTGGAAAACGATTTTACGTTTTTGCACTAATAATTTTTGTACATTTGGTGGCTGCTCCTCCTATCGCAGATAAAACCTGGGTTGCAGTAAGTCCTAATAATAATATGAATCTTGGTGCTAATTGGTATGAGTCAGGAGTTCCGACAGGTGCCGTACGTGTTATTTTTGATAGTTCTCGTGTGAACGTTGATCTAAGTCCTACGCAATCAAATGATAATTTTTCGGTCTGTTCCATTAATTTTCCAAATAGTGCATCGGTATTTGCATTTCATTTTAATAATTGTAGTGTCGAACTGAACGGACTTGGTATTACTGGATTACAAACAAATGCCTCAATTCAGGCAACCAACACAAATAATACGAATATCCTAGGAAATCAATTCTCATTTAACAGAGGTGCTGCTTCATCGTCTGGTAGTTCTGTTCTAAATATAACTAATACAGGATCCCAATTATCAAATAGTTCAGATGTTATTCTTGGTAATATGGGGAATCAATTCTTTGTAACCGGTCCTTTTTCTATGTCAAATGGAGGATCTCTTACTTTAACAAATACAGGAAGTGACAGTTCTCATAGTACTGGTAACAATCAAATTTCTTATTTGACTGAATATCAAGCGCAGTTTAATTCAACGAATGCGGTTGAAGATAATGTGACTATTTCACTTTCTAACACAGGTACATATAGTGGTAGCAATAGTTTAAATGGTAATATTGTCGGAGTTATACTGAATGGTCAGTATAAAAATGCAGGTGCATTTTCTTCGCGTAATACATGTGATTTTTCTGCAATAAATAGTGGAGTAAATAGTGGGTCATCTCAAGGTGGTAGTTCTATTGGGTTGATTGGATCTTCGCAAATGAGTTTTGGTAGTACATGTAGTTTGGGTAATTCTAATGCAATTGTAGTCTCAAATACCGGGGAAAATAGTGGAAGCAGTGGAAGCAGTGACAGTAATATACTGAATATAGGGGATGTTTACGAGCATCAGTTATATGTAGATGGACAATTTTCTGCTGGTGATGATCTTAGCTTGACTGCAACAAATATCGGCATCGATAGTGGAAGCGGTAATGGAC
This sequence comes from uncultured bacterium, assembly GCA_964552055.1. GTDB lineage: Bacteria > Chlamydiota > Chlamydiia > Chlamydiales > 2-12-FULL-49-11 > VGMD01. The sequence goes on from CAZKFL010000045.1 coordinate 10,214, forward strand.
AGACATACGTGGGGTGCATTTCAAATATTAATATTGGTGAAGGCCACCAAGTAAAGTTTAATAATTCTTGCTCTGTTGGCAAGAATGCTGAATTTTACATTGAAAATAGAGGAACATGTAGTGGAAATAAAACAGGAAATCTTACGAATGTAGGGGTAATAAATGCTAATCAGATCATATTTAATGGGGAATTTCAGGCGGCTGACTTTTTAAATTTATCGTTATTAAATAGTGGTACGGATAGCAGTCATTCTATTACGACAAATACTACAGGAAATGTACAAGGTCAGCTTAAATTTGGCACGTCAGCTGTTATACAAGATCATGCAACCATTACTATAAACAATCAGGGGAATTTTAGTGGCGAGACTGGGGTTGCAAGTTACGTGGCTTCTGTAGGCATTCCGCAATTTCAAGCTATAAATGCCTTTTCAGCTGGCAATTCATTTTATTTACAAGTTGAAAATATAGGGGAAGACAGCGGGACTGGCGCAGGGGATAATTTCATTGGTTCTATAGGAAGCGATCAAGTTAATTTTGAGGACTCTTGTACTTTAGGAGACGATGCGAGTATCATCATTTCTAATACAGGAACCAATAGTAATGAAAGCGCAAATAACAAAATAGGTTATGTCAATGATAACCAGTTCGAAGTAGGTGGAAATTTCACCTGCGGAACTAATTTATACATGTCTATTACCAACACGGCGACAAATACAGGTAATGAAACAAATTATATTGGGTATGTGGGAGGTTCTCAGGCATTATTTAATGGTACAGTGACTTTAGGTGATGGATCTGTTATTTCTACAACAAATCATGGGACTGTAGAAGCTGTGCAACTTTCTTTCAATCAAGGGTTTTCTGTTTCAAGTGGTAAAGTAACAATACAAGTAATCAATGAGGGGACCCGAATTTCTGACATAGGTCTTTTTATGCAAGGTGCAAATTCAGGTGGTAATGCAAATATCGTGTTAGAAAATGCAAGACTTGATATTAATACAACTCCTGGCCCTTTTACAATTGGGGAACTCAATGGTGATGCTTCAAGTATTGTCAAATCCTCTCCACCTCTAATTATTGATACGGATTCTTCTACAAATGGCATTTATTTAGGCGTTATTCAAAATTATCCAAGCATTGCTTCTTCATTAATCAAAGCGGGGCCTGGTATGCAGACCTTATCAGGTGTAAATACTTATACGGGTTTGACTTCTATTCAAGAAGGGATTTTATCGATAACCGGATCAATTGCGGGAGATCTTACAGTCAGTTCGGGAGGAAGTCTAAAGGGATCCGGAACAATTGATGGGACGACTATTATTGAAGATGGAGCTACACTTTCTCCTGGCAATTCAATTGGAACCATTCATCTCGGTAGCCTTCTTTTAAATTCCGGTTCAACAACTGCTATTGAAATAGATCCTAATGCATCCTCTAAAGTTCAAGTAATAGGAAGCGCTTTAGTTGATGGTGCATTACAAGTTATACAAGATCAAGGGGTGTATCCACGAAAGGGAAGTTACCAGATTTTAACATCAAGTTCATTGGGTGGCGCCTTTTCATCTCTTAATACAATCCCTGGATTTACCTTCAATTTAGCTTACCTTGAAAACGATATTTATTTAAATTACGTTTTAAATTTACCTACTGCGGGACTTTATGGAAATCTTCTGATTGTAGCAAATTATTTAAATGCAGAAGCTCCAGCATCGAGTGAATTTATGTCTTTAGCAGCTCTTTCTGGAAATGAATTGAAACAGGCATTAAAAAGTGTATCGCCCTCTCGAAATGCATTCGGTCCATTTGTTACACAGCAAACTCTGTTTACAATATCAGATTTACTAAGTAATCACTTGAGTACCAAGCGATTTCTCGGTCAAAGTAATCCCTCTTCATTTTCCCCAAAAATAGCTAGACTTGTTGCAGATGCTTCAAATCAATGTTTGCCAACTGATGTAAATGGAGAAGGTTCCCTTCCTTATGAAGTGTGGGTAAGTGGATTTGTTGAATTTGCACATCAAGATGCGAAGAATCACAATCCCTCTTTTAATTTTATATCTGAAGGAGCTCTCATTGCTTTTGATTACAGTAAATTCTGTGATAAAATCATCGGTGGAGGCATTGGCTATGCTCATTCTCAAGTATATGATAGTTCACATATGGGAAAATCGCAAATTCCTTACTACTTTGCAACACTCTATGGAAGTTTTCTGATAAATCGTTTTTATATTGAGCCAGGGTTTTTAGTAGCTTTTCATCAAATCCAGAGCAAGCGCAATATTTCGTATCCGGGAGTGAATGTTACAGCAAAAGGAAAAATGAACGGCTGGCAAATTGATCCCCACTTAAGCATTGGTTATGATATAGATACATCCTGGAGTGGCATAGAACCATTCGCAGCTCTTGATTGGGTAGTCAATTGGGAAGGCGATTTAAATGAACACGGTGCTAGCGCTTTAGATATGAGGCAAAACGCGCACACATCTTCGATGCTACAATCAGAAATAGGCATAAGATTATTCCAATCGATTTCTAGGACCTCTGGCCGCTATGGTATTAAAGAAGAGGCAAGCTATATTAATCGAGCGCCATTTGGTACGGGAAGCGTAACAGCCGCAATTGTAGGATCCCCCTCCTTTATGACCTTGCAATCACTTACAAACGTTCAAAACCTAGGCTCCATTACCATCGAGCTATTTGCAGAAGTTGGTAAAAACAAAAATATCGTTATCAACTTAGGCTACGAAGGCGAGTTTAGTGCAAGCTACATATCCAATGAAGTCCTATTAAGAATAGCCAAACAATTCTAGAATTAAGCACGATTAAAGTTGAAGTTGATAGCAATCGAATTTTGGCAGTGCAATATAAGTTAGGCTAAAAGGTTCTATTGAGAAATTTTAAAATTAAAGCCGGTTACGGTTACGCAGGCGGTTACGGGAATGGCTGC
>CAZKFL010000046.1:0-11997 GCA_964552055.1 uncultured bacterium
CGTGTTCATGTATCACACATGAACACGTGACGTCTGACCCCCTGTTTTGTGATCCTTTATTTTTGAGCAATGATGAGCATGAAGGAATCTTTGTAGGGAGGGCCTTGGCGGTAGCTACGGTGGATTTTAATGACTGAGAAACCTGTGGCTTTAAGGAGGGCGATGATTTCACCTTGAGAGTACCAACGGAGGTGGATTTCGCGTTCTTCAAATTGCAGGAGGTCTTTTTGGTCCCAGAGTTCAAATCTAGTTTTTGTCATGATGATTTGTTCGACGGCATCGTGGGTAGTGGACTCACGCTCGACATAGCGCTGGTTTTTGATGGTAAGCTTGGCATCCCTTATGATTTGCCAGCCATTTGTATCTAGAGGAATTTGTGTCCATGGGAGAAAGAGGGTGATCACAAGCCTGCCGCCGGATTCTAGGAGAGAGTAATATTTAGAGAGGGCTAGGATTGCTAGCTCTCTATCAGCTATGAGCTGAAAAGATCCTAAAGGGATATATATAAGCCTATAACTCGTCTCTGTAAGCTCAATTGCCTCTATTCGTTGATGATAAAGATTTGGCTTTATGCCGGCAATTTCTGCCTTATGCCTGAGCAAATTGAGTAAGAAAGGGCAGGAATCAACCCCATCTACTTGAAAACCTTCATGTAAGAACCTTAGTATTAAACGACCACCACCACAAGCGAGCTCCAGCGCCTTCCCGCCTGTCTCTTTTAGCATAGTTCGATAGAATTCACATTCGTCCTCATCAACATGGGAGCGCCAATAATCGCAAATTCTTGATATTAAGCCTATAGGCGTTTTCTTCGTCTTAAACATAACCCTATTTGACTGAAAACCCCATTTTTCCCCAATAAAAAAAGTTGTAGATCAATCAATCTACACCAAATCTCACTAAACTTCTAGATCTATACTGAGAGCGATTCAAAAATTGGGAATTTTAGGGGTCAGTAATTCCGAGATTTGAATTAAGCGTAGCCGTCCGCTGAAGAGGGCGTTTCAACTGTCATGAGTATATACTCATTCAAGTTGAAACACCCTCTTTTTCTTTGCAAAATCTTTTTATTTCAATTCCGCTTCATCAGGCCTGGTTTCAAACAGAGCCTTCTTCAGCGGACGGCTTCGCCTAATTGAACTAAAACGATTTTGCTGCAAAAAATCCGGGTCTTTCAACTGTCATGAGTATATGCTAAGAATTGTTTATTTAATTAGCGAAAGCCCCAGATTATTGGCTTTGTTAATTTGATTGAGAAGAGAAATATCAAGTGATTTTTTTAATGAAATGCCAGAGATAAAGGAAGCTGCAAGTCTTGTAAGCACTTCTTTGAGGTCACTTTTGAGCCATGTGGGGGAAAAAGCAACGATAAGGAGGTGAGGGTAGGTGAGTTCTTTGATTACGAGAAGTTTTTCCCAGACGGCTTCATCAAGGTGTTCTGGAAGAGTCACGACAAATGCTGCGGGTTCGCCATTTGCAGCATTGTGAGCGAGCTCTTCATCAAAATCAATAGAAATCATCTCCATATTAAGGTATATAATATGGAAGGTTTCAAATTGTCTATAGTTATTTTATGAAAGTTTTTGTTGTAGTATTGAATTATAAGGGAAGGGATGATACTAAGGCGTGTACCCTCTCTTTATTAAACTCTTCTTATAAAGAGAAAGAAATTGTACTTGTTGACAATCACTCTTGTGATGGCAGCGCTGATTTTTTTAGAGAGCTATTTCCACGCATAATTGTCCTAGAGACCGGATCTAATTTGGGCTATGCAGGGGGCAATAATGTAGGAGTCCGCTATGCGCTTCAACAGGGTGCTGACGCCATTTTAATTCTCAATAATGATACAGTTTTGAAAAGTGATTGTATCGAGAAATTCGTAGAGGAAAGCAAACTCCATCCAAAAAGCGTTCTTGGCGGCAGAGTCTATTATTATGATGATCCGAAAGTGATGCAAGAATTCGGTGGGATATGGGATAATGGCCGCGGTAAATTTAGAAATGTACCTCACCAAGATTTTGATGCAAATGTATCCCACAATCTTGACTTTGTAACGGGCTGTGCACTTTTTGTTCCGCGTGAAATTTTTGAGGTGGCAGGACTAATCGAAGAGTCTTTTTTTCTTTATTACGAAGAAATTGATTGGTGTTTTCAAGTGCGCCGTAAAGGATATTTCTGCACTTACGTCCCCTCCCCTATTTTATGGCATAAAGAATCGAGATCGTTTGCCACACCAAAGCCCCCCCAATCGTATTTTCAATGGCGTAATCGGATACTCTTTATCGAGAGGAATTTTTCAAGAAAATATTATATTTTTTGGATGCTCACGAAATTCCCTCACCGATTCTGTCTTCTTCTTATTAAAATGGGGGTAAAACATCTAGACTCTCTTATTTTCAAAAGCTCTTATGAAAAGCGAGTTTCCCTCCTCTCGTATAAGGCGAGCCTAAAAGGTATTTATGATTACTTCAGGCGCTCATTTGGAAATGGACCTGCCTGGATCTTCACCAAAGTCAAATAACCCTGTTGCTATTGATCGCATCTTGTGGTAAAATCTCTCTTTTTTGAGTTGCTCTTTCTCTTAAAAATTAAGGACGTAAGAAGATCTGTTTTTTTTCTTAGCCTGTTAATTGATGATCGTGTTAAAGAGAAGAGATGTTTCAAGAGGTGTTATGAAATTGCGATATTTTTTATGGGTATTTCTGGCTGTAATCCTTTGTGGATGTGGTGATTCGAAGTCTATTGTGACAGGTGTCGATGAGCGTGAGGCCAATATTATTATGGTCTTTTTGGAAAGCAAAGGGATTCATGCGATGAAGACTTTAGTTTCTTCAGGTCCAGGAATGGGTGGTGATGGCCCTGCAATTGCAAAATTTAATATCAATGTTGATCCTGCTCAGGCAATTGATGCGATGGCCATTTTAAATAGCAATGGTTTGCCCAGAAAGCAAGGTATTAACTTGCTCGATTTATTTGGAAAACCAGGATTAATGTCGACTGATAAGGAAGAAACGATTCGGTATCAATCAGGCTTAGCGCAGCAGATTGCGAATATGATTTTGATGATTGATGGTGTTTTAGATGCTACGGTGCAGCTTTCTTTTCCAGATCCTGCAGCTGCTGTTGAAGGAGTAGCCCCTCATAAAATCACTGCGGCTGTTTTTGTGAAGCATCAAGGAATTGTTGATGACCCAAATAGTCATTTAGAAAACAAAATTAAAAGGCTTGTTTCTGGCAGCATCAATGGCCTTGATGTTAATGATGTTACGGTTGTATCTGATAGATCTAGATTTACAGATGTCGTAGTTGATGGAATGGGTGAATCAATTGGTGGCGTTGAAAGAGAGTATGTGAAAATTTGGAGTGTGGTGATGAGTCGAAATTCGGCATCCACATTTCGCGCAATTTTTGTTTCGCTTCTAGCTCTTACTTTAATTTTAGCAGTCGTAGCTGGCTGGGTTATTTGGAAAATATATCCAATGCTCCGCCAAAAAGGTGGTTTTAAAGAGCTTTTAAACCCTGTTCCTTTCATACATAATGAGCCAAAAAAAGAAGAACCTGTAAGTGAATCCACAGAATTATGATCATACAGAAGAGTTTAACAGTTCTTAGCGCATTATTAAAGCGGGCTCCGATAGGGAAACAGGCTCATTACCTTAAATTCCTTCCGGAGTCAGTTGCAATTCAAATGCAAAGTGATATGAGCCATGAAAAGCCTCTTTCAGACCTTTCCCTAAAGGAAATCTTAGGGAACATTGATGACAGCTGGTATCTCGAAAAATTTCAAAAATTTTCTAAAAAGGATGCCCATTTTTTTCTCTCAGTTTTACCAGAAAACAAGCAAAAATCACTTGGCCGTAAACTAGAAATTACACCTCCTTTCTACTCTTTTTCAAAATCTCTCGAAATTTATGGACAAAACTTATTATTCAAAGAGGTTTTTCAAGAAGAGCCGCCTCTTCCCCTTTCGTTTTTGCCGGACTCTCCTCTTTCATTTTTATGTGTCGCATCTGTAGAAAAAATTCATAAGTTAGCGTTCTATTTGGGCCTTTTTGATATTTCTCTAGAACTAAAGTCTGTTTTAAAGGGCTCTATTTTTATACAATTACAAAGCACCCTTTTCCCTGATGAAATTACATTTTGCAGAGAAATTTCTGAAAACCGTAATATTCTAACTCTAGGGCAAATGGGACTCAGTCAATGGAATGAGGATAGCGACGCGTTACGTAAAGTTATTTTTGAAAGAGGTTTGTATCGACTCAGTATTGGTTTAAGCACAGCATCTTCAGACTTTATATGGATAATCATGCATACATTAAACAAGGAAAGCTCCCTAAACTTGCAAAAGTTACCAAAAACCTCTATTGACCCAAAATCACTTTCAACAATTTATGAACAAACTTTAACTGCCTGGAGACACCTATGTACTGTTTTAAGCTGATTAAAGAGGGAAGAATTCATACCGGAAATGAAAAAATTATTCGAAAAGCTGAATTTGAAGAACTTATTTCTGCAAAGGCGCTATTAGAAAAAGCAGAGGCTGAAAGCATTGAAATTATCGCCGCAGCAAATGAGGAAAGTAAAGAGATTAAGGAAAAAGCCAAGGAAGACGGTTTTCAAGAAGGTTTAAGCCGTTTTAATGAGCAACTACTGCTCTTTGAAGACAAGCTTAAAGTGATGAGACATGAGCTACAAAAAGCTGTTTTACCCCTTGTAATGAAAGCCACAAAAAAAATAATTGGGGAAGAATTAAAGCAAAATCCAGAGTCTATTTTATCAATTGTGTCACAATCTATTAAAAGTGTTATCCAATCAAAAACAGTTAAGCTATACGTAAATAAAACCGACCTAGAATATCTAGAATCGGAAAAAGAGCAGCTAAAGAAACATTTTGAACACCTTGAAAGTTTCCAAATAGAAGAACGGGGAGACATTGAACAAGGCAGTTGTATTATTGAAACAGAGCGGGGCATTTTGAATGCAACATTAGAAAATCAGTACCGTGCCCTGGAACGCGCTTTAGAAGCGCATATGAAACCAAGATGATGAAGCGATATTTTATTTTCCTATTTATTGGAATTAGTTTGTTTGGCGCATTCACGACAACAAAAGCGTATGCCGATACAGCAATTTCTTCACAACTAACTCCTACAGAGAAAGTTGAGCAACCACCTTTAGTTCAAAAAATTGCTCTTATTGCTGGAATGGCAATTCTTCCATTTGCCATTATGCTTCTAACATCGTTTATGAAAATGGTGATTGTCCTATCCTTATTACGCCAAGCGCTTGGAGTGCAAAACTCCCCTCCAAATCCTGTGATTAACGGTATTGCTTTACTAATGGCCATCTATGTGATGTCGCCCACAGTAATGGCCATGTATAACGAGTCCGAAAATTATATAAAAACGAGCGCGCCGAACGCAAGCGAATCGACTTTCTCCCCAACATCCGTTGATTATCTGGTAGGAATCATAGATCACTCAAAAGAGCCTATGCGCAATTTTTTGGTAAAAAATTCAATTGTCAAACACAGAACCTATTTTTATCAATTGGCTAAGAAAAAGTTTCCAAAAGAGTTTTCAAGCGTACTAAAAGCAACAGATTTTATTGTAGTTGTCCCCGCCTATTTAACAAGTCAAGTAAAAGGAGCGTTTGAAATTGGCGTCCTTCTCTATTTGCCTTTCTTTGTTATAGATCTTGTTGTTTCTAATATTTTACTTGCTATGGGAATGATGATGCTTTCTCCATTAACGATTGCTCTTCCCCTAAAACTGCTTTTATTAGTAATGGTCGATGGATGGACCTTGCTCATTGAAGGCGTTGTATTAACTTATAGGTAAACGATGTACGACTCAGAAATTTACCAGCTCTCGTATCAAGCGCTCTTTCTAATCCTGATATTATCAGGGCCTCCGATCCTTATTAGTATGGTTTTTGGCTTAACAGTCGCTATTTTTCAGGCAGCAACACAAATCCAAGAACAAACCCTTTCTTTCACAGTCAAATTAGTTGCAGTAATCATGACCCTCCTCTTGATGGGAGGATTTCTAGGGGCGCAGATTATGCAGTATGCAGAGACAATCTTCAAAAATTTCTACAAGTGGACTTCGTAAACGTGTGGACTCCGGCTACGTTACTCTAATAGAAAATTTACAAAACTTAAACTACGAATCACTTTGGCGAGTCATTCTATTAACATTTATTCGAGTTGCTATAATTGTTAATCTAGCCCCATTTCTCGGTGGTAAAATTATTCCCATGGTTGCTAAAGCAGGCCTTGCACTGGGACTTACATTTATATTCTTACCAAATGTTTTATATTACACGCAAATGCATCCCATATCGGATGTCGCATTTGTAGGGTATGCGGCCAAGGAAGCATTTATTGGACTTATACTTGGCTTTATTTCGGCAGCTCCTTTTTATGTGGTCCAATCATCTGGTATCTTAATAGATTATCTTCGCGGTTCATCCATGATGATGCAACAAGATCCCACTATGCAGGCGCAATCATCCCCCATCGGAGTAATGTTTAACAACTACCTCATCGTCTTATTTTATGCCCTTGATGGCCCCTTTCTTTTCTTTGATGCAATTACCACGTCGTTTCAACTCTTTCCCGTCGATCAAATGATCAGTCCCCAATTTTTCAAACTTGGCAATCCATTTTGGCATAGTATACTTGCTATTGTTGGCGATATTTTCAACCTTTCCATCGAACTTGCAGCGCCACCCCTACTTGCTATTCTTATGGCAGAAATGTTTTTGGGAATTGCAAACAGACTTGCCCCCCAAGTTCAAATCGCATTTCTTGGAATGTCGCTCAAATCATTACTCGGTCTTGGCCTTCTCTGGGCCGGCTGGTTCTTCATCCTCAAGCAAATGAATGGGATGTCCATCGATTGGATGCACACCCTCCAAAAAATGCTGACTCAAATGACGCATCTAACAACTTAATAACCATAAGATAACGCGAATTGCTTTTCACAATTCGCGCTAAAATATCAAACCATTATACTTGTTGCTTCAAAAAGATCAATTATACTGAATCTTAACTCATTTTCTGAGCGCCAAGCAGAGATGAATCGGTGAACATCTTACCATATAACGCTAAGGACTGACTTGATTGCAGATTTAATAACATCTACTAATGAATCAATTGCTTTTTGGTCATTCATAGAACTCTTTGCAGTTTTTCCAGTTACCATGGTGACTTTAGAGGCCAGATGGACAGCTGGGGCCACCGCAGTGCGATTCAAGAGTTTTTCTATTTCGCTATACTTCGTTTCGTCATCTTCGCTTATAACGCTTAGCCTCGCAAGAGAAAGCGGACTTTGACCTTCTAGTATCACATCCAAGTTACAATCTGGATTAGTCATCAGCTCCTTGACAATCTTTGGATAAAGATTTTGGGCGGCAACAAGCAAAGGAGTAAACCCTGCATTATCCACTACATTCACATTAACCCCTTTATCCATCAATAACTTCATACAATCAGGTTCTCCCTGGTTATCACGTTTTCCCCCTGTAGCAGCAAAGTGAGCGGATATACAGCCATAATCGTCTCTTAAATTTAACGCATCTAAAAGAGGTATTCCGGTTTTTTCCGTATAATTCTTAAGAAGCCACTCAAGACTCTCCGTCGTTCGCGCTGCACAAGCACTCATAAAAGCATTTCGCCCGTCATAATCAACATGATGAAGATATTGACTATATCTGGTCAGACAATCAATATCACCACGTCTAGCTGCAGAAGCTAAATAGTCTCCTATGGGAACTTCGACAATAATCGCAGGAATAACCCCCGGTTTTCTCAATTTTATTCTAGGCTGACGATAAACCGCTTCAATTGCAGAGCCAAACTCTAGCTTTGGTATATCTGAACGTATAATTTCTCTGAGTTTAACTAAATCAACAGGCACAGAGGTAGGACTTGGAACACTCTTAGCAGCCACCTTACAGAGCACTTCTTTTACAGAATCGTGTAGGGAAGATACTTCAATTTCATCAAGTGGAGATCTTCCTGCTTTATTTTTAATTGAAAAAAGATAGGATCTTAGATCTAACGGAAGGTTAGCAAATATTTTTAGAGTATCAGCCAATCCAGCTCTGATAGCAAAATGCAAAGCAGTGTCCCCATCGTGATTTTGTTTCTGTGGGTCTGCTCCTGCAAGCAGCAAAAGGCCAACGCACGCAGCTCTTTTGCTTTTATCAGAACCTAATTGTCCTCCATGACAAGCGAGCATCAATGAAGTATTCTCTGAAGTATGTAGTTCTTTATCAATCCCATATCTGCCTATGCCATTTGCGATACACCATTTTAAGCTATCATACTTACCATTTAGCGCTGAAATATGCATGCCGTTCATACCCCTCTTATTTGTTCCATGAACATTTCCTTTAAAAGTATTCAGTAAGGCTATGCTCTCACGATCTAAAGCATCCTCCAATATTGATTGACGAGTTGGGACTAATCGAGGTGGTGCTGCAGAAGCCAAGCTCCTTCCTACAACTCGCTCTACTACTGAGTGAACTCCCTGCCGCATTTCTATTGCTACTCTTTTTGCTTTCATTGCTAATATTTCTAATTCAGCTATTTCAGATCTTTCTGTTGTTGTGATTTCAAGATAGAGACCATCTAAAGCCAAACTATATCGACACTCTCCTGGAGCAAGCACTCGCATAAAACCCTCCTTTAATACGTTTAATTGGCCTACCATTAAATCTATAGAGCGGATTACTTTCAATCCATTTTTTAAGATATTTATAAGATTTTTTTATAGGCATAAATCAAATGACCGAACCACACTCAATTCGACGAATTTTTTTTATTTAATTTTGCTTTCCGTGTTTTACTGAGCTCAAAAAAAGATGTAAATGTGTTGACACTATTTTTTTCAAACACTAATCTGTAGTATAAATTTAATTAACTAATTCAAACCTTTCAAACGGGAGAAAAAAGGGAATGGAAACTAAACTAATGAAATACATAACAACGCTTGGAGTCGCTTGTTTAACATTGACATCTGTCATTGCTGAAACAACATCACCAACACAAATGTCTGTTCCTCCATCACCAACACCTGGTGAAACAGGACCAAATATTTTCATCGGTGCTGACTATACTCTTTGGACTGCTAGAGAAGCAGGACTTGCAGTTGCCGCATCAAACTACTACTCAACGCCAGTTGCTGAAGATGCAGCAGAACAAGGAAAGATTTTCTATCCTAAAATGAAACTTCGCTCCGGTTTTAAGGTGGATTTAGGTGTATACCTTCCTCATGATAATTGGGATCTAAAAGCTGAGTATACTTGGTTCAACAATAATATGAATGACATGCATGATGCAGATTTTACTGCAGGACAAGGCACTAGTACAATTTTTGTAAAACAAGGCGCTTCTGCAACTTTAGCTCCAGTTCCAATTGTTCTTGATGCAGCATCAAGTAGCTGGAATGTATGGTTCAACCGAATTGATCTTACAATGGGAAGAAGCTTTTTTGCAGGTCATTACCTAGCTATACGTCCATTCTTGGGATTACTCGGCGCTTGGGATAATCAAAGCCTTCATGCAAATTACACAGAGCACGGAACATCTACTCTGTATGATGTTCATAACACACAAAAATGGTGGGGTGTTGGAGCATACGGTGGTATGAACGCAACATTTACATTTGTGAGTGATTCTTCAAATCAGTGGAGCTTGTTCTTAGATGCTGGCACTGCTCTTCCATGGGCTAAAGCTAGAACAAACCAAAGAAGTGAAAATCAAACTTCTGAAACATACGTCTATGATACTGCTGGAACGACCTATACAGTTGCACCAATGCTTGAAACAGCTCTTGGTCTTCGTTGGGAAACTTGGTGGGCTGACGGATCTTGGATGTTCTTACTACAAGCTGCGTGGGAAGAACAAGTTTGGTTTGCTCATAATACCTTAGTCAATGTTGGAAGCGGTAGTTTTGGTTCAGGAAACGGCGCTTACACAATGCAAGGTCTAACAGTTAAAGCAGCTATTGCGTTCTAATTCGAAGGAAAGTTGTTTTGAGTGTAATGCTCTTAAAAGCCGGATGGAAAAACCATCCGGCTTCTTTTTTTTTAATTGACTCTTTTCTTTCAATGTATTAAAAATTAGTTTTGCGAAATAGGAGTTTATCAATGAGAAACTGGATGGCAATTATCCTTGCGCTTATTTTGGGTGGAGCAAATGTAGATGCATCCTCAATTCTTCCTCCAAAAATCAAGGAAGTAAAGCCTGAACCTATTTCGAAAATTCTTTATCCACATGGACAACAATCAACAGTCGAACCAGCTTTTGTAACAAGCGTTAGCTATCTTGGCGGTGGAGCCGGGCAAATGGAAAGACGTGTAGGGACTTCTGGTGTAATTTCTCCAAGAACGGTGAAAGGGCCAAGCAGTGGCAGCATCATCTCTGCTCCTGCAAGCTGGGCTAATGGCTTTGAATTAAATTTTTGTGGATCTACTCCTGGACAGGGATCAAATTCCTTTAAGGCTACGTATAGCATATTAACAAGCAGCTCAAGTCCTTCTACAACAGCTAGCGGATCTGCTACAACCCCAGGCATACTTCCCTCTTTTGCATTAAACAATTTAGCAGTAACCTCACCTCTTGCAACTTCTGTGACATCCTATTATAATATGCCTTCCTTTCAAGATGCGCTGTTTAGTTTTAGTAGATCATTATTTGCTAATGAGTACCTTTCAATCATGATTATGACAGGTTTGCATGGATTTGCGCTCAATCACAGAATGAGCGTTGCATACAAAGATACGTCAGGCGGCGTAACTACTCTTAAAATGAGCGAAGCAACTTATGGGGCAGGACCTCTAATCGGTTTTTGTTCAACAAAACTCATTTTACCAAATTTTGCTATACGCGGGATCCTGTTAGCGTCCGCACCGCTATCAAACCATGCACTTGGTCAATCAGACTATTATGTTCATGGCGGCACTAAAACAATCGGGTATAATGCATCCAGTACAAATCAGCTTAGACAGCATCTAGTTCTTCATCTAGATTTAGAAGCAATTTTTCGTGCTGATCTCCTATTTGGAACAGCGCTAGAATTTTTACTTTGTTGGCACGTAAAACAATATGTGAATCAATCCTATTTAACAACAATGTCAAACAATCAAAATGCCCCACCTTCAAGCGTTCAAGTAAACACTATAAAAGCAGGCCTAGCGTTTATCTTTTAGCGTTTATCAATTAGCTTTTAGATAAAGAGCATTTATCGCAATTCTTAATAACAGCGTTTACCATTTTCAATTGCGCTTGCGCGTGAGCTTTTTTCAAATCACTTTCTATATGATCCAGAACAAACTGCACACGTCCTTTAGCTTCCTTAGTATAAGTCTCTAACTTAGTCTCAACATCTAATGTAACCATATGAAATTTATCTTCCATAGTTTTAGCAATGTTACTTAAGTCTAAAACAACATCTGCTCTAATTGCATGGAGTTTAGCAGCAGTATTTTCTGCAATCTTCTTAATTTCAGCTTCAATATCTGAATGAATAGTATCTAACTTACTGGTAATTACATGTATCTCATTTGTTACATCACCCACTGCTTTTTCAATATGGGGCATAGCATCATTTAATAATTTGGACGCATCCTTAGTTGCCTTACACTCCGTACAACCAATTTCATGTTCGATATCATGGTTATTATCAAACCAGTTCCCGATACTGTGAAATGCTTTGCTCATGCTTTGCTTTAAACCCATAAAAACCCCCTATTAATCATCCTCAATAAACACAGGCACTAAAGTGATCACAAATAGCGCCGCTATTAAGATCCCAAAGTACAAATGAATCCAAGTTAATTGTTCCATACAAATAAACAGGCATTATTACCCTATTTCCTTTACTTATTCTACAACCCCCACCAATTTCCTCAACCTACTCATAATCAAAACAAAAAATGGGGTCAGACGTCACTATCTCACGGTTTGCAAGCAAACCGTGAGATAGT
>CAZKFL010000047.1:0-9466 GCA_964552055.1 uncultured bacterium
AACCTCTTTAAATGAGCCTTAATGATGGATAAAAACTTAATGAAAAACCCCTATCATTTAGAACACTACAACACTATTCCAACAGAATATGAAGGAATTCTTTTTAAGGGAATCAGCGAGTACGCTTTCCAAGAAAAAGGTCTCCTTCCAATTCAATCATTTAGTGTTTTTGTTAAAAATCAAAAACAGAATGTGTTAGGAGGGGTTTCAGGGGTCACGTTTTATGGGTCCCTCTATATTGATTCTCTTTGGATAGATAAGGCCTTACGTCATCAAGGATGGGGAACAAAACTAGTGCATGAAGCTGAAAAAATTGGAAGAGACCGTGGAGCAGTATTTGTCACCCTCAATACCATGGATTGGGAAGGGTTGTCATTTTATCAAAAGCTTGGATATTCGGTCGAATTCGTCCGAGAAGGTTATGAAAAGGACTCCAAAATGTACATGCTAAGGAAACCATTATGAAAAGCCAAAACCTTGTGATACGACCATTGAGCGTAAATGACATTTCAAAAATAGTAAGCCGCTATTCTTTTCCATGGTCTACTCCAGAAAAAACTAAAATACTTTGGGACTCTTATTATCAGGAGCAACAAGATGGAATAAGAACTGTAGCAGTATTAGCGGAAAATCATGAAATCCTAGGCTATGGCAGTTTGCTTAGAAAACAAGAATGCTCCTTCTTCGCAAAGAAGAATATTCCTGAAATCAACGATGTCTGGATCGATGAAAATCACAGGAACCAGGGCTTAGGAACAACCTTGATCAAGTGGATTGAAGATCTTGCGAGGCAAGAAGGTTACAATGAAATAGGGATTGGGGTCGGCTTATACAAAGACTATGGGCCTGCACAACGGCTTTATTTTCAATTGGGGTACATTCCTGATGGCAGTGGCATTACCTATAAAGGACAATCTACAGTACCAGGGCAATCTTATCCATTAGATGATGATCTTATCCTTTGGCTAACAAAGACACTTAGTTAATCTGTCATTTACATTCGTCAGTTGCGAAGGCTATATCTACTACACCACGAGGTTCAAACATACCGATAAACTGCTTGTACATCTCTGGTCTGTCTTCGCCTCCAGTCATCGTCAAAAGCAACTCATGACCGTAGATAGCAATATCATCCACAATTCGTTCATGCCGGTAATAGGCTAGGATTGTTGAATTAATTTCAGTCTTTCCATAGCCTCTATAAAAAGAGTTTTCCTCATGCGGTTGATTCCAAACATTTGCGACACCACCGCCAATGAACATGAGATCGCGTTCCTTTGGCGCCATAATGGGATCATCCCAGTCCACTATGTAGAGAGTGTCATTTCCATTTATCACTACATTGCCGCCATGAATGTCGGAATGGCACAAGACGAATTTAGGTGATTGCCCTTGTAGCTTTTGTCCAAGCTGTTCAGCACGGTCTACTAGTCTTCGAATTGCTGGCATATTCTCATTCATAAATTTCAATAGTTTTAGAGCAATCGGATCACCGATAGGTTTAGCTTCAATATGGACATAGAGCGATCGAACGGCCTCACGCCATTTAGGTGAATAGGCCTCTTTTCGGAGTTTGTTTTGGATCGCTGAGGGCACATCAATTTCGTGAACTTGCCGTAGCGCTTTTCCTAGATCAAACCATTGATTACCCGTTAGGCTACAACTAAACCCATCTTGTCCCTCAACAAATGGGTAGACAATGAGAGTAAAATCTTCAATACACTGGGTTAATTGACCAAGGAGTGTTTTAATGGGCGGAATAATCTGGTTAATCCCAGCATTATGTAATAGCTCCACTATTTCAACACCGATGTCATGATGATGGCCGCGCTTTAACTTTACGAAATAAGATCTCTGGTCATGCGTCTCTGCTTTATATACTGACGCATTCATATCTGCGCCAATGGGAAGAAACGTAAGCGTAGCAACTGCAATACCGTAATCGTTGTTTAGGCAATTAATAATGAGCTCTTCTGAAATGGGCTGCTTCACTTTCATGATCTGAAGTATGCCTACCTGTACTAAATTATCTCAAGAGTCCAGCGCTCTATTTTTACAAGCAGTAGATTGAATGCTTGGTTTTGTGATGTAGCATAGCAACTCTTTTAAAACATCTTGACTGACAAGGTTTTTAAAGTTAAAATCAAACATTTTTTGTAACTAAAAAGAGTAAGCAGAATGTCAGGCCCTAACCCAAACACACTTTATCCTATTTCTGGTTATGAGAAGCTTATATTTCTCAAAAACTTTGTCAAAGCTGCTAATATTTTTGTAGGGGATTATACCTATTTTGACGATCGTCGATATGGGCCAGATAAATTTGAGGAATATAATGTACTATACAATTATGATTTTTCTAAGGTCAAACTTGTAATTGGAAAGTTCTGTGCTATTGCTGCAGAAACCAAATTTATCATGACAGGAGATCATAAGCTTGATGCAATTAGCACTTATCCTTTTCCTGTTTTTGGGAACGGCTGGGAATCTGCATTTAATGTATGTGACCTACCTGTCAAAGGTGATATCGTTGTGGGCAATGATGTCTGGTTCGGATATGACTCGCTGGTAATGAATGGTGCCACAATAGGAAACGGAGCTATTATAGCTACTAAAGCAGTCGTTGTAAAAGATGTTTCAGCATATTCTATTGTAGCCGGCAACCCTGCGAAAGTTGTAAAAATGCGATTCGATGATAAAACTATTGGTCGGTTACAGAAAATCGCCTGGTGGGATTGGGACATTGAAAAAATTAATAAAAATTTGAAACTAATTTGCCATCTAGATGTAGATCAGCTTGAAAAAGCTTTGGATTAGAGTCAGATTGGTTTTTGTGGTCAGAAAAAAACAATAAGGTCAGACTCCGTTCTTAAAGAGAACTTGAGTGGATTGGTGGAAGATAAGAGGGATTCTATTTTCATGATGTCTAAAAGGGAGTGAGTGAGGGACTGAAGAAAGCAAGAATTTAATGTATTTGCTGTTGCAAAAATAGTTTTATAGTTTTTATCAACATTTGAATGGAAAATAAGCTTGGAAATGGAAAAATCCATGGTCCGAATATAGCAAATTTTAGCATAAGAATCGACTGGCTCAGATAACGCATTTGACCTAATTGCGCAGTTCATTAAATGAGAAAGGCTTGCCAATAGAGCTTCAACCATTATGTTAATTTGAGCAAAATCCTCGGGCGATAATTTAGTAAGAATTTCTAGATCTTTAGGAGTTGTCCGGTAGTAAGGAAGAGACTTACTAACTTGCCAATCTTGAATTGCAAATTGAATTCCAGCTTTGATTCTCTCTGAACAATGCTCAGGGATAGCGGGTATTTCGTAATAATTGGAAAAATTGATTCCTTTCTCTTGAAGAAACGTGAGGTGCTGTTTAAAAATTTGATGTAAATCTTCAATTTGGAATTGTGCGTAATAGATTGCGCAATTATCATGAGGAATATAAATTTCGTCCTCTTTTGGTTTTTTACCGACATAATGGTGATATGCTTTTTGAATGCGTGAAGCAGCTTGTGATTCATTTTCTTCAATTACCAAGCGTTTCCTTGAAAGATAATTGCGAAAAGTTTTTTGAATCTGTATTGCTAAAAAATGTTTATAGAAGAAGTGATTGGAGGGTGCAAATGGGATGTCGATTTTTTGGGGAATTAAAATCACTGTGTGTTGTCCATGAAGGTTCAGGTAATGATAAAGGGGATCTAATGAATAATGATGAGTAAAATAGCGATCTGTATGGAAACGCTCCTTTAGATGTAAAGCCCCAGCCACTAGAAATTTTAAAGTATCTTTAAAACGTGTAGCTGCTGTTTCAAGTGTGTGGACCATGGCTAGTGTTCTTCTCTGAAAGGTTTGAGTTATATATTTATCTTGCTGATAGCCAAGAGTATAAATTTTATTTTCGATCAGCGACTCCATATCTTGCTCTTTTTCAAGCGGAATAATCTCTTTTTCCAAAAAAGTAATGATATGATTGTAAGTTGCACAGCTTGCAGCTATCTCGATTCGAATTGCTTCAGTCTTTGGTATTTCTTTGAGAGATCTTGCAAGCATGGTAAAATCTTGTTTAAGTTCCTCTATAACAGATAGCATGGGTCTATGAGTTTCTAGAGCTTGGCGAGCTTTAGCTAACAGATCAAATGAGACTTGAAATATGGTTTGTGTTTGGCCGATGTCAATATCCCATCCAAAAATAGGACCTGAAGGTGGAGATTCGGAGGGATAAAATAGATTTAAGTATTCCTCATTAGAAAATTTAAGCTCAGAGCTTTCACCTTCGACAAATAAGGGTGATTCTTCTGTGGCAAATCGTGAAACGAACAAACCATTAATTTTTCTAACCTCATGATTATCATGTTCTTCAGCTAGCAGAAATGTGTCCCAGACCCCTTCAGATTCAGGATGTGACCATAGAACATTGTAATGTTCATAAATAAATTGTTTTAGTCCAACTTCATGCGTCATAAAACCTCAGTTATTAAAATTTTATTTAACCATCTTTCTCGGATATACAAATACGTTTTAGTAAATTACACATAATTATTATAAGTTGTTGTTCAATAAAATAATATATTAAAATATATTTATATATGAAAATGCCTCGGTAAAGATGACTTCTTGTAGATGGTAAAAACACCTTATGTGGGTAGGGAATGGAGACTCACTTTTATAGTATTGTCTTCTGATAATATTCGGTGTCAGGCATGCAGTTATGTAGTTTGGATTTTGAAAAAAATGATTTAATCGTGAAATACTAACGTTATCGTTAATACACAACTGCATGCCTGACACCAAACATAACTGCATGCTGACACCAAACATAACTGCATGCTGACACCAAACATAACTGCATGCTGACACCGAATAATGCAAAGAGTATTAAAAAAAATGATTATTTTTCAAACTGCATCACTGCATACCTGGTTCGAATCACTTTCAAAAAAATGTCAGAATGTCAAGCTTGACCCTCTCATAGCGGATTAAATCTACCTTGATAATTTTAATTCGCTATAAATGAGTATAGATACAAAAGCATCATCTTTTAGGTGGGGTATCCCATTTTTGGTAAGTGGGGCAATTGGCTTACTCTAGACTTTTTATAAAAAGTTCTAATAGAACTTTTGCTACAGGCTTTATTCCGAGTGGTGGAACCGCATTTCCGATTTGTAGGCCAACTTCGTGTTTAGTGCCACAAAATGCAAAAGATTCTAGAGTTTGAGCTATAGCGCTTTCTCTATCAGATAACGGACGGGGTTCGCTCCAATGGTGAAGGGCGCCACTCGCATGGTTTGTGCCAATTATTGTTTTAAAAGGTAGTTTGCTGCTAATTCTTCTAAATTTTCGCCCTTCTTGGCCGTCAACTCCAGGAGCTCTCGCTCCCTCTCGAACTGTTTTAAGCTCTTCTAGGCATGACTGTTTCTTTACTACAGGAGTTACGGAATTAAATACATAATCAGAAACTGATTTTAAAGCTTCTCCAGCAGTTACATAAGGTGTTAAGCCAGTTTTTTCTCGTCCGTGCGTCGGTCGAGGCATTGCAAATTTTACCTTACTACTTAAATCATTACGTATTCCGATAAATAAAACCCTCCTTCGTAACTGGGGGACTCCATAATCGGCAAATACGATCAGATGGATAGAAACTTGATAACCCGCTTCTTCAAAAGCCGGTTTAATTTTGGTCTCTCCTCCATGATTTAAAATGCCCTGCACATTTTCAACCAG
The DNA here is from genome assembly GCA_964552055.1 of uncultured bacterium. Classification (GTDB taxonomy): domain Bacteria; phylum Chlamydiota; class Chlamydiia; order Chlamydiales; family 2-12-FULL-49-11; genus VGMD01. Next base: position 5,727 of record CAZKFL010000047.1, read on the forward strand.
AAAGTATTTAGGTTGCTTTTCCTTAAGAGTGCTAGCAAAACATTTATACAAAGATCCTCGGTCACCAGCAATACCAGCTTTTTTTCCAGCATAAGAAAAATCTTGGCAGGGGAGTCCTGCGACAATTATGTCGATATCGGAGGGAACTAAAGGGTCTGTTTTCATCTCTATTGTAGTTACATCCCTGCGATCCACGAGGGGCTTTACACTCTCTCTGTCAAGTGTGATTTTTTTTATATATTGAGCGTATTTTAAGAGGGTTGAATCTAATCCTTGGATTGTTTTTACCCCCTTTTTGACCTTTTCAGAAAAATCAGGCGATTCAATAAGGTGAAGTGTGCAGGTGGCTTCATCGCTTGCATTTAGTTCATAGGTATCGGCCGCAGCAGAGTTATATTCATTAACATAGCATACCTCCAGATCTATCCCCAGTTCGGCTGCAGCATCTTTAAAGCCTTTTCCAATCCCTCCAACACCTGCAAAAAACTCAGCTAATCTTACGATTGCCCGGCTTCCAGCTACATTTGTTTTTTTTGCAACAATTTCGCACCGAGTCGGTAAAACTTCATCAGCTCCAGCGCCACTTCCAGCTCCAGCAGGTCCAGCGCTCTCTGCAAAGACTCTTTTAGAAGGCCTTTCTTCAGCGCTTGCTTCGCCTTCATTTTCGGCTTCGTTATTGAATTTCCATTTGTCTCCAAATGCTCTGCCAGATGAAAGTGAAAGGGGTGATGTCATAATAGCCTCTTTAGATTAAAAACTTTAATAAAACCCTATTAGTTAGGGATTTTTTATAAATAAATTTTATAAATAAAATCAATCGCTTTATTATATGTGCTTTTCGTTTTTTTTTCTATCGAGAATTATTCTAAACGATCGATTTCAAAGACTCTTGCGATAATAGGATAAATTTAGTGAATACGATTCTATTATTCACTTTTCATAATTAATTTTTTAAATTAATTATTTGATTAAAATATGATTCGAACCAGGTATGCAGTCATGTAGTGTTAATTTGGGCGGTGCAATAGAAGTTAGGCTATAAAATCAAACAATCGTCAAGTTGAAATTTTTCTCAAAATTTTTGATAAGCCCACAGATTGTAATGATCCAAATCGGGTATGCAGTCACTGCAATAAATAGCACATCCCATATCGAACGTCATCGGAAAAAATATATCCGTTCCACCATTCCCTCTAACCATTACATGATAAAAGGAGCCAACGCTGTGATGTCGTTTTAATCTTCCCATCATTACATCTCCTGTTTTTGAAAATTTAAATGTAAAGAATATTAAAAAGTTTTGATTTTTTCAAACTACATGACTGCATACCTGGTTCGAACCAGGTATGCAGTCTTGATGATAGACATAAGATTTTTGCCTGGCATGACTAAACAAAACACCCCCATCTCATTCAATCACTCACCAAACAGATTTTTATGGATGTAAACGAAAATCGCTCCTACGTGCGGCTCTAAGTGAAGTATACTGAGAAAAAGCCGCTTGCATTTTTTCGAAGGTGGGAGCAAGTACAGTAAGGCCAGCTTCAGCTGCAATTTTCATTGCTTTTTGCCTTGCATTTTCTAATGCTTCAGCTCCTCTTGGAGCATCAAATGCCTCTTCATCATACAATTCAACAGAACAAACACCATGTCTAAAAGAGCTCTCAGGATTTTTAAGTGTGACAACTTGAAACCCATTATCATTTTGTGTGAGCGCAAGAACGTCCTTTCCGGCGGCAACAACAGGAATTTTAGACTCCCGAGAATATATATCCTTATTTCGACCTTTTGCAAATTCGTTCGCTACTTTTAAAGCAGTCTCTTTATCATCAAAGACCCCATTAGATTTTTCTTTATATGTCCCATAGTGAGAATCTTTGGGTGAAATTCCCCAATATTTTCGAACCATAACTTCGTATTTTCCTTCCCCACAACCAGATCCGCTTCCAGCTCCGGAAGCACTTGCGCTGGGCACTAATTCACGACCCACTGGCACAACAGTAACAAAGCAAACTGACATAACATCCTCCTTTTTACATTAAAAATTGACAAAGATTAGTCAATAAGAAGATTTTAAACAATAGGTTTATATACATGTGACAGTTCATGCCTGACACCAAATTTTATCGTTAATACACAACTGCATGTCTGATTCGAACCGTGATTCGAACCGGGTATGCAGCCATTATGTAAAAGTTGCACTTCTTGCCAATGAGTTAAAAGATCAATCTACTTCGAAAACAGTTCTTCAAAATTTACGCTATTACAATGAGTTCCTTATAAAGAGAGTAACGTCTGATGAGCAGATATCCTAAAATCTCAAAATGCATCACTGTATACCTGGTTCGAATCATTATAGCAACAATTCAGAGCTGTAGAAATGTAATTGAAACTAGTACGCATCACAGAGTTGACAAATAGTTCTTGGAATTTATATAATCTTAATGGAATGAGGAGGTGTTATGGCTTTAAATGCTATAAATTATGAAACTGTTTTTTGTCCAAGGCTAGTCCCGGAAAAAAAAGAAGATTCATTTTCCTATTTTCCGGTTGTGGTTAAAATTTCGAAGCCTTTTGTAGATACAACTCTTCAGGCAGTTGCGGTTGCTTATATTCCTGGGTATGGAATCTATCGTACGGCTGATCTTGTGTTCAAAATTGTAGGAGCGTACCGTAAGTCAACATTTTGTTTGGCTGGAACTTGCGCAAAATCATTTTTCCCGAAAAAATATATTGTTTCAGTAATTGGGGAAAAATTTGGTTTGAAAATACCTGTAACAATTTTACTGGGTGGAAGTGTTTCTTCTCTTGTTTCTCAGATTGTTGTTGTTACTATTACTGGTTCAATTATTCCTCAAAAATGTATAGAAGGGATAGGTAAAGTCTTGCCTGGGGCCTTCCAGCTACTTCGTCCAAACGACGGTGAAATTAAGGATGATTATGTGTATGTAGATGTCGAATCAGATGAAGAGGATTATGTAGTTGTCGAGAGTGGATCTGTTTGCTAATTCAGGCTAAAGTTTCATCCTTTTTAAATTTTAGTCTGAACTAGGAATCAAAGCCCTTCGAGGCGAGAAAAAGTGTGCTCAAGTGATGGGGTCATCCTTGTGTTCTTCTTGTTCACGTATCTTTTTCTTGACAAAATTTTAATGAATGGTGCCAAGCATGCAGTTATGCAGTTTGAAAATAAATCAAATTATTTGTAACATCTTTTCCATTTATAGCAAAAATTAAGGAGATGTGAGGATGGCAAGACCGAGAAGACACTATTGTCCTGGATGTTTTTATCATGTAATGGTGAGGGGAAATGAAGGGAAGGATATATTTTTTTCAGACAGTGATCGCTATAAAATGTGTTTCTTATTGCGGGATGGTAGAGATATGTATGGTCATGAAATTCATGCTTTTTGTTTTATGAGAAATCACATTCATTTATTAATTCAAATTGCAAACGTGCCACTCGGAAAAGTTATGCACAATCTTCAGTCGCGTTACAGCAATAGAATCAATAAGAAATACAGAAGGGTAGGGCACTTATTTTAAGGGAGATACAAATCGATACTGGTTCAAGATGGCATTTACTTTATGCGATTACTAAGATATATTCATAGAAATCCGGTTAGGGCGGGTATTGTAAGTTCATCTGAAGATTATCAGTGGTCGAGCCATAACGCATATATAAAGCGAAATGTAATTAGCTGGATTAATACTAATTTCGGTCTTTCAAAATTTGCAAATCC
>CAZKFL010000048.1:0-9356 GCA_964552055.1 uncultured bacterium
CGCAAAGACGCAAAGGAGCGCAAAGAAAAAAAGTTTTTAATTTTATGTAATACAGATATCCAATCAGCATTTTAAGACAGCTTCTTAGAGCCTGATTAAAACAGGCTCTAAGATCTGAGGAAGCTCATGTGAAAGGTTGTGCCCACTTGAGGCTCTGATGTAACCCAGATCTTGGCATCGTGCTTGTCCATGATGATCTTAACTATGGAAAGGCCAATGCCGGCGCCACCTAGTCTGCGTGAATGAGTTTTATCAACGGTATAGAATCTGTCAAAAATTCGACCCCATGACTCTTTGGGAATTCCAAATCCTTTGTCTTCAATTTGGAGGTAGACTTCATCAGGACGACCTTCAATAATCATTTTAATTTTTGCTGGTTTTGGGGAATATTTAACGCAGTTTTTCAAAATATTAATAAAGGCTAAACTTAAGAGGGTCTCTTCTCCAAGAATTTGGATCTCTTCTTCATTATATAATTGTTCAATTTCAATTTCAGGATGGAGCGCTAAAATCTGTGTGGCAGATTCATCTAATATTGCAATAAGGTCACAAGGGAGAAGGGTAAGTGGACCGCTATTTTCTAAATCAGCAAGTGTCAAAAGATTTTTTACTAAGCTTTCCATTCTTTCACAATTTCGAATGATTTTCTCAAGTATCGATTCATACATTCCTTCTGTCACTTCTTCCAGGTCTTTCAGTGTTTCTGCAAATCCCCGAATGATTGTCACAGGCGTCCTAAGCTCATGCGAAGCATTGGCAATAAACTCTTTTCCGACTTCCAGTATTTTTTGTTCATTGGAGCAATCTTTTAATAATAAAATGACACCTTCTGCCTTTGGAATGGGAATTGCAATCAACTCAAAATGTATCTTAAGAAGCTCATTTAACGCGACATGAGAATGAGCTCTCTCTCTGTCATGCAATACTTTTTCAATTAATTTTTTAGATGGAATCGCAAGATCTTTTACCGCGGCCTCTTTAATCTCGGGGTATTCTTTTCCAAGAATTTTATCGCGAGATATGCCGAGAAGCCCGAGCGCCTTAGTGTTGATATAAGAAATTCTGCCCCCACCATCGACAGTAATAGCCCCTTCTTCCAAATTTTCAAAAAGGGCTTGCTTTTCTGCTCGTAATAGATCCGCACCTTTCGCAAAAAGAGAAGCTCTGTCAGACATTTCAAGAAAATTTCGTTTCAACCCTCTAATATAAAAAAAGAGAACGATTGCAATTGCCGTAGTTACCCAAAGAAAAAGCTCCATAGGCTTTAAGTTATACCACAACTCTAAATAGCCGGATAGGTTTTGAAATTCCTTTAAACTCTACAGGTGATAAGGGGTCCACAGAAACATTTTCAAAAACCTTAGGAGATTGTAAAGTTTCTTCTGTAATTAAAATCTCCATCCCCTTTGCATGATCTGCAATTCGAGAAGCAAGATTGACGTTATGGCCGAGAACTGTATAACTTAAATGATTATCCGCGCCAATATTTCCAGCTATCACCTGACCTGTATGAATACTAATACCAATGGATAAAGGGAGTAATTTTCTACTTTCACGCGCTACATTCCATTCCCGCAAAACATCAATCATTATTTTAGCGCACATAACAGCCTCGAAAGCAGGAGTCTCTGTATCGACAGGAGCGCCAAAAATTGCCATGATCTCATCACCTATATACTTGTCAATCACACCTCTATGCTCATCAACGACTTTCGAGAGTACTGTAAGACAACTGTTAAGCATTTCAAGAACTTCATGTGGAGGTAACTTTTCGGAAATTTGCGTAAAATTCCGAATATCAGCAAAAAGAATTGTTACCTCTCTTACCTCGCCCCCAAGCTGAACACCATCTCTAAGAATTTTATTGGCAATCTCTTTTGAAACAACCTTATCAAGTAGCGCTCTTACTTTGACCCCCTCTCTCATTTCGAGAACCATCTGATCAAAGGCTCCACATAATATGCCGATCTCATCACTGCGCTTTTTATACCTTTCAGGGATATGAACTCCCTCTAAATGACCCGCTGCAACAAGCTTAGTTGTTTCTGCAAGATCGGAAAGAGGTGCTATCCCTCTTTTAAGAATATGATTCAAAGCAAGCAAAGTAATGAGAATTGCAAGGAAACCTAAACAAATATTTTCCAAAAAAAGCCTTTTTAAGAGCAGAGCAGCTTCTGTATTTAAATTCATAAGCATTTGAAACACATTTTGTCTAAGCTCCAAGACAAAAACTTGCGTTCCATCTTCAATTATCCCACCTAAGTGAACAAACAAAAACTCTTTTCCTTGTATATTTTTAATTACACCCGATTTTTCATGCACAAGATCAAAAAAATTAATTCCGCTCCAGTCTGCCTCATCAGAGATGACTCCATTTTGCTGAAAAAAAACTTGTTTGCCAGAGTCACTTACAAATAATATATTTCCAGGTATCACAAATGCTAACTGACGGAGCATCTGGTTCATGCTTATACCGAGTGTAAGAGTACCGTATTCAAATTGATTTAAAGCATTGTCAAAACTATTAAACACCATAGTTTTCGTAAAATAAACACCATTTTTATTCTCAATACTGACTACTTGAGAGCTTTCTTCAAAGCAAAAATCCTCACCTTTCGGATCACATTTATGAGAAAATGGAATCAGATCTTTCTGCACAATTTCATTCATTAGTATTCCAACTACAGGATATGAATCACTATCGACCAAAAGATCACTTTTTTTTAGGCTGCACAATCCCTTTGGAGCGAGTTTTTCTAAAGGATTAAAGTTCCAAATTCCCGAACCAAAGAGCTGGCCAATCTCCCAAATTAATTGATTTTGCTCATACCTTAAACTCCATGCATCCTTTAAAGCATTCTCAGAAGTTTTTTTATACAACTTTCCATGAATCCATTTCTCTAGACTCACTTCATTCATTAATATGGATATAAGATCTTCATTCTCTTTTAATTTTTGCTGCACGATTTTAATCGATTCAATGGCATTACTCATTAATTGCATGTATTCCACATGCCCAATAACAGCATACGAATCTAGCGGATTTGTCTTCCAATTTGTTTTTTTTACACTCAAATTACTTGGATCAATCTCTAAAAGATCACTCACTGTAAATAAAAGAAACTCTTCATTTTTATTAGAACCTGCATCTTTCCAATACGGCACACCGATATAGGCAATAGCGCTTCCACTTTTGTTACGAGTTACAATCACTTTAAGAGTTGAATCAACAGGAATGAAGGTATAGCTTTCTAAATTTGGCGGCCTTACAACAATTGACGATGCTAATTTATCACCATCTGTCGTCTGAATCAAATCAATCCAAGTATTATTCAAGAGGAGTTTAGTCGATTCTTCAAAATGATTTGCATATTGACTATAATTTCCTGGCAGCAATCGATCTTCGACCCATTTCAACTCACCAATCTTATTAAAAATTGCCTGAATTTGACTATCCATCTGAATCATTGAGATATTCAAATACTCTAAAATATCATGCCTCTTATCAAAATCAAGCTTCTTAACAAAAGCGCCAATTTCTTCTGTAGACCCTCTAATTGCCTTCTCAATCTCGATATAGCGAAGCCCAACGATCCCAAAAATGGTCACGCTAAAAAGAATCGCAATCAAAACAAAGATTTTTACCCTCATACACACTCTAGTATTATCTTTGAGAAATATATGCATCATAATTTTGTCAAATAAGTTTCAGTATATTGAAATTTTTCGTACAATAAAAAAATGGAGACTTTGAAGATTTGTGGCGGCACGCCATTAAAGGGAACGGTTAAAGCATCAGGCGCAAAAAATGCGATTACTAAGATGCTTGTGGCATCTCTGATTTCTGATAAAAAGTGCATATTTCATAATGTTCCAAATATTACTGAGGTCGAAGTCACAGTTGAGCTTTGCAAAGAAATTGGCGCTCATGTTGAATGGGATAGAACAGAAAAAACACTAGAAATTATCACCAAAGAATTAAAAACAACTTACATTCCACAAAGATTTTCAGGATCGAATCGAATTCCTATTTTAATGATTGGGGCGCTTCTTGGAAGAACGGATGAAGATATTGTTGTGCCAACTGTCGGAGGCTGCAATATCGGAAAGCGGCCGATTACCTTCCATATTGACGCCCTACGTAAACTCGGCGCAGAAATTGAATACAGAGATATGAAAAAAGATGGTGCCTATTTCGCTCACGCGCATAAGGGATTACAAGGATGCGTTTTAGAGCTTCCCTATCCATCTGTCGGCGCAACTGAAAATTGTATCATGGCAGCTTGCAGAGCAAAAGGAACTACCATCATTAAAAACGCTGCAATTGAATGCGAAATCATGGACTTGATTTTCTTTTTGCAAAAGCTTGGCGTAAATATCTATGTAGATGTAAACAGAACTATTTGCATTCAAGAAACCAAAACATTTTTTGATGTAGAACACACAGTTATCTCCGATAGAATCGAAGCTGCATCACTTGGAATGGCAGCAATTAGCACAAAAGGGAAAGTCTTTGTTGAAGGCGCCAAACAAGAGCATATGCTCACCTTCCTCAATAAACTCCGCGAAATTAACGGAGGCTTTCGAGTCTTTGATACCGGCATCGAATTTTTCTACCAAGGTCCCCTGATTGGCGGGATTCATATCGAAACAGACATTCACCCTGGCTTTATGACCGACTGGCAGCAACCCTTTGCAGTCCTCCTCACCCAAGCTGAAGGGTCCTCGATTATCCACGAAACCGTCTATGAAAATCGATTCGGTTACACCCAAACCCTAAATGAAATGGGCGCCGATATCGCAAGCTTCACCCAATGCCTCGGCGGTAGATGCTGCCGTTTTGCTGCCCAAAACTTCGCCCACTCAGTCGTTATCAAGGGCCCTACCCCCCTAAAAGCCAAATCCGTCGCAGTCCCCGACCTCAGAGCCGGCTTTGCCTACGTTATGGCCGCGCTCATCGCAGACGGCGAGTCGATCCTCACAAACCTCCACTACCTAGATAGAGGTTACGAGTCCCTGGAAGAAAAGCTCTCCTCCCTAGGCGCAAACATCCAGCGCACCTACCTTGAAGTTGAAGCTCTCATCAACTAATTATTTAAGATTCCTTTATAAGTTCCCCGCTTGATATAATACACACAAATCTAAACCTATTTTAGGGAAATTATGTCAACTGTTTCTTTTAGAGATCTATTGCAAGGCGATACCGCCTTCTATAATCAAGCCAATTATGTAAAAACTACAACGGCCGAATTTGCAAGCGATACCGCACTACCAGAGCTCAGCTACCGATTCGTTACAAAGCCTAACAGCTCTGAATACAAGATCATCACAGTGACAAAAAATATATTTCTACTTCCTTATAAGTTCCTTCGCACTCTCATCACTCTCCCTATAGTCCCTTCGTTATTCCACTCAATAAAATATGCAACAAAGTGTCGTAATTCAGCAAAGATCGATATAGATAGTGTTTGGAAGTATAAACGTCTTACAATAGAAATAGACGGATACAAAATTGATGCAATGATTGTAGGTAAAGTAACAACTCTTGCAAACAGAAGATGGATGCTTGCATCCGGTGGTAATGGGGAACTTTATGAGTTTAGCCTGATTCCGCCCAAGTCAGACGTAATGAATATTCTGGAAAGAACAAATTCCAATGCCCTATTATTTAATTATCCAGGTGTGGGAGCAAGCACAGGCTTTCCTTCAAGAGAAGCAATTGTAAAAGCGTACCAAGTGATGCTCAAATTCTTAGAAGATCAGGAAAATGGTATGGGAGCAAATCAAATTATTGGTTACGGCCATTCAATTGGCGGCGCTGTTCAGGGTGAAGCGTTACTCACCCATGAATTAAAAAGAGACATCAAATACGTATTTATTAAGAGCAGAACCTTTTCAGATCTTAGTACAGAAGTCTCAAACTTACTTTGCAGGCCCCTTGGCTTTCTAATAAAACTTCTTGGTTGGAATATAGGATCTACTGAGTCATCAAAAAAATTAACTGCATGGGAAATCATTCTTCAAACAGCTAACACAAATAAAGCAAAGCATCTTCATGATAGCGCTACTATTGGTAGGGATAAAATCATTCCAACAAAAGCTACGCTTGCTAAAGCCCTTCTAGATCAGAAAATCACAACAAACAAGATATTTCTAGGCATTCTTGAAGGTCATAATGATGGCCTATTCGCACAGACAACTAATGAGCTTGCACGGATAATTCATGAGAGGTTAAGATAATCCGCCATGGAAGTAGAATTATGGCGAGAGATACAAAGAAAAAGCTTTTCAAAAATTTCTGATATAGCTGAGTTTTTAGAGCTTGATGCATCAAATAGGGAAAGACTTTTAGTAAGGCCGGGATTTCCCTTTTTGCTCCCCCGCAGAATTGCAGAGAAAATAGACAGAAATAATTTGAACTGCCCTCTTGCGCTGCAATTCTTGCCTTTAAAAGATGAGCTTATACGGACGCAAGGATTTGTAGCAGATCCCACGTGCGACGCCTCATTTAAAAAAGAAGGGAAAATCCTTCATAAATATGAGGGAAGGCTTCTTCTTATTACAACAGGTGCCTGCGCCATGCACTGCAGATATTGCTTTAGACAAAACTTTTCCTATCCAACTGGGGGGGGTCTTTTTTCAAAAGAAATTGAATATATCAAAAATGATTCATCCATTCACGAGGTGATTCTAAGCGGCGGAGACCCTTTAAGCCTTACAGATAGCGCTCTAGAAAATTTACTAACAGAACTTGGTGCAATTTCCCATCTCAAAATCATAAGATTTCATACAAGATTTCCGATCGGCATTCCCGAAAGAATTACTCCCTATTTTCTAAAAATTCTCAAGAAAAACCCCAAACAAATCGTCTTTGTACTCCACGCAAACCATATGAAGGAATTTGATACAGAAATTTTTAAAGCCCTAAAAAAAATCCAATTGATCGGAATACCCGTACTTTGCCAATCCGTTCTCCTAAAAGAAATCAATGACAACCTGCCCGCATTAAAAGATCTCTTTCTTGGCCTTGCCGCAAATGGCGTCCTCCCCTACTACCTCCACGGCCTCGACCAAGTCCTTGGCACCGCCCACTTCAATGTCCCCAAAGCTCGCGGTCTCAACTTAATAGAAGAGCTTCGCAAATGCATTCCTGGCTATGCCTTGCCCCGATATGTCCAAGAAATTCCACACGCCCCCTACAAGACCCCCTTTATCTAAAATGTTGCCAAAATCATAGATGATTGTTATGATATAAGCACTCAAACCGCTTAAAATTAATATGAACGAATTCAAGATAGTTAACTCCAGGTATGATGTACGCCTAACTCCCGGATGGTCTGAATGCACTCCTACACATACACATTATTATACTGCGCAAGGAATACGGAGGCACCTTCTTCGACAAGGGGAAGAGAGATACTCTTGCATTGCAAAACATGTACATTATTACTCTTTAAGCAGACGAATTGGAAGATTTGTTTTAGCTCTCCTCCTTTCTCTTCCAATAACATTGGCATATTTCATAATCCCTCGATTTACTAAAAAGCACGATCAAAAAATCAGCAGATTGATGGACCTTGTTGTAAGGCTAGCTTCAGAAAAATGGGACAAATGCATTCGTTTTGCTATGAGAACTGACTGGACTCCGCAACCACTTCCACCTGCTCCTATCGATCCCCAAATAGACAATCCTAATTCAGATCTGGTCCAGGCTATGCTATGCATTTTTGAAAATGCCCTTCCCTATCTCACTGCTAAAGATCTCACTAAATGTCACCTAGTCTCTAAACAATTTCGCTACGAAGCAAGTCAGCAAAGATTGTGGGATGCATTAATACTGCCAGAAAGCGCCATTGGAAAAACTCTTTGGGACACACACTTAGGGACTGTGAGAGAAACTCCTCTACCAAGACACATTTGGAAGCTTTTGGATTCCCCCTGCCCCCTTTCTCCCGGTAGCCGCATAAAAGATACGCACTTTTTACTATTAGTTCCAGAAACCGTTAATGAAAAAGCTCTTTCATTAAATTTCCTTCAACAGCTGATTAACACCAAAATGAGTCCCCTAAACCCGGATTATACGCGTATCTTTGACCTAGTTGCGCGTGAAATTGGCGAAATAAAAACGCCCCAATCACATTGGGTCCTTCTAACAAAATCAATCCAACCTATTAGAAATACAAATTTATTACTCAGAGAGGAACTAGAACACGACTATCAAGAACCGAACGTAATCGATATCGTTGCGGCCATTTTTCTAAAGCAGAAAAGCACCGAGGAAATCATGCTTCCTCGAAACTCTGACGCAATATGTGCTGAAAGAATCGAAGAATCCCGTCATCTAGTATCTGTTACTCGTTATACAAATAACCTTGGCATAAACATAATGGGCTCAGGAGTAGCTGAAACTCACGGCATTTTTGCAGCTCGTAAAATTTAGCCCTATCGATGTTACTCACGCCTAGAAGCTATAAAGCTGAATCCCCCCTCATCGCGTTGTATACACCGTTTAACTTCAAATCCAGATTTCGAAAGAAGCTCTAAAACAAAAGATTCTCCACCTTCGTAACAATGCGCGCCTAATTTGGGCATGAGTTCCAGTAAAGCAGAATTCATACTCTCAACTGTAAAAATAGTACCTACAAAATGTCCTCCTTCACTCAGACACTCCCTGATTTTTGCCATAGTCGCTCGAAGATTCTTTGGAGCTATGTATGGAAGGATATCTACTGCCGCCACCAGATTAAATGGTTTTTCATACTCTCTATAGGTTTCTAGTTTTGTTAAATCACAGCATCTCAGTCGAAAATTATCTGTGGGACACCCTTCGTTTTTTACATTTCTTAAATATTTTGTAAGCAAATCCCCCTCTCTGTCAATTCCACATACATATGACCCGGCTTTAATTAACTTAATACTATTTGCTCCCATTCCACAGCCAAGATCTAATACCCTCTTAGGAGGCTTTCCAAAAAAAACACCCATGAATTCTTCTGAAGATGTACAAGAACTCACCATCTCGGCGTATAGCTTGCTTGCTCTATCAGCAATCATTTTTCCAGAGACAACTACAGGTTCATCCGGCTTATATTCCGTTTTTACCGCCTCTATCCTTTCCCAAAAACTATCCGCAGATGATACGCCCGCTAATGATGTCATAAAAAACAACCTTTTTATAATTTTAATAATATAATTATTTGAACTTTCGTTCACAATGAATTAATAAATATAGCAAATTTGGGGATTTCTGACCTCTAAAATTCCCGATTGTTGAATTTGCTCAGCATATTGAAAGGGTCATTGAAAGGGTCAGGCTTGACATTCTGAAAGGGTCATGAAAGGGTCAGGCTTGACAT
>CAZKFL010000049.1:0-8991 GCA_964552055.1 uncultured bacterium
GAAATGTAATTAGCTGGATTAATACTAATTTCGGTCTTTCAAAATTTGCAAATCCTGAATTTGATCAATCTTTTGAATACAATAAGTTTGTATCAGAAATGGAAGACGAGGATGAGCTTAAAGAACTTCGCTCTAAATTTAAAGATGGATATATTTTTGGAGATGATGATTTTGTTAATTTCGTTAAGAATCAAAATGCAAATCAAGAGAGTAGGCCGCTATCCATAGAATCAATAATGAGCGTTGTTTGCGATGAATTTAAGATAAAAAAAGATCTCATTGCATCAAAAGACAAATCACGAAGAGTCAGTTTTGCCCGTGGTGTTATTTGTAAAATTGGAATGGAGGAAGGAGACATCTCTTTGACTGCTTTAGGAAGGCTTTTTAATCGAGATCAAAGCACCATTAGTCGAGTGGTTGATGGCCTTGAAAAAAAATATAAAGAATATGCACAGCAGTACCTTGATATAGAGGCAATAAAGGATTTGTTATTTCAAACCAAAACTACATAACCGCATGCTTGGCACCAAATACGATTAGTGACCCAAGCTTAAAAGTCGCACCCTTTTAATGAATCAATCCAAACCTATTTTTAAGCAAGTTATTTACCCATAAATCTTTTTTGTGCAGATTGCAATGCTCGTATACAATCCCACATTACATCCTTAACATAAGGGAGACACCAAAATTCTCTATCTCCGATAAATTGTTTCATATCGAAACTTGACTCAATAAAGTTAAGATCGTTTTGAACAGACGCCAATTCCCTATTTACTCCTTCCGGATCTAAAGATGCTGCAAATGCATTGAAATCTAATGCTTTTTTATCAGCCCAATCTTGAATCATTTGCATTTTTTCTCTACGAAATTCTGTTTGTCTTATTGCAAACTCCTCGCCTAAAGGTCCTATTTCCTCAATAATTGCACAAAATGTTTTGTCATGAACATAAGTATCCATCTCACGTATGGAAGAAATTACACCAATTGTTTCTTCACTACAAGGCGAAGGTCCATTTTTTACCATTATATGAACATTATAACAGCTACCGTTCTTAATTTCGGGCTTAAATTTAATAGGAATAGCCACTTCGCGAGTTTGAAAACGGTATTGTACTTCGGTTTCATGAGAATCGTCTGCTGTATAACGAAGCTTCAATGCTATATCACTTAGCATGGATAAAGGTATTGTAACTGCCTCAACTATCTTAGTCATGTCTTCTTTAATAAAATCTATAGTAATTTCCCTGCACAACTGATAATGACATCTTGGATCCAAAGGTACTGATATTGAATGAGCAAGTTCTTTTCCTTCAAACGAGGGGACAACACAAAATTTTTCAAATTTAAATTTGCTGCCTATTTTCTCAAAACATCCTCCGCTATATTGAAAAGATATTTTAACCATTTCTGTACCTATAGATGAAGTCCCTGGAGGACTGGTTCTAACAGATGGAAGAGTTACACAGCTCATATTTATTCTCCTTTTTTATTTTTCACCAAAAATCTCTAGGACCAGATTAAATACATCTCTTTTTCAATTGATAGTATGCGTGTGAAATGGGGATTATTCACATGCACGGACAAAAGATATGGATCTCCCTGCAGACCCTCTAAAATCTCTCAATGCGCCAATCAATCCATTTATAATTTTCTTTGGGTAAATCACATTATGTAAATCTGAATCCCCTAAACACTGTCCATATCCATGCCTTCCCAATGCAAAAGTAACATTTCTTCCATGAATTTTGAGCTTTGCTTGAATTTCACATCCTGCATCTTCTCCAGGCAAAGACCCCGGAAGTTCTATAGAATCAATAGTAAAACTCTCTGTTGAATACCCTAATTCTTGCAAAAATGGAATTGCCCTAGGCTTGATCTCTCTTTGAATATAAGAACCAAAAGAAGTTTCTCCTTGAGATGTTACTTCTCTCATAGAGAGTCTGTCCGTTAATCCTCTTAAATACTTTTCTGTATCAATTTGAGAATGCATAGGAACACTTCCTCTGTTTGTTAGTTGCACATATTCACCATTATCTAGATCTTGCCGTCGTCTATTTTCCAAAAGGCTTAATCTTTCTCCGCTACATAGACCGGCAATACGTTCAACAACATCGTGATAACAATCAGTAATATCCTTCACTAATGGATTAGCTATGTGCTTACCAAAATAATAAAGATATTCTGGAAGGGCAAGTTGTGAATGGTTAAATTCGCTGTATCCTCTACATCTTATCATTTGATTTTCTTGATGTTCATAAGCAATGCTAGTGTAAGCATCAGGATTATTACCCCAATTGTCTCCCTGATAAAACAACTCTTCTGATATCACCTTTTCGCCATCTAACTTATGAATCTTATATTGAAACATATAGACGGTGATATCTTTACCACCTGGATATTGCAAACCACACCATGTTTTAAATGCTTTACTAGCACGAAGAGCAATAGGATATCCCTTCGCTGATTGAAGATCTCGAACAATAGGAAGTTTTTTAACCCCCTCTTCCTTTAAAATATTTACTAACCAAGGATCCACACGTAAATTGGTCAAAATATCTGGTCTTTTAAAGAGTCTATGAATAAGAATAGCAGAACCGATAGTTCCAAGAACAACTCCGCCCGATACCGAACCGATTACTGCGATAAGCGTAATAGCAATGCCAATAAGACCAACTCCAGAAGCTACCGTCCATTTTCTATCAAATAAATTTTCTAAAGCTTTTTTGGAGTATCCACCATTTCTACATGTTGCAAGCATAGCGCCATCAGCTGTCAATTCCCAATCCATAAGCTGCATTAGAGAGGCATTACTCGGTCTTAACTGATTTAAAAAATTCAATTTATCTATCCTAGGATTAGTACATTCTATTAATGCAATGATTTTACCAAATCCTTATATCAACTTCTATAGAAAAAGAATTTAAAGGAAACTCTCACTTAAAGATTGGGCCCTTAAAGAATTTTTTGTCTTTGGATTTTGCCTTTTATATAAATTGATTGTGACATACGTGACGCCTGTGACAATTTGATTAGAGAGGCATCCACTGCCATATTTCTGAATTATTAATTTATGACAACCTTATGCTTTACTGTATATTTTTTTATTGAAAGCAGTATTAACTGCGTATTTTAATCGGTGCACAAATGGTGCAATGCCCTTCCAAAACAACCGTTTTTAATCAGCAACATTGAGTTGCATTCTTTATAGGAATTCTTTACCATTGGGTTCAATAAGGTTGGATGATGCTGGGTGTGAGGGAATTCCGCCTCCATCATAATCTGTGGGTCGTTAGTTCAAATCCGACAGCCGCTATTTCACCCCCAGTTACTTACAACATCGATAAAAAGCAACCATCTCGAATGTCAGAAAAAATGTCAGACCTTACACCCTGCATTCTCCTTGGATGTAAGATCGAGGAGGCGAAGGGGGACCCATTTTTTGTAAAAAAATGTTTGGTGCCAGGCATGCAGTTATGTAGTTTGGATTTTGAATAAAATAATTCGAACCGGGTATGCAGTTATGTAGTGATTCGAACTAGGTATGTAGTCATGTAGTGTTAATTTGGGCGGAAGTTTTCGGGGTCAGACGTTGCATATCGCTATTTTAAGAGCCTTTTCTTTCAATATTTTTTAAGTCTAAGCTCAGCTTTTCTAAACAATTAATATTTGGAAATAGCGAGATGCAACGTCTGACCCCGTATATAGTTAAAGCAACTTCACCAATCCTTGTTCCCCAATTACAAAGACTATTTCTAGCTGCAGGTTTCTGATGAATCACAAGTTGTGCCATTTAAGCAGCAAGCGCTACCACAAACTTTATCTTGAGGGCAACATAGAGATCCCTTTTGATCAGAACCTTCCATACAAGATTGATCGGAAGAACAGCAAAATACACTACATAGAGAAGATGTCTTACAGCACGTTTTATTAATAGTATCCAGCATTTCATCGGCGCTGCAGAAAACATTTAGCGGTTCATAAAAACATCCATTTATGCCACCCTGATATTTGCATTCTCCTATATCCAAGCATTGATAATTTACCCCGTTTGCTTGGCAAGGGATTGTTTCATTGCCAAAAGATAGAGCGAAATCAGTGGGTGAATTTGCATTTCTCATGAGGCTAAATCCGGAACATGTACCATCTTGTGGCAATGTAACCCCCAATATTGGGTCTGTATAAAGATAACAACTGGGAGTTGTGTTTGTACTTAAATTTATTCCAGGGGCAGTGCCGAAGGCTTGCGGCATAATCATACTGTATGAAGAAGTTGTCTTCCCGTCGATTGTAACATTAGTAATGTTTGGATTTTTGCTAAATACAATTTCACTATATGTTGTAATCGATATACTTTCGTTTGATAAATTAGACACTTCAAGAGCGAATGTGAAGCTGTTTCCTAAAGTCAGCGTATATGTGTTGGGATTATTTGGATCTACTGAAATAGATGCCATAGGGCATAAATAATTTTGCGTTAGACTATTCGAGCTGCCTATATACGACAAGAGAGCTATATTATTGGTATCGTCGTCTTGAATAGTCATCAAGCAATCGTTATTACTTTGAAATACATAAGAATCTACTAATGGTTGGCTATTTCCACATAAGTTGACTCTTAAATCATTTGTGCTATAATAATTAGTTATGTTTAAAATAATGTTTGACATAAGGCCTCGAGTTTTTCCTTATTCTATAAAATGAAAGGATTTTCATATTCTGTTAAAAATAAAAAGGATGCGTTTTTGCTTTTTTCTTTTAATTGTATGTGAGGATTGGGATGGGCTGAAGCGAATGACCCCATCACCTGTAGAGCTCAGCTTCGGCAGCGACTAACGTCTAATTTAAATAGGAAACGGTTCTTCAGAAATTTGGGTAACACCCAGCTGTCAAGAGTACACGAACTAAAGAGCCCTTTAAAAATCCGAGAATCCGACGTCTGACCTATTTATTTGAAATCCCTGGCTTTTTATGAAATGAATCTGTTATAATCATAGGCATGAAGCGATCTATTATACATAAATTTTCTTTCTTTTTTGGCAGCTTCAGCTGTCATTCTATATAATATTTTATAAAATTATTTTTCACATTTATTAACAAGAACAAAAGTTCTTAATTATTTTATTTAACAAAAAAAGGAAAATTATTATGTCTAGTCAAATTTCAAAAATAAGCCCTTGTGTAGCCGGGTGGGCAAACGCAATGGTAAAAAAAGTTAGAATAACTCCCTCACTACCAGAAAGAACCGTTTCGCTGGCATTGGAAAGCTTAAATCAATATACTTGGGAGCTATATGCTCGAAAAAAGGCTACAGTAAGGAGTCAGTTAGGAGCCAAGATTCCTCTCATTCTTGCTAACCAAAATAGCCTCTCATCAAGATATCGAGGCCTCCGAACAGATGTTGAATATATACCTGAGGAATATCATGTATTAAAAGCATTAGCGCACACTCCTATTGCAGTTCATATGGCTCACCAGATAGAAGATGAAGAAGAATCTGAGAGGCTACAGATGAAACTGGAGGGTCTTTTTAAACCTTATCACGAATGTTCCAAGGCTGCATAAATACACTGATCTGGTACAAACGAACCTAAGGCTACTTAGGTGTGCCAAAAAAGAGCTGGTTTTACAAGAGCTCAGAGCCCTTGAAAAACCTTTGCATGCATTAATCAATGAAGCCGCGCGGATACGGTTAGCCGCTCTACATGTGGAAGTGCAGCAAATTCAAAGCAAGATCGATTCAGATGACTGGAAGAGATTATGCGTGGTTGTTATGGGACCTCCTATGCCAAGGGAGGGGGAGCTCAGCATGCAGTACTTCGAAAAAATTCTTAAGACCACGGCTAGTACAAAACAGTGTCCTTACGCAAGAGCGCTGACTAGCACAACTCATTTATATGGGAAACAAAGACTTATCTATGCAGAGTCCATCTATGAAGAAGACAAAGCTCTTGATTTAGTGGCAACACACATCTGTGATGAAGAGTTAGGTCAGGTTTTATTAAACGATGAATCTGCTATGCGAGCCGATATTTTAAAAGATGCCGCGAAGAGCTGTTTGAAGGAGATGTTACCCGATTAATGGAGAGGTAGATGTTGGTTTTTTAGATTAGGTGAAGGGGTGATGACTCATCATGACCCCTTTACTCACTGCATACCTGGCTCGAATCACAACGTCTGACCACGTATATTTTTTATAGCGTTGTAACTTTTTATGAAAGAGAGTATCATAATGAGATAAAATATTTTTTTGGAATTAATTATGAGTTCTTTGATAATTGGGGAAGAGGCTTTTTGGAGTCAATTGGCTTCATTTACGACTTTATATAGGCCAGGTGAGCCACTTGTTTTAAGCGGAAGGTTCATTCATAGAGATGCGACGATCTTTCGAAAAGAGATGTTTTCTCATAGCATTGAATCCGATGACTGGGTAGCAGGCTTTTTGGAAAAAAGAGATTTAAAAAAAGTTCTTGATTTAGGGTGTGCGATTGGAATTAATTCTGGGTGGATCGTAAGCAAAGATGTTTCTGTAACTGGAATCGATATTGAACAAGATTTTTTGGATGAATATTTAAGGATGCACCGTATTGAAGGCGGCAATGAGGAAAATCTTTCCTTAAAGTGTTGGGATATTACCAAAATAGATTCGTATGGAGAGGGATTTGATCATGTCTTAGCGCTTGATGTTTTGCCTTACGTACCTCCCAGAGACTTGAGAGGCGTGATGGAAAAAATTCGAAATTGTATGATTGAAGGCGGATATTTAATAGGGACTCTTTTCTTTCGTGAATCGGGGCATGGTCCTGATGTGGAGGAACTAACAAGTAAAGTAGGTGGAAGCACTTATCCTGAAGGGGTACCATTTGCTCGCGATTTACTTAAGTACTCCGGATTTGAATTATTAACCTATTTTCACAAGGAAGAAGGTGCCGCTATGTTTTTAGCGGAGAAGAAGTTATTACACAGGTAGATTACATGTTATTTATATGTTTATAGTGGTTTTTTATTTAAAATTTTTCTAAACTAATGTGTCCTAAAATTAAAGGAGTTTAAAATGACATCTGAGGTAATGTGTACTTTATTAAATGGAGATAAAGTTTCTTCAGCGATGTTAACGATAATTCATAATAATTTAGATTCTATTATGAATATAAATCCATTGGCTCTGCTTGATTTGGTAGAAAAATGTAAAGATGCAAGTTACAAACTCAGTGTAACTCCATTTGGTGATTCAAGAGCTATTTTACAAAGTTTTCGGCTTATTGATGATAGTGAAAGTGTGCTAGAGGATATTAGAAAAGTTGCTTTGAATTCTATTCGAATACGACAGTCGTCTATAGTTCTTGTCAATCCTCTTATTGACAGGGGTACGGAAATGAAAATATTTCAGATGACTCGGTAATCATTTTATAATATTGTTTCTGCAATGATTCGAACCAGGTATGCAGTCACTGTAATTTAGAGAAGATTTAGCAAGAGGACGGGTCTATACTGATCGTGTTTCAAAAATTGGTTTTTTCTTCGTCATAAAGCTCTATCTTTAAATTTGCCTCGCCTCCCACTAAAAACTTTCTATTGAAAGTTTTATAACGCGGGCCCCTTCTAGTGCATAATAGCATTTAGGGTGAAGCAAGAGCTTCGCTTAATTCAAATTTGTGGCTTTCTGACCCCTAAAATTCCCAATTTTTGAACCACTCTCAGTATAAACTTAACTAAAGCGTCAGTCAGTGTGGTAGAGCTAGCCTTAAACATATCTAAGAGCTTGATATCTGTAATCAGGTGTAGTAAAATCTTGGATTATGAAAACAGACGACTTGGCAAAATTAGAGAAAATTTGCGGCGAAAATGTTATTTCAGTTGTATTGAGCGCTCCAAAATCTAAGGGTAGTGAGGCTCTTCGATTATCTGTTCGAACTTTGTTGATTAAGGATGTATTGCAGTATCAGGTGACGTACCATTTTATTGATAGGGTAACGCATAAAAATCTTTTAAAAGAGGAGTTTCAAACGTTTTTGTGTGAGACCTTAACGTCTCAATTTAAGCAGGC
Source organism: uncultured bacterium (assembly GCA_964552055.1). Classification (GTDB taxonomy): domain Bacteria; phylum Chlamydiota; class Chlamydiia; order Chlamydiales; family 2-12-FULL-49-11; genus VGMD01. The sequence goes on from CAZKFL010000049.1 coordinate 8,045, forward strand.
TGTTTTTTGCACTGAAAAAAATGATTATCACATATTGATCGGGAAAAATGATAAAATGTCTGTTGTAAAAAAAGCGCCATCAAAGTCAGGGGGTCCTCTTTTGCATAACCGAAAAAAGAATTATTTGCTTGAAGAGGGGGCGCCGATTCCTTTTCTTGTTGAGATTGGTATCATGAACTCAATGGGGAGAGTTCATGCAGATAAAAGAAATAAATTTAAGCAGATGAACCGCTTTTTAGAAATTGTTAGAGATGTTTTGCCTGCATTTAAGAATAAATCAAAGATTCGGATTCTTGATTTTGGATGTGGCAAAGCTTATTTGACATTTGCTCTTTATCATTATTTCCATGAGATGCTTGGATATGAGTTAGAAGTAATTGGTTTAGATCTAAAAAAAGAGGTAATAGCAGATTGTCAAAGAGTCGCAAAAAATCTTGGGTATGAGAATCTTCAGTTTTCTTTGGGCGATATCAACTCTTTTGAAGTGAAAGAAGAGATCGATCTTATGGTTACACTTCATGCATGCGACACAGCAACAGACGCGGCATTAGAAAAAGCGATCCGTTCAAAGACAAACGTGATCTTGTCCGTACCATGTTGTCAACATGAGCTTTTCCCACAGGTTAAAAATGTAGATTTAAACCCACTCTTGGAGCATGGAATATTAAAAGAGCGTTTTTCCGCCCTTGCTACCGATGCAGCACGTGGAAAACTTTTAGAAATTTTAGGCTACTCAGTTCAAATTCTTGAATTTATTGATCTAGAGCACACCCCTAAAAACATACTCATTCGTGCAGTCCGAAAACAAACAGAAACTTTAAATCCAAACCTTCTTAAAGAATATCTAGCATTTAAAAGAAACCTCCAAATTGAACCATCCTTAGAGCGGCGCTTTTCATTAGAGCTCGATTCAATAGCTGAAAAATAGTTCTGAGTGTCAGTCGGTA
>CAZKFL010000050.1:0-8657 GCA_964552055.1 uncultured bacterium
GTACGTTCAAAGAAAGGCGATATCTTAAAGAGCAATTATGTTTTCGGGTTTGCTTTTATTTATATTATCAACCTGGGTGCTTTGGCTTTTTTTCTTAATGTTATGTTAGAAGCCATGTTGGAGCATCAAAATGGGAAAGAGTTTATGGTCACGCATTTGGTAGTGGGCGTGGGTTTCAAAGAGCCGCTCATTGTAGAGAAGCGCGCCTTCTTTTGCCGCAAGAATACCGCCAAGGTACCAACCGGATTCAAAGCTTAGTGTAATAATTGCTGCCGGAACATTGCCTTTGTAAAAAAAATAGGCCGTAGTTGCAATAAAAAGAGAGTTGAGAGAAAAAGCTGTAAATGCGGATTGCTTTTGTCCAATGTAAAGATATCCTAGTCCCGGAATTGTCGCATTGAGAAATCCTGCAAGTGATGGATTTTTTTTATATTTATGAAAGGCTCTTACAATATCACCCGTTGCTATTTGGCAGCCAGCAAGGTGTTCTAGTTCTGAAAGTTCGTTTTCATAATTGAGTTGCGCAGAAACAGTATCAGGATCAGAAATAAGTGCAATCGATGATTCTTTGATGGGGAGGTTTGCATAAAGGTTTGCAATTTCAGCATCTATTGATTTTGTATTCGAAAGCTCTTTCATTTCATAGAGGTCCGCGTGGAGAATAGCTGAAGTCAGCTCTAGCTTTTTAGCATCTTTTGGATAAAACTTTTTCATAGATCGAAGAATGCCATTTGCCCGCTCAGGATTTTCCAGGGCTAGATATGAGTCGACAAGTATAATCAAAAGATCGTGAAATCCAATGAAATTTCGATCCGTATTCGCTAAAATGGAATTTTCAAAGGTATCTACCACTTCGAAATGCTTTTTGCCAAGATAGTAACAATTAACAATTTGGTATTGAATCTCAGCTTTGCGTTTTAGATTTCCTTCAGGAATTAGTATGTCTGCTCTCTTAAAAGAAGTGATAGCTTGATACAAATCGAGCCTTTTTGCAAATGCGAGACCAATTTGGTATTCTTTTCCCCAATCAGAAACTAATTCTTCATAGGTAAGAGGATTAAATAGGGGAGAAAGGTGCTTTAGATATTTATCTTGAACAGCAAAATCTATTTTGGGTTTCATTTGGGATTTCGCTGCTATGCCCTGCGTGCAACCAGATAAAGCTAATAGACATAGCGAAAGTGAAAGCGTAATGAGATATTTATTCATTATCTTCGGGATCAATGTCATCTGCTGATCTAATGAGTTCGAGTCCATTTTGGAAGTCTTCAGGACATGTTTGGTCTTTGCTTCCGTAGATTTCCTCTTGCTCTTTTGTAATTTGGCCATAAATTTGCTGTGTTTTAATAATATGCGGTTTAACAAATATAATCACGTTTTGGTTTTCAGTAAATTTTTGATCATAAGAAAATGCTGCACCAATTAAAGGAAGCCCGCCTAAGCAAGGTATTCCATTATTTGTTCTTGAGGAAATGTTTTGCATGGTACCGCTTAACACGAGAAAATGACGATCAGGAAGGTGAACTTTAGTTTGCATGCTTGTTTTTGTCGTTGTGATTCCGTTAATGCTGTTTGCTTGTGTTTGCGTGACATTACCGCCGCTTCCGGTTCCTGTATTTGCTTGTTCAGACATCTCATAATCAATATCTAGCGTTACTATATCATTGTCGCCAATTATTGGGGTAATACTTAAAGTGATTCCTACGTTACGATATTCAAGGTTAGCATTCGTAGTTTGACTAAGTCCTGATGTTGTTACAAGGGATCCTGTAAAAGGAATGTTTGAACCCGAGAAAATTTTCGCATTTTGGTTGTCCTGAGCAACAATCTTTTGAGAAAGCACTTCGGTCACGGTGTTTGTTTCTCGAAAAGCTCTAACAAGTGAGCCAAGGCTAGCGTAAGACTTCCCTTGATGCCAAATGATATCGCCAATGACACCGAAAAATCCACCCAGTATTGGAGGGATATCCGTTCCAGCAGGCTGTCTTGTTGCATTAATTGCATTTAAACCTTCAGCAAACGAGTTAGCGCTCGGCGCTCCTGCAATAGGAGTTGCATCAACTTGGTTATAGTTGCCGGAACCCCAAGAAAATCTATTATGGATTGCTCCTTGAGAGCCCCAAGATAACCCAATTTCAAGGTCATCTGAATTGTTAGATTCTACGACTAAAACTTCAATAAATACTTGTTTAAGAGGTTGATCAATGCTTTGAATAAGCTCTTTGAGTTTTGCTAAAACTCTAGGCTGACCTGTTGCAATCAGTGAATTCGTAGCTTCAATCCATTGAGTTGACCTGATTGCCTCGACAAGGCTGGTGTTTTTCTTTTGAGTGGTTTGATTTCCTAAATCACTACTAATTACAGTAAGTGCGGCAACAATGCCCTGGCCAGATTGATATTGAAGTTTATAGATTAGGAAGCCGGTATCATCAATTGTTTCCACACCCCCATCAAAATGCTTGGTGAGTTTTCCCGTTGCGGTTTCTTGTGTATCAAATTCCTTTAGTAATTCAATTACTTGGGTAATGTCTTTTTCTTTGCCAGTTAGTATGATTGTATTGGTTCTATCCACAAAAGATAAGTGGTCGATTACCTCGGATAAATTATGATCAGTAACGCCAGATGCAACGAGGTGATCTTCAAAGCTTTTTACCATTGTAATCAGTTCAGCGCCTGATACAAAACTCGGCTTATATATTTTGTAGCCTTCCGCTTGCCTTGTAGGACTGATCTTCATGATTGGCGCGATTGCTTTAGCTTTTTCCTGTCCGACATCAAGACTCTCAAGAAGAACTTGTATCTTATCAAGATCATTTTTTTCGCCGGTAAAAATAATAGAGTTTGAACTAGAAGAGTATTGAGCGCCCGCTATACTTTTTAGTAAAGTGTCTTGATGCGGAGCATCTTTTACAATCTGTTTTAGTTGAGAAAGAAGATCGCTTGAGCTCACAAATTTTAGCTTATAGACAAGAAAGTTTGTGCCAAATTTTTGTGTTACGAGGGATTTTGTGTTTTCTGGAACATCTAAAATAGTCAGAATATTTTTTATCTGTAGAATTGTCGCTGGTGTTGCCACAAATTGCACTGCATTTGAGCCTTGAATGACTCGCATTGAATTGATTGCTTTAAGCATAGACTCAGTGTCAGAGCTTGGCTGCGAATTATCCGCATGCTCTGCAATGCCTAAGAGTATTCTTGTTAATTCATCTGCAGTTAGGTAGTGAAGTTTGTAAACAAAGACTTCAGAGTTTGATCTAGGAGTTGATTGGTCGAGTGTTTCTAAAACATTACTAAGTCTTTCTAGAGATTGTTTATCACCTGTAAAAACAAGCTGATTTGAGGATGGAAGTTCCTTTACACTTTCTAAAGTTTTTAAAAATACAGGATCTGAAAGATTTGCAGATTTAAGCTTGACTGCTGTTTCCATGACTAGATTTTTTAAGTATGAGGTCGTTGTATTTTTTGGATTATAAATTAAAAACTCAGCATTCAAAGGGGCCGCAGCAGCAGCTTCCTTAGCTTTTTCATGCGCCTTTTCATGAGCCTTTTCAAGTATTTTTTCCATAGGAAGATCAACACTGCTTAGAAAAGATGAAATAATATGTAAATCGTTTGGTGTGCCTACAAAAATAAAGGAGTTTGCAGATTTTATATACTTCATAGTCTGTACAATCGAGTTTAGGCCTGATGCATCAAAGCTTGGTGTAGATGCTGCCTGTACCATCTTTTTAAGATCGGTTTCGATTTCCTCAGGTGATTTGCTTTGAAGTTTATAAACGAGTATGTTTTCTGCGGAAAGGTTTTTTGAAGGAGCCGCAAGAGAGCCCTGTGTGCCTTGTGTATTTTGCGCAATTTTTCCAATTTCCCGAGCTTGTTTGTGAAAAGCAATTCCTTGTTTATCAAGATCAGCTAATACAGAAAGAGTTTTCTCTATAAGAAACGGAGTTGAAACAATATAGATGGTATTAGTGTCTGTCTGTGGAATAATTTCTAAGGTTGTTGCATCGGCAATCGGTGTTATAATTTTTGTAGCAAGAGTTGCAAGTTCAGTGGCATCGCCATATTTGACACTAAAAGCATCCACATCATAAGGCGTTTCAGGGGCATCTAAACTTAAGAGTAAATGCTCAACTGTTTGAATACTTGATGAAACATCTGTAATGATCAATTGGCGTGTCTCTGTTGAAACTTCAACAAGAGCGTCTTTGGAAAGCATAGGAATAATAAGCGCCGCAATGTGAGAAGGATTGCCCTTTTGAATTCTAAAAACCTTGGTCATCAACGCAGGTAATAATTTCCCTTTCAAGGGATTTTCCGATGATACAACAGTTGGAATCTGGCGAACATCGACATTTTTATGGATCAAAAGATTTTGGTCTTCTTCAATAAGTGTCAATCCATGGATTCTCAATATTTGGACTAAAGCGGATAAAATATTATTGAGATCAGTTTGTTCTTCCGAGACAATAGTGACATTAAAATTCATGTCGCTGTCATTATAAATGACATTAACACCAGTAATTTTACTAATGAATTTCAAAAATTCTTGTATGGGGACATTATCAAAATTGATCGTATAACCTTCTTTCTTAGTTTCTGGTTCCTCTTTTTTTATGGAAAAGGCAGCATCCAAATAAAGTGGTGACAAGATTAATTGCATCGCTAAAGCGGCATGTACTAGAAAGTAAGATCTTATTTTCATCAAGTGTTATTACCAAACATTATTTAAAATCGTAAAGACTTCTTCAAATCCTAAAAGAAAGTTTGAATATTTGCAAGACTAGTTAAGTGTTAACTAAAAAATAAAATTCACCGCGGACTCGACATTAGGCTATTTTGATAAATTAATCGTAAAATTGCGTTCAAATTGTCAAAATTCATCAGCGCAGAGGCACTAGCGTGCGGGCGGAGACGCTGAGGTCGCAGAGGAAAAGAAGCAAGAAACAATAAAACGTATTTTAAAACTAAGGCTATATTAACATGTTAAATTAAAGATTGTTGCATCCTTCTGTTTATATATTCTTCTCTGTGTCTTCTGCGTCTCTGCTGCACGCTAGTGCCTCTGCGCTGATGAAATTTAACAATTTTGCTCATTGGAAAAAGTTATGTAGAGAGTCTTCAGGGGACTTATGGGTAATAGCATAGGAGCCGCAGTGCGCGCGGAGAAGAAGCAGGCTTTGCGGTGAGTCTTGCATTAGAAGATGCGGAGGAGAGAGAGGACTACTTTTTGCGCGGAGGATTCACGCTTTTGGAAGGCGCCCTGTAGCGTGTCCAGAAGGACAGGTGCCAATCTATTTGGGGAAAGGTGTCTATTTGTGTTTAGTGTTTCTAGAGTGAGCGCTTCAACAGCAATCCGTTTTTCGAGGGGCATATTGGGTGAAGAGAACGGGTGTAAAAGAAGCATGTCACCGGGATTCCATGAATCAGTTGTTGAAAAGAAGGCAACATTAGGCTCTGTTCCGAGTAGTCTTGATTGGTTTCGAAGCATTCTTGTCTGTCCACCATTGCCTGATAGGTGCCATAGTGATTCAAATCCTGAGGAGATAAAGGAAAACTGATCTAAAAGAGGGCTTAAATGTAAAATGGTAATTGCTTCTTTTTTCCCAAATGATTCATGGCAAAAGAGCTGATTTAATTCAAAGGCGAAAAGACTTGAGGTAAAAGGGACGCTTGATTTTGCTGCAAAAAAGTCATGAATTTTTGCTCTGAGAAGCCCTTTTAATACGGCTAGAGATACAATTGATGAGAGTCTTGAAGAGGGGGATTCTGCTAGGATAATTACAAATGAATTATCTGGTAGTTTAAAAAAATCGTAGTAGATTCCAAATAGATAAATTCCTTCTGGTTTTGCAAGTCCAATATCGAGCTCAGGCCATGATGGAATCGGAGGAAGCAATTCTTTTTGTTCCTCCCCTAAAATTTCCCAGATTTCTAAAAGCTCATCTTCGTCGGAACGCTCTTTTTCTATTATGTTGTCTTTAAGGTATTTAGAAATGTCTGCAATGAAGTCAACAACATCTTTATATCGAAGCTCTGCATTAGGCTCTAAAGCCTTTTGTAAAATAGGACGTAAATGCGAAGGAATAAGATCTAATTGAACATTACCAAAAGAAAGCTTACCCATAATCATTTCATAAAAAATTATTCCTAGGGAATAGATATCGCTATTAAATGAAATATTGAAAGGGTTTCTTTTTTGCTCAGGACTCATATAACTGGGAGTTCCAATGATCCGGTTTTCGCCTTTTAATTTTTTCCCTTTTTCTTCCATAATGTGCGCAATGCCAAAATCAATAAGCTTGATCTTTCCGCTTTCTGTAATCAATATATTCTCCGGTTTCAAATCTCTATGAATGATTCCGTGCGTGTGTAAATGAAGGAGCGCGTAGGAAATTTCCAGAATAATATCAAGCGTTCTTTTAATAGAGAGAGAGTTGTTTAGGATAAATTGTCGAAGAGAAATTCCTTGCACAAATTCCATGGCAATATAGAGACTTTTCTCCCACTCTCCCTGACCGTATAACTTTAAAATATTAGGGTGATCAGCTAAGCTGATAATCTCAGCCTCTCTTAAGAACTGTGCCACAAGCTCTTTATCAGCTGAGAGCGCTGGAAGAAGTACTTTTATTGCAATTGGTTTCCGCATCTCTGGTTCTGAGCCGAGAAGAAGAAGGCTCATTGACCCTTGATTGAGAACTGAATCTATTTTATACGGACCGATATGTTTTGGAATGACAAATGGGGGGCCATGAGTTCTGAAAGAAGGCAGAGTTATTTGACTATAAAAATCGATATTCTTCATCTGTATAGCTCTAGGATCTTAACGCCGATTGTATCTCCAATTTCTATAATCTCACCTTTTCCAATTACTTTGCCTGACGTAGTTAGATGAACAATTCGAGGATTAATTTCTATCGGCAATTTATAGCCTGGTTCCATTCGGGAAAGCTCGTCTAAAGTAACTTCAAATCGGCTTACTTCGAGATTAATTTTAATAGGAATATCGGCAATTGAAATGGTTTCTAATGAAGCCTCTTCAAGATCAGGTTCTGCTTGTAGATCCTCTTCGGAGCTTTCTTCTAATCCTTCTTCTAATTCTTCTTCAAATACTTCAAAATCAGAGTTATCTAAATCATCATCTTGCATGAACAGGCCTCTCAGAATAAGCGTGAAGCAGATCGAGGATTTTAAACTTACCCTCTTTTAATTTGATTTGGAAAAGGGGGTTTTCGCCAAGTAGCACTTTTAAGCTTCCCTTTTCATTGCTTGGTTTATAAAAAGCATTATCCACTATGATAAAGTAGCCGGGTTTAAGTGAAAAGAGCTCATCTTCAGTTAATTCAATAGAGCCATTTGTGATGGAAAGAGGGATTTTTATATCGGGAAATTGCCGAGTAATATCGGCAAGAGAAAGTCTTTCTTTTGAAAAATAGTTGGAAAAGGAGTCCTTAAATTTCGAGGAGAGAATAAGCCTGCCCCAAACTCTTGATTCACCATGCACGAGCGCGACATCAATTGCATACCCCTTATCTTCTAATGGACTTTCTTTAGCTAGCTTTAAAGAAAACTCTTTAAATAGAGGGGTTTTACTAAGTCCTTCCATAGCAACAAGTATTGCGTATCGATAGATTCCTTTGATGAGCTCTGGATTCTCTAGCTCTAACGCCTTTTCGTAAAGATCCTTTGACCAAGAAACAAAAGTTTTGAGATCTTCATAGGCCATTACCCAAAAACATTCACCTTCTATTGGAGTTGCCCCCAAAGCAATAGAAATAGGGGAGGCCCCAAGACCTGTGAAATAATTGGACTGAGTTTTCCATTCTTTTGCTCCAATTTCAATGGAAAACGGTAAAATTCCTAATTCAGAGGAGACTAAAGCCGAAAGTTCGTCTGTAGGAAATGCGGCTGAAAAGGAAAATGAAGGGATGTTAATTACCTCTTTAAGTTCATTTTCAATAGGTTGTATCCAGGATGGAGAGGTCTTCATTTTTTGCTATTTCCCTTTTTGACCGGAGAATAGCTCAAGCGCTTCGATTTGGGAAGAGAAAAAACAGGAGCATCTAAAAATGGAGGAGAAATAGCGAATGAAAAATTAGGTAGTGCTGCCTGAAGTGCGAGAACTAACTCCCTTTGTTTCTGTGAGATAAGAGCGCCTGTTTGTTCTGATCCAAAAAAAGATATATGGAAAGATTGAGGCGCAGTATCATATTGATCAATAATGACTTCAACCATTTCAAAAGAAGGTAACTCAATTGTGAGTTTTGTTTGCATTACACCTGATTTTTGTTGAATTTCAATTTCAGTAGGCAGGGGCTCAATTAAAGAAATCAATTCTGTTGGCAAATTCTCAATTAGTTTGGAGAACGGAACAGGTGTTTGAATAGGAGCAAGTTGCGCTACAACAGGTCCATCCATAAGAACAGGCTCTTTATCCTCTTCACAATCATCATCAGCCATCAATTCTCTAAATTTTTGAGGGATTATTTTGAAAGAAGACTCAGTTCCAACTTTGTTGTTAATTTCTGTTGAAAAGGTAGGTTTCATCGGATCATTTTATAGGAAATTCACTTCTAAATCTACTATTATATGTATTTTTAATTGGGGGTCAGACGTCATGTGTTCATGTGTCACACATGAACACATGACGTCTGACCCCC
>CAZKFL010000051.1:0-8398 GCA_964552055.1 uncultured bacterium
ATCTCGATGTTTATTAAGTTTCTTTTAAGTATTAATTTGCTTTTATAGGTTTTAGGACAGCTTCTTAGAGCCTGTTTAGTATCTCTGATCGGATGATTTGTTTGCTAAAATCCGCTAGAAATTCATGAAAATTTTTCGTAATATTAAACAATATTGTGAAAAATTTTCACGATTTTATAGCGAATTTATAGCAGCAAATCATCTCAATCATAGATATTAAACAGGCTCTTAAACAAAGGGGAGGGACCCTTCGGCTCTGTTTCCTAATTCAAAATAATCAAATCGCAGCGTTATTTACGGAAAAAATGATTGTTGCCATCTATAATTAACCTTTTATTTTAAATTAGGAAACAGAGACGACTACATCAAAAGGTAAATAATTTAACATTAATGGTAAATATTTAGGACAGAAAAAAGAGAAATCAGCAAGAATAGGATGTTGAAAGGATAAGAAAATGAATGGAGATAAATTATGAATGGGGAGTATAAAAAGGTATGAGAAACATATTTTTGATTTTAGTAGTTTATCTTATTTCAGCCTGTTTCGCATCTTCTAATGAAGTAATGTTTGGGATACAGGAACAAAAGATGATTCATGTGAGTGCAGATAGCTCTATTCCACAGTATCTTTATAAGATTGTGACGCCGGAAGATTGGCAGAAAAGTCAAGGGCAGCAGTTTGTAGTAGCATCTTCAATGGATAGTGAATTTATTCACCTGGCTACAAAGGAGCAGGTATCATCTGTTGCTCAAAAGTTCTGGAGCGGAAAAAATTATGTTGTTTTAACATTGGATTCAAAAAAATTGAAAGGACGTCTTGTTTATGAGGCTAATCCCGGTAGATCAACCAAATACTATCATTTGTATGATGGAAAAATCCCGCTTTCTGCTGTAGTAGATAGTTCCCAAGAGATGATAACAAAGTGATAATGCGCTTTTTTTAAAGAGGAGTAGGGGAGTGGTTAGGCAGTTTAAATCTAGTTGCTTTTTATCAAAAAAGTCATGATCTAAAATTTAAAAAATATATTTCGACCGCGTTTTATTACGATCAAGTAAAATATGTTTAATATCCCTAGATTTTCATCCGCCTGCATCAACCGTGTGAAACCACACGGTCTGCTTTAGTATCATCACAACGTTATAAAGTTCTCAATTAGAAGGTTCACTTACTTCATTATTTTGATTTATTAAGCCTTTCCTGTGCAAGTCCAAATCCAATTGTTGCTCCTACGAAGCCACCTATTCGAGATGCAATAGGTATAGTTTCAAGTGAGCTTATATTTACTTGACCGGTTTTCATATAAGTTGAATAATCAATACAAACAAAATGTGTAAGAGCTCCAAAAAAGCAACCCATAATTGTAGTTGGAATTCCGTATGCCCAACGCACTTTAATAGCATGCCATTTTCCCATATTACGCTCAGCTGAAATAGGTGTAGCTGTTTGTTGATTATTGTGAGTTCGTCTCTGGCAGCATAGATGCATTTTAGATTTCCCTTGTTATGATTGTTTAATATCTTAATCGGATTTTAGTATAAAAATCATCGAATCATAGATTTTAAACAGACTTTTAATTAATTTCATCACTTTTTGGATATATACTCGTTCCAATTCAAAGCTCCGATTTTTCTTTGCACAATCTTTTTATTTAGATTTCGCTCAATCGGGCCTGTCTTCAAACAGGGCCGTCATTCGCGATCGGTTATGCCTAATCAAACTAAAATGATTCTTCTTAGAAAAATCTGGTGCTTTGAAATGTCACGAGTATATACATACCATAATTTTATTCGGAGATTCTTAGGCAGTAGTGAAGGTAGTGGTTTCCATGCTGAGTTTTAGTAACCTCAGTTTTGAGTTTATGTAATTCCAAATCAAAACTATGCTTACAAATAGTTGTTAGATTTTGTCGGTGAAGAAGCTTCCTCGACAAAAAAAAGATTAAAATTTATCCTTATTTACTTGATAGAGAATTAAATAAACCAAAATTCAGGTTAATACGGAAAAAGCTTTTAGCACTTGTTTGGGCTAGTCGGTGGTTCCAAGATCTATATAATCTTCATCAATCTGAGGCTGAGATGGTTTTCGAATATAATTGTTAATCACCGCTCTTTCACTCAAATGTAAGGCAGTCTCTGCATCTTTGCCCTGCCGTTTTGGTATATAATCATCAATTACCGTTATTGGACCTGGAGGCAAAGCAGGCTCTGCATCTTTATTTGGTGGTTTAGGTACATAATTGTGGATGACCATTATTGGAGTTTGAAGTAGAGCAGGTTCAGCATCTTCTAAGGGGATGTGGGTAAATTCTTCATGATAAGTAATGTTTTCTTTAACAGCTGATTTTTTTAATTGAAATCCTTGTAGTATATGTACTGTTTGTACCAAGGCTTGAATAGTGAAGGCTGATGTTTTGCATAAGGTAGAGGTAAGAAATTTTGGGAGAATAGGATCAACTGTAGCTAAATAAAGAATTTGCTGAAGAATTGCTGCTAATTCAAGTTCCTCATCTGGCTCAACTGGTTTGCGATTTGTCTTTTTATCAATGAGATGTGAAATAGCAAAGAAGAGAAATGGTTTTAAATGGATTTGAATTAAATCTTGAATAAAATTGAGATGCTCTTCGGGATAGGGTTGATTGCCTACCAAGAAAGTTCCAAGATCTTGCAATGTATCTACGAGCACTTTTTTTAAACCATCTAGATTTTCTTCATTCCAGATAAGCTTTCGACCTGCAATGTTGAGAACTCTTGCACCTATTGTTTCCGTTCGAGGAAATTTTTCGCGAAGGAGAGTTTGAAACTGCTGAATAATCTGCTTTTTTAATTCGGCATCCTTACAGCATTGAAGGCTGTTAAAAAGAGAGCGAAGTTTGGCACACGCGCTGACACGAGCGTTATAAGTAATAATGCAGCGAGTTAGCACGTTTAAGGATTCAGAGGTAAGTTCTTTAATAAGAGGCACTGCTTCCGTTGAATTGCTTTGTAAAAAATCTCTTATTACCTTCAATAGTTGCTTGCGGATAGGTCCAGAAAATTTTTCAGGATTAAGGGTATCGTATCTTGCAAACAAAGTTCTCGTTAATGTGGGTATAATAATTCCATATCTTGGTTCTCTTCGAATGATTGTTTTCAAATTATTCCAAAGAGGTTTTCGATTGTAGGCAACCATTTGAAGTATTGCTCGAAAAGCAACTCTTGGGATTTTTAAAATAAAATTAGAGGGCGTTGCAACTGTGATTTCAAAAGCTCTGCCTGCAAGAGCATGAGCAACCATATTTTCTCTATAATCTGCAAAATTTTCTTCAGGATAAATTAAAGCAATCCCCAAATACCCGCCGCCAATTGATGCAAATAATTGTGCAAGATTTATAACGATAGTGCCTGCAATTTGTGAGGTTATCTTGGCAAGTTCATCCTTAGAATAAATATAGGCTATCGTGGCTGTTGAAACTGTAATTGCTGCAACCCCAACACGAGTTGATTTTCTTGCTAGTAAAATAAGCCCTATTCCAGTGCCAATAAGAGGTAGTTCTCTGTATAAAGGAATGTAAGATTCGCTGATACAGTCAATTATTTTAAGTGCTGACGGAGCTGCGGTTTCTGCAATTTTTGCTCCTATAATCTCAGTTGTCAGCACTGTTACAGTTCTTTGAAAAAAACCTTTTGTGCATTTGTCGTAAATTTTTTGATAGGTGGAATAAATCCATCTTCCTAGGGCGCCTCTTCCTGGACAAATTACCATAAATTCTCCCAAAAGCTTATTTTAAATATTGGGTAAAGATATTAGGCGGTGATCGATTTATTTGAAAGAAAAGTTTCTGCTTTCCTAATCTATATCATCATGTGGAGGCGTCTATTTTGCTTCCCCAATCGTATCCTATCGCTTTATAAGTGCTTATTGTCTTCTTTGCTGCTATTGTGTGATCAGCAATCGGAATAGGATATTTTAGGCATTCTGAATGAAATTTACTTTCCGCCCATGAATGGATGACTTTTGGAGGTAGATCAGAAAGTTCTGGAACCCATTTTTTTATATAGGTGCATTCTGGATCGAACTTTTTTTGTTGGTTCCATGGATTGAAAATTCTAAAATAGGGTTGTGCATCGCATCCTGTGCTTGCGACCCACTGCCAATTTCCATTATTTACAGCTGGATCATAATCAATTAAAGTTCGAGCAAAATATTTTTCGCCCCACCGCCAATTTATATGTAAATCTTTGACAAGGAATGAGGCGGTAATCATCCGGACTCGATTATGCATAAACCCAGTTGTATTCATTTCTCTCATCCCTGCGTCTACAATCGGAACGCCAGTTAAACCATCACACCATTTTTTGAAATCATCTTTATTATTGGTCCATTTAAGCTTATCGAATTTGGAATGAAAAGCGCCTTTAAATACATAGGGGAAAAAAAGTGCAATAGACGTAAAGAAGTCTCTCCAGTAAAGAGAGCGAAGTAGAGCGTGATGAGCATTTAAGTTATGACTGATAGCTTTGTATACTTCACGAGGAGAGCAGACTGTAAATTTTAAGTATGCGGAAAGATGAGTGCTACAATTTTCAGCAGGGAAATCTCTAAGTAGTTCGTAGTCTTTAAATAGAGATAAATTATTAAGGATTTTAAGAGCTTCGGTTCTTCCCCCTATGAGTTCGCTTTTTAAAGGTTGATGCGGAAGAATTTTAGAAAGAATGGAGTGATCTTCTGAAAAATTAATGGATTTATGAAAATAATTCGAATCCTTTGTTTTTTGAGGAGGTAAAACATCATTTTTTGTTGCATTTCGAAAATAAGGAGTAAAAATTGAATAAGGCTTACCATCGCTTTTTAAGGTTTCTTCAGGTGGATGTAAGAGAGCATCGTGAAAGGAATGAAAGACGATGTTAGAGGATTTGCATGCGTCATCAAGCTTTCTATCCCTCTCACGGCTATACGGTGTGTAGTCCTTATTTACAATCACAGCCTCAATATTAAGATCAGAAATTATTTTTTTTACAATCTCTTCAGGTTTGCCTTTGAAATAATAAAGTTTTGCTCCCACATTTTTAAGTTGCTCTTCAAGATCACTTAAACATTCAATCATAAATTTTAGACAATGATCACTTCTAAAAGAATTATCATCAATTTGTTCTGGTGTAAAAATAAAGGCAGGGATCACAAATTCTGAGGATTGAAGTGCAAAAATAAGTCCTGTATTGTCTTCAATCCGAAGATCGCGCCGGAATATAAAAAGTGAGCTTCTGAATTTTTTTTTCATTCTTAGAGATCCTGTTATATAAACTTGAGTTTTTGATAACCTAAATTGCGCTTTTTGCTTCTGAAATTATCTTAGAGCCTGTTTAAAATCTATGATTGAGATGCATTGCTGGTATAAATTTGCTATAAAATCGTCAAAATTTTTCACAATGTTATTTAATATTACGAAAAATTTTCACGAATTTCTAGCGGATTTTAGCAAATAAATCATAGGGCAGAGATATTAAACAGGCTCTTAGAATTCTATATTGATTTTTTTTTGTCGCCAATAAAGATTTACTCTTATTTAGAAGATTATGTGCTAAGAGAGATTTGAAACTCTCTTTTTTTTGAATTTCATTAATACAATAGCAATAAGGGTATAATATTGTATTGTAATTATGTGTTCATTTTTGTAATATTAGTCATAAAAATATTTTTTAGGAGTTATTATGCTTGCGCCTGCAAGAGCTGGTTCTGGTTCAGATCTATTATTTACTAATTTTTCTAGGCCTATTCAACCTATTGCTATTATTTTTTCCCTTCTTGCATCTAATGAGACATATGCTAACGATGTATCAGTAAAAATTGCAAAAGAAGCGATAAAATGTTTCAGACAAGAACATGTTGATGATCATCGACGCGATTTTTTTGCTATGTATTTGATGATCAATCTCCTTAAAGAAGATGTAGGTTCTAGTGTATTACGTGATCGATATTGGTCCTATTATGCTGAGGAACGTTTGCTTAATGATGCGCTTCATTCTTATGATCAGGTAAGCAGAGTGGTGGCTCTTGGTATTCAATCAAGAATGATTAGGATTGTTGATCAGTTAATTAAGACTCTAAATGGGGTCAACTCTTCAAAGTATTTTGAGGCTGCTAGGGGAATTTCTAGATTTATAGCCAAAGAAAATATGGAAGTGTTTGCAATCTTGACAGATCTAACTTTAGATCCTCGGGTTGGGGAAATCTTCGAGAGTGCTGTTGATTTAACCTTAAAAGGAAAAGATAATATAGAAAGGGTTAAAATGTATGCGAAGTCTTTATCGGCCATTGCATATCGAATCGAAACGCTTTTAGAAAGGGTATTTAACGCGTTTTTACTCTTGCATCCAGATAATCTAAGAGTTTGCCAAAAAATATTAGAGCTCTTTAAACCATTGACTGTATTAGATCGAGATTCAACTAGGGGAAAAAAGTTGCTGGCGATAAAGGCGGATAAGATATGTTTAGCAGAGATAGAACTTGCTAGAGAGGCAGGGGGTATTTCTATGAAAAGACGTGCGTTACTTGATTTCGCTCCCGTTCGAACCAGATTAAAGGAAATGTTTGGACCTAAAGAGGGTATTATATATTTTTCTCAGGTTTTAGCTTTAAAGGATTTGGTGAAAATAATTACTATTACGGATGAAATTGTTCTAAGTAAGCTAGAAAAAAAATGTTCGGATGCGTTAAAAAGAGTTGTGCCTGCTTTTGCTGCCAAGCGTATTGCACCATTATCATTCAAAGCTGAAGAGATTGCTGAAAAAGAAACTGATCAATCCGAGTTTGCACCAGTTAGAGTTAGGGTTAGGGAAGTTTCTCGGTTAGCTTTTTTGGATGTATTGCTTATAGGTGGTTTCTATAAAAATATTAAATTAACTACGGGCTCTTTAGAATCCTATGCAAATGCAAGAGCGCGTTTAGAAGATCTCAGCTGTTTGCTCGAAGATTTAAAATTCCGTGTTGATCCCTTAGAGTTATTCAGTTTAATCATTCAAGTTACACAAGTTATGGAGCAGATGCTTGTTACAGTAACAAGGCATTTCCTTAAAGATGATGATATAAGAAATCACAGTTTTACTCGTCTTCTTGAGCTTTATAAAGGTCTTGGAATATCACCAGGCGATCGACAGCTTCTCTTAGAGTTAGATTTACTAGAATTTGCATCGCGTCAGATGCAAAATTTTCCCAAACACCATTTTGTTAAATATTTAGATGGATTCAAATTGCTTCAAAGCTCAGTTAACCTATTTATGGATCCTGCTAGTGGCTCTATAGAGATATTAAAAAGTGACATCTTAGATTTTGTTAAAACCTATGTTTGCTTGTTTGCAAGGCTTCATAAGGCGCTTGGGGATAGTAGGGAAGCTTCGTATGAGATAATAGATGGGTTTTTCAGCTCGATTACCTTTTTAGGTCTTTCTGCAGGTGGAGCTGCAGGAGTAGATGTTTTAGGTGAGGTGGAAGATTTTTTTGCTCCACTTAAACGAGATCTAGCTTCAAGGTCTTCTTCTCCTTTTTTAGAGAATTTATTTATACATATGGGTCTTCTTAAAAATGAATTAAATCGAATTAACCCTAAGTTAATGAATTTCAAGTTGGCTCGAGGAACAATTCTCTCTTATCAATTTCTTGAAAATGTGTGCGCATACATACTGAATGATTCCCAGATTGCTAAATATGGTCATGACTATAGGAGTATGCCATTACCTGAAATTGACTTAACAGATGAAGATTGGGTTTTTCTAGATTCAGCTAAAAAATGGATGGGCGAAGCGCGGTATAAAGAGTTTCGAATCGAAGGAGCGCCACTTACAGCCGCAGATAAGGGAGCAAGCAGAGCTAGAAGTGGTGGAGCAAGCGGTTTAGTTAAAGCTTCAGACGAAAGCGGTGTAATACGTTCGAAAGCAGCAAAGATGGTTGAAGATAAGTTATTAGAAGTTTATACATCTATGTTACAAATTGCTTTAAAAATGCTTAATGCAGGCCCAGGTACTAGAGAAGCAGGCAGAGCATGTGGAGCAGGTGGAGCAGGTGGAGCAGGTGGAGCAGGTGGAGCAGGTGGAGCTGGTGGAGCAGGTGGAGCAGGTGGAGCAGGTGGAGCCGCAGGTGGGGAAGACTTTCATTAATTTATAATAGGAACTATCAGTAATAATCTGAATTTTGAGTTTATTTAATTGACTATCAATTTACAATTTAAGCTACTAATGAATTTTTTCAAAATTTATTGGAGACAGTCTCTTATAATTCAATTTAGGATGGATAAATAAATGAAATCGAATTTTTCGGGACTCATGAGGGCCTTGTTGCATAAATCGATTTAATAAATAGCTCAGCGCGCTGCAGCTGCCCTTTAAGATTCCCGCATCGTAGAATGCGGTCTCGAGAGTCGTAACC
>CAZKFL010000052.1:0-7954 GCA_964552055.1 uncultured bacterium
AAGGGCAGCTGCTGCGCGCTGAGCTATTTATTAAATCGATTTATGCAACAAGGCCATTAAGAATTGAAGATATAAATGAATAGATGGATATCGAAGAGCTGTAAAGCAAATGGGATTAATATCCACTATCTCCGAACTGGCGGCGACAAGCCGCCTATTGTTTTGCTACATGGACTAATGACAAGTGGAGCGTGTTGGACTCTTTTAGCTCGGACACTAGAAGAAAAATACGATGTTATCATGCCAGATGCCAGAGGGCACGGAAACTCCAGCGCTCCAAGCCAAGGATACTCTTATGATAACCTTGCTACCGATGCCTTGAGCCTTATCGCTGCTCTTGAACTTGATAACCCAGTACTCATTGGTCACTCTATGGGAGGCATGACAGCTGCTGTGATCGCCAAACAAAATCCGAAACGACTTCGAGGGCTTGTTTTAGCCGATCCGACCTTCCTGACACCACAACGTCAGCGTGAAGTTCACGAGAGTGATGTTGCAGCTCAACATCAGCGTATTCTCAATCAACCAAAAGAGGATTTCTTAGCTGAAATTCAAATTCGACACAATCACCGCCCAAGGGAACTTATCGAACTATTCGCAGAAGCAAGATTTCAAACTAGCATTCGTGCCTTTGAAGTATTGAGGCCACCAAATCCCAACTACATACAGCTAATCAAGTCTCTTAACATTCCAAGTTTGCTCGTCATCGGTGATATTGGTTCACTAATCTCTTCAGAAATGGCCACAAAACTCGTTGAGCTCAATGACCACTTGGAGGTTGTACAGATCAAGGAAGCGGGTCACGGAGTTCCTTATGACCAGCCCGATCGGTTTTCAACCGTTGTCCAAAACTTTTTACGCTCGTTGAATACTTAACTGGGCTCTACATGACTGCATACCCGGTTCGAATCACGGTTCGAATCACTACATGACTGCATACCCGGTTCGAATCATACCCGGTTCGAATCACTGTTGTTAGAAAGCGTCCATAAAACTTCGCTATTAATGATTACATAATCTTAATTTTTCTAAACCATAACAAATTAATAACAAGTAGCATGCTGTGCATATGACCTCAATACACTCTTGACTTTTTCGCTTCATTCTTAAATAATTGAACCCCTATGTTAACACTTATGTTTAAAAAAGCTCACGCATACAACAACGATGTCATTTTCTATTTTGATGACTATGACCATAAGTATGTTGCACAAAATGGAAGTTTAGCTTGGCGGCTAAATAATCCAGGGCTTCTTCATGTCAGAAGTTTAAAAGAACATTCAAATATAGGCTCGTGCGACACATACGCGATTTTTTCATTTCCTGAAATTGGTCTTCGCATGTTAAAAAAATGGCTAAAATCAAAAAAATCTTTAACTGCAATAGCCAAGTATTACGAGTCATTACCTGGTAAGGATTTTTTAAATGAGCTTTGTGAAGCAACAAAATTACAACCTTCTACAAAGATAAAAAATCTCTCAAATGAGAAATTTCTTCTTTTAGTAAAAAGCATAGTAAAATTATGCAATTCAAGTTTTGAGGGATCTTTTGCTTTATTGCCAAAAATTTCCGCTCGCTACTATGCAGAAAAGCCAGAATTTATAGAACTCTATCTTACTGACAATCAGAACTTATTATCAAAAGAAGAATCTATCAAATGGATTGAATCGCATCGCCTTGATGCTGTAATTGTGCATAAAAATAACGGAACGTTATATCTTCGATCAAGACCTGGTCATCATTTAAATAAAATTCATTTTCTTAGCGAAGAATGTGAGCCTGAAATTAAATTTGAAAATGTTATTGAAACTCTCGGAGACCAAAAACCTGGGCAACCAATTTGGGGATTTATTAATGGCATTTGGAATGATGAAAAGCAAATAAAAAAATCTCTATCATCTATTGTATCTGCAACAGATGGTGAGCAAGTCTGGGCACTTACTAATGTAACTAAATCAAAACCAAAAGATCTCCTAGAGATTCTAAATCAAAAATTTAAAATTGATACACCGATTGTCAATATTGCCGCAAAGTTTTTTGAATTGCTAATAGACTTTTCACTCAAACAGTCCAATGCGCCTCCAATAATTATTTTTACACATAGTCAAGGTGCTATCATTGCCGATCTAGCCCTTAACAAGCTCGAGAATTCTGAAAGGAAAAAACTACGAATCTTTACTCTAGGCGGCGTCTCCCTAATCTCTCCTGGTAAAGCACATCCTGAATCCCACAACTATGTTAGTGTAGCGGATGTTATTCCTAGACTCATATCTCTTGGACGAACACTAACAAATCTTGCCCTTAGACGTTATGAAAGTCAAAAAAATGGATTAACCCTGGATAAACTCATTAACACATTGATTGAAGAAGATATTGATACCGAATTAGAAACGCTAAATCCTAAAACGATCCTGACATTTAGCCTTCAGCGCAGAAACTATTATCTAGCTGAGTTTGAGAAAATTTCAAATGTAACTATTCTCGACCCGAGTGAAGATGCTACCTTTCATCGATATGAGCATGAATTAGCAAGCCCCTGCTATCAAAGGATAATCCATGAAATTATTAAAAAATATCATCCTATTTTTTGTTAGACTTACCAAATTTTTTCTTATAGTCTGCACTATATTTTTAGCTCTTATTTTTGGTTTTTATTTTCTATTTCTTTCTGAAAGCACTATAGATCTAAAAAATGAACCCAATATAAAAGTTTGGGTAGGAAAAAAATTCACCATTAAACAAGGTGTTTTTATCTATCAATTTTATAGAGAGAAGAAAAACAGATATTACATAGAATCTCTCCCAAATTATGTAATTCCTCCTTTAACCCTTCAAGAATTTTTAGAAAATTCTGAAAGATGGGATTTTTTTAATAGTTCTTGGCGGCGACCATTAATGCCCGGCACAGAATTTAAAATTACCAAAATCTATTTACATAGAGTTCCGCTCGTAGGTAGATTTATAATCATTGAAGCTATCCTGTTAAATGGAGATTATAAAAATCAAAAAGTTCTAGCAGACTTTCTCTTTAAATACAAAAATGAACCCTATAGCATCACTGGCTTTGATCGTAACATTGTTGCCATAGAATAGCCAATTTCCATGGACCATTTGTGGACCACTCGCTTGCAAAAAAGTGCGATAAATCACAACACTTCAAAGTTGCTAAAAAGTCTCATTGTCCTCTATAATATCAAGAAGTTAGCTGCTGTTTAGAGGGAGGGGCGCTGCGGACTCATAACCCGCTGGTCGCTGGTTCGGGGTCCTGGTTGCCCCATTCACTCCTTCAATAGTTTACGTTTATTGCACGAGCCCTTTCACCTCAAGCGCCAATAAATGTCAAAATATCAGGTCTGACAATTGAGAGCCTGTCCTAAAACCTAAGCAAAAATGCTCATCAAGGATTTAGAATCTGTAATGTTAGTAATACTACTTAGACAAAAAAAATTCCCTTAAGACCTCATGAAGGAAGATTTTTTTGGAAAACGAAGAACCAAATACATAAAGAAAGAGAAGGATTTTTTATTTCATTTATGTTATGAGTTGTGGGCAAATTATGGGTTTTAGTACAGCTTCTAAGACAATATATCGAGAAAGGAATATCCCTTATGGCTAAAAAAGATCGTCCACAAATCTCCATCTACATAGCAATGAGCATTGATGGATACATCGCCAGAAAAAACGGAGGTCTCGATTGGCTCGAGTATGGTCATACAGGTGATGAGGACTATGGATTTAAGAAATTTATTAATAGTGTTGATGCGTTAGTTCTCGGCAGGAATACCTATGAGGTAGTTTCTGGGTTTGATAAATGGCCCTATGAGGGTAAGAAAGTCATTGTTCTTAGCAATTCATTAAACACCGTTAGGAATGAAGCAGAGCTTTATTGTGGGCACCTGACTGAACTTGTCTCTTTACTTCATTCCGAAGGGATCAAACGTGTATGGGTGGACGGAGGAATAACTGTATCCAGATTTTTAGAGGCTGGATTAGTCGATGACATCACCATATCAGTAATTGCTATGGTCCTAGGCTCTGGCATTCCTCTTTTTAGTACCATGAATCGAGAGCATAAGTGCCGCTTAATCTCTAACCAATCTTACCCAAGCGGATTAGTGCAGTTAAAGTACGAGGTTTCTAATGACAATTAGAACAAAAAGATTGATTTTACGTCCTTGGCAAGAAAGTGATCTAGAGCCTTTTGCAAGACTCAATGCTGACCCCCGAGTTAGGGAATTCTTCCCAGGAATTCAGAGCCGTGAAGAAAGTGACCATTCGGTAAAACTCGTGTCAGATCACATCGCAAGATGTGGATGGGGATTTTGGGCTGTCTCTTTGATCGAAACTAATGAGTTTATCGGTTTCATTGGCCTAGAAGATGTCTATTTTCAAGCGCATTTTACACCCGCTGTTGAAATCGGATGGAGACTGGCTTTTGACCATTGGGGAAAAGGTTATGCAACAGAAGGTGCAAAGGCCGCTTTAAAATATGGATTTGAAACTCTTAGATTAGATCAGATTGTTTCCTTCACAACTGTGAGTAATATGCGTTCTAGGCATGTTATGGAAAAAATTGGCATGCATCACAGTGCTCAGGATGATTTCGATCATCCCAAATTAGCCGAAGGCCATCCTTTAAAAAGACATGTTCTTTATCGCATGAGTTCTCATGATTGGTTTAGTCTCTTTCAAAAAGATCAAAAGATGGAACTTCATGACGAAAATGCATAAAAATGAATTCCATATAGATGAAGCTCTTGTCTATCAACTCATTATAACACAATTCCCTAAATGGACTAACCTTCCATTAAAATCGGTTCCTTCTGCGGGTACTGATAATGCTTTGTATCGATTGGGTAATGATATGCTCGTACGTCTACCACGTATTGACTGGGCTGTAGAAAATGTAGACAAAGAGTTTGCCTGGCTTCCTAAGATAGCACCCTTTTTACCTGTATCTATTCCTACTCCAATTGCAAAAGGCAATCCCTCTAAAGAGTATCCCTATCCATGGTCAGTATATAGATGGATTGAGGGTAGCAATCCAATAGTAGGTGAGGTTTCTAAACCCTTTATCCAGGACCTCATTGCATTCATCCAAGCATTACACACAATTGATCTACCTAACGGTCCCCTATGTAACCGCGGCATTCCGTTAGAGCAAAGAGATGCAGAAACAAGAGAAGCGATAAGCTCGCTAGAAGGGCTAATCGATACACAAACAGTAATATCTATTTGGGAAGAGGTATTGAAAGCTTCTAAATGGACAGGGCCGCCAGTCTGGATGCATGGCGATCTTTCCCCTGGAAATCTGCTTGTTAAAAATGGACATTTAAGCGCTGTCATTGATTTTGGCAATCTTGGAATAGGTGATCCTGCCTGCGATCTAATCATTGCTTGGAATCTGCTACCTGCTCATATGAGGGATGCTTTCCGTTATGGGCTTGGAGTAGATAAAGCTACTTGGGAAAGAGGACGTGGGTGGGCGCTATCAATAGCTCTTATCCAACTGCCTTATTACAAAGATACAAATCCAACCTTAGCCACTAGTGCAAGACATGTGATTCGTGAACTTATTCAAGACTATCAGAATTCACCTATGTTTCGCTTTGCACACGCTAAACCCTCTCAAAAAGAGTTGCTTTATCATTGGTTTGAACAAAAACACATCAAAGAATGGATGCATGGTTTCGGATTACAAAGTACACTCAATGGCTTAGAAAAGTTCTTTGAAGGTAAATCTGACACAACATACTGGATTGGTTACGAAAAAGATACCCCTTTTGCTTTTTTGATCACCTCTCCAGAGGGAAATGATGCGACCACTTTGGACTTATTCATTTGCGATCTCAATTATCTGGGAAAAGGAATAGCAGTGCCTATGGTTTGTAAATTTCTATTAGACCATTTTTCACACTTAAAAAAAGTATTAACAGACCCTGAGGTCTCAAATAAACGCGCCATACACGTTTATAAAAAGATAGGTTTTAAAATTATCCACGAATTCGTTGCAAGCTGGCACCCAGTTCCGCACTACCAGATGGAACTCAATATGGAGGAACTATGTACAAAATAGTCGTCGATTATATGCCTAGCGAAACTGATAATGCCGTTGTAAGAGAAGGAATTATCGCATTTAATGAAAAGATATTAGGTGAGCGAGACAAAACATTTTCCATTTTTTTGAAAGATCCTCTTGGAAACGTTTTTGGCGGAATACAAGCATTTATGGGCACGGAATCAATCTACATCGATGTACTCTGGGTTGAAAGTGATCTCCAAAAACAAGGATATGGCACAAAATTGTTAAATGCAGCAGAACAAGAAGCCATCAAAAATGGATGTATTTTTTCTTTAGTGGATACCTGGGACTTTCAGGCGGAAACGTTTTATTTGAAAAAGAACTATGAACGGATAGGAGAACTTAAGAATTACTGGCATGGCCATTCAAAAATATTCTTAAGAAAAAATCTATGAACCAAACACTAAACAAGGAGCGCTCTCTTTGCAGATTTTCTTCTGAGTTCAAATAAAATTGCTTCTCGCTGGCTCATACTTATCTCATCATTTATCTTCAAGCTTTCAATGCATGCTTCAAATAACTCTCTACGCATACGATTATATTTAGCAAGAGACATTGTATTTTTAAGATAGGCAAATATCCATTCGATAGCGCAGTTCTCCCCTTTTTGACTTGTTTGCCAAACTATAAATTTCGAGTCTATCTCTACTGTCTTAGCTCCTGGAAGATTTCTTATCATTTGATAAGCCTGATCTGCATTTTGAAACTCATTATATCCAGTACAAAGTTGCTCAATCACTTTTTGAGTGATCTCATCTTTTGGTATTTTTATAGATAACTTAGTTTGAAATTTTCTAGGGATTTCTGGATGTAGCATATGGTATTCATTTAAACCTTCTCCCGAATTAAAAATTTCAAAAATGACAGATTGAGAACTTACATCGGGCATAAGATTTAATCCCATTGAATGCTCCTTATAACCATAATATAACAGGCAGCTTTTTTTCATTAAATCTTCGTAAATTTTATTTGACTCTAATTTTAATTCCTCATCTGAAGATTGCATTATCCGAATCGCTGATTGTAAAGCTACCCCCTCCATCAAATAATGATTTTTTATTAAATAATCGGAAATAATGCCCAAACAATATGAGGAGAATATCCCTTCAAGCAGATTTATCCCACTTACATATTTCAAAAACCGGGTTGTTCTCATATCAGAAATATTCGTCTGCAAAAGCCCATTAACAAAATCGCCTTCGTACCTATCTCCATTTATTAAGGTAAATATTCCTTTTCCTGTCAGTACACCTTTAATAAAATCACCTTCGTATCTATCGCCATCAACCCAGGTATATATTCCTTTCCCTGTCTGTGCACCTTTAACAAAATCACCTTCATATCTATCTCCATTCACCCAGATAAGTATTCCTTTCCCTGTCTGTTCTCCTTTAACAAAATCACCTTCGTATCTATCTCCATCTACCCAGGTATATATTCCTTTCCCTGTCGGTAGACCATTGACTAAATCGCCTTCGTATCTACCTTCATCTACCCAAGTATATTTTCGCTGGTTAAGTTTGTTTAAACTACCCACAAATTTATCTATAGAGAACAGCTTTGATTTAAAACCTCCTGGCATACAACCTACATCCGCCAATGAAACAACTCTATGTCCTCCTAAATTACCTGACCTGTGAGGAATTTCTCCCAATACAATTTGGGGATTCCCAGAAAAACATACATTCCACCTACACATAGTTATAAAACCTCCTCTATTGCTCGCATCAATTATACTTTCCTGATTTGTTTTAGTACACAAACATAAATATGCTATTATTATCCAGATATTTATACTGAGAATGATTCAAAAATTAGGAATTTTCAAGTTAGAAATACCCAGATTTGAATTAGGCGAAGCCGCTACTGAGG
>CAZKFL010000053.1:0-7795 GCA_964552055.1 uncultured bacterium
CAAACGGTTACGACTCTCGAGACCGCATTCTACGATGCGGGAATCTTAAAGGGCATCTGCTGCGCGCTGAGCTATTTATTAAATCGATTTATGCAACAAGGCCATTTCATAGGTAAATAATGGTGAAATTAAAGCAATATTGAATATAGATAATAATATTTTTAATCTCTTTATAAGAGTCCGTTATGTTTTTTTTCTTGAAGGCCCATTGCATCGATTTTGATCCAATTGTCTGGTCCGCCAATGTCTTCGTAGCCACCAAGCCAGATTTTTGGTCTTACCACTTGCTTGTCAGGGTTTTGGTTGAGCCATGCACTCCACCAGCTGAAGGTGGAATTGCAGATAATATTGTGCTTACAAAGTGATTGGAGATAAAAATCAATATAGTAAGGCTCGTTTTCAATAAATAGGACATTTCTGTCTGCAGTTGGAATATTTGCTTTAGCAAAGGTGATGTTATCGCTTGTGACGACAAAGAGTGAGTCGGTAGGAAATAGAGACATTGCTTTTTCAAAGTATTCTCTTTCATATTGTATAAAGCTATCTTCGTCAGGCTTTTCTCTTAGATAATAACGTAAATGAACGCTTACGGAATTTGGGTGGGAAAGGATAAAAGAGAATTTGTTTCTAATGTATTTTAAGTCCTTAGGATGGGGTGCAAATAAGGTGAGAATTTTGTCTCTTTGGTGAGCGAAGTATTGCTCGTTTTGCAGGTAACCATCAATTTTCATATTGGGATGGTAGGGAATTTTTTCATAGCCAAATGGAGAATAACTCCATTTAAATTCAATGGGATTTTCTGGGGCATTGAATTTGCATCGAAAAAAGAAGTGGCGATAATCGTTGGAGACAGGGGAGAGTTCAGGAAAGTAAGCTTCAGCATCATTATCCCAAGCAAGCGCGCTTGCGGCTGCAATTTCAAACATTTGATTGCCGAGTTGGCCTAGAAGTGATCCAATAACAAAAGGTTTTTCTTCTTCTGCGTTTAGTAAAAGTGAGGTTGCTGTAAAGAGTAAAAATAGGTTTCTAATCATATTGCTGGTCTAAGTGTTTTTATCAGTTTTTCCTTATTAATTACTGCTATCCAGATTTCGCAGTCGTCTTTACCAAATGGGACATAGATGTCGTTTCCGGAGATGATGTATCCGCCAGGATAGACAACGCGTTTGGGGTTGGAGGATTTAATATAGAATGATTTTTCATTAATGGGCACAGGGGAAATTTTGGTGATGTTAAATGGGGGTGTGGCGGAAAATGTATATGCGCCCATGACGTAATGCCAGAGCACTTCATCTGTAAGAGAGGCCCCTGAGACGAGAGTTTTTCCTGAGTGGAAGAATGCTAAATATTCTCCATCAACAAGTTCTGCGGGAGTTCCGCCTCGTAGAGTTCCAAATTTCCAGTTGTCTATGAATTGGCTTGTGTATTGATGTGAGCAAATCCCTGTTTCTAGATCTGCTAATAGTATTTCATGTGGATTAAGGGAGTAACCGAGATACAGGTTGTTATTTGCAACAAATGGGACCCAGTTTTTTTCCCATATTCGAGTTTCATATCTGTCTGGATGAATGAGTTTGATAGGCTTAGAAATATCAAAATGAGAGATTGTACCGTCTGCGTGAGGATTCCCTTCAAAAGAATATTCTAGTTTAGCGACATATATATCGCGCCTGTCGATAGCGCGTGTATTTAATACATTAGGATTATCATTATAGATAAGATAGAGTTCGTTTTGATGAATAAATATTCTTGCATCCTCAGCCTGAGAGGGGATAAAGATATTATCCTTGCGCACATCTAAGAGTTCAGCTGGGGTGATTTGGTTAAAGGAATGATCCAGCAAGACAGCGCCCATGTAGGAAATACAAGGGCGTGTATTGGGAAGAGGCAAATATCTAAATGTGAGAATAAACCCCTCTTTTACTTCTATAATAGAGGGGTTCCATGCATCAGGATACTCTGTTAGCACAATTTTAAAAACTGAGCTCACCAGATTCTTCACATTCCTGGAAGGTCTTGCAATAGACTCTTCCGAAAATAGGACTTGAGAAATAAGAAAGAAAAAAAGAGCTTTTCTCATATTATTCGTTGATCCAGATGCTCCAATCAGCATCCTCATGATAGTCTGCAATTCGAGTATAATGTGCATCTAACCAAGCAACTGCTTTAGTTGTTGTTCCCCATGTAGTGTCATCAAATACAATGATGCCGCCTTTTTTAACCAATGGGGCCCATTTCATCGCATCATAAAGTGATGTTTCTTCGGAGTGATTGCCATCGATATGTAACAAGTCAATATTTTCGATCGGAGCTGCATCTACGGAAGTGCTTTTTATAAGTTGAACGAAAGGTGATAAGCGAAATTGCATAATTTTTTGTGCAAGATTATTATAAATTGCATCATGATCAATAGAACTCCACCAATCTTT
Organism: uncultured bacterium; assembly: GCA_964552055.1. Lineage (GTDB taxonomy): Bacteria > Chlamydiota > Chlamydiia > Chlamydiales > 2-12-FULL-49-11 > VGMD01. The sequence goes on from CAZKFL010000053.1 coordinate 2,430, forward strand.
ATTTACCCCATCCATCCCTTCTGCTGATGCAACATTTGACCACGGGTCAATACCGTAAACTTTTCCTCGGCCAAGTTCTTTAATCGCATAAGCCATAGGAACTAGTGATTTTCCGCCCCATACTCCTATTTCTACTACTGTCTCCGCCCTTGTCTTTACGATTAAGTCCATAATCGTAAATGCTTTAAACTTTGAGCACCACCCCTCGAGTTGGTCCATTGACTGAGAAACTCTCTCTTTCAGTTTTTCTGCTTGAATTAATTCAGGCTTATACACAGCTAATGTATATTCATAATGTGAGGGATTGTTTTGTTGGTAATCTGCCGAGTTAAAATCCATAGTTTTTCCTAGTTTGGTTTTTTATAGTTTGGTTCTTTATTATCTGATAGGGCCTGCGGCTCTGTAGAAACAATATCATGTGTAAGTGCATATAATTTTAATGTGTCTGGTAAATAATAATCCATATCGTATCGTAAGAATATGTGATATGTTTTAAGAAAATCAAGGATTTTTTTAATGCCTGATCTTCGAATTATCATGGAATACGCTCCATAGCGGGCTCCGATTTGAATAAATTCTGGATGAAGGAGGGTTTTTAACTCAAAAATCTTTTCATTTGGAGGAGTATAGTTAGGACGCCTTGCGTAACTTATGCAAGTCACATAGTTTCCTTGTTGATCTTTTGTGTCTCTATCCGTAAATAAAACATCCCAATTCTGAGAGCCAATCAGTTTGTCTAGCTCTCTAATTCGATCAGTTAGCAGATGCGGATTTCGAATGACTTTAAAATCATCTTCTAGTACCCAAATCGTTTCATACCCAGAGTCATAGGCATCTTGAAGGATAGAAAGATGGCTTAGAACAATTCCAATTGCTCCCCTTGTCATCCCATGATAAAAATAGCATCTATTAGGGATGTGCATAACTTCATGATGAGGGTTATAATGGTCTTCTGGTAAGAAGCTTGTTCCCCATAAATCGTTGGTCATTTGTAAAGCATATGATACGCCTACATCGTTAATTACTTCAAAAGGGAGCTTCCAACCATTTATTGCTGAAAATCTGTAGGGGCAAATTCCATATTGTGCTAGCTGGTTTACGCAATTCTCTAATTTTTCGGGTCTTTCATCCAAATTAATCAGATAAATAAAGTCAATGTCTTGAATTTGATGAAAATAGAAAGATCTTTTGCTGTGACTTCTTTTAAATGATCTTCGAGATCTGCCGACAGAAAGGATAAAATGCTGAGAAAAAAAACAATTAATAGTTTGTTCATTAGTTTTTTATATAATTTGCTCCACCATTATCAGAAATTGCATTTGGGAGTGTGGATACGACATCGTGGATAAGAGCATAGATGTTTATGTCATTAGGTAGATAAAACTCCATGTCGTAAGGAAGAAATATTTTGTGGTGTTTGATAAAATTGAGAATTTTCTGCATTCCAGATCTTCGGATGATCATAGAGTAGGCCCCATAGCGAGCTCCTGTTTTTCTAAATATGCCATGAATATCCTTTCTTTGGGAAAATCTATGTGGGTTTTCGGGATTAAAATTTGGTTTTCGTGCATAACCCGTACAGGGGACGTATTGACCTTGCTGATTTTTAGTATCTTGATCTGTAAATAAAATATCCCAGTTATTATGACCAACGAGTCTATCAAGCTCAGCGATTCGGTCTGAAAGAATGTGTGGGTTTTGAATAGCAATAATATCGTCTTCCATAACCCAAATTGTTTCATAACCTGAATTTAGCGCATCTTGTAGGATGGATAGGTGACTAAGCGTAATTCCAACAGCGCCTCTTGACATGCAATGACAAAAATAATTCCTTCCAGCTTGATGGAGTATTTCGTGATGGGGTGACATGTCACCACCAGGTAAATAGGCTGTTCCCCAAAGATCTTTAAGCATGTGATGCTCATATCTAACTCCTAAATCATTTAGCGTATCAAGAGAAAGCTCCCAGCCATTGACTGCAGAAAATCGATACGGGTGAATTCCATAAGGATTTAATTCCCTCAAGCAATGTTCAAATTTTTCCGGTCTCTGATCCAAATTGATTACATAGATATAATCAATATTGCGCATCTGATTATGATAGCCATCAGGTTTGTCAGAAATAGACTTGAAGTAAGTTTCTATTCCAGCAGAAAGATGACTCACTGCTAAAAAAAATAAAATAAAAGTTCCTTTCATATCTCTTTGTATAGCACAAAAAGAGTAAATATCGCATGCTATTTTTTTGGGCAAAAGAAATAAGGTAGGTTAGTGAAACGGCTTCTTTTTTTTAACGTATTGATTTTGTTTTTATTATGTAATTTGAGCGCCAAAGCATTTGAAGTTGACTTAACATTTTCTCCTGCTTATAGATGTGATAATTTGCATTGGACAGTGAATTCTTTGCCCGCAGCAAATGAGATTACACAAGAACAGTGGAAAAACCTTCAAATCCTAGATTTATCTGGAAAGATTGAGTCGACTCTCTTTAACCATTTCTATGTTAAAGCTGAAGGGGATTATGGTTGGATTTTAGCGGGAACAAAAACATATGATTTAGATGAAGTTGGCACAACATTTGCAGATGAGTGGTTAGAAGCAAGAGTTAAAGGTTATGTTTATGATGTCTCTGGAGGTGTAGGTTATAAGGCGTTATTTTTTTCAAATCAATTTCAACTGCTCCCATTAGTTGGCTATTCCTATTCAGTACAGCACATGCGTGATAGTAATTATCAAGACAGGTTACATCTTCTTAATGTCTTTGAGGATGTTGTTAGCAATTCGACCTATAAATGGAACGGCCCCTGGATCGGACTTGTCCCAGCTTACTTGCATAAATATTTTAAAGTTAGTTTAGAATACCAATTCCATTGGAGCTTTTATAGAGGAAGTATTCAAGATAATTTGATTGATTCTCTGGAAGAAACGCAAAAGAAAAATTGCTCTTATGGTAATGAATTTATACTTAGTTTATTTTCATCTGAATGGCGAAGGTGGAAATTTGGTCTTGTAGGCAACTATCAGTTTTATAATGGGTCAAACGGAACAAGTACACTTGCAGGTCATGATGGTACTTTAAGTGGAGTTCACTGGACCTCTGGCGGAATTTCTTTAAACCTAATAAGGGTATTTTGAAAATTCTGCTATAAATAGCTTCTTAGGTTTTAAAGCTCAAACACCATCGGCTCATTTTTAACTCTTAGATTATCATCAACAAGAGCTACGTTAGCAAAAGTAATTCCGTTTTCTTCTAGTTTGCCGTAGGTGGGGTGGATATGGCCAAAGAGGCAAAGCTTTGGTTTGATTTCGATCACTTTTTCAAGAAGGGATTTTGAGCCGGTGTGTAGGGTTTTGCCGTTGTAGGTTACGGTGTCGAGGAGGCCGTAGGGCGGGCCGTGGCTGATGATGATGTCTGTATTCTTGGGGATGGTTGCGTAGATTTGTGTTAGGAGGGGATCTGCTTTGTTAAAGGCGCCCCAGAAGGGGAGTTGCCAGGGTGTGCCGTAGATGTGGAGGCCGAATAGGGTGATTGAGGTGTCCTCGAGGTAGTGGCAGCGGAGGTCTTGGGGGATGAGTGCGGGGGCTTTTTCAAAGATGAGGTCGTGGTTGCCGGCTATGATGACAACTTCGGTTGCGGGGACTTTTTCGAGCCAGGTGCGGAAGGTGGTGTCAAGCCAGGCTGCTTGTTTTTCGGGCGGGCCGGAGGGGCAGATGTCGCCTGCGATGAGGAGGAGGTCGCATGGGGAGATGGGGGGGAGGTTGCCGTGGAAGTCAGAGGTGGCGATGATGCGGGTCATAGGAGGCCGTCAATAAGTTGTAGAAGGCTTTTCGGAGTGAAGCCGTGGAGGGTGTCGAGTTTTAGGGAGGCTTTGGAGAGATCGTGTGTGATGGAGAATGCGTTTGGGATAGCGATTGTAAAGCAACCGGCGCTGATCCCGGACGTGACGCCTGTATGGCTATCTTCGACAACGATGCATTCGGAAGGTTTGATGCCAAGGAGCTTTGCTGCATGAAGGTAGATGTACGGTTTTGGTTTGTTTACACCTTCTGGATCAGTGTAGTCAGAAAGGTCGTCGTGTCCTGAAAGGACAACATCAAAGGAATTTTCGAAGCCCAGTGTTTTTAAATTGGTGAGCACTTCGTATTTAAGTGCAGCTGATGCAACCGCCAGCTTAAGCCCATGCGATTCTCTTTCTTTAAATAATTCTCTTACAAATTCAACAGTCGAGGCAATCGGTGGCAGTCCACGATTCAATGATTCTAAGAAAAGCTCCCGTTTCTGATTCAAAAGGAAATCCGGAGAATCATGTCCCAGTTTGATAGCAAGCTTTTTTGAAAGTGATGAATCAGAGCCGCCCACAAACTGAATGTAGTCATCATGGGAGAGCGTACCTGTGTGATTTTCAGCAACCTTCTGCCACGCAGAAAGGTGGGACCCCTCGCTATCAACAAGAGTGCCGTCACAGTCAAAAATAATTGCTTTTATCGAATTTTTCATGATTACAGTATAGGTGATTGATTCAATTTCGTCCAGAGATTGAGGTTAGGCTTATGCTGGGGCAGGACTAATAAGTGTTTTGCGCGCGGAGTTGATATTGTGAAGCCGTAAGCACCAAATCCAATAGAAGAGGGCTATGCTGAGGCCAGCTAAGAGAAATGCATTTGAACTAGGTGATGAATCAGCGGAGTTTGCAAGTTCTTGCATTACATTTAATAACACCTTTCCTGGGATGGTTATAAGAAGCCATTTAAGCCATGCAGTACCTTTTTTGAAATATGCACAGTGGTAGGTGATCCAGCAACCAATAGAAAAGGGAATACTGGCAAAAAACAGATTAATTGCAAGCGCTTGCCAAAATCCAAATGCTTCAATAAAACTGCCGTTTTTTTCAAGTAACATCTCTGTAAGCCCAATATAAGAAAAGGCACTAAACATGCAAAACGAAATCAGCCAGAATTTACGAACCTTTTTTTCGCGCATAAGAAATGCATCAAGTGAAATTGCGTCAACCGGCTTCTTACCTAGCAGCTTGAGTAATCTATAAAGTCCAAATACGAAGAGAAATGAAACTAGAAAAAAAGTTGTTGTTGATGCCATGAAGATCTATGTCGTATTATGAGCATGTTATTGTAAAAAATTCATTAAAAATTCGTCAATAAAATTCTGTAAATTCATGCCTGGTTCGTTATTCAAATTTTTTCTGAATGTTAATTGCTTCTTGTATGCTAATTCCTATGCGAGTTTGAAATTTTATTCATTAACCTGAATTTTTGGTTTATTTAATTCTTTATCAAGTAGATAAGGATAAATTTTAATCTTTTTTTTGTCGGGGAAGAAGCTTCCTCGACAAAATCTAACAACTATT
>CAZKFL010000054.1:0-7052 GCA_964552055.1 uncultured bacterium
CCCCCGTAAGCGTAACCGATTTTCTTTTTTTTAAAGATTTTAGGTTTTAGGACAGCTTCTTAGATATAAATAAAAAGAGGCTTAATCTATACTGGTTGCCTTAGCAAAAATTAAATAGGGGATGATTTATGAAAATGATATTGTGTTTGGCAGCTATAGCTAGTTGCGTCTTGGCGGAAGAGCCAGTTCTCTCCAAGGATGATTGCAAAGCAATTTATCAAGCTAATGTAGTTGATGCTTCTGATACGCAGGCTGTATTAGATATGTATGCAGTAATAATTGGGCAGGTTTGTCCAACCTCGCTTTCTAAAGAAGAGCTTATCCAAATGATGAAAGAAAACTTAACCGAAAATCAAGATAGCTATTTAGGCTTAGTGACTGAAAAAATTAGTCCAACAAATGTTCAAAATGTTAAGGAATTGCTTGCGAATCCTCTTTATATGTCCTATCGCAATGAGTTAAGTTTGATTCAATACGGAGCTATTCAAAAAGCGTATATGGCTGCATGTGAAAAGGCAAAGGAATGCCCTGCAGTTGAAGTAGTAGTTGATGTAGTTCACCCTATTATTGAACTATCTAAGACAAATTTTGAACAAGTTGCAAGCGGATCAAAATACGTAGTTATTGATGTATATGCTGACTGGTGTCAGCCTTGCAAAATGCTTGCGCCTATTCTTCAAGATCTTGCTAACACATATGGAAAGACATACACATTTAGTAAGCTTAACTGTAATGAGGACAATTCCGAGCTTAGTACCCAGCTTAACATTAAATCTCTCCCAACCCTTTTATTTTATATAGATGGCAAAGAGGTAACTCGAAAATCAGGTTTTATGGATAAGTCTAAATTAGAGGAGCTTATCAAAGCAACTTTTAGCGAGTAAAATTTATACTAAGAGTGATTCAAAAATTGGGAATTTTCGGGGTTTGAAATGCCCAGATTTGAATTAGGCGAAGCCGCTACTTCAGGCAAAGTGCTATTTGCACTAGAAGGGGCCCGCGTTAAAAAAAGTGTCACGTGGACACTTTTTAGGCGGACACGAAGTAAATTTAAATATGGGCATTTACAACGAAGAAAAAACCAAGTTTTGAAACACGATCAGTATAACCCCAAATTAATGAATAAAAAACTAAAGGAGTATTTTAATGGTGCCGGATAAAATTGAAGTGATTAAGGATGAAACCATATTGTTTATAAGAAAGACGGGTAATTCAGAGATGGCTACTAATGATGCTTGGAGAGCGATGAGGGCATTTGTTGAAGCAAATCAATTGCTTGGATTAGGACTTCGGTATTTTGGCGTATCACATGATGGCTTACAAATGAATAAGGGTGATGAGTTGCGATATGATGCCGCGATACTAGCAATGCCAAGTGCAAAGGGGAAAGAGGGCGTTGAGGAGATGATTCTCAAAGGTGGAAAATATGCTGTTTTTACTCATAAGGGCCGTTATGCTCATTTGGAAAAAACTATTTCCTCAATACTATCTAAATGGCTTCCAAAAAGTAGTGAGAAATTTGATGAGACTAGAAGCTTTTTTTGTGAATATATCGATATGGAGAAAATGAAGGTAACTCCTTCAGATTTGATCACTAAAATCTATATACCATTACAATAAAGTGGATATTGTTGCTCGCTGGTTTTTAGAAAATCGAAGATCTTTTCCCTGGAGAGAAGAGAAGTCTCCTTATGGTGTGCTCATTTCTGAAGTAATGCTCCAGCAAACAAGAGCGGTTGTTGTTGTGTCTTATTTTCAAAGATGGATGAAAAAGTTCCCCACAATTCATGCGCTCGCAAATGCCAGTGAAGAGGAGGTAATCAAACTTTGGGAAGGACTTGGGTATTACTCAAGAGCAAGAAACTTATTAAAGCTTGCCCTTGAAGTTGTAGAAAAGTTTGAAGGTGTTATTCCAAGTTCTTACGAAGAGCTTCTTAAATTGAAGGGGATCGGCCACTATACAGCGGGCGCGATCCTTGCTTTTGGTTTTGAAAAAAAAGCTGTTGCTCTCGACGGAAATGTGATTCGAGTGATTTCAAGGTATGTGGGTTTTGCAAAAGATGCCAAAAAATATCAAAATGAGCTGAGACAGATCACACTAGATCTCTTGCCAAATGAAGATGCGCATGTTGTGATGGAAGGGTTGATAGAGCTTGGCGCAACTGTTTGTACTAAGAAGCCTATTTGCCAGGAATGCCCCTTAAAAAGAGAGTGCAAGGCTTACCAAAATAATCAAATAGAAAGCTTTCCTATTCTTCCTCAAAAGCCCAAAAGTATAGAGCTATTTCGGTTTGTCGGTTGCATTTATCATGATAATGAGATTCTCCTAAAATTAAATCCTCCAAAGGGAATTATGGCAGGCCTCTATGAATTCCCTTATATTCAATGTGATGAGGACTTTAATATAAGTGAAGCGCAAGAAATTCTTGAGAAACAAGTAGGCTTGAATTTGACATTCATAGCTCCATTAAAAAGAGAAAAGCATCATTTTACCAAATTTAAGGCTAACCTTTTTCCCTCGTTATTTCAGGCGCCACAAAAGAGCGTGGTATCAGGTTATGTTTGGGTAGACATCTCAGAATTAGAAACCCTGCCGTTTTCTTCAGGTCATAAGAAAATTCTTACTCAGCTTTGCAGCATTCCGTCTTTGCTTTAAATAAATAGCTATATGAGTTTTCGATTCTTAGCCCTTCTTCCTTTCTTTTTTGGGTCTTTCTTTCATCGAGGTCTGTTGATAAGCCTTTGGGATTGTAGTAGTATAAAGTATAAAAACCTGGAATTTTTTTAAATTTAGAGCCTAAGCTTACTGCCCGAAGCCACATTTCTGCATCTCCTGAAAAAGAAAATGTTTCATCAAAAAATCCGTAGCGATCATGTAGGGATTTTCTCCATACAGGCCTTGGTCCAGGCAAGCAATTTATCATGTTTGCTACAGAAAATTCCATGGGATCGCAACATTGCACTGCGTGATTATTAGTAATGGCATCATTTGGGATAAAGGTGACTAAATATCCACTGTATACAAGATCTATCTCTGAGTTTGCTTCAAGTTCAGAGATATGTGCTTCAAGAGCATTTGGATGGCTACGATCATCTAAATTGGCATTTGAGATGAAATTACCTGAGGCTATTTTTATGGCATAATTCCATACTCCATAAATGCCCGGATCATTAGAGAGTTTTTCATATATTATATTTGGAAATTTATTCATATAATCTCTGATGATTTGTTCTTCTTCTCCTGGTGAATTGGGATTGATCATAATAAGTTCGGATTGATCAAAAATTGTTTGTTTTGTAATATTTTGTAAAAATCCTTCTATAAATTCATCTCCATCATATACTGATGTGACTATCGAGACTTTAGGCTTAGATTTTGCATGCGGAAGAAATTGATTATTAACAAACAGAAGATTCTGTTTAATTCTGCGAATAAACTGGAATCCTTCATCTTTAAGAAAAGGTATAAATCTTGAATCATTATAGTTGTCTTTTACTGTAATTACATCAACTAAATACTTATCGAAATCAATGCTTTCCAAAATTTCGAATTCTCCACCCTCAGTATCAATACTAAGTAAATTTATGTGGGCAATTCTATTTTTTTTTAAGAGATCGTTTAGTTTGTAACACATTACGTCTATACATTCTAAAGATCCTCCACTCAGTGAAAGTTCATGTTTCATTCTTTGGAAATGAATCGGATTATAATCTTTTACGAGACCTGATAACATTTCAACATGTTTAATAGGACTTAGGACTCTATGAAATTTTTCAGTTCCTGAAAAATTTGTAATACAGCCTTGAATACAGGAGCATTTTCTATTAGCTGTTAATTGTGTAAAAACTTCAGGGATGGGCTCTACACAAATACCTTTCCATCCTAACTCTTTTTCAAAAAAGCAAGAATTGCTAAAAGTAATTCCATTATGGGCGCCAATATCTACAAATATGCCCGATTTGAATTTCCAAAAATAATGTTCGTGAATAATCTTATCTTGATCACATTGACTGTAATATCTTCCAAAGCAAAATATCGGAATCAAAAGCATAAATAGAGGCATTGTGATTTTTATTTTCATCTAAATTCGAATCTTTAAGTTTGCAGCTTTTTTTTGTGTGCAAAGTAGTTGTCTACTGAGCCTTTCATTAAATCTGCTGGGTATTTTTTTTTGTTTAGCTCAAGTTTAGCGTAGGTTGCTTTAAATGGATCTACGCTTAAATCTTTACAGATGAGAAAGTGAATTGCGAGAAGTTTGTTTAGCGAAATGGATAATTCATTGAGATCCCCACGAAATGGCTCATTTTCTCTAAGCCATAAAAAGTGGCCCATAAAGATCCTTAAGTTTTTGGAAAGATCTAGCAAAGGATTGCCTGATCCTTGGAATTCGATCGGAGCTTCTGGGGGAGAGATTTCTAATGCGTCCATAGTCAAAAGAATGCAATGAAGAAGGTCGCCGAGCTCATTTTCTAGTTCTCCTCTATCTTGAGGTGCCTTCGGTAGAAAATGCTCTAACAATTCTGTTGCTTCGACCATAAGAGTAGTGGCCATGTTTTGGGGGGAATGGTACTTAAGCCAGTCACGCTCTTCAACAAAATATTTTAAATCAACTAAAAGGGAAGTAAACATAAAACAATTGTAGTATTTTTTTCTTTTTTTAGATAGTTTTTAAAGGGTATTGCAAATAGGGCAGTGCTCTAGCAAGTGCCCTTTTGCCGGGCAATAAGCTCTTGCGTAATAGATCATTTGGAGATGCAGTTTGTTCCATTGATCTTTTGGAAAGATTGTTTTTAAGTCCTGTTCTGTTTGAAGGACAGATTTTCCAGATGATAGACCCCATCTTTTTGCAATCCGGTGGATGTGAGTGTCCACTGGGAATGCAGGTATGTTGAATGAATGTGCCATAACACAAGAAGCTGTCTTGTGACCAACTCCTGGAAGGGCTTCGAGGTAAGAAAAGGAGGCTGGAACTATTCCATTGTGCTTATTTATAAGTTCTTTCGACAAATTCCAAATCGCCTTTGACTTAAGTTTACCAAGACCACAAGGCTTAATAAGGAGATAGATTTGGTCCAAGGATAATGCTATCATTTGTTTTGGAGTTTTTGCTTTGGCAAAAAGGTTTGGCGTTACTTCATTTACTTTTTTATCAGTGCATTGAGCTGAAAGCAAGGTTGCAATCAATAATGTGTAGGGAGAATTGTGATCAAGAGGGACTATCGGATTTGGAAATAGTTCATCAAGTGTACGAGCAATAAAGTCTTTAAGTTGTGTTTCTTTAGTCATCTAGGCGTTAATTAATAAGTTTTTTCCAGTAGGCCTTATTATCAGGGGAGAAGTATTTTTCAACTCGCTTAATATTGAGTTTTCGCTTGGGTTTTTCTATGTCCACAATAGCAAAGACACCATGCTTGCTAAAAGGGATGTTATTAATTAGGTAAGTTGAGCCGTAGCCCTCTTTAAAAATAATGTAGAGCTCATTAAGCGCTTCTTTGTCAGCATTCTTCCAGGCAAGTTTTGTGGTTTCTCGAGGCTCAAGTTCCATGTCGGTAGCGATTAAAACGATGGGCTGAAGATGCTTTTTTAAATTTTTCGAGGTGATTGGCAGCGGATAGAGCCATTTTTCAGGCGCTTTAAAATGGATGATATTATGTTTTGCAATCACGCTTCTTGTTTTTTTTGCATTTTTACAGCGTAGCGCCAAACATTCAAAACCTTCCATGTTATCTCTCCCGATAGGTCTAGAGTTTCGGTAAATTTTGAATATATACCCTGGAACTAGTGGGTGCTTTGCAACAACCATCGAGCTTCCGTGCTGTATTTTAGTGATAAAGCCACTGTTTATTAAGGTCTCTTCATTTTCGATCACATCTTGTGTCGGAAAAACTAGATCGAGCAGCTCTTTTGCAGGGTGGTCTAGTGGGAGCAAATACGGCTCTATGAGAGTTTTCATTTTTTTGGTAAGAAGGGGATTATCAGTAAAATTTGGATAATCGCCAAATAGATGTACACTTAAAATTAAAAAAAATAAATAAAGAGCTCTCATGATCAGGGGAATGTTAGCTGCGTAGTAGATTTTTTTCAATGGATATTGTATGATTTGTCCCTATGAAAAAAATAGTTTCAATCCTTCTAATAGTGCTGACTGGTGGCTTTTTTTGCATTACAAGACCTGACCATTTTACTCCTGAAATATTACTAGAAACGCGTACGCCAGCAGAGTCAGATTCATTTGATCTTGCAAATTTAAGTGAATTGATTGAAAAACCCTTGCATTACATTGGCAATGGTCTTGAGGCAGTTGCCTTTGTAACTCATGATGATAAATATGTTTTTAAGTTTTTTCTTAAAAGGCAAATTCTGGATAAACTCCTTTTTAAACCGAAGAAAAGATGGAAGCAATTATTTTCTAATTGGGGCAAGATTGATACAGGACATGAAACCCTAAAAAAGTACGAGTGGGCGCATGAATTTTTGCAGGATGAAACAGGAGTTCTTGCTGTTCATGCTGCAACATCAAGTTTGCAGCTACCTTTTTGCACATTAATTGATTATAGAGGTAAGAAGCAGAAGGTTGATTTAAATAAAGTCGCCTTTGTTGTGCAAAAAAAAGCCAAGATTATCACGAATTGCATGGATAGAGAGGAATTTGCAATCGTAAATTCACAGTTGAGAGAATTATTTTCTGATATTGCTCGTAAAGGGTTTGTAAGTAAAAGTCATACATTTAATCCTATGAACTTTGCCATACTAGAAGGAAGGGCTCTTATGATTGATGTGGGTAAACTGGATTTTGCGAAAGCTACGGACTCTTATGAAATTGAAGAGTCCAAATTGAATGCAAGATATATGTCATGGATGAAGCGCAAGTTGGAGCTCTATTAAGAATCTGTTCTAAAAGCCTGTTTAATATCTTTAAAATAAGGAAAATCGGTTACGCTTACGGGGGCGCTTACGGTTACGTGAAAGGCTGCTGCTCCGCGCAGTCGATCAAGTAATAGTATTTTGTTAGTTCGGCGTGCAGCAGTCGTCAATTAGGATCCCCGCAACG
>CAZKFL010000055.1:0-6841 GCA_964552055.1 uncultured bacterium
CACCAGTAACAACAGCTTAAGGTAAGTAGGAAGGTATATTATGACACTGATGCCTAAACGGACAAAGTTTCGCAAGCAGCAAAAGGGAAATAGAGGTGGCCTTAGTAAAAGAGGTAATTTCGTAACTTTTGGTGAGTTTGGAATGCAAGCCTTAGATAGAGGCTGGATTAAAGCGAATGAACTTGAAGCTTGTAGGATTGCGATTACGAGGTATTTTAGTAGAAAAGGTCGTGTTTGGATTCGAGTTTTTCCAGACAAACCGATTACGAAAAAGCCTGCAGAAACTAGGATGGGTACTGGAAAAGGTGCCGTTGATCATTACGCTGTAGTGATAAGACCTGGAAGAGTATTATTTGAAGTAGGAAACGTAACAAGAGAGCAGGCGCAAAGAGCATTAAGTTTAGCTGCGGCAAAGCTCAGAATAAAAACTAGATTTGTTGAACGCTTAGAAACTGTTGCATCCTAAAAAGAGAGAGAAATATGAAATTACAAGAAATGCTTGGGTTAGATCAAAAGCAATTAGAAAGTCAGATTGAAGGTTGGAGAGCAGAGCTTTTCAAAGAAAGAGTGAATGCTAACAGAAATAAGAAAGCAGCAAAGCCTCACGTTTTTCCTAAGCTGAGAAGACAAATTGCAAGAGCTTTTACCTTAATTAATCAAAGAAAAGCTGAGGTTTAAAAAATGCACAACCGAAAAGAAGTTAAAGGTACTGTTACCTCTAATAAAATGGATAAGACTGTAGTCGTTACTGCAATTAGAACGACAAGACATCCAAAATATGGAAAGGTAATCAAGTTAAAGAAAAAATACTATGCTCATTCAGATGAGAACAACCTAAAAATAGGTGATGAAGTAACAATTATTGAAACAAGGCCTCTTTCAAAATTGAAGAGATGGCGCGTTTTAGCAAGTTAAACAATAGAGCAGAGACAGATAAAATGATTCAACAAGAGACACGTTTAGAAGTTGCTGACAATACAGGCGCAGAAGAAGTACAATGTATAAAAGTATTACGCGGTAGCAGAAGAAGATATGCTTCTATCGGTGATGTAATTGTATGTGCTGTAAAGAAATCAAAGCCTAGAGCAACAGTTAAGAAAGGTGAAGTTGTAAAGGCTGTTATCGTTCGGGTTAAAAAGCCTATTAAGAGAGCTGACGGTTCATACTTGAAGTTTTATGTTAATAGTTGTGTAATACTTGATGATAAGCTTGAAAATCCAAAAGGTACTAGAATTTTTGGTCCTGTTGCAAGAGAGCTAAGAGAAAAAGGCTATATGAAAATTGTTTCATTGGCACCAGAAGTTATATAGAGCGAGAGGAATATGGGAAATACAAGATTAAGAAAAGGCGATCCTGTTATAATTACTGCAGGAAATGATAAAGGGAAAGAGGGAAAACTCTTGTCTTTTAAAGCTGATAGAGTTGTAGTAGAAGGTGTTAATATTAGAAAGAAACACCAAAAACCGCAAGGCGAAGGCAAAAAAGGGGCAATTATTAGTTTTGAAGCCTCGATACATGTGTCAAATGTTGCGTATGCTGCGCAAGGGAAACCTGTAAAGCTAAAAGCTAGATACGATGCTGAGAATAAAAAAGAAATCTTCTATATCACTGAAAATAAAGAAGAGCATGTTGTTCGAAAAGTTTAGATAAATATAGGCAAGATAATTTATGAAAAAATCACGATTAGAAGAGCATTATCAGGAAGTTGTTAAGGGTCAATTGCAAGAGAAGTTTGCCTATCAGAACCCTATGCAAATTCCTAGATTGCGTAAAATTGTAATCAGCATGGGACTTGCTGAAGCAAGCAAAGACAAACACTTAATCGAGTATTGCTTGGATGATTTAAGAAAACTTTCTGGTCAAAAGCCTATTTCGACTAAATCGAAAAAGGCGATCTCTAACTTTAAGTTGAGAGAAGGTCAAATAATTGGAGCAAAGGTAACACTTCGAGGACATAGAATGTTTGATTTTATGTACAGATTTGAGCACATTTGCGCGCCAAAAATACCTGACTTTAGAGGTTTTAGAAAAAAAGCAGATGGACAGGGTAGCTATTCTTTAGGTGTTAAAGATCAGACTATTTTCCCGGAAATCGATTTAGATAAAGTTAAAATTGCTCAAGGGATGAACATCACTTTTGTTACGTCTGCACAAACAGATGAAGAGTGCTTAGAATTGTTAAGATTAATGGGCATGCCCTTAAAATCCAAATAAAGTAAGAGGTCAATTCAATGATAAATGATCCTATCGCTGACATGCTAACGAGAATTCGAAATGCAGCTTTACAAAAACATCGTTATGTCGATGTTCGTGCTAGTAAGTTGATCACATCTATTCTTTCACTAATGAAAGAAACAGGATTTGTGCTTGATTACTCGCATACTGAGGATAAAAGACATACGCGCGTACTATTAAGATATCATCAAAATAAATTCTCTTTAATTCAAGGTTTGAAAAGAGTTTCAAAACCTGGACGTAGAATTTATATTGGTTGTGAAGACATGCCAGTTGTTCAAAACGGACTCGGATTGGCAATTGTTTCTACGTCAAAAGGCGTAATGAGCGGACAGAAAGCCAAAAACGAGAAAGTTGGTGGCGAATTTATGTGTACTATTTGGTAAGTATTAGGATCTACGAAAAGGAGTAATTGAGATGTCAAAGCAAGCAAAAAAACCGATCGAGATACCTAATAACGTTGAAGTAAAGTTAGAAGGTGCAGAGAATGTTCATGTGAAAGGTTCAAAAGGAATTCTTTTAGTGAAAATGACTCCAGGTGTACTTCTATCAATTCAGGGTGCTGAAGCCTTTGTGCAAGCAGGTCCAACTTTAGAGCATCTTCCTTTTTTAGGTTTGGATAGGACTAGAGTTATCAATGCGATTGAAGGCGTATCTAAAGGTTTTGAAAGAAAACTAGAATTAATTGGGGTAGGATATAGAGCTGCTGTTAAAGGCCACCTTTTAGATTTAAGCGTTGGTTTCTCTCATCCGAGTCAATTGCCTATTCCACACGGTATTCAAGTTCAGATCGAAAAGAACAATATTATTATTATTAATGGAATTGACAAACAAGTAGTTGGTCAATTTGCAGCCAGCATCAGAGCTGTTAAGCCGCCCGAGCCTTACAAAGGAAAAGGTATTCGCTATACAGGCGAAGTTGTAAGACGAAAAGCAGGGAAAAAGGCCAAATAGAGGATAGGAATATGTTAAACGTAGGTAAGAAAACCAAGATTAAAAGAGAGAGACGTGCTTTAAGTGTAAGAGCGCCGATAAGAAAAAAAGAAGTTTTAAGACTTTCAGTTTTTCGTTCAGCTAAACACATTAGTGCTCAGATAATTAACGATCAAAACCACGTAACACTGGTAGGTATCGGAAGCTATTTAAAACAATTTTCTCATATTAAAGATCGCAAAGAAGTAGCAAAACAAGTAGGCTTAATGCTTGCAAAAGTAGCTAAAGAAAAGCAAATTGACAAGGTCGTTTTTGATCGTGGAAGATACAAGTATCATGGAAGATTAGCTGCGCTTGCAGATGGTGCCCGTGAAGGCGGATTATTATTTTAAAGAAGGGATATCATGACCGATAAAAAATCAAAATCTAGAGAAGATTCCGGAAAAGGCGATGTTCAAGAGAAGGTTCTTTTCATCAACCGATGCGCAAAAGTAGTGAAAGGTGGACGAAGATTCAGTTTTTCAGCCCTAGTTATTGTTGGTGACGGTAATGGACGCGTAGGAATGGGATTTGGTAAAGCAAATGAAGTAACTGATTCGATCCGTAAGGCTGTGGGCGATGCAACGAAAAATCTTGTTGCTGTTGAACTCGAAGGTCCTACGATTCCGCATGATGTAGAGGCTTCTTATTGTGGTGCCAGAGTATTAATAAAGACTGCTCCTGGTGGTACTGGTGTAATTGCTGGTTCTCATGTTAGAGCGGTACTTGAAATGGCTGGTGTAAAAGATGTTGTTGCGAAGAATTTGCGTGGAAATAATCCATGTAATCAAGTGAGAGCAACATTTAAGGCACTTGCACAATTACAAAACAGAAAAGAAGTATTAGAGAAGAGGAAACAGGTATGATTGAATTATCAACCCTAAGAAATACACATAGAAAAAAGGTCACTCCTAAGAGAATTGGGCGTGGTATTGGTTCTGGCAAGGGTAAAACTTGTGGCCGAGGAACTAAAGGTATGAAAGCCAGATCTGGTTATAAAAGACGTTGGGGTACAGAGGGTGGTCAGTTGCCAGTCTTTAGAAAGATTCCCGTTAGAGGATTTTCCAGAGCTCGTTTTCAAGACAATGAATTTTCTATTAACTTAGGTCTTTTAGATGTTTATTTTAATGATGGTGATGTTGTGAATCTACAGACTCTTAGAGAAAGAGGAGTTTTATCTCACAAAGAAAATCCAATCATAAAAGTGTTAGGTAATGGACAATTGACTAAGAAATTGATTTTAGAAGTAAATCGAGTTTCAAAGACAGTTGAAGCGAAGATAGCAGAGGTTAAAGGGGAGATTCGCATCATTTCATGATTGCTGCTTTGAAAAGAATATTATCCGTTAAAGAGCTTAAAGAGAAGATTGTAATTACTCTTCTCTTGCTTGCTGTTTGTCGAGTAGGTGCCTATATACCTGTTCCTGGGATTGATGGAAGAGAAGTTGTGAAAGCCTTTCAGTTTGTAACTGGTGGCGGTCAAAACCTTTTCCAATTAGTTGATATGTTTACAGGTGGCGCATTTGCTCATATGACAGTTGTTGCTCTTGGAGTAATGCCTTACATTTCTGCATCGATTATAATGCAATTGCTGATGGCGCTCGTACCTTCTTTTCAAAGAGAAATTAGAGAGAATAGTGAGCAAGGGAAAAGAAAAATGGGTAGATGGACTAGGCTTTTAACCCTTGTTCTTTCGCTATTTCAATCAGCATTATTTGCTAGGCATGCTCTTTTTATGAATGCATCGACTCCCGGAATTATATTTGACAGAGTTGCAGAAGTGCAAATGTTTGGAATCCCATGGCTCTTTTTTCTCTTGGTGATGGTAACCATGACTACGGGTACTCTTTTACTTATGTGGATAGGTGAAAGAATTACTGAGAAGGGAATTGGTAATGGAATGAGTATGATTATTACTTTAGGTATACTTTCTTCCTTGCCTTCTACTATTGGATCTGTGATCAAACAACTAAATTTAGACTCTCAGGAACCAGGACAAATGACTTTTTCATCACTTGTGGTTCTTGGAGGAGCTTTCGTAGCAATTATTTTAGGAACTATTTTAGTCATTCAAGGTGTTAGAAAAATCCCATTGCAATATGCAAGAAGAAGCGGTGGAGATGAAGATAGGGCTGAAAACGCTTATATTCCTTTAAAAGTTAATTACGCGGGTGTGATCCCAGTTATTTTTGCCTCTTCGTTACTAATGTTTCCGGCCACAATAGCTCAATTTTTGGGAAGATCTGGTGTTTTTGGAGAAATAGCCGCAATGTTATCTCCAGGAAGTTCAGTTTATACATTAATGTATGTACTTTTAATCGTATTTTTTACATACTTTTGGACGGCTACTCAGTTTCATCCAGAACAAATAGCTTCTGAGATGAAAAAAAATGGGGCGTTTATTCCCGGAATTAGACAGGGGAAACCGACAGAAGAATATTTAGAGAAAAGTATGAGTCGACTTACGTTAGTAGGAGCTCTCTTTTTAGCGGTCATCGCGATATTACCAAACATAGTAAGTAGGGTATTATCTGTTGATCCAACGATAAGTCATTTTTTTGGTGGTACCTCGCTTTTGATTCTTATCGGCGTGGTATTGGATACCTCAAAGCAGATGGAATCGCATTTACTAATGAATCGATATGATGGATTCATGATGAAGAAGAAATTGAAAACTTGAGATGTAGGACATCTCTAAATTAAAACAGGAATTTAGTATGCCAAGGATAGCTGGTGTTGATCTACCGAAAAATAAGCGATTAGAGATTGCTTTGACTTACATTTATGGCGTTGGATTAAAAAGGTCAAAAGATGTATTAGAAGCTCTTAGTTTGGACCAAGATATGAGATCCGAGCAACTTACAGAAGCGCAAGTTGCGCAACTGACTTCTCACATCCAAACTACATATGTAGTTGAAGGGGATTTGAGACGTGAAGTTCAGCAAAATATTAAACGACTTGTCTCAATTAACTGTTACAGAGGAATGAGACACAGATTAGGTCTTCCTGTGCGTGGACAAAGAACTAAAACGAATGCTCGCACAAGAAAAGGTAAAAAGAAAACAGTTGCGAACAAAAAAATAGCAACAAAGTAGTAATATAAGGAGATTATCCCTTGTCAAAGGAAAAAATACAACCAAGCGCGATGAAGAAGAAGCCTGTAAAAGCTAAAAAGAAAAAGCAGGTCTTCACCGGTGTTGCACATGTTACGGCAACTTTTAACAATACAATTATCACTATTACTGATCCTTCAGGCAACGTTGTAGCATGGGCGTCTGCTGGAAAAGTGGGTTATTCTGGATCTCGTAAATCTTCAGGTTTTGCAGCAACTGTTGCAGCTCAAGATGCGGGAAAGTCTGCAATAGCTATTGGAATGAAAGAAGTTGATATTACCTTAAAAGGGCCGGGAGCAGGCAGGGAATCAGCTGTGCGAGGACTTGTTAGTTCTGGATTGTCAATCATGTCAATTACAGATACTACACCAATTGCTCACAACGGATGCCGTCCTCCCAAAAGAAGACGTGTTTAATTTTTAGAGGTTTTTAAGGGAGAACTATTATGGCGATAAAATATGGCAAGTTCGAATTGCCGACAAAAATTAAAATTGACGAGTCTCCTTCCTCAAAGGGAAGTGC
>CAZKFL010000056.1:0-6664 GCA_964552055.1 uncultured bacterium
AAGCATATTGCAGTTTTTTAATAGAATTAAACCTATTTCAAAGATTCACGCAAAGACGCAAAGTTGCAAAGAAACGCAAAGATTTTAAATTGATTTTCTTCTTATAATTTGCGCTACTCTATCAAGAAACTGTGTTGTTGTAAGATGTCCCTGTTTGCCGCCACATAAAAGTGCTAAATCTTTGGTCATGTGTCCTTGTTCTATTGTTTCAATGCATGCTTTTTCAAGGCATTCTGCGAAATGGATCACGTCATTTGACTTGTCTAGCCGGCCTCTATGTTTTAGACCATTTGTCCACGCAAATATCGATGCGACAGGATTTGTAGAAGTTTCTTCTCCTTTAAGATGTTTACGGTAGTGTCTTGTTACCGTTCCATGAGCAGCTTCTGCTTCGATGGTTTTTCCATCTGGAGACATAAGAACACTAGTCATCATCCCAAGTGAGCCATAACCTTGTGCAAGAAAGTCAGATTGAATGTCGCCGTCATAGTTTTTGCATGCCCATACAAATTCCCCCTCACTCTTGAGTGCAAAGGCAACCATGTCATCAATAAGTCTGTGTTCATATGTGATTTTTTTGGCGACAAATTGATCATGAAATTCCTTCTTATAGATCAATTCAAAAATGTCTTTAAATCTTCCGTCATAGGCTTTTAAGATAGTGTTTTTTGTGGATAGAAATAAAGGATAGCCTCTTTCCAAAGCATAATGCATACATGATCTTGCAAAATCATGGATCGACTTGTCCGTATTAAACATGGCTAAAGCAACGCCAGACCCTTCAAATTCATGCACTTCGCGTTCAATAGTTTCTCCTCGTCCTTGCCATTTTAGAGTTAGTTTGCCACTTCCTGGAATGAGAAAATCTGTAGCTTTGTATTGGTCGCCATAAGCATGTCTGCCGATGACTATTGGCTTTGTCCAGCTAGGGATAAGTTTTGGTATATTTTTGCAGATAATGGGTTCGCGAAATATAGTTCCGCCAAGAGTTTCTCGAATGGTTGCATTTGGAGATCTCCACATCTGCTTGAGTCCAAATTCTTTAACTCTTATCTCATCAGGTGTGATGGTTGCGCATTTAATTCCTACTCCAAATTTTTGAATTGCTAGTGCAGATTCTCTTGTTATGGAGTCATTTGTCTCATTTCGATTTTGAATGCTTAAATCATATGTTTTTAGCTCGATATCTAGAAAAGGAAGGATCAATTTTTCCCGGATCTCGGTCCATATTACCCGGGTCATTTCATCTCCAAGTATTTCAATTACAGCATTTCGGACTTTTATCTTGCTCATGACCTTCTCCTCGTCTATACTTAACGCTATATGCTAAGAGAGATATTTACAAGACAGAGACAGTTTATTAATTATTTCTTTGAGACGCTCGAAATGAATCGTGCAGAACTTGTTCTAAACGAGATGCTTGCTTGTCAGGGAATGATTGTTTTTACGGGGGTTGGCAAAAGCGGTATCATCGCGGATAAACTTGCAAAAACAATGATGTCAACCGGAACTAGGGCTTACCATCTGCCACCTCTTGATGCTGTCCATGGCGATATTGGTATGCTAACCGATAAAGACTTAGTAGTTTTGATTAGTAAAAGCGGTCAAAGTGATGAAGTTGTAAATATTGCAAAACTCATGAAAAAACGGGGGATCCGTACAATTGCTTGGGTCTCAACAAAAGCGTCACCGCTTGCAAACATTTGCGATCTAGTTATGTATTTACCGATTGAAAGAGAAATCTGTCCATTTGACTTAGCTCCAACAACATCAACTGCAGTTCAGCTGATTTTTGGAGATGTTTTAGCTGTTGCGCTTATGCAAACAAAAAAGTTTAGCCTGGATCAGTACGCGCTCAATCATCCTGCCGGATGTATTGGGAAGATGATTGCTGAAAAGGTAGAAGATGTTATGAGTAAGGGCGATGAACTTCCTCTTTGCAATAAAAACCAGATTTTGAGAGATGTGCTTGTAGAGCTTTCACAAAAAAGAAGTGGTGCGTTGCTCGTCGTTGATGAAGGTATGCGGCTTGAAGGCGTTTTTACAGATGGCGATTTAAGAAGAGCCCTGCAAGAAAAGGGAGAGCCTGCGCTTTCACAAAAAATTGGGGAGTTGCTCACAAAAGAGTGCGTGACAACAAATCCACAAATGCTAGTAATTGAAGCTCTTAAACTAATGGAAGGGGAGAGGAAAATTATGATGTTGCCAGTGATTGATGGGGGGCTTGTAGTAGGTCTTGTGCATCTGCATCATATTCTTTCTAAAGGTATTACTCTCCATTCACCTGAAAAACTTGATAGGATATTTTAATGGAACTTTGCGGCTCATTTCTTTACTTGATTATTGGAATATTTGTAGTTGGATATTTAGGAATTATATTTGAATTCTATATTAAGGTGAATAAGACAGCTGTGGGAATCGCGTTAGCAGCACTTTGCTGGATGGTCTATTTCCTTGGATGCAGCCACACTTTAGAGGCAAGTACCTTAGAATTAGCTCATCATTTAAGTGGCGTATCTCAAATTATATTCTTTTTGCTCGGAGCTATGACTCTTGTTGAGTTAATTGATTCGCATAAAGGTTTTAATACCGTAATTTCTTGGATTCAGACCCAAAATAAACGAAAATTAATTATTCTAATTTCCTTTATTTCCTTCTTCCTTTCTGCTGTTTTAGACAACTTAACTACAACAATATTAATGATTTCAATATTAAGAAAGTTGGTCCCTTCGGCAAAGGACAGGCTGCTACCTAGTTGTATGATCGTAATTGCTGCTAATGCCGGTGGTGCTTGGACACCAATTGGAGATGTTACAACCACAATGCTTTGGATTGATAATCGCATTACTAGTCTTGCTGTTATGAAAGAAATTTTTGTTCCAAGTCTTGTCTCTATGTTGATCCCGCTTGGTATTTATCTCTTTGGAATAAAGGGGCAATACCCAAAACCAGAGATTGACTACAGCGCTGAAAAAAGGGAGCCCGGTTCAAAACTCGTGTTCACCTTAGGTGTCCTTTCCCTGATTGCCGTTCCAATTGTTAAGTGGTTGACTGGCATGCCCCCATTTATGGGAATTCTTCTAGCACTAGCAATCCTTTGGATCGTAACTGATATCCTTCATTACAAATATGAAGATAGAAAACATCTCCGCATTCCGTTCATTCTCACTAAAATTGACGTTGCTAGCATTCTTTTCTTTTTAGGTATCTTGTTAGCAATTAACGCATTGGAATCAGTCGGGATACTCAACCAGCTCGCAACCCTTCTCAATCAAACGTTGCCCAATACAACAGCAATCGCCAGCGTAATAGGGGTCATCTCAGCTATAATTGATAACGTTCCATTAGTTGCAGCCACAATGGGCATGTATGATAGAGTCACTTATCCATTGGATTCATCCTTTTGGCTCTTAGTGGCATACACAGCAGGAACAGGCGGCAGTATGCTCAGTATCGGCTCTGCAGCAGGCGTAGCGCTAATGGGAATAGAGAAGGTCGATTTCATCACTTATCTCAAGAAAGCTACTATACCCGCTGCATTAGGCTATGCAGGCGGGATATTGATCTATATAGCACTTTTTTAGGCTTTATACTGCTCGCGTTTCAAAAATTGGGAATTTTCAAGCGCTCTCAGTATATTAAAATAATGCTTATGCATAAATAATTAATTATGTATAATATAGATATTAATAATAAAAAAAGGTGGTTTATATGGTTTCTTCTTGGTTAAGCGCTAAACTAAATCAATTATCTGGGATTCCCCCAAAGCAAGTACTGCCTTCAGAAGAGGCAACCTATCAAAGCAGTTGGCTTGCTCAAAAAACCTCAGATTTTATAGATGGGTTTTTTAGAAAATTTAATAATTGCTATGCGAACACTATGCATGTGCTAAAAGGCGGAAATGAAGCTTACAAGCTACGTTGGAACAAGGCTTGTGTGGTTGCCAGAAGTACTGTGAGCACAATAGCTCCGACATCGTTTATTCCGCTATTAAAGTTAAACTAAATTCTTCCGCGCTCATATGATAAACGCTAGGGGGCAATGTTGTGTCACAATTGTCTAGAAATGACTGCGCCTCCTTAAAGCTTATATGCGAGAGGGCCTTTAAGTGCTGTAGGAGGATTGTTCTTTTCTTTTTGGTTTCCACTCTTGTTAGGACGACGTAAAGAAGAGCGATTTTTTCAATAATATACTCTAATTCTAGGGGTTTTACGATTCGGTTAAGTCTTGTGAGAAACTCTCCATTGAAGGTTTCTAAATTCAGTCTATTTGTTAAAAATGCATCCCAAAGAAGTTGTGGGGTAGAAAAAATGTAGTCTAGTTTTTCAATAAACGCCTTGATTTTCGATTTTCTAAGTTTAGTAAGCATTTTAGAAGGAGGTATTTTATTTATTTCTTTGATTAGGTCGGGCAGATCCTCGAAGAATTGGTTTAGTCTTTCTTCGCCGAAATGAATATAGGAACCTAATTTTACTGGGTGATTTGGCCCGTAATTCCAAAGTAGTAAGGATCCGCAAGGAATACGCTCGTGGGTTTTTAACGCGTATAAACCGTGCTCATCTGTTGTTCCTCTCACATTGGGGAATCCATCTCCTAATCGAGATATTAGGTTTCCCGCGTCTAGTGCGTCGATTGCTACATTGGTGACTTCCAATCCCCTGTCAGTAATAAAACCAGGGCCTGAAGATCCGTCTAAAGAATGATGACTAGCTCCGTGAGAATGCCATAATATGCCTGAGTATCTCCCTAAGAATTCATCGCTAGGGAGATTAGCGATCGCTATGACTCCTAATCCAAGGTCTGTAGGGCAGTCAGGATATAGAATATTTAGCCTTACAAGCGCAAGACTTGGGTGAAGACCGATTCTAGGTGCAGGGAATGCGTGAATTTTCTCTGTATTGTGGATGAGATCATGTTCTACTGTGGCTGCATTAAGGCAGATATGATCGGTATAGATAAAGCCTTGATTTTCGTCATTTTGCACTAATTGTATAGATCCGTCTCTTTCAAAATAGGGAATTGTTTTTGGGATTGAAGAATGATGGCAATGCCTTGCATGTTGGGGGTAGATAATTTCATAAACATCAAGTGGTGTTAGGTTACTCTGTGAGCGGCGACTTAAATCTCCAACAAATAATTCTGCGTGCTTTAGAAAATTCAGATGTCCCTTTAGTGCTGCTAAATGAAGGGGGGATGCTCCATTGCAAATTGTGTCATTTGTAAATTCCCCCATTTTAGCTAATAGGACTGCAAGTTTTATGTTCCCAGTTAGGCCTGCAAGATGTGAAAGAGTGAATGTAACTGTTGGTATGCGGACCACAACACTACTGTAGAGAGAAAGATAACGCTCTAGATCTTTTTTGCAAAAATCTTGATTGCTTAAAATACGAGCAATTAATTCATATACCGGCTTTTCGGGTTTTGCTTGATTAACTAGCCTTACAATTTGATCTGTAATTTGATCTAGTATGGGGGTTTTTATCCATTCGGGTGTGCTCAAAATCGAGCTTTTGGTATAAGGGCTACGGCTTGTTGTTAAACTCATTGTATATTCTTATCTTTAGTTTATTATGCAGAAATTATAAGGATCTGATGTGTTCGGGGCAAGGTCAATCGACTTAATCAAGCGAAGTTGTGTAATCAGGAATGTAAATAGCTTGTAGTTAAATGGATAGGGTTGTCCCTCATTTGTTAAATCTTGGGGTGGTATCAAATCATTAGTTGAAATAATATCGTTACTTGTGTTATAATTATTTCAAAACTAATTGACAAGAAGGTTATTATGAGCAGCTCCGTTACATGTTTGGGGGTAAATCTAGGGTGTATGGTTCCTCTCCCCAGGGGATCTAGATTTGGCATATTTACGCAAATAGCGCGGCGCATCATAGAGGCTGTTTGTGAATACTTCTCCCGAATGCAATTGAGCAAAATTAGTTGCGGATTAGGTGTAGTATTAGAGCGTAATAAGCTAGCTGGGACTAACTCGGGTATAAAATTGACAAAGGCGATTACTGAGATTGAAACCGAACTGAGTGCTGCAAAGAAAAGGCTTGCAACGCTTCCTTTTAGAATTAACGCTAGTGATGAGATTCGCTCTAAATTGGGTTCAATTGATGAAGTGGGTACAAATCTTGCAGCACTAAATGATCGGCTAAAAATAAGGAGTGTTGAAGAGGAAAAAGTTGCGCATGAGGTATCTGGTATTCTCGATAGGTCATTAGATGTTGCTAATACGACTTATGAATATCTTTTGAAATATCAAGATATTCGTGAAGATCAATTATCAAAGGAAGAGCGTGCGTATTTTGAGAGTACTGTTAAAGGTGATTGGAAGATGGGAAGAACTGTTTTTGTAAAAGATGTTGCTGTGCTCTTTCAGAAAGTTACGGAAAAAAATGCCGAAGATATAAAGGAGTTGTGTAAGAAGAGTGGAGTGGGGATTCCTTCTACTGATTCTGTTAGAGTCAAAGCGGATCGATTTGCCAAAGTCTATAGCCAAATCATAGGTATTGCGCTTGGAAATCACGACCGAAATAGATATAGTTTAATTTAATTAATTCGAGAACCCGCTCCTGGAGTGGGTTTTCTGTTTTATTTTAGATTTTTATTTTTTTCTTCTAGGAAATAAATCAGAGTTTTTGTAATCTATTGCAATCTTTACGAC
>CAZKFL010000057.1:0-6255 GCA_964552055.1 uncultured bacterium
TGAAAGGGTCAGGCTTGACATTCTGAAAGGGTCATGAAAGGGTCAGGCTTGACATCTTCTTGTTCACGTATCTTTTAGTGAAAGGGTCAGGCTTGACATCTTCTTGTTCACGTATCTTTTAGTTGACATCAAATGAAGCCTCCATAAAACAGGTGTAATCTTCGTGTGTTTCCCAGCCCTCTAGAATATCTTGAAGCCTCGTTAAGCCTCTCCAGGTAACAATGTAACCGTGAAAGGGTCATGAAAGGGTCATGAAAGGGTCAGGCTTGACATTCTGACATTTGGTATTTGGATGAAAAAAAGACCCGCAAAAAATTTTGTGGGTCTTTAGTTATCTGGAGGTGGAGAGACACATTCAGAACTTTTGATTGGAGCAGAATCAAAATCCCAAGCGTATTGAATCCCTCTAATCAGAAAGTTAATGGGACTCCCAGGTGATGGAACGAGCACCTTGGAAAAACGAAGGGGGTATGCTCCTTAAATAGAAGCGGTACCTGTCCATATTTATGAAAATCGTCCTAAAGAGAGACTCTGCTTAGTCAACAAAAAAATTAAAGCCCACTGCTTTTGATGAATTTTATTGGAGAAAAAGCATTTAGGTGTTAACCTTTTTGCAGTATTTTGGTTTCTTATTTGGGAGATTACTATGCCTAGTTACGTGCAGGCAGGAGCTTTCGTTGGAGGAGCTTTAGGAGTTCCTTATCTTATTGGGGGCAATAGTCTAGGAAATATTGGAAGAATTGTTATTCATAGCATTTGGGGTGGATCAATTGTATCAAATGCTGTTAGCTTGGCAATGCCACAACAACAGGAGCAAGATGATAGGCTAACCCGAATTTCTACCTTAGCATATCAAATATTTTTTTATGGCGTTACAATAGCTTCATATCTTGTTATATCTCCACAGCTCTCCCTTTTAAGGTGTGCAGCAGGTTGTATAGGAAGTCTTGCTGTAAATGCGTGGGCGCAGCGTGCTTTAGGACCGAATAGTGAGGGGCTGGTACCAGAAACAGTGTCAGAAATACGTTTTTATTCATTAACTTCCCAGGCTGCCTGGACTTTATTTATTAGTTCTCTGGTATCTGGCATTGCACGTTCATTTTTTTCATAGTTTTTAACTCTTTTAAAGATGGGATGATGTGTATTGTGAAGACCAAAATAGCCAGAAAAACTAGTTTTGTGTAGTTCAGCTCAGTAGTTGATTAGAGATCTATATTTTTGCCTTTTGATGATTTTCCCTTAGTTCTTTCAAGATCAATTCCACATTTGTTAATGGACTGTTTTCAGCGGTGATTTTAATGCCGTTGAATTGGACACGGCCACCATGAAAGGGTCATGAAAGGGTCAGGCTTGACATTCTGAAAGGGTCAGGCTTGACATTCTGAAAGGGTCATGAAAGGGTCAGGCTTGACATTCTGACATTTGAAAGGGTCAGGCTTGACATTCTGACATTTGGTATTTGGATGAAAAAAAGACCCGCAAAAAATTTTGTGGGTCTTTAGTTATCTGGAGGTGGAGAGAGTCGAACTCTATGACAATTTCTAAACCAGATTGAACCGGGATAAACAACACCAAGAATATCAGAGAGTTAAGTGAGAGTCAAATGGGCTAGCTTATGCTGGTTTTTGCAGGTTTTGTGCAGTCTAGCGCGTAAAATTTGCGTAAAAGACAGCCGAGTGATTCTCGGCTGCCTGCTTTAGATTTTAGTTCAATTCTTTGTCAGCAAATACCTGAATGGCTTCTGCTATATATTCAGGTAATCGAGGATGGTATGCTTCATAAGCTTTACGAAGATCACTATCTACGATAAATTGCCCATGGCTAGCATAAGACTCTTTTGTGGGAGTCCAGCATTTGCTTAGCCACACATGATGTCTACGAATAACACCTTGCACTTCTTTTGTGCTGACTTTGAGATTTTGCTCCAGCAAACGAGTAAGTTCCTTGCAGATATCTACAAACTTTTTTTAAAGTTTTCCTCATCTGCTTTGGACCATTTCTTCGCATTTTGTTTGCTTTCTTCAATGTGAGCCTTGCCTTGGTCCCCAAAGCGTTCTATGATTTGTCTTTCATATTCCGCCTGTTGTTCCTTGCTAAAGCCAGAAAACATCTCTATTTCTTTCATTTTCTTAGTTCCTTTTAAGTGTTCGATTGTTTTGTCAATCGTCTTAATCAGTTTTCTGGTTTGTTCTAGGTTCTTTTTAAGCACCTGCCTATGAGAACTTAAAGCCACCATTTTATCGAAATCACTTCTTCCCAGGACTTTCCGAATCTTCTTCAACTCAAACCCCAGCTCTCTAAAAAATAAAATTTGCTGAAGGATTAAAAGCTGTTCTTCTTCGTAGTATCGATACCCGTTGGTGCCATGATAGGCTGGTTTAAGAAGTCCAACCTCATCGTACCAATGCAGGGGTCCGAATACTGACTCCTGAAATTTGCGCTAATTCCTTAACTGTATAAGCCATTGACTATCTCCTTCAATATCCCTTTGATTTTAAAGGATGCCCCAATAATAGGGAATAACGTAACGTGAGGGTCAATAGTCTTTCTAAAAAAACGAAATTTCCTCCTTAAAATAATAAATTTTTTGAAAAACGCCACCTTTGCAACAAAGGAAGTTGTGTGATATATTACATATCAGTCAAGGAAGGGCGTATCGTTTATGGAAGAAAAAATCCAGCGTACCTTTGTTCGCCAAGAGGCTTATCTTAAAATTCGGAATTGGATTTTGGATGGAACCTTGGCGCCAGGGGCGCAAGTACGAGATAAGAAATTAGCGGAACAGTTGGGGGTCAGTAGAACCCCGATTCGGGAAGCGTTATTGCGTCTTGAAGATGAGGGGCTTATGCAAACAAAGCCCAATCGCTCAACTCTTGTTAGTTCTATAGATTTCCACAGCGCATTTCATCTCTATTCGATTGTATGGACATTAGAACGGTTAGCACTTACCCAAGCTTTTGGATCGATTACCG
Organism: uncultured bacterium; assembly: GCA_964552055.1. Classification (GTDB taxonomy): domain Bacteria; phylum Chlamydiota; class Chlamydiia; order Chlamydiales; family 2-12-FULL-49-11; genus VGMD01. Next base: position 2,973 of record CAZKFL010000057.1, read on the forward strand.
ATCTTCACATTCAAGCTATGATTGAAGCTAATGAACGATTCTTGCAAAAAATGAAGGGTCGGGATCGAATAGCTGCCTTGGACGCTGATTATGACTTCCATTCAATTTATGTGATGCTATCGGAAAATAAAGAGCTTGAAAAAGTCATTTCAGAATTGAAACAGAAAATAAAGCGATTGGACCTTTATTATTTTGATAAAATAAAAGACGCAGCTCTCTCCTATGAAGAGCACGACCAGATTATTGAGGCTCTAAAGAATAAGGATTTGAGCTTAGCTCTAAACGCCGTTGAGAATAATTGGAAGAACAGTTTTTCCCGTTTTAAACTTTAAAGGAGTGGTATGTTTGAAAATAAATTGGTAGCAGTGATGAATGAAAAAATTGAACCAGGCGTGATTATGAATGCCTTGGCTCATATGTGTATAGGGTTTGGGTCGGAGATAGGAAAGGAGCCTTTGCGTCTGAGTAATTATATCGACGGAGATGAAGGTAGTCACCCTAGCATTTCAGAGATGCCTTTTATGATTTTAAAGGCGAATTCAAATAAAATAAGAGCTCTTCGTCAAGCCGCCCAACAGGCTGGAATTAAGTTTGTTGACTTTACCGATACCATGACAATAGGGTCCTATGTGGAGCAATTAGAGCGAACCAAGCAAGTTAAAGAAGCCGATTTGATCTATTATGGTATTGTTTTATTTGGTAGCTGGGATAAAGTTTCAGAGTTAACAAGAAAATTTTCCTTGTGGAAGTAAACTAATGAATAGTCAGCATGTTGTAATAGATGCCTCTCTTGTGCGTCGTCTGATAGCCTCGCAATTTCCTCAATGGAGAGAGCTTTCTATCGATCCTGTTGCAACGAGTGGATGGGATAATCGAACTTTTCATTTAGGTAAAGATATGTCAGTTCGCTTGCCAAGAGCCGCCGATTATGAAAGGGTCATGAAGGGGTCATGAAGGGGTCAGGCTTGACATTCTGAAGGGGTCATGAAGGGGTCAGGCTTGACATTCTGAAGGGGTCATGAAGGGGTCATGAAGGGGTCAGGCTTGACATTCTGACATTTGGTGAAGGGGTCAGGCTTGACATTCTGACATTTGGTGTTGGATAAAAAAAAGGCCCGCAAAAAATTTTGTGGGCCTTTAGTTATCTGGAGGTGGAGAGACACATTCAGAACTTTTGACTGGAGTAGAATAAAGATCCCAAATGTGTTGACCTCTTCTAATTTAACCCAGACAGCTCATGGGACTCCCGGGTGATGGAACGAGCACCTGGGAAAACAGAAGGGGTATGCTCCTTAAATAGAAGCGGTACCTGTCCTTATTTATGAAAATCGTATTGAGGAGAGAGAGCTCTATTATTTAAGAAATGTGGTTTTTTATATGGACTTGGTTGATGCTTGTCCCTCTACACCAATTGAAAGTAAGAATCATTCCATGACCAATCTATCTTCTTTAGGCTCGCTCTTAGATTTTGGCGCAAGATGCATGAAGCAGCAAAACATCAAAATTCCTAGGTTAAGAGGGGTAAAGAAGGTATTTTTCCCAATGCTTGTAGCTGCCCATAGCTACACAGAAGGAATTTTCTGCTTATGCCAGGAAAATCGATCTCCTCCTAGCTCTGCTCTACTGCGCCCACTCTGCGAGAACCTCATAAATGCAAGGTTCTTGTTTTGCAATAGAAGAAAACATACGCACGTCTTCTACTTGGATAGCCTATTGGAAAGGAAAAAACAGCTTGAACATGCTCTAAGATTTTTAAAGCACAATCCTCATCGTGTGGCTGAAACCAATGTATCTATAAAAGACATAGAAAAAACCCTGAAAAAGATAGCTACTCAAGAGAAGAAAGTAGGAACAAGAATCGAAAAATTTCCTGGGGCTCTGATCTTAGACACGCAAGGACGGGCGCACCATGTAGACAAGCACAATACCGATAAACAGATCAAATCGATTTCCTTAGAATGGCTCTACATTCTCTTATTCAGAAATTTAAGTGCATCTACACACATAAAATGTCTCGATTTTAGTAGATATTTCAAGAACGAGGGGTCTGAAATTGTGGTATTTTTAAGTGGAAATTCTGATGAAACTGAAGGACTAGTGGCCCTTGCCGACTATTTCTATAAAGAACTCCTTGGGACATTCCTGAAACTATTCAAAAGTCCTTTACTTGCAGAATTTGAGAAATTGTACCGCCCTAAACCTACTTCTTAGTCGTTGTATTAAGTCAGGTCGGAAGTCCTGACGCATGCTGCATTTTGAGCTTGAAAATCTCACTTGCAGAGAGTATGCTTGAAGCGATCTTTCGCAGGTGTTATAATGATCAAATGGTTTTTTGTAGTTAGTATGGCCGTAATCAGCCAAATGCAATCGACTTATGCAGGAGATGGAATGGGATATCAGTTAGCACAAGAAAATGTATTAGAAACGCTTAATTCAGATGAGTATGAACTTGCTAAGCCATTTTTTGATGGTTTTAACACTTACGCATCCATTTTGCACTCTATTTTGGAAAAAAGAAGTGTAGGGACAATTTTTACTGATGATAAAAGTAATCCTTCTTTTGTTTTAGTCTGTAGTTCTTCAGTAATCGCTAATCTTAATGCCCCTGTCTATCTAGGAGGTAGCTTAGATCCAAGTTCTTTAAAGAAAGTAATTGCTTATTTGAAATCCCTCCCTAAAGTGTCTTTGATAGCTTTTTCCGATTGGGAGTTTAGAGCTTGTTTTGAAGAAGCTGGGTTTAAGCCTATTGAAAGGCTTCAATTACGAAGACCTTTTGGTTTTTTCAACATCGATACTTTTAAGGAATCTCTTCCTAATCAATATTTAGTAGATAAGATTAACTGCGAAAACTTTTCTCAATGTAATTGGTATTCATATCTTTTAAGTTTATATGGAGATAGTGATCGTTTTTTTACTAACGGAATGGGATTTTGCTTAATTGACCAAGGTAAAGTCGCAGCTGAATCTTATGGATTTATTGCTAACAATACAGCAGAAATTGGGGTCATCACAGATAAAAATTATCGCAACCAGAACTTAGGAACTATCGTCAGTGCCTTTATGTTGGATTACTGCTACAAAAACAATATAGAACCTTACTGGAATTGCGATTTTAGTAATCCTGCCTCATCAATAGTCGCTAAAAAGCTTGGTTTTGAGGAAGACTGTAGATATCTTTTCCTTAGATGGTCAACTCTTTAAACATAATGAAAGGGTCATGAAAGGGTCATGAAAGGGTCAGGCTTGACATCTTCTTGTTCACGTATCTTTTTCTTGACAAAAT
>CAZKFL010000058.1:0-4177 GCA_964552055.1 uncultured bacterium
GAGGTTTTGGTACAGCTTCTAAGAGTTTTTAGGAAGGAACTACCTTTTAGAACGGAGATGTTATTGATCGATTTTTCGTGTTTTAAATCTTTGATTACTTGGAAGCAGGGTAAATGATGGGTGTGATTAAAATAACTTAAGGCGGGGTGAATACCAGAGTCACTGTATTTTACTTCGATTGCGCTAACAATTGTATTGTCAAGGAGTAGAGCAAAGTCAACTTCTCTACCATCTTTAGTTCTAAGAGAGTGAAGTGAATAATTGAGAGATTTTGTATCTATTTGAGAATAGACGTGATTTAAAAGGCCAAGCGCAATATGGTTTTCGAATTTTGCTCCATTATTCCCTTTCACTAAACTGATATCAAAGAAGTAGAATTTAGGTTCTTTGGGATTTTTTCGAGTAATTTTGCTGGAATAGGGAGAGACACGAAATATCATATAAAGCTCTTCAAAAATTTGAATGATTTTTTCCACTGTGTTTGGTGAAATTCCCATAGATTCACCAAGAGATAAATAGGAAATAGGAGTGCCAACCCGCTTCTGTAATAATTCAAATATATGGGAGATATGGCTTAAATTTTGAATGCTTGGAAATTTTTCTGCAACAGCTTTATGTAAGCTTCCTAAACAGGGTGTGATAGAATATGGGGCATATATTTCTTCAGACTCAAATGGCGGCATAGGAAGAAGTCTATATAGAGAATTGCTGATTGGATTCAATTTTTCAATTTTCTCACTGCATAAAATCAGAAACTTTTGATGCGATTTTTTGGCTTTATAGAGCTTATCTAGAAAATTTCTCCAGTCTGGAATTGCATGAATTTCACTTAGAATTATAAGCTCAGTGCTATCCTTCCAACTGCTATTAAGAAGGTTTTTTTGATCCTCTGAATTTCTACAGTTTAGATGGATTGAAGACTGAAATTGCTTTGCAATTGACTTTGCAATAGCTCTTTTTCCAACACCATGAGGCCCTTCTAAAAAGACTAGTTTTTTTTGCAAATCTGCTAAAACGAATTTTTCTTGAACGCGTTCCATCCTCGCAATTTTGCATGCTATTGCAAAATAGACAAGACTTTTCTTTGTGCTTTATGTGAATCGGATTATGTGCACTTTTTGACAATTTCTGATTTTAGCATCATAGGACCAAATCCAGGAACTTTAGCATCTATATTGTGACCATTGACTGCATCTACAAGTCGGATGCCTTTGACTTTAAGTCCAACTTTTATGACGGAGGTCGATCCTTTTACTTTAATATCCTTTATAATGGTTACGCTATCACCATCTTTAAGAACATTGCCGACTGCGTCTTTTACAATCACTTCCTGATTTTCAGCAGCCTCTTCTGTTAATTCTGCCCATTCATGAGCGCAGTCTGGACAAATGTAACCATCACCATTCTCATAGGTGTTTTGTGAACCGCACTTAGGACAATCAGGAATTTCTTTCATAACAGTTATTATGGCTCACCTGAAAAAAAAAGTCATTAAATTTATGTGGTTTCTCTTTGTCCTTTTTTGATAACGAATACAATACCTTCATCAGGGATTACAGCGCCACATTCACGAAGGATCTCGACTGATCTAGTTAAATAGCTTTCCCCAGGTCTGTAGTGACCACTTTTGTTATTAATGCCGGTGATAGTGCCATCGCTTGTACCGCTCACTTCACCTGCGCCCAAAACATGGCCTCCTTTAACAATTGAACTATGGGCATGTTTTATATCTCCGCCATTTGAGAAAAAGTAGCAAGTTCTATCAATCCCAATGACCCATAGCATGGATCCGCTTTTCCCATCTGCTTGCTCTTTCATAAAGTCAATAACGACCCCTTCTCTAGTGGGTTTCCCGTCTTCATTAAAAGTTACAATGTGCTTTTTAGCCTCATCTTCTGTCATATAAGTTACTTCTGTGGTCAGCGTAGGGGATTTTCGAGCGGGAGATGCTGTAGGGCTAGCCTCTGATTTGGGGGTTAAAGGAATGTGGGCTTCAACTTCATATAAATGTTTAATTCTCATAGACAAAGTGGAGTTATGGGCGCTTTCGATTGCAGGTAAATACGGCGCTATTACTTTAAAGTACGTTACAAACTGCTTATATGCAGAAGTATACGCTAAGTCAATACAAGTTGGTGACCCTTCGGTATCTAAAGGACTACATGACATAAAACCCCCTACATTTTATATAATTATGAATATTTCATACTAATTGTAGTTATAATTATAAAATAAATTATAATTATATTCAATTAATTATATACTAAATATTCGTAACTAATTAACAGGCAGTTAGTTGCGAATAATAGCAAGGTTTTTAAAGAATTTTGAGATCTTTGGAAAGAGTGAAGGTTTTGGGGGTCATAGGAAAAGGTTTGATTTTAGCAGGCCCCCAATAGTTATTTTCTCCGTCCTGTTCGTAGGATACTAAAAGCTGCTCGCCAGGGTGTATAGTTTTTTTTGCTAGATAAACGACTTCTATTGGGGTGGGGTTTTTCCCAGAGCTTGAGATGAGATAAGCTATTATGTTGGGCTGTTCCGAGTGATTAATAAATCTTGTGAAATTTCCCGTTTTTTGGGCATCGAGTTGAATTGAGTAGAGACGGGCAGGGTGGTAGCATCTACTTGGATGTATGAGCAGCTGATCTTCTTTGGTAAGATGAATGTTAGAAAGGACTTCAAACATATATCCAGTCTCATTAGGATCATTTGACGGTACTATTGAAAGGATGCCTGAATAGGGGGCAATTACTTCTCCCCGTAAGATTGGCTTGCTGTCCGGTCGTAAAAAAATTCCATAACCTAAATTATTTTTTAGTTTTCTACGTACTAGATTTGTTGGTAAAGTGTCCTTTTTAATTTTTAAGGCAGCAGCTTCAATTCCTTTCAACTGCTTTCTAGATGCGGATGTAATTAGTTCTTTTTGAATATCAGCCTCTCTCGCAACAATTTCAAAAAATTTTTGATCTAATATCTGTCTGGGTAAATTAAATTTCATAAACACTCACTGTTATTCAGTCATAATAATATCATAATCAATTGATTTTGTGAAATATTCATTATTTGATTAGAATGCTTATTGGTGCCTGACCCCGCAAGATTGCAAGATTGATAGGACTTTTTGGTGCCTGACCCCGCAAGATTGCAAGAGCTATGTTTGAGGGTCAGGGGTGGTCAATGCCGCCTTTGTGCCAGGGCGCGCATTTAAGGAGGCGTTTTATCGTGAGGTAAAGGCCTTTGAGAGTCCCGTGCTTTTGAAAGGCAGCAATAGAATAATGTGAGCAGGTGGGGTGAAACCTGCAGGAGCCTCCCAAAAAAGGACTGAGAAAGATTTGGTAGATTCTAACAAAAAAAATAAATAGGTGTTTCATACTTGCATCCAATAGGGATTTTTTCTATACTAGTTTCTTCTTCTACTTTTAGTTTTGCGGAAGTGGCGGAATGGTAGACGCGCTACTTTGAGGTGGTAGTGGGGTTTCTCGTGGGGGTTCAAGTCCCCCTTTCCGCAAACATTTTAAGTGAAGTCTTGGATCCTTTTATTAAATAAGTCTGTTGCTTTGTCGTGTAGGTCTTGTTCAATTGTAAGTAGATCTAGCGTTTCGAATTTTTTTGCATGACAGAGGCATTCAAGAGTTTGCCATTCGGTGATTGTTAGGGGCGCTCCAAAATCTTTTGCAGTTTCTGGAAAAAGTCCTTCGTGGTTAAGAAGTTTCATTTGAAAGCTGAGTGCAAGTATCGATGGATTTGGGTCCTTTTTTATTTTATTTAGATAGACTGTTGTCAATTTGTAGAGTTCGGGGCTTGGTTTCTCTGGGTATTGGGATGAGGCTAGGGCTTTTAGTAGGGTGCAGGCGGCATCTAGCTTGTTTAGATTGCCCCGTATTTCGTAATGACCGTCAATAATGCTTCCATCGCTTAGAGTATAGAGTTCACTTGAGCGTCTTGTAAGATGGAATTCACATCTTGTTAAAGGGGAGGTTAGATTTTGCCAAAATGTCCCCTTCCGGGTCAGTTTTTTTACGATTGCCGAGACAAGGCCCATCTCTTTAGTAAATAATTTTAGGATTTTACCATCTTCTTCATAAGGAGTTGCTTTTAGTACAATTGCATCCATTGATAAGAGGGTAGCAGAAAAATAAGAAAAAGCATATCATAGATCTCATCTTTCTGCATCGAT
>CAZKFL010000059.1:0-4157 GCA_964552055.1 uncultured bacterium
GTTATCTGGAGGTGGTTGGACGAGTTCAGAACTTTTGACTGGCGGAAAATTAGAGTGAAAACAGCGCAATATGCTAATTTTCAGTATAAATTGAGTTAACTTATTCATTTTAAAAAATGTCTTAAAAAACTGCTTTTGATTCTTTGGTGTCTCTAAATAAATGATTTGTAGACGCTTGAGCGGTTGGGTAAATGACTAGCTCTGAAATATCAACATGGGCCGGCCTTGTTGCACAGAATATGACTGCGTCGGCTATGTCATTTGCTGCGAGTGGGGTAAATCCTGAATAATATTCTTCAGCTCGATTTTTATCTTTCCACCGCACCTCGCTAAATTCGGTTTTTACAGCGCCTGGATCAATTTCCGTAACACGAATAGGTAGGCCGAGCAGATCAATGCGCAGGGATTTGCTTATGGCCTTTACAGCATGCTTAGTTGCGCAATAGACATTCCCTTTTGGATAGTATTCATGGCCTGCAGATGATCCGATATTAATAATATGACCCCGTTTACGAAGGATCATACCAGGTAATATACTTCGAGTGACATACAAAAGACCTTTAAAATTTGTGTCGATCATGACATCCCAACTATCCGGATTCCCATCTTGTAGCAATTCATTATCCAATGCGGTCCCTGCATTATTTATCAAAATTTCGATATTGGACCATTTTTCTTCAAGAGCGCCTATAACCTTAGCTACTGCCTCTTTATTCGAAATATCAAGTTCTAGAGGTAAAACATCTGTATTATATTGCTTGGTTAGCTCTTTTGCTAACTGTTCTAACCTGTCTATTCTTCGGGCCGTCAAAATCAATTTCGCCCCTAGCGAAGCAAACTTTTCCGCACATGCTTTACCCATACCGCTCGAGGCACCGGTAATAAATACAATCTTTCCTTTCATGGATTTATCTCTCCCTTATTTTTTTGTTTGGTGAGGGGTAAAGAGGCTAAAAGTCCGATTATTAGGATGACCGCGAGGGCGCAAAGGCCATAGCGAAAACCGACCATGAAGTTGGGGTGGCCCATACGGAAGATGGTTCCGATGATGGTGAGGCCAAGAGTTCCTCCGATTTCTTGCACTGTTGAGAAGCCTCCGGAAGCTACTGCAGCTAGGTCTTTAGGAATGGCGGAGATTGCAGCGGTGGTTGATGGTCCCCAGACAAGAACTGTGCCGATTCCAAAAAAGAGGCAGCCGGCAGAAGTGAGTAGGAGGGAACTTGTGGGCTCGAAGAAAAACTGGAGAGTGATAGAAAGGAGGAAAGAGAGAAACCCAAGGATCATGGGAAGTCTTGGACCGACTTTGGCGTAGAGTTTTCCTACAAGGGAAGAGAAGAGGGCGATAGGGGTTAGAGCAAAGAGCATAATGAGCCCTGCCTTAAATGGAGTGTCATTGCGAACATTTTGAAGATAGAGGGGCATGAGGAACAAGATGGCCCATACGCAAAACATCATGCAAAAATTGCCAAGCGAAGCGAATAAGAAGGTCCTTTTAAGGAAAAACTCGGGGTGGATGATTGGAAAGGGGGCTTTGCGCTCAATAAAAATAAGAGAGATGGAGGAGAGGATAAATATTCCTAGCAAGATAAGGATTTTGGGGGAGTCCCATCCCCAATTTGGCCCTTGTACAATGCCGACTACGAAACTTCCAATTGCGATGGCAAGAAGGATAAGTCCCTTAATATCAAGTTCACCTCGATGAAGGGTGCTTTTTGATTCTTTTGTATATCGCAAAATGAGTTGCAAACCAATGAGCAGAAGAGGGATGTTGATAAAAAAAATGGAACGCCATCCCCATAAGCTGATGAGAGTGCCTCCTACAATAGGGCCTGCGCAGAGGGCAATCCCCATCATGCTGGCCCAAATGCCAATAGCTCTTCCTCGCTCGTGATCGGGGAATGAGTGAGAAATGAGTGCTTGAGAAACGGGGAGAAGAATCGCGCCGGCAAGTCCCATTATTCCTTGAGCTGCAATGATCCAAGCAGGACTTGGCGCAAAGCCAGACATGAGCGAAGAGCAGCCAGCTCCAAGTATCCCGATTAAGAAAAGTCGTTTACGACCAAAAGTATCCGCAAGCCTTCCCATTGTCACAAGAGCGATTGAGATAACAATTCCAAAAATATTAAGCATCCATTGAAGTTCTAAGATACTTGCAGAGAACTCTTTTTGAATAACAGGCATTGCTATTGTGATAAGGGAGAAGTTAATAGGTTGCACAGCTGAAGCAAGACAAATACCTATGATCGCTAGCCAACATTTTTTAGAGTCATTCGCCATATGACCTAAATGAGCATTTTCTCAAGATATTATTACAGCAAAATCCTTTATTGACGGATATCCCTTATTTTGTAGCATTAGAGGAAGAGTTGTTTAAGGGCTTTACAAACCACTTATACTAAACAAAATGGTAAAAAATGAGTAGCTTACTTGCTAAACGGTTGTTAGAAAATTGGTTTAATCATGTCTGGGTTCAAACGAATGTTGCTCATATGGATGATTACTATGCTGATGATGTTCAAGGTGAATTTAATCAAAGTCCCTTTACAAGAGTAAATTTAGAAGAACATTGCGCCTGGTGTAAAAAAAATGAAAAAATCAGAGAATTTACTATTTCCGATGTAATTGCTGAGGGAAATAAAATTGCTTTTCGAGTTCAGTATCATTTTATTGATCAACATGGAAAAACACAGGAAGCAGAAAATATGGGGATTTTTCATTTGAATAACCAAGGAAAAATTGAAAAAATTTGGGTTAAATCTAACGCACAATTTGGGAAAGAATGACATTTGAATTATGTAATCATCAGGATATCGTTGATTTCACCACTGGTTGTTGTTTTTTTGGCACTGGTGGAGGGGGAGATCCCAAAGTAGGTGAGCAATTATTGGTAGATGCATTGAGCGCTGGAAAGAAAATTATCATTAAGAAATGTTCTGAATTTAAGGATGATACGATTACCATCTGCCCTTTTTTGATGGGTTCTAGCGGACCAGATACTCCAGCTTTAGAACAAGCTCGCAACCAGTACGGACTAACGCAAAAAACCATTTGCAACATGTCGGAAGCCGCTGCAAGGCTCCTTCTTAATCAATCAAAACTTAAGTTGGGAGCTATTATACCGATTGAGGTAGGAGGAGCGGCTACAGCAAGTGCCGTGGCTACAGCAGCTTGGTTAGACGTTCCAACATTGGACGGCGATTATGCCGGCGGTCGCTCATTACCGGAGATCTCTCAATTTCTCCCTGTTATAAATGGTTTAAATTATTGTCCTTTAGCAAGCGTGGACGCTTACGACAATCAGGTGCTTATTCTTAATGCCACAAATTCTTGTATGGAAGAACGCTTAGGCAAACTAGTTGCTAGTGCAGCTTTTGGATTAGCCGGACAAGCTGGGCTTTTATTACCATTTAACAAGATAAGCGGAAGCATTGAAAAAGGAACTCTGTACCGAGCTTTTTGTTTAGGACGGGCTCTTCGAGAATGTAGAGAGCAAGGACTAGACTTTGTGGATTGCATCAGAAAAATCGCAGATGCTCAATTAGTTATTAAGGGTAAGGTTATAAAAATTAACAGTGCGGAAAAAGACAATTATTATGTTGGAGAGCACGTCATTGCGGGTGAGGGAGATTTTGATCAACAACAAGTCAGGATCTGGTTTAAAAATGAGTATCTACAATTGTGGAAAAACGATCAGCCTTATGTATCAAGTCCAAATTTTATTTGCGCTATAAACTCCTTAACAGGTCAACCAATTTTGAATGCCCAAGTAAAACAGGGAGACCAATTAGCAATATTTGCTATGCAGGCACCACCTTCACTGATATCTAAAAAAGCTTTAAGTTTGCTTGCTCCCCCATATTTTGGGTTTGACTTTGAGTACTTTCCTTTCGGGTGAAAAACTAAGGAGTACATAATGAATTACGGTCTAGCGGGGAATTCTATCGAAGTCCAGCAAAGATTCTAGAAGCACTCTCTCATCCCAGCAGGTCTTTTTATATTCACAATGCTTTTTGCTGATGGGATGCGTGGATTCTGAGGAAATTTGAACAGATTTTTGTGAGTTTTCCTCTTTCATAAAATAAATCAAATAGTCATCTTCCCCGATATGGTCTAGAAAAACGGCCTCTACATAAACACCTTGTTTTTCAAAGAGAGCT
>CAZKFL010000060.1:0-3771 GCA_964552055.1 uncultured bacterium
GTAAAATCCTCGCAGATCTAGCTGATAACCATACTGAAACCTTCAAACGTCTCGTAGCACATCTTTAAAAAACAAAAAACCGGCACATGCCGGTTTTTTGTTTTTTAAGATTAGAGGCTTTTTATCGGAGTCAGTGCTGCAGCAGCTTGAAATTCAGATTCTTTATCGATGGCCACAAGCTCAATCAACCGAGACACCAGACGCGCAGGATCACTATCGAAAATAATTTTCTGATTTGGCCGGTGACCTTTTTCGAGAATTTCTTTTATTTCTCCACCCATATCCCATTCCCCTTCAAGCACGCCAACCGGCTTTCCATCTTCAAAGGCGATAGTAAATTCGTGAATCGTACCGATTCTTCCGCAACCGATGACAAGTGCATCACAGGTCCGAGTAAACAGTAAATCGCGTCCGGGGTATCCAAAGCCAGTGTAAATTGTAATATCCAAATAATCGATCGGAAGACGATAGACCGTAAGATGCTCACGCTCTGATGCCGCTGGAGATAGCCCGATCGTGACACCATGTTCTTCTTTTGCACCCATAGCACTCCAGAGTGGAAAGCCAGATGTCGCTCCTGTCACAAGAACTGCACCTTGACGCACAATCTCGCGGCCAAGCTCTTTGGCTTTGTCCAGAGCATGGAGTCCGCAGTGACCAGTCTCAGCAGCACCTGAGACACCGATTTTAATATTTAAATGTCCGTGTTTGAGTAACATGTATGGAAAGTATAGAGTATTAGGTAGTAAGTATCAAGTATGCAAACCTAGACTTTTATTGGTCGAAGTTTTATTTGATGCATTGTATCGCTACCAGCTTCATATGATCCGCTTTCCTCTACCTCAAACGTATACCCATACTCTTTATCAAGATTTTTCCTCAACTCATTTTCCAATTGATTAAGCACTATCGCGTAACTCGTAGCTTCCCGCGCTTGCATAACTATGGGTATAAAATTGTTTTTATCTAAATACTCTCTTTTAATTAGAGTCTTAAATGCTTTAATCAATCTTCCGCCGGCAAGTTTACTGCGAGCCGTATCTGCTGCTAAGTCAGAAATATAAATTACCTTTTGGCCCAACTCTTTGTTTTGTGACACCTCATCATTATCCTCATCGTAATTATCATTCTTCTCTGCTCCTTCGTACGCTATCATATAGCCAAGCATTGCTCCAGTCTCATCTTCAACTTTAAGCGAGAGATTTGGTCTATTTTTGAAATTATTATTGATATCCTTTGCAGTAAGTTCGTTGCCGATACGATGAATGTACTGCACTAACGATTCATTTTCTGCATACACCTTACCTTCCATATATGAAACGCGCAATGTATCATGTGCGGTCAAATACTGTACTCCCTTTGGCAGGTCTGGATCAACAGTCTCTTTTTCTTGTTTTTGCAACATTCCATACTCAGGCAATGGCACTATTTCACTTTTTTCATTGAGTGGTAACTCATATACTTCACTTCCATAGTTATCCGAGTATGCCACGGGCGTGATCGGTATAAAAGTATTATTTACGTTTTTTGCTTGAGAAAAATTCAAATCACTATAGCCTTTACCGATGAGCATTCGATTCTTATCTATTTCGCCTGAATCAATTTCCTGAGCGTATCGAGAGACAAAATCCTGATATATTTTTTCTACTGAAATCTTGTATTTTTCTGCATTCGGAGCTACTTCAATGTTATCGGCGGTAATTATAATAGTTTTCTTTTGGGTCAAATCTTCAGTTATAACACTTGAAAGTAGTGTTTCATCTTGTACTTTGCTTACGAGATCTGCAATATTATGTTTAATGTCTACATCAGGAGTAAGGACACTTTGTGCGATTGTTCGATATGAATCACCGACCTTTCTTTGTACCGTTAAAATAGAACAGCCCAAATTATACATGTACACATTATTTTTTCCTGAACCAAAGGGCATACAACATGCAGTATCATTACCAGCCAAATGACCTTCAGGAGAAGATTTTGGGTGAATTTTAACTAGAAATTCTTCAGATTTTCTAGTATCTTTGATGCCAAAATTAACATCAAACAATGCTTGCTCTAGCTCACCTCGCACTTGTTGCTGTAAAGAAGACGGATTATTTACTATGTCTTTGTATTCAATAATATGCCTCTTTAAAATCTCTTCAGTTATTTTAAATAACTTACCTGGATTTTTTGCATTTCCTTTAATTTTTTCTCTAAAGGAACCGAGGGCATTTTTAAGTAAGTCGATTATTTCATGGTCAGTGTAATTCTTATCAGTTATTTTATATTGGGCTTCGAAAGGTTTGAAATATTGCAATCTATCGAGTGTGCCTTCAATGAGAGCATCTCGAAGATCCTCAGCGGAAATATCAAGATACTCGAATCTCGTGTAATTTGAAGGCTTTTTCCTTTCATGTGCTTCGCCCGAATGATCATCCTCAACATCTAAAAAACGTGCAGGATTTTCCATAAATTGGAATACCGTTTGCATAGAAATTTTACTTCCGGGGTGAAAAGCAAGATTAGAGAAAAATGTATATTGTTTATCTTTCCCTTCGTCTTTTAGTTTCTGTAATTTTTCTAAGACTTCACGCTGTTTTAATACCTCTGAAAGTTCATGGTATTTTTTTAATGTTTCCCAATTTTTAAATAGACCTTCCCTTTTAAGCTGCTCAGCGATAGCTCTTGTTTGCTCAAAAGAAGATGCTTCAACAAAAAAAGAACTCGTGTCTTTTTCAAGTTCTGGCTCATATATACTTTGGGCAACTTGATGAAAATGGCGAAGTGGCTCAATTTGTTGTTCTCCATACTTAGCACCATCTTTTATTATTCTTTCTAAATATTCCCCACGAAAAGTGTCTTTTGAATATTTTGAAATTTGAAATATCTTAACAATCTCTGGAGCAATAATATGAAGCTCTTCTTTAGTGATATTTTCCCATAATTTGCCCAGGGTTTCTTCGTCAATAAAATTTCTTATTTTCTCAAGAGATTCTTTATCGTTCAGTTCTAGCACCCCCTCTTTGCTCCAAGATTCGACGCGGAAAAAGTCATACCGAGATATTATTTCTTCCATAGAAAATTCATTTCTAAATTTATACACATTTCCATTGTCCGCATTAGCAGCATATTTTTTAATATATTCTACAATTTCAGACTTGAGCCAAAAAAAATCTTTTACGTTCTTAAGAATTTCATTTCCTTGACCGGCTTCGATAATTTTATCAGCTATCTCACTTCGATACTCCTCTTTGAATTTTTTAATACCATACACAAGCGAACGCAAGGACTTGCCCTCCTGAACAATCTTATCCGCGATGGATATGTCCAAATCCTTCAGCTTGCCTTGCATGTCATATTTACCTAAACTTGATCGTGCTGGTCCCCTTCTCCATCCAACCCCATCACTAATGTCTCGTCCAATGGTAACTACATCCCCGGCATTAATAATTTCAATCGCAATTTCACTGTGACTTATCCCCTCAAGGCTATCTATATTGTGTAACACCGATTTTCCTTCGCCATGTTTAATGAGAGCAACAACCTCGGTCTTTTTTAAATCTTTAGGTGCGAGTTTTAATTTTTCTATCAAAACGTTGATATCTACGGCTGTCGTATCTTCTAGCCTATTCTCTTCCCCTTGACCAAAATTATTCGTTTCCATAGAAAAATATTAGAACTCCAATTCCACCACCTCCCCAAGCGCTGGCGCTCGAGCATTGAGGCCTAAATAGTCGCGAATACGTTGGACCAAAAACATAGAGGATTTTGGTTCACCCATAACAGTAA
>CAZKFL010000061.1:0-3512 GCA_964552055.1 uncultured bacterium
GAGTGGCGAGAATTTGTTCGTCTTACCGAAGACCCCGAACTTAAATTCAGGCTTGAATTCCAGGGGCGCTCTTATTATCTGGAAGTGATGCAACTGCTCGCAAACTGTGTAAGCGAAGGAAGATTTCCGACCATCGGGCGCTTCTTAGACAAAGAGCTCAAAGCAACTGCAACATCTTATGTATAGTCGATTGCGTTTGGCATGGAGATGGTCGGACAACCTTTTGTTTCTAATAACTGCATGCCTGTGTCACGAATCATCTTGGTATAAAATGGAACATCTGGCAAATAAGCGCTTATATGCGCAAAGAATGTTCATATATTTAACGTCTTAATTGAAGCATTGTTTTCAGCATTAGTTTCATTGACAATATGTATTATTTTAATTAGTGTTTTGGCTGAAAAAATTGATGGGTCGTCTGAATGGCTAATGTTTGGGGTATAATGGTATGATAATTGCAATTGGTGCTGGAAATATAGGTGTAGTATTTTCAAGGGAGGAACAGTTTGAAGAGTATGCGAGATCAAATAGTTCGCTTGTTTCATTTTTTAGGGCGCATTCCGAGGACGAAAATCTTGAAATTGTTCGCTATTTTATATCTCAAGGAAAAATTGACTATTTGCATCAAGCAAACGAAGACGATGTCAGGCCTTTGGTGAGCATTCTATTTACGGGTCAATTAGAACTTGCTGAACTTTTGTTAGAACATGGTGCTAGTCCTAATGTAAATATAGGAAGCAATAGTCTTCTTCAATTGGCTGCATTCTTGGGAAAGAGCGAGTGCGTTCAAATTTTGTTGCGTTATGGTGTAGATGTAAATTATCAAAACCCAAAAGATGGTGCAACTGCGTTATTTGCTGCTGCTCAAATGGGTAGAACTGAGATTGCAAAACTTCTTCTTGATCAGGGAGCTTTATTTACTAAGACCTTTCAAGGGGCATCGCCACTTGCTATGGCTTGTCAAGCAGGGCAATTGGGTGTGGTAGAGCATTTGGTGAGAGCAGGGGTTGATATTAATGAGATATGTTTAATGAATACTCCCATTGTAACTGCTGCTCAAAATGGTCATTTTGAAATTGTGAAATTTCTTTTGGCAACTGGTGCAGACATAAATCTAACAGGGCGTGGATATACAGCTCTTCATGCTGCGTGTGAATATGGACATGAGTCCATAGCGTCTTATCTATTAGACCATGGAGCCGATCGAAACATTAGTTTTATAAAATATGGTGTAAGTGCCCTATATATTGCAGCTCAAAATGATCATTTTTCGATTGTTAAAATCTTTTTTGCGAAAAAAGAACTTTTAAGTGGTTCTACTTTAAAAAGTGTTCTGGCTATTGCTGTTGAAAAGGGGCATATCGAAATTTCATTATTTCTTCTCGAGCAAGGTCTAGATATTAATCAGCTTGATATTGCTGGGGATGCAACGCCATTAATGCTCGCAAGTTATAAGGGTCATCTTGAAATTGTACAACAGCTTTTGGAGAGGGGAGCCACTGTAGATGTTTGCAGTACAAAAAACGGTGCAAATGCATTACATCTAGCAGCACAAGAGGGCTATGTTGACATCGTTCGGCTACTTTTGGAGCATAAAGCTGATCCTAATATGATAAATGCAGTTACGAAATACACTCCGTTAATGAAGGCATTTGATAGCAATTTTTTGCCAATCATGCAACTTTTACTATCATTTGGCGCTAATATTAACTACGAACATCCAGAATGGTCTACCTTGCTTGATTGGTATGCTGCCAAGCAGGATCCTATAAAAGTATCTCTTCTCCTGCGCTTAGGTGCAGATGTATCTGTCTTTAATAAACATGGTAGTACTCCTTTTCATACAGCATGTATCATCGGCAGTGTTGAAATCGTGAAGCTTTTTTTAGATAAGGGCGTAGATGTATGTTTTCCTACCAAAAAAAAACTTTTGCCGATTAGCTTTGCTTGTGGCGAGGGCCATGTTGAAATTGTTGAAATTTTATGGGCAAGAGGGTCTACAATGGAGTGGTGGCAGCTGGTAATGCTTCTAGATAGACACTCCTCAAAGTTAACTGTAGGAGATGCTGAAAAATGGTTTGACCGGCTTTTTGACGTACACAGAGATCCAAATCTTATCATAAAAAAAATTTTTCAGTTTCCATTGCCTCTCATCTCGGTCTTGCATTTAAAGGCTCAGTCCGGTTCCTCATCGGAACATTATGCTGCTTTGTACAGAAGGTTATTAACTAAAGAGGGGTTAATTATTCCGGAAGCGCTTGTTACAAAGGTGGAGCGGTCACTTGTATTAGAAGACATTGATGGGGAAATAAGGGAATCGCTTCGTCTAATGAGCCTTTGGGGTAAATATAGCAACAATCCTTGGGGGCTTCCTTTAGAGGAAGTGGAGCGTATCAAATCAGTTAAAGAGTATTGCAAGACTTCTCGAATCAAAGAGGAGTTTGCGGAGCATTATCACAGATTAATCACAATTTATGATCTTTGGGTAACGCGTCACCCTCTTCTTTCCTTTTTGCGATTAGCAAGTAGAAATTTTCGTGAAATTCGACTAGATGAACCTTTAACTATAAAACCGCCTATTTGTATAGTAGCTTCCCTTTTTAATCAGTATCAATTGGCTTCCACTGGCGAAGTACAAGGGTATCTTCGGGAGAGTGCTCCAAATCGGAAAAGAGTATGGAAGATCCTTAGAAATCAAATTATTCGTAGAGCTTTGCAGATTAGTTTTCCTGAAGATCTGACATTTATTCACGGAACTACAACCTCTACACTACCCGGATTAAAAAAGAGCAGGGCACTACTTCCTCTTGGAATGTTAATGGACCGTGGTGAGGTTGCTTTTGCAGGCGAACTTTGTGGAAGTCATAGTAACATCAACAAATATC
Organism: uncultured bacterium; assembly: GCA_964552055.1. Taxonomy (GTDB): domain Bacteria; phylum Chlamydiota; class Chlamydiia; order Chlamydiales; family 2-12-FULL-49-11; genus VGMD01. Next base: position 2,886 of record CAZKFL010000061.1, read on the forward strand.
ATATTTCAGGGATCACACTCCCCTCTAGCGGATCTACGCTGCAATCTCAATACTATAATCTTACAACCGGAGTACATGTTGCTGAATTTTATGCAATCGGTGGTGCTGCAGAACGTTATCAACAAGGGCTTTTTGCGCTAGAAGAAGCGTTTTCGCATATTACTTCAGCCCTGCTGGATGGCCTAGATCAAGAGAGAACAGACTTTTTACTCATTCACATAAAGAGAATAAAACAATTCGGGCATGGTGATGACCCGCGCATGATGGATCTCTTAGCACGTACCTCTGCATTGCCACTTAACATTTTTTTATGTCAAATAGTTAGGGCGATCAAAGATATGAGTGCAACGTTGACTCCTGAAGAGAAATTATTTATTGAAAGGAGAGCTCCTATTGTATTTGCCTCTTCATCACCAAGACCAGAGGTTCGTCCACATAAATTCTTGGAAAGTTTTGAATATCACTCTCTGCCTATAAAAAAGATCGAATATGCGTTTACGAATCCCGATCAAATCCCTTTTTTACAGGAAGCATTAAAGGAAACAGGCATTAAGGTAGATTCACTTGAAACTCTCAGAACGCTCTCTTTATTTTGTATGGCACGAGGGACTTGGGTAGAAAATAGAA
>CAZKFL010000062.1:0-3405 GCA_964552055.1 uncultured bacterium
ATTTAATTGGGGGGCGCATCTTTGAGCCCAAAGAAGAAAATCCTATGCTAGGATGGCGCGGAGCATCTCGCTATTATGATAAAAATTTTACCGAAGCTTTTGCTCTAGAATGCCAAGCTGTAAAAATAGTCCGAGAAAAATTAGGACTTTGGAATCTAAAAGTCATGGTCCCCTTCTGTCGCACCCCAGAAGAAGGACGAAAAGTTATCGCCTTAATGGAAAAATATGGCCTCTCTCGAAAAAGCAAAGGAAAAGTTATGACCGAAACAGCACTTGTTGAACGCCCAAATTGCAAGCCAGAAAAAGTTACCATAAAATCCAATTTGGAAGTATGGGTCATGGCGGAAATTCCTTCCAATGTGTTAGAAGCAGAAGAATTTGCTGATATTTTTGATGGATTTTCTATTGGTTCCAATGACCTGACTCAACTCACGCTCGGGCTCGATAGAGATTCCAAGCTCATTGCCCATGTCGGAAACGAAAGAAACAAATCAGTCCAAAAACTAATCAAAGAACTCATCCGTGTGGCTCACAAAAAAGACAAGAAGGTCGGCATCTGCGGACAAGGACCTTCCGACTTCCCTGACTTTGCTGAATTCCTCGTACGTGAAGGCATTGATTCCATATCAATAAACCCAGATACCGTCTTGAAAGCATCTATAAATATAAAGAAAATAGAAGCCTCAATGAAAAGCAAGGATTAGAATAGTTTATTTACCAACTCCGTGACACTTTTTATATTTCTTGCCACTTCCACAGAAGCATGGGTCATTGCGCCCTACTTTAGATTCTTCAGTTTTCTTAATTTGAGAATTGTTCCCTTCGCCGGTATTTAATATCAAATCTCTTTGTTCCTCTATTACTTGTGGGGCTTCTTCAGATTTTAATTCCATAGTTTTGATCAAAGAGTATACTTGTTCTTTAAACATTTCCTCCATTTCCCGGAAAAGTCGGAGACCCTCCTTTTTATATTCAATGAGGGGTTCGCGCTGACCATAAGCACGCAAGTTTACAGAGCTACGCGTATAGTCCATAGTTTCTAAATGTTCTACCCATAGTGTATCTGTAATATGAAGTGCAATACGACGAACTGTTTCAAAGAAAGGCCCATCACCAAACTTCTGTCTTTTCTCTGGAATAATGGTTTCAAGTTCTGGGTATGTAGCGGATAAATCTTTTATAAATTCCTCTAAATGAATTTGGTCTCCTGTAAGCATTAATTTCCTTCTCGCGTAGATAGTATTCCTCTGATGATTCATAACATTGTCGTACTCAAGAGTATGCTTACGAGAGTCAAAATGAAATCCTTCAATTTTTGCTTGTGCGCTTTCAAGAGCACGACTTATGAAACTGTTTTTTATAGGCTGATCTTCTGGAATACCAAAACGCCCCATCATATTTTTTATCCTATCACTTCCAAAAACCCGCATCAGATCATCTTCAAGTGACACATAGAACTGGGTCTCTCCAGGATCACCTTGTCGTCCAGCCCGACCTCGGAGCTGATTATCTATTCGACGAGCTTCGTGACGTTCGGTACCAAGAACAAACAACCCTCCAAGTGCTTTCACCTCATCATAAGATTCTTGATTATAAGGCACTCCCCCAAGTTTAATATCAACCCCACGCCCTGCCATATTCGTAGCAATAGTTACAGCTCCCTTTCTACCAGCATTTGCAGTAATCTCACCTTCACTTTCATGATTCTTTGCATTCAATACAACATGAGGAACACCCTCCTGTTTCAAATATGCAGACAATAATTCATTACGCTCAATAGAGACAGTGCCGATCAAGACCGGCTGACCTTTTTGATTTAATTCTTTAACCTTGGAAGCTATAGCTTTCCATTTACCCTTCTCTGTTTGGTAAATTAGATCGTTTGAATCGATACGAGTAATTGGCCTGTGTGTTGGAACCACTGCAACATCAAGCCCATAAACCTTCAAAAATTCTTCTTTTGAAGTTTCAGCTGTTCCTGTCATCCCAGACAATTTTTTATAAAATTTAAAATAATTTTGAAATGTAATAGACGCAACGGCTCGTGTTTCATTTTGTATCTTTACCCCCTCCTTTGCTTCAATAGCCTGATGTAATCCTTCGCTCCATCTTCGGCCAGGCTGTAATCGTCCAGTAAAAGGATCGACAATTATTACCTCCCCATCTTTTAATACGTAATCTTTATTGATCTCAAATAGAGCTCTCGCCCGAACAGCTGTTTCTAGGTGGTGGACATACTTAATCCCCTTTTCTGTATAAATATTTGTTATGCCGAGCAGGTCTTCAGCTTTGGTAATACCAACATCTGACAATGATATCGCCTTCAGCTTTTCATCGACAGTATAATCTGTATCCTTAATGAGTTCTTTGGAAATATCAGCAAACTTATAATATAAATCCTCAGAATCTTCCGCTTGGGAAGAAATAATCAAAGGTGTGCGAGATTCATCGATTAAAATAGAATCCACTTCATCGACAATTGCATAGTGATGCGGGCGTTGAGAAATTTCATTTTGTGTACGGGCTAAATTATCTCGCAGGTAATCAAAACCGAACTCATTATTTGTACCGTAAGTAATATCTGCATTATAAGCATCCTTCCTACTTACAGGACGAAGATATTCGTACATAACTTTAAAAGAAGCTTTTTCATCATTTGGATCTTCTTTTGAAACATGATTGTCGTCATATATATAAGATGTATTTTGAGAATTGACCACACTTACAGTAAGCCCAAGCATAGAAAAAATTGGTGCCATCCACACAGCATCACGCCGAGAAAGATAATCATTAACTGTGACAATATGAACTCCTTCACCAGTCAGAGCGTTAAGATACGCTGGCAATGTTGCAACCAATGTTTTACCTTCTCCTGTACGCATCTCTGCAATCATACCTCGATGTAAAATAATTCCGCCAATCAATTGAACATCATAGTGACGTTCATTGCGCGTTCGGTGTGCCGCCTCGCGAACCAAGGCAAATGCTTCAGGCAAGATATCATCGAGGGTTTCGCCATTCTTCAAACGATCCTTAAAACGTTCAGTATATAGCGGAAAATCAGCCACAGTTAAGGCTTTCATATCTGTCTCCAATGTATTGATTTTTTCAATAATACCTTTAGTATTTTTGATTATTTTGGCTGTCTCATCTCCAAACATCGATGTAAATATAGACATAGTCCTCCTATTTTAGCACAAAAAGAAAATCCCCGATAGAGAGGGGATTTTCTTTTTGTGAAGTGAGTATTAAGCTCTCTTCTTTGTTGTCTTTTTTGCTGCCTTTTTTACAACTTTCTTAGCCTTCTTTTTTGCTGCCATATATTTATATAAAAAATTATTTTTAAAGATGTGTGATACAACGACCTTACAAAATTTTTAAAAAAGTTTTGCAAAAATTTTTACC
>CAZKFL010000063.1:0-3263 GCA_964552055.1 uncultured bacterium
TAAAAGACCGCATTCGCGCTGAAATCAAAGCGCTGGCGGAAAGTCATCCGATACCAGAGACATTTGTATAATCAATGAAAGAGGAATTTCATACATCGATAGAGAAGCAGAGGTTTCAGATATCTGCAGAATCTGCCAAAGCTTTTAATGTGTGTAAGGAGGCCTTGAATGTAATCAAAGAACAATTTCCCGAAGCACGTGCTATGACTTTTTTTGGATCTAGAATAGTTGGTCAAGAAAAACCTTCTTCTGACTTGGATGCGTTCTTTTTTTATGACGACGAAGAGTTGTATCAAATTTCAAAAAATAAAATTGATCCAGAAGATCCTAATAGTGTCGAGGATTTTTTCGACGACAGAGAGCGGCAAATAAAATCTATTTTAGAAAAAACTTGGGATAGGGTTTTTCTAGAAGATGACGAAAAAGATTTTCACATACATCCCATAGATTGCTCAGGAAAATCTATTCAGCAAGACATTAAATTTTTTAAGCAGAGAGTATCTTCTGGGAAACAGGGATTAGATTTTGAAGATTATGGACCGATAGTAGGAGCTTTTTGTTTAGGGGTGGGAGATATTTATCCAATTAGGAAACAAATTCTCGAAGATTTTGAGAAAGATCAGAAAGGAGACTATTATTATCAAGAATTAGTTAATGAATTAAATAAATTTGAACGCAAGCATACATCAAGTAATAAAATTAAAAATTTACCACTTTATGAAGATTTCCCCAAAACACTTCTTGAAGGTAAAAAATATTTTCTGAGTAAGATCCCGGCTGAATATGGAAAATGAACGGCCAAAAGTAGGAGTGGGAGTGATGATTTTTAAGGATGGGAAGGTGCTTCTCGGCAAAAGAAAGGGTTCTCACGGTGCTGGAGAGTATGCATTTCCAGGAGGCCATCTTGAATACGGAGAGTTAATTTTTGAATGTGCAATAAGAGAAGTCCAAGAAGAATGCGGTATCGAGATAAAAAACTTAAGATTTAACATTTTGGCTAACGAATTTCATCCGGAAAAGCATGTTGTGCATATAGGTATTATATGTGAGTGGGCAAGCGGTGAACCTAAACTTCTCGAGCCAGAGAAATCTGAAGAATGGCATTGGTATGATTTAGATAGTTTACCCGAGCCAGTTTTCCCGATGGTGAAAGCCGGAATTGAAGGATATAAGACTGATAAAAAATTTTTTGATTCTAGATGAAAAGTTTTATTAAGGAATTTCTCATATTTGGCTTGAAGCAAGCACAAGCTGCGCTCTTTGCTGGAGTATTTTTTCTGCTTCTCTTTACGTCAAAATATATTACGACGCTTGGGCTCGCGCGCTATGATTTTCTTTTTCTTGCAAGCGTACTCGTCCAGGTATTATTGTATGTCTTCAAACTAGAAACTAAAGATGAGCTCAAAACTATTTTTCTTTTTCATATCATCGGTCTTGCGCTCGAGCTCTACAAGACAAGCGCTTTTGTCGGTTCGTGGAGCTATCCGGAAGACGCTTTTTTCAAGATCTGGACCGTGCCACTCTATAGCGGGTTTATGTATGCTGCGGTGGGGAGCTATATCGTGGCGGCCTGGAAAATTTTCAAGCTTGAGCTCTCTCATCTCTATTCGTACACCGGTTGCTTTGTACTTGGAATACTTATCTACCTCAACTTTTTTACCAATCATTTCTTACCTGATATTCGGCTTTTCCTTATTCCGCTCGTATTTATATTTTTTTGGAAAACAAAGGTCTACTTCACTGTCACCACGAAGCGTCGCCGTATGCCGCTCGGAATCTCTTTTCTTCTCATTGCTTTTTTTATCTGGATCGCAGAGAACATTTCAACGTTTCTCGGCGCATGGCAGTATCCAGATCAAGTCCATGTATGGAATGTAGTCTCGGCTAACAAAATTAGCTCTTGGTTTCTTATGGTAATTATCAGCTTCATTATCGTCGCCTACCTCAAGCATTTTAAGCAATTTCGAGAAAAGACCGGTATGTTATGATGGGGAATATGAAAAAGGGACAGCTTATTGTGATCGAAGGTACCGATGGAAGTGGGAAAGGTACGCAAACCAAACTTCTTATTTCCGCCCTTAAAAAAGCAGGTAAAAAAGTGATGTTGGCTGATTTTCCCCAACACGGCAAACCGTCTGGGTATTTTAGCGATAAATATTTGCGAGGAGAATATGGGAAAGCTCACGAGGTGGATCCATATACTGCCTCACTTTTTTATTCACTAGATCGATACGATAAGTCTTTTGAGATAAAAAAATGGTTAAAGACAGGTGGAGTTGTGATCTGCAACCGCTATACTTCAGCAAATATGGGACATCAGGCCGGGAAACTTAAACCGGGAAAGGAACGCCAAAAATATTTGAAGTGGCTTGAAGAGCTTGAGTATGATGTTATGAAAATTCCACGTCCTGATCTGACCTTCCTTCTTTTCATGCCACCGGCGGTGGCTCAAAAGCTCGTGGATGGAAAAGCGAAACGAAGCTACATGAAAGGAAAGATGGAAGGCAAGAAACGCGATATTCATGAAAAGGACATTAAACATTTACGTGATGCCTCAAGTGCCTTTGTCGAAACAGCAAAAATTTTTCACTGGAAAGTTATAGAATGTGCTCGAGGTAATACTCCGCGAGCAATTCCCGAGATTCACGATGAACTTTTAAAAATCGTAATGAATGAATTGAAATAATGAAAATCCCGATTGTAGATGAAAACGATAATGTGATCGGCGAGGAAGAGCGATCTGTTGTGCATGAAAAAGGCCTTAATTACCGTTCTGTTAATATTGTTTTTATAACCCCTGACCAAAAAATAATTTTTCAGAAACGATCTAAGACGAAAGAAACAAATCCGGGTTTATTGTCATGTACTGTCGGTGGCCATGTCGATGCTGGAGATTCTTATGAGAGTGCAGCAATACGAGAAATTGAAGAAGAAACAGGCGTCATACCCAAGCCCGAAAAAATGAAATTTGTAACTAAGATTCGCTTAAGTTCAAAAAATGCAAATGGTCTTGTCAGTGAAAGATTCAGTGCAATTTACTGCTATCCTTTTCACGACGATATTACATCACTTGTTGTTGAACCGGGAGAAAATGACGGTTTTGTCGCATATGGAGTGGAAGAAATTAAAGTTCACAAGGAAGAAATCAATCCTGTATTAACAACACCTGAATTTTTAGCACTGTACCCTAAAATGTTTGCAGCACTTTATGAAAATCAAAATTAAAAAATTATATTCTGAAACGAAAATGCCGAGCTACGCCC
>CAZKFL010000064.1:0-3113 GCA_964552055.1 uncultured bacterium
ACCTGTTTTATGGAGGCTTCATTTGATGTCAACTAAAAGATACGTGAACAAGAAGCTTGACATTCTGACATTTGACTATGCAAATGACTAGATGGCGTAGCGCGGTGATAAGAAACGGCGCTTTTTATTTGGGTTCGGGTTTTTCTTCGGGAGAGAGAAACCACTGGACACTAACTGCATGCTTGGCACCAAATACTCCAGTGAGATAAACCATATCGAAAACTAAAAATTATCAAGCATGGCTTTTGGATAAGCTCCAAGATCATGACGAAGCTGTCGCCTATCTCAATACTACCTTAGAAGAAAGCCTTTCAAAAAAGTTCTGAAAGGCTTTTTATTATCCATTGCAAATTACTTAAATTGCACGCATAACCCTGTCATTCCTATCAACGGATTTAAAGACCCTCAAGAGTCTCTTTTGCAATTTTATAGCAAACAGAAAATCCCCCTACAGCCGGAGCCTTGAAAAATGCACCCCTCCAGCATTCGCGAAAGACGGGCTTGGAAAAGTTTTTTATTAGACACACCATACGGGTATCAAACGGATGGCCTAAAAGGCTTCCAAATACACCAGTCATAAAAGTAGATCCATAGGCAACCGCTTTGGTTTTTCCGAAGTATTCTTCCATTTTAGATCCTACAAAATCACCCATTAAAACTCCTCCAAGAAAGGTGGTCTCTATGGCTGTAGCACCACCCAATTTTTTAAAAGTGGGAACATTAAACCTAAAGGACTTTATAGTTTCCATCGGTGATATTCCCACAGTTTGGCTCTGGAAAATAATAAATATTGGAGATGAAACTGCACCAGTAATTATTGCACCCGCAAGTTTTGCATTTATACTGGTTTTGTCAGATGTAAAAGATTTAATCCAGTCAGCAAAGCAATTTGCCGCTATTATTTGAGAGCCGACAATGGCACTAACAGTAGGCGCAGCTTTACATCCAGCTACAAACACCTCGAAATTAATGGGAGGACGAGATTTTTGGATTTGCATTGCACTTTTAGCTATAAAACCATAACTTACAGGGATGAATCCCACGCCAGCTGCTACTGGTGGTATTATATACGATGACGCTGAGGTCCACATTTTTCTAACTGCCTGACTATTAAGATCAGACGGATGTATTGAAGACATGACATTTCTCCTATCCTTTTAATTATTAATAAGTTATGTAAATAATATGATGAGTAAAAAAGACAATATGTTGCGCTGCTAGCGCAGCAGCATAAGAGAAATGAAACAAATATAATAATTTTTTTGATTCATGTTAGTTATGATAGACTATTTTTAATTATAAAATCAATACAAATCCGACCTAACTGATTTAAATAAACACTGAAGAATGAATTTTCATAGAGAATTCTGTCCCTTATGCTCAGTCCTTATCACCTAATCATCTCGGCAACGGGATTTACATTTATTTGACCGATATAATCTTTCCACCTGTAATAGCTATAATATCCATAGGATTTAAACTAAAAACTGCATGAGGGGTACCCGCAGCAGCCCATACTTCTTGAAATTTCAAGAGATCTTCGTCAATATAAGTAACCATAGTTTTCTTATGTCCAATTGGAGGAATGCCTCCGATAGCAAAACCTGTAACCTCCCTCACATAATCTGCATCTGCTTTAACAATCTCCTCTTCCATATGATTAGTAATGAACTTTTCGTTTAGGCGATTAGGACCACTAGCAAGAACGAGCACAGGTTTATAGGTATGTTTTGTGCGAAACACAAGAGACTTAATAATTTGTCCAACACTGCAACCTATTGCCTTAGCAGCATCATCTGCAGTACGTGTACTTGCTGGGAGCTCAACAACTTTGGTTTCCAACCCCTTCTCAAGAAGAAAATCTTGTATGATTTGTGCCGATTTACTCAAAGACATGATCACTCCTTATTAAAAACTTTTTCCATTGTAATAACCTCAATAACGATACCATCCGGAAGCGTTACAAATTCTTTCTCTAACAAAGACCATCCCTTTGACTTATAAAATGAAAGGCCAGATAAGGTAGCTCCTAGCACTCCACTTCGAAATCCGCACTCTTGAGCAGCTTTTTCCGACTGAGCTAAAATTAAAGATCCAATTCCTTTACCACTCTCGGAAGGCTCAATAAACATTGCTCGAATCCTTGCCTGGTCTTTTTCTGGATTTAATATTTCTGCTTCTTGGGATGATTTAGAAGGTCCCGCGTAGAGGGTTTTGCGAAAACTCCATCCTCCACAACCAACTATCCTTTTATCAAGAACTACTACAAAAAAAGTTTGATCTAAAATTAATTGAAGTTCCGGAACGCATACATATTGGCAACACGATTCAATCTGCTGCGGCGAGTAATGCCCTTGCCCTAAAATTCTCATCGAACGCTTCATAAGTGCTTCGATATCTTCTAAGTCTTCTTCAGTAGCCAAACGAAAATCAATTTTATTCTTCATCACAAATAATTCAATGGTTACAGTAATCCTAGCATACAACACGAATAACCAACCACATCATTAGTGTGAACCAGTGCAAGCCTCTTTATCCCAAGAGAAAGTCCTGTTATTTCACAAAATCTACCAAATCTCGAAACTAAAGCTGTAGGCATATTCTCACTCCTTTATCTCTTGTATGACATCGATCGGAAATATTTTATCAAAACAAACTGTTTCTGTAAAAGCGATATTGTAAAATCTGATCCCTATTATCAAACGGATTATACAGCTTCTTTTCGACCAAAAACGCGCGCGTGAGAAAAAATTATCCCCTCACCTCTTTCCTAAGCTTCTTCTCCACTCCCCTCATCTCCATCCTTAACAGCTTTGCTTGCCTTCTTATATTTTGGGCAAGCTTAGACCTTTTCCCATGCTTTATAGGAGTTTTGCCACCGTGTTTGCTGCATCGAAGAGCAGGAAGGATCACCGCATTTTTGCAAGCCCCGCCAGCCCTTGTTTTGGCTCCGCAAACCTTTGGAAGATCAATTCTCTGATACTGCTTCATGGTGTATGTCATTTTTTGGGGCTTTTTTGAGTTTTATTGCCTTGTTCAAGGGTCAATTCAAGGGTCAGGCCTTGTTGCATAAATCGATTTAATAAATAGCTCAGCGCGCAGCAGCTGCCCTT
>CAZKFL010000065.1:0-3083 GCA_964552055.1 uncultured bacterium
TTTAAAGCAAAAATCATCAATTCTTTTTCTTCCAGAAGAGTCATGGATGGGAAATGTCTTCTCTCTTCTAAATATACAGTCATGACTCGATCATTTAAATCGCGTAGGGGAGCAAGCATTGTACCACTTTTAGGGATGCAGTATTCGGCTAAGGCTCTTCCTTTTAATAGTCTTGATGTACCAAAAAAGCCCACAATATTGATGCAGGGGTGATGCACCTCATGTCGATCCTCAATTTTAGAAATTTCAGGATAGTAGACAACTAGACTTCTTTTTTCACTCCTATTGTTAAATGAGCTAGAGGTTGTTTTATTAAGAAAGCGATCAGCTACAGAGAAAAGAACGGCCATTCCCCGTTTTAATGGATCGTAATGGGGGATTACAGGAAGGTTACATCCAAAAGCGTCGATACATTTTGCTATTTCTCTTTTAAGAGGGGTGTCGAGAAACCAGCATCTGCTCCACTCACCTTCTTTGTAGCGGGCTTCGATGTGGTGTGCTCGTATGATAAATAATTCTTCGGGTGTATTATCTTTCTCCTCGTTTATTTCACTATCTTCGCATGTAGGTTTTGGAAGTGAAGCTGCTTGCAGCATCAGCTCTCTTTGGAATTTTGCCATAGCAGGGAGATCTTCTAGTTTTTCAACAGGTGGCGCGCTCACTTTCCCAGGAGCGTATTCTGTAAATTTCTGACCAAAAGGCAACCATTCAAAGTTTGAATTGAAGCGGCGATGATAAACACTCCAGTAATTTGGAGGGGGCTTGTAGCTTTCGCCTAATTCGGCAAGTAGAGAGGCATGTTCTCTGGAAACAACCGCTTTAATTTTTTTCCATCTGGCTACAGCCTCTCGTGAATCGAATATGTATTCTGTTGAATAAGTTGTTAGAAGTAAGTTAGCCCCTTCTAGCCATTCTAAAAATACCGCTTTGGAAATAGAGCCTTCACTGCGCGCTTTGAGATAGAGAGTCATCCATCCGTTAAACAGATCAACAAAATGTGAATCAGGAATATGGAATTCAGGAAAGGCTTCTTCAGTATAAAAAAATAGCTCTATCAAATCCCCTAATTCAGTGAAATGGTCTGGTTCAACTAAATTGGTAGAGTTGCAATCAGGTAAAAGCCGTAGAAAATTGAGTCTATAGGCCATTTCAGAATAGGGCGTTGCTATTTTTTGTTTAGAAAGTGTGGGTAGTTCTGTAAGGGAAGGGGCCTCACCTGGAAACCTGTGAAAATAGTCGTAACCTGTCTTCAAAGATGTTTGAGGAAGTGGCTTTATTTCTTTAAGAACAACTACTTCATAGACATTTAAACCTAGCCCATATGGAATAGATGAGAGGGCACTAGCAGATCTTGCAGCGCTGGAAACTGTATGCGCTGTAAGTGTTGCCAATTTAGCTCGCGTATAAATTTCTTTCCAAGCCTCAAATAATTGAGGAGGAATGGGACTTGCCTTATCCATTTTATCGATGTGCGTGCTCATTTTTCGTAAGGCGTCATTAATGAATTGAGAGGAGTGAGCATCGCTATTTTCAAGATAGTCAGAAAATGCTGATAGCTTAATCCATAAAGTCATCCACGGATGGTGATTTCGCTCGCACTGGCCTTTAATCCACTTCATTAATCCTTGTAACGAGCAACTGCCAGACCTTTGCGCCCTACCTGGATTTTCACTCTTAAGATCGCATGTAACAGGCCAGTTGTATAAAAGGACTTTGTAGAGTGTTATTGCGCTACTTATTTGTGGTCGTAATGCGTTTAGAGTTCCATCCAGCTTTCTAATGGGTGGCCGCTTTCGTTTAAAGCTAATAAGGAGTTTTAAAAATGTGCTTTTTTGTAAATCTTCAATTGTAGCCCCTGATAAACTCAATGTTCTGTAAAAATTTATTCCAGATCCTGTTGATCTAAACTTTGGATGAAAGCAGACTCCATCTCCCGAATTTGTGAATTTAAAGGTCACCTTGCGATCTGTTTCAAGAATGAATTCATAGAATAAAGCGTGTCCGGCACTCATATCCGTATAGCCACCTGCCATCGCAACATATCCCGATTCTTCTAATCTTCCTAAAAGTGTGGATACAACATCATCTAGCGGAACTTTTTCATCCGGCCTATAAACATAATTGCTAAGATCTCTTGCAATTGCCGCCGCATGTATATCAGCTGGAAAGAGCGCCAGGTATCTGCTTAAATACCCTTTAATGAAATCAACCCCTCTATCCGGATCTGATCCCGTATCGCCCCCAACAAAGTCATTCAGTAACATTTGAAGAAATTTAACATCCACCACTTCATCTGTTTTAGGAATAAGGGGAGATGGCATAGCTAGATCTTCAAAGTAAGCGCGTCTTCTCTCTACAAGCGCAACTCTTTCAGGGGCAACCGCAGCAAGAGGTAGTCCTGACACAGGAGTTGCAGGTGGGTTTGGAACTGGTAGGGTAGTTGTTGCTTGATCTGGGGCAGGGGTGATAAGAGGAGATGGTGCAGGGGGAGTTAAAGAAATTACTACTACTTTATGACGACCCCATATGTAATAAGATGCTAGCGGTAACAAGCCAATAGTAAGTATTGCAGAGATAACTTGAGCAATTCTTACTACCAATCTATTGCAACGATCTAATTTTGAAATAGATGAATTTGAATCATTTATTTGATAAATATAGTAAGTAAAAAATGTTTTAGTGGTTAACTTAGTTGGAATAGTTGACATAGTTGTAAAATCATCTAATATTTTGCTAATAATTATAGCATAGTTCAGTTGATTACTTAAATCGTAAAATAATAAATACATATGCGTTTTATGCAACGATCTATTCAAATATAGTTTTTTTTACCTATTTGCTCTTTGAGTTTGCTTTTGTCTATCTGATGATTCTTGGCGGTGGAATAAAAGTTAGGCTATAAGATTCTGTTTAAGATATTTTAAAATTAAATCCGGTTACGGTTACGCAGGCGGTTACGGGAATGGCTGCTGTTTCACGCAGTTGATCAAATAATAATCGTGTTTGGGTGCCGGCGCGAGAGCAGCCGTCCTTTTGGATTCCCGCATCGTAGAATGCGGTCTCGAGAGTCGTAACCGTAACCG
>CAZKFL010000066.1:0-2987 GCA_964552055.1 uncultured bacterium
CCGGTACTACGCTCCCATGTTTTTGCATCCATTCCTTCTGGAACAAGATGCTCATTGGCGATCTGTACTGAAAACTCCACTAACTCATCAACGATGGTAATTTCTTTTTTATCTCTTGGACGTAGAGCTTCGGCTGTCATATCTTTACCATCAATTTTTGTATATTTTGTAAGGATACGAAGTGCTGCTGCATAGCCCGCCATCTGAAGATCCGCATCTTCAAATAAGTTTTCCATTCGCCCGCGACCTTTTAAGGACTGATTTAAACCGGTCATTGTTTCAATCTGATGTGCGACCTCATGTTTGATCTCTTGTTTGATTTCGTCCGAATATCCGGATAGATCACCTTGGCGTTTTTTTAAGACAATAATGTGGGTTCCTTGAACATAACCACCTTTTTTAAGCTCAGTAGATGCTTCCGTTGCAATATACCAATCTGCAATTACCTGGAGACCTGCTCCCCAAAATATCTGAGCCATATCCGACCACACTTTTCCAGACTGGTGCGTGAACATAACAATCTGTAGACCGTTATCAGGCATATGATCTGCCATTGCTTTATAAGCTGCAATCATACCAGATCTGAATTCTTTTCCATCTCCCTGGATCGCTAACAAACGGCGACTATCCCATTCCCATTGATCAAATGGTGATGGTGGATTCTGACGAAGCCAGGCAATAAAAAACTCAGTAATTTCGTGATAATTTACAGCATCAGCATAAGGAGGATCAGTTATATAAATATCTGACAAGGAATCTACTTCACTAGCAGGCGCGTTAACTATTTCTGCATTTGTTCCAATTGGATAGTTGTTTAATTCGTTCATTAAATAGTTTTTTGCAAAATGAAAAGATCGCACACCATAGTTTATAAAAGTATTTATGGCTTGATTGTAAAAGGTTTGAGCAATAGACTCTCTTGCTGCACCAGTACCAAATCTACATAACTTACTTGACCAATCTAGAAGACGCGCAAACGCTATTGCTCCCTCAGGAGAGTTATGTTCTTTAATTTCTTTAAGTACAAGGGCACAAAAAAGAAGTTGTCTTGGGCTAAATAATTGATGCCAGTATGTCCACCCTCTCTCCCATATAGGTTGCGAGGTATTTTTCCCTGGCTCAATTTTCATGTTTGGCAAAAAACCATTCTGTTGCCAATTAGGAAAGTTTTGCGCAACTATCTCAATTACATGTTTTTCTTTATCAAGGTCATTGGCAGTGGGAGCTGCAAAATATGTACTTTGCCTGCTCTTATTTAAGCTTTGCTTTTCTATCCACTGAATACAGTAGAGTCTTTCTTGAAAAATATCATCAGCTCTTGGGGTAAAATCTGCTAGTTCCCATTTTCTTAGCTTGTTTACTCTTTGCCCGTCACTCGATTTATGATCCCCTCTTATTTCAGAAATAGATATACCTAGCTCGTTTTTGTTCATAGGATGAATTAGACGTCCATTTACAACTGTCCCTATTTCCGCCCTTTCCATTTCATCACTACTGACATTTGATATGATTTCAATGTCATACTTTTTTAGTGAATGATTAGGAACTAGCTTTCCTATAACATTACGGCTTTTAGAGATAACCCAATTAGGAACTAAAGGAACCATCCATCCGGTTTCAGGGCATCTAGTTTCTATACAATAAAGATAGGCTTTGGCCTTGTCGCCATTCTGATTTGTTTCAATACCCATCTTATCGATTTCATTGCCAACCTTATCAGCAATTCCTTTTAGATAAGCATTAACGTCATTCAATCTCTCACTAGTAGATCCTACTACGTTGAAGGCACCCCAAGTTAACATACAAGCCATGGGATTGAGATCAGACGCGTAAACATCACATCCTATTCGTGCCGCTTCAAAAGGAATCGAGCCACCACCTGTGAAAGTGTCTGCCACTCTTGGGCGGCGTCCAAATCTCATCACCCCCAACTGTTCTACAAGCTCTACTATACTGCTAGCGTTAGTGCCTAAATGCTTGTTAATGGCGCTCCACTCTCCAAGAAGATACTTATTATCTATTTCTTCAACACGTGAGCAGATCGAAACTTTTTCTAAGTAGGGCAGTTTGTTAATAGATGGCCAATCTTCTTCTTTTTTTACTCTAAATTTGAAGGAGCTATCGTGGATGCCTAAAATCTTTTCAAAAATTTCCAGATCCTTATCTGGCTGTTCTGTGATCGGAATAAGACTTGCTATTACACATGCTCTAACCAAAAATAGGGGCTTTCTTCCTTTCCAGTAAGATCCCAGCCCTGTTAGTGTTTGACTTTGAACAGCCTTTCTTTCTTTTTGAGCCTCAGCAGATATCTTTCCCGTCGGCCATATATGTTCAATAAGGGCGGACGTATCTTTTAAACTAAAAGGTACAATTTCATTAGGCATTATCTTTCGTCCTTTACATCGAAAAGCGGTAGAGGGAATAGATCTCCATCTATATGTTTTTTACGCTGTCTTTTTTTTTGTGAGGCTTCCAATTGATTGGGAGACTCTGTGAAGGCGATCCTTAAAGCTTTGCGCCAGCCGATATCTTTGTCGTCAGCTTCGCCAACCGTTTGATCGACCATTTTAAATAGCCACCACCGTTCTTCAGGCTTAAATCCAATCCAGCTTGCGACTGCTGCCGAATGAGTTTCTTCTGTGGCACTCTCTATTGCCCAAGCTAAAACACACAGCTCTTTACCTAAAAGCCTTTCAACCGGATTTTCACCAGCAGACCATCTACTCGGCTTAAGTTTTTTCTCTCTAAGCCTATCATTAAAAATTCGCTTTACGTCTTCTGATATGCTTCTCCAAGCCGATCTTGGCAGTCGGCAACGCATAAGTATATCATTGTCTTCATTGGACGCCGTCACACCAAAGTGTTCAGAAATTATAATGTCACCACTATTTCCTGATGGAATAGTAACAATGAAATGATGGGGATCTATCGCATCTGGAACTCCAAATCCTTTTGTTTTCATCACATCATTCATACTTGTTCTACCT
>CAZKFL010000067.1:0-2975 GCA_964552055.1 uncultured bacterium
GCGCAGAGGTTTGCGCTTCGCTGGCATAGGGGTCTGACGTGGCTGTGTTTTCACGCTGCATGGCGAAGGTATTCATGACAAAAACTTTTTGAGTAGGGGTTGATTCCCAAATAAAACGAGGTCAGCCCCCGCAGATACTGACCTCATTACTTTTGGATGATTTGATACTTCTGTAAAGTTAATCTTTAATTTTTACAATAGGAGAGTGAATAGTATTAAGCATTCATCACAATCCAGGCCTCGGTCGCTGGGTATGAATTCGCGTTTGTATGCTTGTCAAACTTTAATGCAATGAAAACCCCAGGGCTAAGAAATTTTCGATTAATCCAATTTCCATTTTCAAAAGAATCATAGTGGACAAAATAGTCGGAGCCTAAGTCATCTTGCACAAAGAAATAATTTTTCTGAGCACTTAATCCGTGTTTAACTCTGCCTATCGTGTATCCTTGGCTGGTGTATTGTTCGATAGATCGCTTGCGATTCTGCTCCTTAAAATCTCCGTCGGTAAAAAAGTCTAATACTTCTTTTGATTCTGCGATATTTATGCCTGCTTGACTGGCTTCGATGGTTGTGAGACATTGAAGAAAGGTTTTAATTTTTTCTATGTCTGATGAATTAAATTTGCTTAGATCTACATTGGAGGATTTATAAAATCGGAACTCGTTGAGTATTTTTCTAATTTCTGGGAATGTCCACTTTTTATATCCCTGAATGGTAAGCAATTTAGCAAAAATATTGGCAGATTTTGCAAGTAGTTGACCCAAACGCTCGACATTTTTTCTTTCGTTCCGAAACTCTTGATCTGCTTGTCTTCTGTATGCAGAGGCTCGACCAACAGCTAAGCTTGGAAGTGACTTTAATTTATCATTCCATTCGGAAGTTGCGTCGAAAACATCTGAATATTTTTCAAGAATGTTCAAAGAGTTTAAGTAAATGCTCCAAATTCGATTGGCAAAATGTTCTCCGGAAATGCTAGGGTCACCAAATTTATTCTTGATTAGATTAAGGCTTATTCTGTAAGCTTCCTCGTTGTTCTGATTTTGTTGGTGTATGAGTGCCAGTGAAAATGCGGGGGATGGGTCGTTAGTGTCAAGAGCAACGGCTCTGTTAAATTGGGCTATGGCGGTAGCTTGATCGTCCAGCTCTAGATTTGTTAATGCATGCAACCTATGAACAAAGGATGAGTTTTGTTCGCCTGATAATTTTTGACGTAGAACGCCTTCTATTTTAATTAGCTGAATTCGGTCTTCGCGTTTTGCAGCTGCAGATATTTGTTTTGTAATCGATGCATAAGAGCCATATTTTTCATCAGGTATGAAATAAGGAGATACTGGAGAAATATTTTTTTCTCGTTGTAGTTTTAATGCTGATTCTGCAGAGGCCTTTGTTTTTGCTAGCCATTGAGCAGCTTTAGATCTAATTTCTGGATTTCGTGGATGTGATCTTAATAAATCACGAATTGAACTTCCTAATGTGTACTTCTCGAATTCAGTACTGTCCTCTCTGCTAAGTAATGATGTTTTTAATAACCTCGAAATTGCAGTGGCTGCTTCATCTACATTGCAATCTAATGCTCCACAAATATCTGATCGAGTAGGGTTTTCTAAAGAAAAAATTGTTTCAAGAATATTATTCTCTATCGGAGTTAAGCATTCAAGTAGGCTGGTGAAAGAGAATTCGATGACATCTTCTTCGGTTTTTTGTAAGGCGTAATTTATTTCATGGCCAGAGGATATCAAATCAATAGAAATTCGAATTGCAAGCGGGTTATTCTTGCAGCTATGGCTAATTTTTTCAGGCAAATCTGGGTCTTCAACGTTATGACCTTTCGAGTTCAGGTAGCTACGTGCTAGCGCTGTGCCTCCTGATTTCTCGAGTGGACCTAAAGGTAAATTTTTAGCCCCGTCAACTGGTATTCGACTAGTAATTACAACCTTCCATGTGTCGGGGAGGTTGTCGTAAAAGTTAGAAAATGTTTCAGGCGAATCTCTGAGAATGGTTTCTAAATTATCTAAGCATAGCAATATTTTTTTCTTATTTAGAGATGCTTTAAGTTCTTGAAATGTTTGAAACTCATTGCCGAAAATATCTATAGCATTTCTGCACAAGTCTTCTTCCATCTCTTGCAGGCTGGCTGGAGCAGAGAGTATTTCAACCCCTTTTAGTGTCAGTCTTTCTTGTTTAAGAGATGTCCAGAGTACACCATCAAAATATTGTATGGATTCAGTGGATAAGCAAAAATCAGACACCACTTGGTGCATCAAACTTGTTTTTCCAATTCCACCTTTTGCAACTAAACAAATTAAGGGGGCGCGAGGGTTCTTGATTTCCTTGAGAAGAATAGAGTGATCTTTACTTCTTCCTAGGAGACCTGTAATTGAATGATCAAAATTAGATGGCAAGTTTGCGGGTACTGACCATCGTTTTTTGTAGAGCCACTCCTCGGGCGGTTCAAGAATTTTTCCTTCGAGTGCATTGTTTAATGCAAGTGATACCTCAAACAAATGAAGTGCATCGATTGAGGGGTCCGCAGCAATCGCAGCGCAACGATACCAGTAGCAATCTGGAAATGGTCTGTTGGGGTGGCTAACAGCATTTCGTATATCAAACAACTCTAATGCAAGACTGAGTTTTTCCAAAGCTTTTATATATTGGGATTGACTGGTCTCGCTGGCTGCAATATTTGCTAAAGAAAATATTTCCCCTAAATATGAGTTTTCAATTATGGATGATGTGCTGCTAATGGTGTCTGGTTTTTCTTTATTAACCCTATTAATAATTTCTTTGGCAATGCTGTGTTCTTCAATTTCTTTGTTTTTTTCACGAACAAATCGACCAAGTGATCTTTCGAGCTCATAAACAATCATTGCACATTTAATTCGATCGACAGAATGATTAGCCATGATGATGTCCTAAATTATTTACTTCGCCCAAGTGTCCTTGAGCCCAGTGATCTTGTTAAAGACCAACTTACC
>CAZKFL010000068.1:0-2942 GCA_964552055.1 uncultured bacterium
CCCCCGTAAGCGTAACCGATTTTCTTTTTTTTAAAGATTTTAGGTTTTAGGACAGGCTCTAAGAAGATCTATTAGCTCTATAAATCCAGAAGTTTCAGTTGGAGTTCATTTCATTTTTCAGCTAAATTCAATTAAAGAATTATAAGGGATTCTTATGAAGCAGAGATTGAATTTGGCACTAAGTTGTTTTTTCTTCTTAGGTGTTATAAATTTGATGGCGCGCCCTACGTCTGTGCTTGTTATTGGTGGAGGTCCTTCTGGGCTTGGCGCTGCAATTGAAGCAAAAATGGCGGGCGCAGATGTAATTTTGGTGGAGAAACGTAACACCTATACTCGGCAAAATACTTTGTTTCTATTTACGGTTACCTTGGAGCTTTTTGAGAGATGGAATGCTCCAATCTTCGGCATGGAAGAGTTGCAATTTAAAGACGAGCGAAGAGGATTTGTCCTGATCAAGGATTTGGAAACAAGCTTAGCCTACCATGCAGATATGTTGGGCATACAAAAAATCCAAGGTGAATTCATAGATTTCATAAAAGACTCACATACAGCAATCATTCAAACAATTGATGGAGAAAGACTTCTGTCTTATGATGTCCTAGTGGGGGCTGATGGAACTCATAGCGAAGTTCGAAAAAAGCTTGGAATTATTTGCCATTCTTTAGGAAAATCGACAGGAGGAATATCTATGATTCCTGCAAGTAATCCTGAAAATAAAATCATTGTTGAAATTGAGCCGCATCCTGAAGTTTTTGCTAAAAAAGTCTTCCTACCCTCTGCAACGATTTTATTTATCCAAAATCAGCCAAACACTTTCAAAAATCTCGATTCAAATGCAATGATCCAAATTGCTTCGGAAGTAGGATGGAAAGAAGAGGCAAAAATCATGGAGAAAAACAGCCTTTTCAATGTAGAAAATATTCCCATATATTTTCAACGCGCGGCTACCTTTTCCGATTCTACTTATGGGGTAATTCTTTTAGGCGATGCAGCAGCGTCTGCAAGTTTTTTTCGAGGAACAGGAGTCAATTTCTCATTTAAAACAACTCAACTGGCCAGAGAATTATTTCGTAGCCCGTCAGAAGAAGATGATTATAAACGATTCAATCATGACATGGAAGCAGAAGTTATAGCGTTAGTAGACATGAGCCTGAATCTCTTTCAGCATATGAAATAACACGAGTATATACTCGTTCCAATTCAAAGCTCCGATTTTTCTTTGCACAATCTTTTTATTTAGATTTCGCTCAATCGGGCCTGTCTTCAAACAGGGCCGTCATTCGCGATCGGTTATGCCTAATCAAACTAAAATGATTCTTCTTAGAAAAATCTGGTGCTTTGAAATGTCACGAGTATAGTTCTTTAATTTTGAATTGATAGGTTTTGCGGAGGAGACACTTTTTATTTGCAGAAGCGTTAGCGTTATCGAAGCAGGACTCTGTTTTTACAGATCCGATGCAGATAGCTGCAAAGAAAAAGATGTATCTGACAGATAAACCTATCGAAGCAAATTTAAAGGACTATATATATTGTTTTTTATTAAACCGAATCGTTATTATCATTTCAAAAAAAATTTGTGAGAATATAAATGACTAGTCAAACGACTTCTACCCCCCTACTTCAGGAACTGGTTTTTATTGATAGGGATGCTGAACTTAAAATTAGACAGATTGTTTCAACTGAAATAAAGCCTCCATTACGTGATGAATGTGAAGGATATACTCCGACTGTTATAAAGAGAATCGAAGGCATTTGCAGAGACATTTTAAGCGTTTGTCGCGTGGCAGCAACGAAAAAAGATCTTTACTACGTCGAATGCACCGTTCGTGGGGGCTTAACGGGGACTCAACTTGGCCTGATTTTTGAATTACTAAAAAGGGCCGAGATCACTTCTGAACTATCTAAATCTCTGGACAAAACAGAAAGTGCTGTACTGGCGGGAGTATTTCCTGTCGACCGATCAAGAGTAATGGATTTGTATTGGAAGCCAGGCAATCCTTACTTATATCCATCAAAAACGCTGAGACCAACATATTATGAATTAAAACTTGCGGATGGTAATAGCGCGCGTCACTATGATTTAGCGAAAATAAATTCTGGAACCGACTCTTCCTTAGAAAGCAAAGAAGGGGTTATCTTTCACTTTCATTTGAGTTTTATAAATTCTCATTCTTCCTATTTTAAAACTGCTCTTGAAAGTGGCTTTTTAGAATCTAAAGAAAAAAAAATTAAACTTTCCTGTAGCGCCATAGTTCTTCAGAATTTACAACACTTTATTTATTTAGGAAATATTGAACCTGAATTCAGTAGTAATATTGAGATTCTCACAGAGTCACTAATACTTTCTAAATATTTAGAAATAAACAGCCTGTGCGACTACATAGTCGATCTGATTAATGCATTTTTTTTAAAAAACTTGGAAATCACTGCCGATCAAATCACCAAGCTGCTTCAAATTTCCCTTCTTTTTAAAGATGCAAAAACAAGTGATTTTATAATACCCTGCCTATTTGCAATAGAAAAGCTGATGACAGATCCGATGGACACTTCGACACTCAATTGGGACAACATTGCTCCAAAGCATTATGCTGAACTCCTTCGTCTTGCTTCAAAACGATCTCTTCCTCTAACTGAGGCCGCGCTAGAGGAACAAATTACTTCACTTTTGAGACGACTAGAAACAACTGCAGAGGAAGCGCACACTTCTGATGATACTTCTTGTTGTGGAGCGGGACATGGCACAGGCGGTGACAAATAACTGCCAAAATTTGGGCAGTATAATAAAAGTTAGGCTATAAAATTAAACAATTAATAATTCCCTATTTTTGAATCACGCGCTGCTTATATAATTTTTAAGATAAACCCGGTTACGGTTACGGAGGCGGATACGGTTACGACTCTCGAGACCGCATTCTACGATGCAGGAATCCAAAAGGACCGCT
>CAZKFL010000069.1:0-2664 GCA_964552055.1 uncultured bacterium
CTTGGAGAAAACTGCATATAGGGATGGATCCTGATAGCAAGGAAATTATAGTCTCAGAACTTACGAGCAATGGTTCAGGATCTGGTGATAGTGATGATCCCGCTGTTATTGAACGTAACGATGCAATCAAGCAGATCATAGGACTTGGAGATGATGAAGATGCGAGGGCTTTATGGAAAATACTAACCGGTTACCATGAGAGATCTCTTGGGGAAACAACAATGTATAGGATTAAGCAATTAACAGGTAGCTCGTTACAAAGCAGAACAAAAGAGGCACAATCCACAGAAGCTTATGTTAAATGTTTGATTATCAATAAAATGACAATGATGGGAATGCCTAAAAGTAGCTGGATATAAATCGGTTACGCATACGCAGACGGTTACGGTCTACTCGAGACCGCATTCTTCGATGCGGGAAATCTAAAGGGCTTTTGCTCCGCACAGAGAATTCAAATTTTTTCTTTTATGCAACAAGGCCACTCATGAGTATTGATAAGTAGTGGCTTTATCTGTATAGTGCTTAGCAAAAAATTATAAAAAGGAATTGCAATGGGTTTTATACAAGGTGTAATGAATCAAATTTCATTATTAACAGACGCTGCATTTAAAGGTGATGTCACTTACAGATCTGCAAGAGAGACTGAATGGTTTTATCAATCTGCTATTGATGCTATCATTTTAAAGAGAGAGGACTCTTCTATGGCACTTTTTGATGTATACTCTGCTGCTATTGAGGGAATCAAACACTCTAAAGAGTATAGAGCAGCTTCTACGAGAGTTAATATAGCTCGAGCTTCTGTGTTTATAGTAGGTGTCCCGGTGCTAGCCGCTACGGCGCACATTGCATTGGAAGTTATTGGCTGGATGGGAGCTCCCAGTAAGTAGGCTAAGAACCTCTTGGGTATCTTTGATTGAATTGTGTATAAGTGTCTAAAATTGAGTGTATTTTTGTTGGAATTTACATAGCTTTGTGTTATAATAGTGTTATGATTTATACATATCATAGGTATTATGACGTCAGCTACTTTGAGTACTACGCATGTGATTCCGGATCCAATTAATAGTAAGTTGCTTAGGTCTGGTTGGATAGCTTTTGATGAATCTAAATCAAAATATAGCTGGACGCCTAGATCACTCGGCGAATTATCAAAAATTGAACTAGAGGTTAGCTCAATTTGGGGTGAGGGAAAGCATTCGTTATCAAAAGTTCAGATCAATGACATAACTTATTTATTGTTTAAGAAAAAAAACCCTTGTGTAATCGGAAAGGGTGGATATAAGAAAATTTTAGAAGTCCAGCTGTTTATCTTAAATGAAGAAGGGTACCGGGCAATTGATCTTGTTTTAGTAAAACCTATTTCAGAACTTGTGCTTTCATTTGATTATTCTAAAAAGCCCTTTTTAGGTCCTCCTAGTGATTTGTTAGAGCAATTACCAAAAGATTCTCCCTATATTAATTTTCCTCAAAAGATTTTAACAAGAAAGTCAGGATATAGAGCTGTAGCTTCTAAGGGCGAGAATTCTCTTACGAAATTTATTGAAACTTCCCCTCCAATTCCTTTTAGTCAATATATAAAAATTGCATTTTCGATTCTTGAAGGTTATAAAATTTTACATGAAAAGGGTATTTGCCACGGCGATGTTTCCCCAGGTAATATTCTTATGAGGCCTGATAAATGGGCTGCGATTATTGATTTTGACACAATGTTTCAAGAAGGTAGAAGAGAAAGAGGGCCTAATTTACAAACATACAATATGCTGCCTCCTCAAAATATTAAAATCGCAACAGACTGGTTTGTAATGACATTTCATCTAAATCCTAGAAAATTTTTGTATACTAGAAGTCGAGAGCTATTTTCAGCTTATCAGCAAGGACAAATTAATGCCCCTTTTCAATATACAGTTGTGAATGAAATTGCATCTGTTGGGCTTTTATTGTTTTATGTATATTCCAAAATGAAATTTACTGATTTAGACGCTGGGAAGGATGAACTTATCTGTAGCATTATTGAATTACTTATTGGAGGTTATTTTGTTGAAAGATCTCTTTTAAGGACAAAAACAGCTCACTCCTCTTTAATACAATCTATTTCTGACCGAAATAATAGGGAGGTCTTGTTACCAAGTCCAGGTGCAATTGAAAGGGGTATAGAATTATTAACGCCATTTAGGCCCGAAGATTTATTTATAGACCCAAAAGAATCTGCTTTTATATTTGGGAGTGATCCGCCTTCTTCAGAATTAGCAGTACTCGTGCCGGAACCTCCTGCGTTGCCACCTGAACCAGTTCCTCTCCTGAGAGAACCTGCAAAGGATGTGGTAGCAGTAAAGAATT
Source organism: uncultured bacterium (assembly GCA_964552055.1). Taxonomy (GTDB): domain Bacteria; phylum Chlamydiota; class Chlamydiia; order Chlamydiales; family 2-12-FULL-49-11; genus VGMD01. The sequence continues at coordinate 2,338 of CAZKFL010000069.1, forward strand.
CAGCGCCAGAGGTTGACCCACCTAAAGAAGATCTGCCTAAGGAAGTTGCTCGACCTAAAGAAGAGTTGCCTAAGAAAGATCCTGCTCCTACTGTTCCATTTCATTCCTCAGCTTATACATTTGAAAGTTTGGAAAATTTAGAAGAATATGAAGAAGTTGAATTTGATGGAGTTTAGAAGCTCTCCTAAAGCCCAGCTTAATGTTGCAAGCTCCATGATTAATAAAATAAAATTAACCGCAGAGCACGCAGACTAATGCTTTAAGAAGCTGTCCTAAAACCCTGATTGGATAGCTGTATTACATAAAATTAAAAACTTTTTTTCTTTG
>CAZKFL010000070.1:0-2298 GCA_964552055.1 uncultured bacterium
GGCTTCACAAAACGCTCGCAGACAAAGCAGTTTGTCTGCTTTCTACGTTTTGTGAACCGAGAGAAAAAAATTACAAACACCCCAGATCTGGCAAATTTTCCAAAAGGTGATGCTATTCCTACAGATTCAGCAAGTCGTCTTCCTGGTAGTGATCCCTTATTTTGGCTTAAAGTAAGAAATGACATCGTCATCCTCGCTAAGATTATAAAGAATGGAGATAAGGAAGACAAGCCAGAGGAATTGTCGTTTCTGTCAAAACGGTAATAATCGGTTTCCTCATACCACTTTAATTTAGTAAGTTTCCCATCTGATTTAACCAATGTTTATTAGATTTCAGTCCTACTTCTGACAATCATCACATAAACCCTTTCCAAAGTAGGTTGTATTAACACTAGTCCAGCTACGATGAAAATGTTTGCCACACTTGCTACAATTTTGCGCAGAAGAGAACTGATCTTGGCAGTTTTCGCATCGAACATTAAAACTAAAACCGATATAAGGGTTGAGCTCCTTAATTTCCGCTCCACAACATGCACATTTGTTTTTTAAGGCACTCCATGTAAATGCCGTTGGAGAAATGGTTTGCATATCGCTATGGAGACGGAGTGGTTCGTTTTGAAGAGCTAAAGTTGAATAACTAGGAAGTTCAACCTGGGTGGTGAAAATTGAATTCAATCTATCTTCTTCTTGAATTGTCTCTTGTCTTATTTGCTTCTTCTTATCTTTAATATTTTCATTTATGAAAGTACCTAGTTTGGTATATAACTTAAGCATCTTATTTGTTTTTTGAGACCATTCTTTGCTTAAGAGTTCATGGACTTTACCTTGATCGATTTCACTCTCAAAATCTCCATCTCCCGAAATTAGTACCGTATCCTCATCACTACACTGATCTAGAATGGATTCCCAAATTATTGCGTCCCCAAAGGACGAGTTGTCTTTCCGAGGAGGATTGCCGCGTAATGTACGAAACCAAGCTTTTTGAAGAACTAGCTCTGTTTCCGTCGGGCGATGTGCATGAATAAAAAGGGTTTTTATTTGCTGATTAATTTTACTATTTGGATTAAACACTCGGTTCTTGTAATCTTCACTGGCTTTCTTTTTTAGCTGGTTAAGTTTTTCAACAAGACGCTTTATTTGTTCAATTTGTGATGTCGATTTAATCAGGTGGGGTATTTTAAATTGCACCTCCAACCCTCTTTCAAAATTTAAAATATGGTCAGCGTAAATTGCGCTCTTGCTGTTTTTATTTCGAATAAATTCATCTTCAATTTGCTTAGGTAAAATTAATTTAAACCTACCGCTTGTTCCTACAAGCTGGTTTAAGTTCTTTATCATTTCTAAAGATTGACCACTATCAAGTCGGTAGAAATTTAAGTATATATTTGTATCGATTACTAATTTCGGCATATAATGATTTTTATACGGTTACGCCTAATGCTTCAGCATCTAAAAGAAGTTTAGCTGGTATTGTTTGGGGTAAAGAACCCATTTTATGCTGATAATCCTCAATCATTTTGTCACATTCAGATAAATATTGAGGTAGTGTTGGAATATAGGTGATATCTAGCCCTAATTCCCTGTATTTATCAAGTTTACTAGTTTTTTCCTCGAAATCTTTATCGTACCAAGATTTAAATTCATTAGGGTGAGAAAGCCCCCAAAGCAAGGCTTCGATAAATATTTGTTCAAGGCCTGCTTGAATTTCTTTATTATGCAAGGTTGATACTGCAACTACTTTTCCATGTCTTAGAAAGGATATTGGTCGGACAACTTTATGCGGAATAATTTCACTTGATTGAAAGGCTTCGTTAATAAATTTTCTTATATCTGGGGCATCTTCACTTTCCCAATTTTTATCTTTATAGGTACAAGAAATAATTTGTAATGCCAACTCACTACGGCATGCTCCAAGGGCTGCGCCATACTCAATCATTTGTTTTTCAATTGTGTCTACTAGAGTTGAATCAAATACAGCTTCCGAATTAAAAAGACCTCGTCTTTTAGGACCTCCAGTAGATAGTAGTAAACTTTCTATATAATGATATGCAAAAAATGACATACGGATTATATTAACATACATAGGCCTCTGCTACTAAGGGGAATCGGGCCTTTTAAGTAATCCACAACTATCCGGGGAAATTTTGCTACTTCTGGCTAATGTGACCCTACAGAGAATCGAACTCTGATTTAATCCTTGAGAAGGACTCGTCCTAACCGTTAGACGATAGGGCCAATATAATTACTAATTACCAATGAAGAATTACTATTTGCCAAGCCTGAAACCACCAAGACAAT
>CAZKFL010000071.1:0-2149 GCA_964552055.1 uncultured bacterium
ATATAACTTATGCATCATCTCATTCATCTAAACTAAAATTACCTCAGATTTAAATTACGCAAAGCTGTTATTCAGGTCGATTCCTTATTGTGTTAGGTAAAGGGGTAAATTTGATATGGTGACAACAAACAAATTATAATGCTAATTTATTAACATTCAGTCATTTAAAAACAAAAATATATTGAGGTTAATTCTTATGGAAAGATTAGAGACAGGTAGTTTTCTCCCTAAGCCCACTCTAGTGTGCGCTCCCTTAGCAGAGTCTGAAAGCGGGGCCGTTTCAGTTACTAAAATCACACCCCCACTCCACACTTCTGATACAATTCAAGGCGCATACGCTCACTATCAAAAAAAATATGAAGCAATTAACTCAACTTTCATCACCACTATTAATCTGTTTGATGAAATATTTTTTCATCCTGACAAATCTGTCCTAGAAGACTATTTAGCATCTCTAGAAATTGATTTTGGGTCAATCCCAGATGTTGAAGTTTCCATTAAAAGCAAAGCTGAGCAATATTATGTTTCTCTGAAATTCCCTACCCCAGAATCTTTAATTTCTAAAAAAGGAGAGTTATTTGAAGCACACAATCGATGCTCACCTTCAAGAACTCTAAATGCAGCAGAAATGGCAATAGCTGCTTGCGGGATCACCGGCTATAAACAATGCAACATACTTATAAATCCAACCGCCTTCGCAGCACGACCTATACCAAGTGATGATCCAAGTGATCCAAGATTTGCTGAGTTTTCAAGGTTATTTCGTGAATATATGAAAGTCCCTAAATTGGAACCAAACAGAATCCTTATTCTATCAACCTCTATTGGGGGAGGTCATTTAAGCTATGCTAGGACCCTGGAGCAAAGTCTTAAAAAAAGAGAGTTTGAGGTTCTTGTTTTAAATGTTGAAGAATTTGCAAAGGATTTATTTAAAGAAATGGATGTTAGGTCTCAGGGAACTCCAATTGAATTGCGAGATGTTTTTGGAGAAAAGACAAAAGCAGAAAACCCTCTTTTAACACAAATTTTATCGCAAACAGCTATATTTTTAGATAGCTATCAACCCTCAAACTGGGAATTACTTCTTGATAGAATCTATTCCTTTGCCCCCTCGATAATTTTTTCTACTGCCTTTCACTGTCCTAACGAATGCGTAAGAATCTCTTCTTTGCTTCAAGTGCCGCTGAATATCATTACCACCGATCATAAGATTGTAGCTACATTAGACTTTCATTGCCGAGGATTTGATGTAAATTATTTTGTTCCTGGAGAAAACCCAGAAGACCTGTTAATCGAAGATCATAGAAATGGCGAGATGTATCATTATAAGTTTGATCGGGGGCTTGTCCCCTCGAGAGGAATTCACACATTTGGAAATGGAGCAGACCTCTCTTACTTTCGTGAATATACCGAAGCTGAGCGATCAAGCCTTAAAGAGGCTTATGGAATTGCCCCCCACGAAAAAATGATCCTTGTTACCTGTGGAAGTCGTCCTAATACAGATTCTATTTTGAATGATTGCAAAAGACTTATAGATTTAAAAACTCAAGAAGAAATCGGATACGAATACAAAGTAATTGTAATTTGTGGAGAAAATCCATATCTTATCGAGACAATCGGCAACCTTAGCGATAAATTTCTTCCTCTTTCTTCAGTCACTCAAGAGCAAATGGCCCAATGTTTCGCTATTTCAGACTGCATCTTAGGAAAACCTGGAGGAGGAATGACGGCTCAAGTCGAAGCATCAGGAGCATTTATGGTTGCTGATCGAATGTATGAATGGGAAATTCCAAACATTCGTTACCTTGAAAGAAAAGAACTTGGAAAGGCTGTGTTAGCCTCCACGAAGGAGGGAGACAACTTTACTGACTGTATCAAAGAGGGATTTGAGAAAACACAACTCCGACGATCCACCGGATACGAGCGTCCTAAAAAAATAGAAGATCATATGGAAAAGATACTTAGCATTGCTACACACAGCGGTCTATTAGCAACAGGGACATAAGCAAGTCTCTTCTGAAAAAGTAAAAAAAAGGAAACGGGTCAATCTCGTTTTAATAAATTAGATTTTTTTGAGTGTCAGAAATTGGCTTTTACCGACTGACACTCAGAACTATTTTTCAGCTATTGAATCGAGCTCTAATGAAAA
>CAZKFL010000072.1:0-2023 GCA_964552055.1 uncultured bacterium
ATTTACAATTCCTTAAAAAAAGAAAGAGAATTTATAGCAATTAGTTATCTTTTGCAATAAAATAAAAACTCGTCTAGCTATACTGCTCGTGTTTAAAAACTAAGATTAAAAATTCTTGCAATTTGAGCAAAATCTCTTTAAAACAGCGATTCGAAAAGCACATAGCTCTTAGAACTATGATAAGGTTTTTTTACCGACCAAGTTAAACGACTTCAGAACAAATTTCGTTAGTCCAATTAATGGAATATCCCATAGATCTTTTAACAAGACTTGTAGCGCATCAATTTTATCCCGTTCAAGGTTGCTAATACAGTAATATTTTTTTGCATCTGGATTTATTAATATGTAACAATATTGCTCATTTGATTCAGTTTCAGCACAAATGCTCCTAACTATCCCAGGATCAAAAAATTCACACTGATCTAAACATTCAAGGATTCTATCCCAGCCGATGAGAGTGGACGACGATAAAATTAGGCGCAATAATATAGTCACTGAGTTTAGCGCCGCAAGTCTAGCAAATTTTGCTATACGTTCTCTGTCATCTCGTTGAATAACACGAAATATATCAAACATGATTTCTGCTCTTAACCATTCAGAAGAGCGCACCTTTGTTGTTCCTAATGTTATGAGAAAACTTAGCAAATCTTTACGTATCTGCTCTGGCAAGGAATAAATCTTAATAATAGCAATGTCTAACGCCAATGAAAAGTGAGGGCGAAAATGGGTATCAAATGGTTTTAAGGCATTAATAATATTTGCGTATTCTTTAGGTTTTTGAAGCAGCTCCTCCATTTCGATATAACTTGGCCATGCATCTCTTTGATGCCCTCTAATATATTCAAGCTCCTCACTCGTCAATCCAAAACTTATATCTGGACATACCCATTGCCAAAAAGAATGATTCCAGGCAACATCCCACACAATTTTTTGTCTATATATCTTTCCCTCATCTATAAAGAGTTTTGATTCATTTAGAGCATAACCTACGTTTCCTTTAAAATCAGAAAATCGTACAAATTCTGAGTCTGCATAAAAACCAATCAACCGATCTAAAATCGGCGTTCTTGGCTCTTCTCGAACAAGTAATTGCAATATCCTATTAACTAACAACATAGATTTAATAGAAGGAGATTTCCAATACGTATAACAATGATACATATCGTGGAATGAAAATCCACCCTTCCCTGTAGCATGACCATCTGCTATTTGAGGAAGTGGAGCGCCCATAACATCAATACCCACCACATGAGAAAAGCAAAACCTATCAGCAACAACATCTGCTTGCGTGACTTCACCTATGACTGGCTTTACTTCAATCGGGACTTTTCCCAAAGAGAATGCACATCGTAATACAGGAAATGCGGGTAATACAAATTGCCTTTCCCCTTCCATATAAAACTTCTCTTCTCCCTTGAATGGGTAAAGAGCGGCATTAGTAGCAAGCACAATACGAAAAAGCATCGGATCTAAATACTGAAGGGAAGTGTCAGAGGCGGGAACCAAAACAATACATCTATCAGCGGCAAAAGGATACAAACTAACTTTTGCTCTTAACAATGCCCTCTCCGCTGGATTCATAAAACGAAAAAAATTTCCTAAGCACTCTTCATACCGCGGGTCTCCTATATCAATAACTTCAATTTTTCGATCGCACTTAGGAACACCAGAAACTTTTGTAAAATTCCATTCCGTAGTTACTTCTCCCCCTCTTGTTCTATGCGTAAAGGAAGAATATGCCATAGCTGTCTCAACAAACTGTTGAACCGCAGCAGAAAGCAATGCAATTGTTACAAACTGATCTTCAGTTATTCTACCGCGAAGGAAAGCATCTAAAGCTACTATCGTCCATTTCGAAGCTCCATTTTCGTCCCAAAATGAGCCCACAAAAGGAGTCTCACTTACAATATTTTCACAAAGCCTTGCAGTATCAGAAGGTTCTACCCTACTTAGATAAGTATAAATTTCAGAAAATTGCGCAGCAGTTAATTTTTCTGTGAGCGGATAACGTTTATAATCTATT
>CAZKFL010000073.1:0-1882 GCA_964552055.1 uncultured bacterium
GTTGGAATTTTCCATCCCAATGAAATCAGTGTTTTAAAAAGAAATAGCAGCATATATGGGTACCGGAGATATATTCATGTTAAAAGATCTGGGGAAATTGTCCCAAGATAATTCTGATCTTCTTTGCGTCTCCCGCGTCTTTCCTCTGAAAATTTCTAGCTACTTGAGGCATAGGAGTATCCTCATTGTAAGAGTTTCTTTCTATTTAAAATTATTAGTTTCTAAATAATTACCACCCCTTTCCCTTCAAGATTTTCCTTCAATACCATCTGCGTGTCAGTTAAGGAAATCAAGCTTTCCTCTACGTGTTCACCAGCTTTGCCGGGACAACAATTTATTGTACTTAGACTGACTGATCAGTTTGCGATGCGGGGTAATCCACCACTAAGACGTCGATCTTTTGCAAATGTATTAAACTCCTTCTCTTGAATGGTCTACTGATTGTTATCTTTAAGCTATTTTCTTAACGATCTCTACTTGATATCCTAATTCTTCTAACCGCTTAGCGTGATATTTGACTTTTCGTTCAGGCTCTAACTTATCTAGAAAATCAACTCCAAGTTCCTGGAACGTTTTGTTTTCCTTAAGCATGGGGAAGCACACTATTAAAGTTTTACGTCCTATAGCAATAATTGCTCTCTGTTTTCCTCGCCTCATTGCTAATGCTCGGTACTTGGCTCCTAAATAAGTGCTTTTTGTGCGTGATACGGCCCATGCAACTTGGACCATCGTCTCCTTCAGATGCTTGTTTCCCTTTCTAATTCGCGAGGATTTAATCTTTCCTGCGCTTTGGTTGTTTCCCGGACATAATCCTGCCCACGCTGATAGGTGGGCAGCACTTCTAAATTGGTTCATATCCACTCCTAACTCAGCTATAATGGAAGCCGCAGCTATGTCTTTTACTCCAGGAATTGTCTTTAAAAGTTCTACCTGGGCTTGGTAAGGGACCAACTGATTTTCAATGTCTTTGTCGACCCTGTTGATAATGGTTTCTATGGCTGCAATATGATCCATCATCAGTTTTAATATTGTTCTGTCCTCTTCTTCAAGAGTGCCTTTTAGAGCCTTTTCGATTTCTTGCCTGGGTGACTTGCATGTCCCATGAATAGAGTTCATAAGTATTTCCATTCTTGTTTCTCCTACAACAAGCTTGCAGATCATCCCCCATGCAGTATCTCCAAAAACATCCGAGAATACCGAGGAAAGCTTGATATTGGCGTTTTCTAGCATTTTGGTGACTCGATTTTTAGCGCTCGATAGGTCTCTCTTTAGTGTTTGCCTATACCTAACAACTTCTCTTAACCGGACGATCCCGCTAGGTGGAATAAAACTTTTCGTGAGCAGTCCGCATTTTAAAAGTTTGCATAACCATTCACTATCTTTAACATCGGTCTTTCGTCCAGGGACATTTTTCACATGTTGCGCATTCACTAAAACAACGTCAAAATCACCTTCAAATATATTAAAAATTGGCTTCCAATAAATTCCTGTACTTTCAACAGCAACATGGTAAATATCGAGGGACTTTAACCAGGTTGCCAGTTCCTCAATATCCTGTGTAAATGTGGGGAATGTTTTGATTGTCTTGCGTTTTTGAGTACCATTTCCTATCATTACACATGCAGTTATTGTATCTCTGTGGACGTCTAGTCCACAGCATTTATCAAAGATTTCTTCCATGACTCATATCTCCTATATAAAATTGTAGGATTGCCGAAAGGCAATACCACGTAAAGAGTATGAGTCGTGGGGGTTTTATCGCAAATCAGAGTAAATTTTCATCGATCATTGTGAGCACTAGCTCATTCGAGTTTGCGATGAAAAAACTAGCTAATCCAAGTTGCGAGTCATTTTAAGCTAACGACATAGATCTCCAGCAGCT
>CAZKFL010000074.1:0-1818 GCA_964552055.1 uncultured bacterium
GTCGTAAAGATTGCAATAGATTACAAAAACTCTGATTTATTTCCTAGAAGAAAAATTCAGAAATAAATATTTATTCTGAAAAGCCTTAATATATAGGTATAAACAACTTAATTAAATTTATTTTTATACACACTAAAACAATTTCGGCTTTTTTTAAACTCTAGAAGTTTGACTTGCTCTATTAGATTAAAGCGTGCTAAAAACTACGCCCATGATATCACCTGAATTTCAACTAAAAGATTTTAATACAACTTTCTCTCAGTCAAATGCTTCGCCCAACGGAATATATTGGATTAAGCTTGGTGACTATGAAGAACACACCGTAGAATGCATACCAATTTTACACACAACAAGTAGGATAGGTCATTTAATGGACCGCTATTTTCAAGAAAATTGCGTTTGGACTAAGTGCATTCTTGCTGGTAGTTTAGGTGACTCTCCACGCAGTGAGATTCCTGCATTTCTCAAATCTTCGAAAGATTTTAAGCCAATCAATGGAGCTATCTACGAACTTATAAAATCCCCCATCCTTGAAGGTGATGACAAATCTCCTTGGACACCGAAAATTATATATGAGGCTTACAGAATCATATATGTGCAATTACACCATCGAATGAGTACAATAAATGGACTTGCAACTATTTACGAAACATTTTTGTATCGCAAATCAATTTCTATAAAAACATGGTCGGCAACCTCATTTCTTATCTCAATGAACCCTCCCCTCAAAATTGGTGAAGGAGGTTTTAAAGAAGCTTTTTTGGAACACAAAGTAAAAATACTTTCTGCAAAACGATTTCATATTTCAAGAAGAGTTTTACTGGCCCCAAAATTAGGAAAGGAAGGATACATCACATTTAACACCGAAGGCTTTAAACATTTACATCATACTCATGTCTGGTTTCCTTTGCAAAAAAATATTCGTATCCGCCCTGAACCTCAAGCAGACGGGACCTTAAAACTCAAGCACGTTTACCTAGACAAGCTCGGGATAAACCTTGTATGTGCAGGGGTTATCATCTCAAATATTCCATCACTTTGTCTATGTATGTACACCCTACTATCGGGACTTAGATACATGCATTCGCAAGACCGTCTTCAGCGAGATTTGAAAATGTCAAACTGCACCTTATTTCCTCAAAAAACTAAAGATTTTGTAGTAAAAATCACTGATAGCGATGACAGATATCCGATTTGCTTAGAAAAACTATCTGTCATGCCAGTTCAAACAAGACATCTTATTCCACTGCATTTAAGAAAAGCTGTTTTAAATGCATCAAACAACAGATTCACAATTCCGGATATGCATCCTGATGAGTATCGTAGAGCCTGGAAAGAAGGATCAATCACATATCATGAAAGTTTTACTGCCGAGTGCAATAGCATGGGTCTTACATTAGCTGAATTGTATATGCATTACATGCATACTATCCGCCCGTCTAGCTCCGATTTTCCCGCAATAGAAGCTATTGAAAGAGCCATCTATGGACTTTCAGGATATCCCGTTCGAAATTCTGAAGGAATTCTTTGCTCAAATATTTTAGACTATCTTCGCGCAATTGACATTAATCTTTCTAGAATATCGACAGAAGAAACTCACCGAATCATTTCGTCATGCATTTCTCTAGAAGAGGCGATGGAAATACTTCTTCCTTTTGCAAAACCTGACTAAAAAAGCTTATTCGACTCACCTATCTAAAAAGAGCTATACCGAAAAAAATTCAAGAATCGATTTTTAAACATTTTTTACCACCAGCAAACTAAAGTTTGCTAGACAGCGCAGAACCCACAGAGAAAGAAAATAAGATTACAGGAAAT
>CAZKFL010000075.1:0-1813 GCA_964552055.1 uncultured bacterium
ATGGGCCAGGAAAACCATTGAGCTCAGCGAGATGAAAAGACACATCATCCACCAAGACTGGTTTTTGAAAATGTTCGTATGCTTGTTTTACTTTATGCACCAAAATCTTCTCCGGTGTACCTTGGATTTCGTACCCATCGGGCACTGTCCCCTGCTCGCAGTCGAAGAAATCTTTGAGGTATGCCTCAAGCTCACGATACTTATAATGGTTTCCTGTAACGATAATAAGAGTATTTTTCATATTACTCATCTCCATCTTCTTCATCCGGAAACCACAGCCCGCGCCGCTCTAGTTCTTTTAAATAAAATTCATTGAGTGTATTCTGATCTTTAGCGTCTTCCGTATTATAAAATTCTTGAACGAGGTATGTGGCAAAAATAGGACTGACATGGAGCACTTGGGTGATTTTTTCGGTGAGCAGTGTGGCTAACGTATATCGATCTTGGGTATGTTTTTCGAATTTTCTTTTGTGGGGCTCGGCAAATGTTTCAGGATCAATCGGATCAAGGGTGGTTCTTTGATTTGTTTCGGTCATCAAATCGAGAAAAGTTTTATTTTCTTCATATTGATCTGCATAGAGCCGGGCTTGTTCTCGTAGTAAATCATTTGTTTCATCTTCAAAAGATGGCCCAAAAAGATCAACTTGTATTTCGTGGTACTCTGTTTCCACCTCTGATGTATTATTCTCATCAAACTGATCAGCTTCATAAAAAACCTTTACGAGTTCAGTCTGCGCTTCTTTTGCGGTAATGCCAAATCGTGAACAATTCTTAAGAAAAGAAGTTTGATCAGGAATTTTAGAAATATCCATAAGCTGAGAAAATCCAAAATAAGAATCTTTGATTTTCTCAAAAAAATCAATTTTTTCATTAATATCTTTGTTTTTAATCTGTTCTGATTGGAGAGCTGGTATAATAAAATCTTTGAATACCAAACTACGCTTAAATTCAAAATCCTCAATCATACTTGGAGACACAATACCTTGAGTGTAGACAATTTGATACTGGCTACGATTTTCAATCCACGAAGTCTTTTCCATTACACTCGAAAGCTCACCGTAACTTTTTGCAGTAACTTTAACAGGATCAACCTGGCATACCAAATCAGCAAAGAGCTCATAGCAATAGCGAGTAAATGCTTGATCGAGATTTTGCCCAGAATCTTTTTTCGGCACTTGTAGAGCTTGGAAAATGGCTTGTTTTTCTTCGATAGAGCGCTTATACCAATCTTTCAATGAATTGACAGAAGCATTATTTAAAATGCTTATTTCCACTCCACGTATTGGTCCTGGAAGATATTCTTGTAGTTTTTGCAGAGGTGGAAAAGGTCTCAACATATGGTCGAGATTAAATTCTTTTTTAGCATCAAAACCAAGCTCAGCTGTCATAAATCGGATTTGCTGGCTGAGCTCGAATTTAGAAAGATCTTTAGAAGGAGGAAAATTGAAATTCTTGAGGAATTCTTCCAGATCGAGAGGCGTCCATGTTTCAAGCGGCACATCGATCTCGCGCGCATGTTCCGAGAGAAAATTCTTGAGTTGGCCTTTTATTTTCTCAAGATCGGCGTAAGATTCTTTTTCTATTTTTATGATCGGTTCTTGGCTTTTCATAGCCCGATGCTAAATATCAAGCTCTGCCATTTTGGCATGAGTTTGGATAAAGGTTTTTCGCGGAGCCACTTCGGAGCCCATCAACATATCAAATACTTTGTCAGCATCTACAGCATCAGTGATACCGACTTGTTTGAGTATTCGACGTGCTGGATCCATTGTTGTCTCCCAGAGCTCTTCTGCGTTCATTTCTCCGAGACCTT
>CAZKFL010000076.1:0-1631 GCA_964552055.1 uncultured bacterium
TGCGGGTGCGACAATTTCTGAGGGAGAATTAAAAGTTAATGGGGCGATTGGTTCAACGATTCAGATAAATTCTGGGGCAAGATTGAGTGGGACAGGGATTGTTGGAGCAATTACGAATTCGGGTATTCTTGCACCAGGGAATTCGATTGGGACTATGACTTCAGGAAGTATTGTTTTGACTAGCTCTTCAGTTTACGAAGTGGAGCTTGATCCTGTGAGTTCAACGTTACTTGATGTAACGGGAACTGCAACACTTGGTGGGACGCTTCAAGTGACTCAGGATGCGGGGAGTTATTCTGGTAGTGGACAGTATTTGATATTGGAAACGACAGGGGGGATTAGTGGGGCATTTGATTCGTTTGTTTATAATACCTTGCCCGGATTTAGTTTTAGTTTGCTTGAGAGTGGGAACAATCTTTTTTTAATGTATAATTCTATCGGCAATACACTTATTGATTTAGAAGGCCTTTCGGGTAATCAGTTAACAATTGCAGAATATTTAAATGAATTTGGATCTTCATCGACAGTCGATTTGTTTAATGGTTTGAGTGGAAATAAGTTGAAGGCTGCATTAAATAGCGTATCGCCTGGTAGAAATGGATTTGCTGGTTTTGTTATAAATCAAAATGCTTTTTCTTTGAGTAGCAAAGTGAGTTCTCATATTGATTATTTAAGAATTGAAGATAAAGTGGCTCCTAAAAATGAAATCGTTGCAGCCATGCTTGCAGATGCTTCAGGAGAGGTGCCGGCTCTATCCGAGCTTGATAAGAAAAATCATTTCTCAACTTGGGTCTCCGGTTTTGCAGAATTTGCGCATGCCTCAGCATCCAATCAAAATCCATCCTTTGATTTTATTTCAGAAGCTCTTCTTATTGGCTTTGATTATAGAGCGGTATCAAGGGGGCTTGTAGGGGGATCATTTGGATATGTTCACTCTTATTTTTATGATGATAAAAGATTAGGTCATGGGACAATTAATTCAGGATTTGTTTCAGTCTATGGTGATATAGTCATAAATGATTTTTATATTGAACCGGCGCTTTGGGGAGTTTTTAATGCGTCCCATAATACAAGAGATATCCACTTCACAGGATTTTCAAAACATGCTAAAGCTGATATATATTCATGGCAGCTAGTTCCTCATTTAGAAGTTGGGTATGATTTTGCTATTCAGGCGGCTACGATGATCCCTTTTATAGCAGTCGATTATGCAATCAACTGGCAACGAGGGTATAAGGAAACAGGAGCAACTCCATTTAATGCAACTCAAAGTGGTCAACATTCCTCAATGATAAAAAGTGAAGCTGGCCTTAAATTTACCGAATCGTGGGCATTTGACTGGGGTATGCTTTTTTTAAAAGAAAAAGCAAGTTACATCTTTGAAAAACCGTTTGGTACAAATGTAACTACATTTCTAACAGGTATTCCAAACACTTTTACTGTAACGTCCTTGAACCAAATTTTAAATCTTGGGTCTATAGGTATAGAGATGTTTGCAAATATTGGCTCAAAGTCTCCTATCGGCATTGCATTAAGTTATGATGGTGAATTTGGCGCAAGCTACATCTCAAACGAAGTCATGCTGACACTTTCAAAAAACTTTTAAACACCTTTTGAGATTCCTCTTTTCC
>CAZKFL010000077.1:0-1518 GCA_964552055.1 uncultured bacterium
AATATATCAAATCTAAAAATCATAGGGTTAAAATGAGCATAACAAGTGCAACTTTATTAGAAAAAATAGCCAATGAGTTAACGACTATTGGAGCCGAAGAGGCAATAGCTGAAGAAAGAGCTTTAACTGACAAGTTAGTATTAGCTTATTCTAAACAAACTTTAGAACAGCTAAGAGGGTTGATAGACAGCCGGGGAGAGGAAGAGAATATAGAGGCCTTAAAAAATTTTCTTGCAGATAATTGGCGCACTATTAAAAGTTCAAGATTATCTTACACTGCGATTCCTAATGCAGGTGTCACGGATATATTATGTGATGTAGCCGAATATGTTGCAGCGAGATTAAATACAGGTGAAACGCCCGTAGGTTCATTTCACGTTCTTATGCCTGATGTTTTATTTGAAAGCCCTGGTTTTGGTGGCTACGGGCCGTTAGCACCATATAAATCAGAGATTGTTAGAGGTGGTAAACTTCAAGAAGTTGTTATTAAGCCACAAGATTTTAATTTACGAAAAGTTTTAAATACTCATGTATTAGATGTAACTGGAAGGTGTTTAATACCTGTTAGGGTTATTCTTGATGAGGCCGATGATGCAGGAAAAATAGCGAAGCCTTATTTTGATGCTGAAAAACTGCTTCCTTCGTATTTAGAAAAACTAAAATTTGTTTCTGAGCATTTTTCAAAACAAGAACTGCTTTCTCAAATGAATACAATGTCTGTAGTCTCAGAAGAAGAATATAGCAGAATTTTCATGCACTCAAGCTATACCATGGCCTATAAGGAAGCACAGGTACGGCTTGCTGCATTAACTAGCGGTAGTAATGATTTATATCAGCAATTAGCTCAATTATCAAAATTTTTGATTCTGCATAGTTCCCATGGGGGTATTGGAAAGGATGGCGCCGCATCTTTTGGTGCTTATGCTGCAATAGCCGCATTTATGGATTTTTATACATCTTTGCCTGAACAGGCGCAGAATCAAATCCCTGCAAGCGTCAAAGCTGCAATTGTGCGTATACAGAATGCCAGAGGTGATTGTGTGGGTTTGCTAGGAGAAGGTTTGCGTGATGCAATAAAACCAGAAGATGTAAAAAGCCATCTTCGGGCGATTGGCCAGGATGATAAATCAAGAGAGGAATTAATCAAAAAGGCAGAAGAAGAATTGCAAAAAGCAAAACAAAGTTTAGAAAAAGCACTTTTGGAGGGTTATGAGGGAGTTGATAATCTTGCAATAAATGTAGCGTTGCTGGAAAAGTATAACGTTCAAGTGGTCATAAATGGACCTAGAGATATTCATGCTATAGCTATGTTAAGTGAAAACGAAATAAGGAATATTTCTGCTAGACAAGATATAAAAAGAGGGATTATTCAAGCTATCAGAAGCATAGAAGATTTAGTTGTATTTTCTATAGAAACACCGACCAATAAACTGGATGTACTGTTGCAGCTAATAGCTACTGAGATTAGTAAGAGTTTGTTGAGGGAGCCTCAAGATTTAATGGCATGGTTAGTAGCAT